>JBHHYJ010000001.1:0-200663 GCA_046757485.1 Gemmatimonadota bacterium
CCGGGAGACTCTCCCCGGGATCGGGCTGGAGGGTCCGGGTGCGGCGGCTCGGACCCTCTTCTCTTGCCGGCCCATCGTGTCGGGCCATGGGGGACCCGGAGTCTCGGCATCCTCTCCGCGTGCCCCTCTGCCTCCCTGACAGACGTTCGCGGGCCGCCAAACGGCCGTGCGCCACAGGGGCGCGCTACGGGCCGGCCCGTTTGCAACGTTGGCAGAGCTGGAGGCCTGGATTCCGGCACGCGGGTTGCTCTCCGAAAGGCGCGGAGCGTTTTCCTCCGAGGCCCGGCTCCCCCCGGAGCCGCGTGGGCCAGGGAGGACGATCCAGGGGGAATAGAGGGACGGAGTCCGGGCCCCTCGGGGCCCGGCAAACAAGGAGGAGCCGATGCTTCCGACACTTTCACGTAGGGCGAATCTGGGTCGCGGGCGCCTCGCGGAGCTCGCTCCGGGACTCGACTGGGTCTTCGACGAGCTGTTCCCGCTCACGTCGCGTGGCGCGTGGATCGCCTGGACGCCGGTCGCCGATCTGTTCGAGAGTGACGACGAGTTCGTCCTCGACATGGAGCTTCCGGGCTTCCGGGAGAAGGAGATCGAGGTGGCCGTGGAGCGCGGGATCCTGAGCGTCAGCGGCCAGCGGACGGCCGAGGCCGACGAGGATGAGAAGCGGACCTACCACGTCCGCGAGCGGGCGTACGAGCGCTTCAGCCGGAGCTTCA
The DNA here is from genome assembly GCA_046757485.1 of Gemmatimonadota bacterium. GTDB lineage: Bacteria > Gemmatimonadota > Gemmatimonadetes > Palauibacterales > Palauibacteraceae > JBHHYJ01. The sequence continues at coordinate 714 of JBHHYJ010000001.1, forward strand.
CCCTGCCGGCCTCCGTGGATGCGGAGCAGGTGAGGGCGGAGTTCAAGAACGGCATTCTGCGCGTCACCTTGCCCAAGGCCCGGGAAGCGAAGCCGCGGAGGATCGCCGTCAAGGCGAGCTGAGACCGACGACCGCCGTCCCCGTTTCGGGAGGAAGACGAGCGGGGCGGTTCGGGAGTTCGGTCGCGCGGACAGGGACCGGCGCGAAGGGGGGAGGATCGGGGCGACCCGATCCTCCCCCCCTTCATGGCCCGGTGGGTCGCGGCGGGCCCGCTCACTCCTTCGGGTTCAGGATCCGGTCGATCCGCACCAGGACGTCGCGGAGGTGGAGCCGCGTCTCCGCATCCGGCCCGCGCCCGAGCGCCTGCCGCACCCGGCGCTGGAGCGTCTCCAGCTCTCCGCGCACGTGGGCGCGGATGTCCGACTGGGCCACGTTCACCGGCGTGGCGAAGGAGCGGAAGAAGGCGGGGAGGAGCGCCGGCTCCTCCGTCATCAGCCACTCCATCCGCTCCAGGTAGCCGCGCTGGAGGTTGCGGCGGTAGGTGCCGATGGAGCGACCCGAGGCGAGCTCGCTCCACACCGCTCCCCGGAGGTCGGTCAGCATCTCTCCCAGGGAGTAGGCCGGCGGGCCGACGCGGGCGCTTCCCTCGATGAGGCGGGCCATTCGCCTCGGGTCGAGAACCCGGTTCAGGACGCCAACCTGGAGCCGCCGCATCCTTTCCACCGTGCCCACGCTCTCGATGCGGGAGAGGATCTCCTCATCCACCATCCAGATGGGAGGCTCGAGCGCCTGGGCGGCCAGAAACGCCAGCGCCCGACGCTGTGTCTCTTCGGGGACGAAATCGTACACGCGCCCGGCCTGCCCGTATGTTTTGCGCGTCCGGACGACCCCCCCGATGTTCGCGGTCACGTGTCCCATGTACCGGTTCCACTGGCCGATCACCACGTTGTAGATCTCCTGGAGCTCCGAGTAGTCCTCCCTCTCCCGGTAGGTCCACTCGAGGAGGTGGGGGACGATCCGCTGCAGGTTCGCGATCCCGTACTCGCTCGCCTTCATCGCGTCGTCCCCCAGGGCCTCGGTGAGCGAGGTGGGATCCACGCCTGACGGGTCCCCGAAGTAGTAGGTGGGGTCGTCGTACACGTCCCGGATCCAACGGTCGAGCGTCGGTCGCTCGGCGTCCGGGGTCTCCGCGCCCGGAATCGGCCGGTATCCCCAACGGACCGCGTACTTGTCGTACTCACCGATGCCCGGGAGGAAGCAGACGCCCTCGTCCTCGGGCTGGGCCACGTAGTTGAAGCGCGCGTAATCCATGATCGAGGGGGCCGTGCCGTGCGTGCAGGTGAAGCTCGCCGAGCGCAGCGAGTCCACGGGGTAGGCCGCGCTCGCCTTCATGTTGTGGGGCAGCCCCAGCGTGTGGCCGACCTCGTGGGCCGCCACGAAGCGGATGAGCTGGCCCATGACCTCGTCGTCGAAGGTGACCCCGCGCGCCTCCGGGTTGGCGGCGGCCGTCTGCACGAGGTACCAGTTGCGCACCAGGTTCAGCACGTTCTGATACCAGCCGATGTCGCTCTCCAGGATCTCGCCCGTTCGGGGATCGTGGACGTGCGGCCCGAACGCGTTCTGCGTGGGAGAAGGGAACCAGCGGATGACCGAGTAGCGGACGTCCTCGGGGCTGAACTCCGGGTCCTCCTCCATCGAGGGCGGGTCGCGGGCGATGATCGCGTTCCGGAAGCCCGCCTCCGCGAACGCCACGTTCCAGTCCTCGACTCCCTGCTTCAGGTACTTCCGCCACTTCACCGGTGTGGCCGGGTCGATGTAGTAGACGATCGGCTTCGCCGGCTCCACCAGCTCGCCGCGCCGGAACGCCTCCGGGTCCTTCGGCTCCAACCGCCACCGGGTGATGTAGCGGCGCTCCTTGACCTTCTGGTCGCTCCGCCCGTAGTCCGTCTGCGTGACCCGGAAGAAGCCCACCCGTTCGTCCCACAGTCGGGGCATCATCGGCTCCTCGGGCAGCAGGATCATCGACTCGTTCATCTCCAGCGAGACGGCGCCCGTGCTGCTGTTGGACGGGGGCTCGGTGGCGTTGTACGTGAGGACGTGCCGGACCTCGACGTTGTGCGGGAAGCTCTTCGCCCACTGCACGAAGCTCCGGGACTCGTCCAGGTTGCGGACCTTGAAGCGCTGGCGGACGGCCTGCGGGAGGCCCAGCAGGGGGACGTCCTTCGTGAAGAGCGGGGTCACGTCGATGACGACCGAGGTCGTGTCCTGGTTGAACGCCTCGATCGGAAAGCTCCGGACGATCGACTCGAAGTTCGCGTTCCGGACCGCCTCATAGACGGGCAGAGAGTCGTCGGCCACGTTTTCGTACGAGACGACCCGGAGAAGGACCTTCTTGCCGTTCCGCTGCCAGCGGAGCGTCTGGGTGTTGTTCTTCATCCCGCCGAACCCGTAGTTCTCCGCCGTCCGCGCCCGCCGCGATACGAGGAGGATCTCCCGGTCCAGGATCGAGTCGGGGATCTCGAACAGAAGCTTCTCGTCGATCCGGTGGGCGATGATGAGTCCGGAGTCCGTCACCGCCTCGGGGGTGACGACCTTGCCGTACGGCTTCGGCTCGGTCCTCCGCTCGGGGCCGCCTCCCGGCGGTCCGCCCGGTCGCTCCTGACCTGCCCCCCGTGCCTGCTCGGGCGACGGGGCGGCCGGTCGGGGGGATGGCCCGTGGCCGCACGCCGTCAGGAGGAGAATCGACACAAGGCCCATCGACGCCGGGAATCGTGGGCGGGGGCGGGGTCTCGGACAGTGGTCTGCCATGGTGCTCGCTCCTCGTGCTCCGGTCCGGTTGGGCGCTCCTCGCTCGGCCGCGCGCCGCGGCCGCGAAGGTACGGGATCCGTTTGACGGCCGCCACCGGCGGTCGACCGTTCGGCACAGACGCGGATCGGCCTCCCGTCGGCCGTTCCGGCGAGGCCCGCCCGAGGGGGCCGACCGCGGAGGAGATTCGGTCGCCTCCGCCCGGCCCTCGTAGTATCTTCGGGCGGCGATCGCGACCGGCTGGCGGCCTCCGCCGCCAGGCTTCGGTGCGCTCCTTGATCCCCGTGGAGAGAGGTGGCTATGGGTAAGCGGCTCGAGTGCTCCGACGTCGGCATGGACTGCGACTTCAGCGCCTGGGGGGAGAACGAGGAGGAGCTGCTGGAGCTGGTCGCCTTGCACGCCCGGGAGGCGCACGGAATCGATGAGCTGACTCCCGAGCTGCTGGAGAAGCTCCGAGGGGCGATCCGCGACGTCTGACGTGCCCGCAGAGCGTCGCCTCTCCCGGGCCCGGAGCCGCGGGCCCGGGGGTTTCGCGGCGGAGGGCGAGTGAGCGCTTCCTTCGGGCGGCGGCTTCGGGAGTACGGGATGACGACCGGGAGCCTGGGAACGAACGGCTCCCTGACCGTGATGGTCGCTCTCCTGCCGGTCCTTCTCCAGCGCTACACCCACTCCGCCCTGCTCATCGGCCTGGTGATCGGCAGCGAGGGACTGCTGGCCATCCTCGTGCCGTACTGGGTCGGGTACCTGAGCGACCACCTTCCGGCCCGCTGGGCCCAGCGCTACGGCCGGCGGGCGTTCTTCCTGTGGGCGGCCGCGCCGTTCATGATCCTCGCGCTGGTCGCCACTCCGTTCCTCCGGGGGTTCTGGCCCCTGGCCGGGGCGGGCTTCCTCTTCTTCGCCGGCCTCCACGGGTATCTCACCCCCCTGTGGGCGCTGATGATCGATGCGGTGCCCGACGAGCGCCGAGGACCCGTTCAGGGCGTCCGGGGTGCCTTTCAGGCGGCCGGGCTGGCGTTCGGGCTCATCGGAGGCGGACTCCTCTTCTCCCTGGCGACCCCCCTGCCGTTCTTTCTCTCCGGCGCGCTCCTGCTCGGGACGACGTGGCTGACGACGGCGGCCGTGCCCTCCGAATCCCGATCCCGCGGCCACTGGCATCCCCCACGCGCCGGAGGCAAACCGGTGTGGAAGCGGCTCGTCGGCCACCCCCCCGTCCGCTGGTTCCTCATCGCGAACGCCCTGTGGACCGGGGCGATCGACGGGGTGCGGCCGTACATCTTTCTCTTCGCGACCGTCGTCCTCGGGATCAGCGTGGCCGAGGCATCCCTGGTGCTCGGTTGGCTGCTGGTCGGGCTGGCGGTCGGCGCCGTGTTGATCGGGCGCCTGGGGAACCGCGTGGGCCGGGTGCGCCTCCTGGCGGCGGCGGCGGTCACCACGGGGCTCGCGATGGGACTGGGCGTGTTCATCCGCGACGTGCCGTCCGCCATCGGCGTCCTGGTCGTCGCCGGCCTCGCGGCGGCCGCGTTCATCGCGCTCCCGTTCCCGATCTTCGCCTCGCTGGCCGGCGAGGAGGCGGCCGGACGGCAGACCGCCCTGTACATCGTGTCGCTCGGCTTCGCCCGGATCGCCGCTCCGATCCTGGTGGGAGGGGCGATCGACGTGGGCGCCCACTGGCTGCCGGAGTTCCGTGGCTATCCGTTCATGTGGCCGGTGGCCGGCCTCCTCACCCTGTTGAGCGTGCCGGCGCTGCTGAGGTCCGTGGCGCACGCGAGGGCGGTCGGCCGGACGGTCTAGTGACCCTGGACGCGGTCGTCGTGGGGGCCGGCCCGAACGGCCTGGCCGCCGGGATCGCGCTGGCGCGCGCGGGCCTGTCCGTCCTGGTCGTGGAGGGGGCGGAGGAGGTCGGCGGCGGCGCCCGCACGGCGGAGCTCACGCGGCCCGGTTTCCGGCACGACGTGTGCTCGGCCGTCTACCCCCTGGCAGCGGCCTCGCCGTTCCTGGCCCGCCTCCCGCTCGGCGAGCACGGGCTGCAGTGGATCCATCCTCCCACCCCGATGGCCCATCCTCTCCGGGGGAATCGCGTCGGGCGGCTGGAACGGTCTCTCCCGCAGACGTCCGCATCGCTCGGTCCGGACGCGCGGGCGTACGAGCGGCTCGTGGGGCCGCTGGCGGAGAGGTGGGGGCCCCTCTTCCGGCAGCTTCTGGGGCCCGTTCGCCTCCCGGAGGACCCGTTTCTTCTCCTCCGGTTCGGGTGCCGGGCGCTTCCCTCCGCCCGGCGGGTGGGGAGGCTCCTCTTTCGGGGAGAGACGGCCCGCGCCCTGTACGCCGGCCTGGCCGGCCATGCCGTCGTCCCCCTGGATCGAGCTCCCTCCTCGGCCGTCGCCCTCGTGCTCGCGATCGCCGCACATGCCGTCGGCTGGCCGGTGCCGCGGGGCGGGGCGGGGGCGGTGGCGGCCGCGCTCGCCTCCTACCTCCGGAGCCTCGGGGGAGAGATTCGGACGGGAGAGCGGATCGGGTCGGTGGGAGAACTGCCGCCGGCGCGCGCGACGCTTCTCAGCGTGACTCCCCGCCAGCTCCTGAGGCTGGCCGGAGATCGTCTGCCGGCGGGCTATCGCCGCCGCCTCGAACGGTTCCGCTACGGGCCGGGCGTCTTCAAGGTCGACTGGGCGCTTTCGGAGCCGATTCCGTGGCAGGCGGCCGGCTGCGCCCGGGCGGGCACCGTCCACGTGGGCGGCACGGCGGCGGAGATCGAGGCCGCGGAGGCGGCCGTGTGGAGAGGCGAGCACCCCGCGCGGCCGTTCGTGCTCCTCGCGCAACCGAGCCTCTTCGACCGGGAACGGGCCCCGCCGGGCCGGCACACCGCGTGGGCGTACTGCCACGTGCCGAACGGGTCCCCAGTGCAGATGACGGAACGCATCGAGGCCCAGGTGGAGCGCTTCGCGCCGGGCTTTCGGGACTGCATCCTGGCCAGGCACACCTTCTCGCCGGCCGAGCTGGAGCGGTACGAGCCGAACTGTGTGGGAGGGGACATCGGCGGCGGTTCCAACGAGCTGGGCCAGCTCCTGTGGCGGCCCGTGCTCCGTCGGGTCCCGTACTCGACCCCGGTGCCGGGCCTGTATCTGTGCTCGGCCTCTACACCCCCGGGTGGGGGTGTGCACGGGATGTGCGGCTACCACGCGGCGCGGGTCGTGCTGCGCGAGAGCTTCGGCGTCAGGCGTACACAGCGCGGCCGGCCGCGGAACGGCGGCCGGCCCACAGAGACACCACCGTAGGTGAGCCGCGGACGGGTGCCGGGGGAGGAGCCCGGGGCCCCGCCGGGACCCGGGAGCCCCCCGCCCGCAGGAGAGGGACGGCGTTACCGTTCCAGGACGACGAACTCCACCCGTCGGTTCTCCCGGCGCCCCTCCTCCGTGCGGTTCGTGGCCACGGGTCGGGTCTCGCCGTACCCTCGCGCCACGAGCCGGCCCGGATCGATCGACGGGAAGTGCTCCATGAGGTACGCCCGCACGGCCTGCGCGCGGCGCTCGCTGAGACCCTGGTTGTAGCCGGCGTCGCCGACGGCATCCGTGTGCCCCTGAATCTCGACGCGCAGATCCGCGGCCCGGACGAGAGCCTGGCCCACCTCGTCCAGGATCGGGCCGGACTCCGCCTGCAGCGTGGCCCGGTTGAAGTCGAAGTGCACGTTCCGCAGCACCAGCCGTCCGGTCTCCCGAAGCGCCTCCTCGACCTCGCTCAGCGGGCAGCCGTCTTCGTCGACTCGCGCCCCCGCGGGGGTGCCGGGGCACTGGTCCCGCCCGTCGAACACCCCATCCCCGTCGCCATCCCGCGGGCAGCCGGAACCGTCCACCGGGAGGCCCGCCGGCGTGTCGGGGCAGCGGTCGAGACCGTTGGCGACCCCGTCGCCGTCGCTGTCGCGAGCGCACCCCTGGCCGTCCACCGCGGCGCCGGCCGGCGTGTCGGGACAGCGATCCAACCCGTCGGGCACCCCGTCCCGGTCGGAGTCCGTCGGACAGCCTCGCTCGTCCACGGAGGCCCCGCGTGGCGTGTCGGGGCACCGATCCCGGAAGTCGGGCACGCCGTCCGCATCGCTGTCCAGCGCGCAGCCCCGCTCGTCCACCCGCGCCCCCAGTGGGGTATCGGGACAGGCATCGCTCCGGTTTCCGATGCCGTCGCCGTCATCGTCCCGCCGCCCGCCCGGAATGATGGACAGGCCGGCGGTGAGCTGCAGATCATGAGCCGACTGACTCGACTCGGCCTGGCTGAGGCCCGGCGTCAACCTCCGACGAGTGAACGCCAGGCCGTCGGGAAGCCAGTTGTCCCGGCCGTCCACCCGGATCGCCAGCGCCGGGGTGAGGAACAGACGGAACCCGCCCCCGAAGTGCAGCTTCTTGTCCGTCTCCGATCCCACGCTCTTCGGACTCCACTGGGCAATGCCGCCTCCCCCGAGGAGGAAGAACTGGCTCCGCGTGCTCAGCCGCACGTTGTAGCCCAGGCTGGCGCCGAACATGACGACGTCGAGCTTCTCGAACCCGAGAGAGCCCCGGCCGACGCCGGGCGAGGAGAAGGCGACCTCGGTTTCGAAGAAGAGATGGACGGGCGTGATGTAGCCCACGCGGCCACCGAACAGAGCGCCGTTTCGCGGATCGAACTGCTCCCCGGCGGCCAGCGTCGGGTCGTCCAGAACGAGGAAGCCGACGAACCCTCCGAACTCCGCGCCTCTCCGGCCGAACTGTCCCGCCGCCGGCTGAACGGCGGTCAGGAGGAGGAGGAGCCCGCCGACGGCCGGCAGGATAGGGAGCGTGGCACGGCGCCGCGTGACTGTACGGATCATGGGGCCTCCTTCGAGGGGCGAGCGGCCCCCCGGTGCTGGTTCCCGGTGGAATCGTGGAGTCCGCTTCGGGCGGCGGGTCGGAAACGGCCCGACGCGGGCCCGGAAGTCGTCGGCCCAGCTTGCAATTTTCGGTCCGGGGACGCAACGGTGTCACCGTTTCGGGCACCGGGACGAGAACCGTGAGGGAAGGAGGCGAGCGGCGGTGAACGGGCAGAGCGGCCCGACCGGCGCGGGGAAGAGAACGGTCGGCGGGGCGGATCGGATCGCCGGCGCCCAGCCGGGCGGAGGGCTCTCCCTTCGCCGGCGCCTGGGGTTGTTCGCCGGTCCGGCCGGGCTTCTCCTCTTCCTGGCGGTCCCCGCTCCGGCCGGTCTGGAGCCCGGCGCCTGGCACATCGCCGGAGTCGGGGCCTTGATGGCGGTCTGGTGGCTCACCGAGGCGGTACCGATCCCGGCCACCTCCCTCCTTCCCCTTCTCCTCTTTCCGCTCCTGGGGGGAGGCTCCATCGGGGAAGCGGCGGCCCCGTACGCCAACCCGGTGATCTTTCTCTTCCTGGGCGGGTTTCTCATCGCGCTGGCGATGCAGCGCTGGAAGCTCCATCGGCGGGTGGCCCTCCACATCCTCCGGTGGGCCGGCTCACGGCCCGCGGGCCTGGTGGCGGGGTTCATGGTCGCTTCGGCGTTCCTCAGCCTGTGGGTGAGCAACACCGCGACCACGATGATGATGGCTCCGATCGGCCTGTCGGTCATCGGGCTCCTGGAACGCGACGGAGGCGCTCCGCGGCGGCTGGAGGAGGAGGAGCCCGGGGCCGCCGTAGCGGCCCGAGAGCGCCGGAACTTCGGGACGGCTCTCATGCTGGGGATCGCCTATGCGGCCAGCCTGGGCGGGATCGGCACCCTGATCGGAACCCCGCCCAACGCCTTCCTGGCCGGCTTTCTCCTGGAGACGCACGGTGTGGATGTGGGGTTCGCCCGCTGGATGCTCATCGGTCTGCCGGTCGTGCTGGCGGGCCTCCCGCTCGCCTACGTCGTGCTCACCCGGGTCGCCTTCCCGGTCGGCCGCCGTCAACTGCCGGGAGGGCGCGAGCTGATCGAGGCGGAGCTCGAGGAGCTGGGTGCCTGGCACCGGGGCGAACGGGCCGTGGCGGTCGTCTTCTGCGTGACCGCCCTGCTGTGGATCTGCCGGCCGCTGTTGCAGGGCTGGCTGCCCGGGCTTTCCGACGCGGGGATCGCGGTGGCCGGCGGGCTCTCCCTCTTCCTCCTGCCCGTGGATTGGTCCCGCGGCGAGTTCGTGCTGAACTGGGAGTGGGCGGAGAAGCTGCCGTGGGATCTGCTCCTCCTCTTCGGAGGCGGGCTCAGCCTGGCCGCCGCGGTGGAGCGAACGGAGCTGAATCGCTGGCTGGGAGGAGCGGTCGCCGGGCTGGGCGAGCCGTCTCCCGTTCTTTTCATCCTCACGGTGGTGACGGCGATCGTGCTGATCACGGAGCTGACCAGCAACACGGCCACGGCGGCCGCCTTTCTCCCGGTCGTGGCGGCGGTGGCGATCCGGGTCGGCTGGGACCCGCTGCTCCTCACCGTCCCGGCCGCGCTGGCGGCCAGCTGCGCCTTCATGCTCCCCGTGGCCACGGCTCCGAACGCCATCGTCTACGGCACGCATCACGTGAGCATTCCACAGATGGCCCGGGCGGGCCTGCTGCTGAACCTCGTGATGATCCCGGTGGTGACGGCCGTCTCCTACTTCCTCGTACCGATCGTCCTGGCGGGGCTTTCCTAGCTTCCGGCTCCCCGATAGCTTGGCTGGCTTCGTGGTCGCTGTAGGCAGGTCGCCGAAGAACTCGAGAGGGTCGCCGAGATGGCTCACGACATCGCGTCGTCACGCCGCCTTGGATCTGGCCCACGGCGCTCGGGATGCGACCCGCTAGGTCTCGGGCGGAACCTGTGATGCCGGTCCATGTTCACGACAGTTAGAGCACGCCTGATTCTCCTCGCCGGGTTGCTGCTCCTGTGCGCCTGGGCGCTCGTGCCCAAGAAGGGGCCCACCGGAGAGCGGCTCTCACCGCTCAACCTGGGGCTGGACCTCCAGGGCGGGATGCACCTCGCCGTGGAGATCGACAACCCGAACCTTTCCTCCGATGAGCGGGCGGAGGCGGTCGATCGGGCTCTCACGACGATCCGCAACCGGATCGACGAGTTCGGGGTACGCGAGCCCGCGATCCAGAAGGTGGGGGACGAACGGATCATCGTGGAGCTGGCGGGGATCGACGATCCGGAGAGGGCGAAGTCGATCGTCGAGCGGACGGCGTTCCTGGAGTTCCAGATCGTCACGGATGGGGAGGAGCTCCGGCGGGCCCTGCCTCGGATCGACCGGGCGATCGTGGCCGAGCTGGGGGAGGAAGCCGTACCCCGAGTGGCCCCGGCGCCCCGGGAGGTGGACCTGTCGAAGATCCTCGGCGGGCAGGACACGACGGGTGGCGGGACGGACTCCCTCGGGAACGCGGGCGCGACGGACTCCGCCGGCGCCACCGGTGCGGACACCGGCAGCGCGGAGCCACCGCCCTCGGACGAGGCGAGCGGACGGCCGCTCTCCTCGCTTCTCCTCGAGTCCGGCAGTGCGGGGGAGTTCTGGGTCGAGGAGCAGGAGGTGCCGACCGTGGAGCGCTTCCTGGAGCTGGACGCCGTCCAGGAGGAGATCCCTCGGGGAATCGTTCTCCGCTGGGGTACCGAGCCGGTGGGGCGAGGAGGGACGACGTACCGGTCCCTGTATACCCTCGACGCGGACGCGATCCTCACGGGAGAGCTCCTGGCCGATGCGGGCCCGGCCACCCGGGACCCGACGTTCAACCGACCGATCGTCCCGTTTCAGACGACGCGCCGCGGGGCCCGCACCTTCGAGCGCGGCACGAGCCGCCACGTGGGCGACAACATGGCGATCGTGCTGGACAAGCGCGTCCAGAGCGTGGCGGTGATTCGGGAGACGCTCAGCCGCCGGGCGCAGATCGAGCTCTCGCCGGGCTCTTCCTTCCAGGAGGCGCAGGACCTGGCGCTCGTCCTGCGAGCCGGAGCCCTCCCGCAGCCGATCAAGATCGTGGAGGAACGGACCGTGGGTCCCTCCCTGGGCGCCGATTCCATTCGCGAGGGCACGCTCGCCTTCGCGGTGGGAATCGTCGGGGTCGTTCTCCTCATGGTCGCGTACTACCGGGTGTCGGGTGCGATGGCCGTGGGAGCGCTGGCCGTGTACGTGGTCCTCGTCCTGGGCGGGCTCGCGGGCCTCGGCGCCACGCTCACGCTTCCCGGCATCGCCGGCCTCATCCTCTCGGTGGGGATGGCCGTGGATGCCAACGTGCTCATCTTCGAGCGGATTCGGGAGGAGCAGGAGGGGGGGAAGACGCCCCGTACGGCGGTGGAAGCGGGGTTCGCCAACGCCCTGTCGGCGATCGTCGATGCGAACCTCACGACCCTGATCACCGGGATCATCCTCTTCCAGTTCGGGACGGGGCCGGTCCGGGGGTTCGCGGTCACGCTGTGCATCGGGATCCTGGCTTCCTTCTTCTCGGCGATCTTCGTGACCCGGACCTTCTACATGATCTATCTGAGCCGCCGGGCGCCGTCCGCTCCGGTCAGCATCTGAGGGCCCGTTGAGGTTCTTCCAAAGCGCGAAGTATCGGTTCCTCAAGGGACGCCGCCAGGCGTATCTCTTCTCGGCCACGTTCATCGTCGCGGGGATGATCTCCATCGCGCTGCACGGCGGTCTGCGGGCCGGGGTGGACTTCACGGGGGGAACGCTCGTGCAGGTCCACCTGAATCGGGCCTCGGGCGTGGGAGAGCTGCGGGACCTCCTCTCGGGCACGGGCTACACGGGGGGTGCCGCGCAGATCCAGCGCTTCCAGGGGGAGAACGAGTTCCTCATCCGGCTCCAGGCGTTCGAGGAGACGGGGGAGGGCGTGGCTCAGCGCCTCTCGGCGGTGCTGAGCGCCGAGTTCGGAGCGGACGGGTTCGAGATCTCGCGGGTCGAGGCCGTGGGCCCCAAGGTGGGCGGCGAGCTCAAGGTGAAGGCGACGTACGCGATCCTGCTCTCCTTCCTGCTCACGATGATCTACCTGGCGTTCCGCTTCGAGTGGCGGTTCGGCGTCGCGGCGGTCGTCGCCACCGTGCACGACATTCTCATCACCTTCGGCTTCATCTCGCTGTTGAACGTCGAGATCACCCTGGCCACCGTGGCCGCGATCCTCACGATCGTCGGGTACTCGTTGAACGACACGATCGTGATCTTCGACCGGATCCGGGAGAACTTCCGCAAGAAGCGGAAGGAGCCGTACGAGGACACCCTGAACCGGAGCATCAACGAGACGCTGCCCCGAACGGTGCTGACGAGCGGGACGACGCTGATGGCGCTCGTCGCGCTGTACGTGCTGGGGGGGCCGGTCATCCAGCCGTTCGCGCTCGTCCTCATCATGGGGATCGTGATCGGCACCTACTCCTCCATCTTCGTGGCCTCGCCCGCCCTTCTCGAGATTCACCGCTGGGGCCGGAAGCGCTCGGCGGCCCATGCCGCGGCGGCGGGATGAGAGCTTCGTTCCGCGTGGCGTGACGGAACTCTCTCGCCCTCCTCCCCTCTTCGACTCCCATCTCCACCTGACGGACGCGCGCTTCGAGGAGGACCGCCCCGAGGTCCTGCGGCGCGCCCGCGCGGTGGGCGTGACCGAGCTCGTCACGGTGGCCAGCGATCCGGAGGATGGGCGCGCGGCGGCGGCCCTGGCGCGGGAGACGGCGGGCGTGTGGGCGACGGCGGGCCTCCACCCCCACGAGGCGGGGCGCTGGTCCGCGGAGCTGGGCGCGGCGATCGAGGAGGGGGCGGGGGCCGGCAAGGTCGTGGCGGTGGGAGAGACGGGACTCGATTACCACTACGACAACGCTCCTCGCGCGATGCAGGAGGAGAGCTTTCGCGGACAGATGGCGCTGGCGGAGCGGTTGGGCCTGCCGGTGGTCGTCCACTCCCGAGCGGCGGACGGGCCGACGAGCCGCGTGATTCGAGAGTTCGCCGGCCGCGTGGTGGGGGTTCTCCACTGCTTCACGGGCGGGGACGAGCTTCTCGCAGCGGGCCTCCGGGCCGGATGGTACGTTTCGTTCTCCGGCATCCTGACGTTCGGCGATGCGGCGCTCGAGGCGAGGGCCCGCCGGGTGCCGGAGGACCGGCTGCTGGTGGAGACGGACAGCCCGTACTTGGCCCCCGTTCCCCGGCGAGGCCGGCGCAACGAGCCGGCCCACCTGATCCACACGTGCGCGAAGCTCGCCGAGCTCCGGGCTGCCGCCGTCGAGGAGGTGGCCGAGCAGACGCGGCGCAACGCTCGGAAGCTGTATCGACTCTCCCCGGAGAACTGAGCCGGGTCGCGGGGCGCAGGGGTCCGGAGGGAGCGTCGGATCCGGGCGGGTCCGAATGGGCCGGGCGGGGGGCGAGTTCGGGGGCGCCGGGCGGGTCCCGACCAGGAGGGTGCCGTGGGCCGACCGAGACCCGACACACACCGAGGTGCGAGATGAGGACGATCTTCGAGCTTTTCGCGAAGTCCCCGTTCGAGCCGTTGACCGAGCACACGGAGAGGGTGCACCAGACGGCCCTCCTGATCCGGCCTCTGTTCGAGGCGTTTCTGTCCGAGGAGTGGGAACGGACGGAGGAGATCTACCGTCAGATCTCGAAGTTGGAGCACAAGGCCGACCTGCAGAAGAACGAGATTCGGGACCACCTGCCCCGTTCCGTCTTTCTGCCCGTGGACCGCGGCGACGTGCTGCGCTTTCTCAAGGAGCAGGACGGGATCGCCGACGCGGCGGAGGATGTGGCGGTGCTCCTCACCCTGCGAAGGACGCCCGCTCCGGCGGGGCTCCGCGAGCAGATTCTGGCCCTGGTCGATGAGGTGATCCGGACGAGCGAGCTTCTGCTGCAGGCGGCTCGGGAGCTCACGGGCCTGGTGGAGTCCTCGTTCGGCGGCCCCGAGGTGGAGAAGGCGCTCAAGAAGGTCGCCGAGGTGAACGATCAGGAGTGGGAGGCGGACAAACGACAGTGGGAGGTCTCGCGGTCCCTCCTGGAGCACGAGCCGGAGCTGGACCCCGTCTCCATCGTGATGTGGATGCGGATCCTGGCCGTGCTGGGACATCTCGCGAACCACGCGGAGAACACGGCCGACCTCCTGCGTCTCATGGTGGCCCGCCGATGAGCCCCTCGCCTCCGGCCGGCGACTGCTCCGGCGCCTCAGGCGCCGTGTACCGTATGCGCCGACGCCGCGCCTGCTTATGATCTTTCACCTTAACCGACCGCGAGTCAGGAGGGTCCGCTGAGCGAGACGACGATCGCCCTGGGATTGGCGGCCGCGGCGGCCCTGTACATGGCGTGGAACATCGGCGCCAACGACGTGGCCAACGCGATGGGAACCTCGGTCGGCTCCGGGGCCCTGACGCTGTTGGGCGCCGTCGTGGCCGCCGGGATCTTCGAGTTCCTGGGCGCCACCCTGGTCGGGACGCACGTTACGGAGACGATTCGCAAGGGGATCCTGGACGCCTCCTTCTTCGAGGGGGGCGACCTCCGCTTCGCCGGGGACGGGCTCCGCACGCTGATGCTGGGCATGGTGGCCTCCCTGCTGGCCGCCGGGCTGTGGCTCCAGATCGCCACCATGCTGGGTCTGCCGGTCTCCACCACGCACTCGATCGTGGGCGCGGTCATCGGGTTCGGCCTGCTGGCGGTCGGGATGAAGGCGGTGAGCTGGGGGACCGTGGGTCTCATCGTGGCGAGCTGGGTGCTGTCCCCCACCCTCGGAGCCGTGCTGGGAGCGGGCATGTTCCTGGTCATCAGCCGGCGAATCCTGCGGGCGGAGAACCCTCCGGAAGCGGTGAAGACCCTGGGCCCGCACCTCGTGGCCCTGGTGGCGTTCATCCTGGTGCTGAGCGTCGTTTACAAGGGGCTCGAGAACGTCGTCTCGGAGCCGGAATGGTGGATGGTCGGCCTGACGGCCGCGGCGGTCGCCGGACTGGCGTACGCGATCACCCGCCGCCTCCTGGATCCCACCCGGGCGGACCCGGAGCGTCCGTTCGATTACGTGGAGCGGATCTTCGGCCGGCTCCAGGTGGCCACCGCCTGCTACGTGGCGTTCGCTCACGGGGCGAACGATGTGGCGAACGCCGTGGGACCGGCCGCGGCGGTCGTGCAGATCGCCACCCTCGGGGAGCTGCCGGGGAAGGTCCCCGTGCCGATGTGGGTGCTGGCGCTCGGCGCGGCCGGGATCGTGCTCGGGCTGGCCACGTGGGGGTACAAGGTGATTGCCACGGTCGGAAGGAAGATCACCGAGATCACGCCGACCCGAGGCTTCAGCGCGGAGTTCGGTGCGGCCACGACCGTGCTCATCGCATCCCGGCTGGGGATGCCGATCTCCACCACCCACACCCTGGTCGGCTCGGTGATAGGGGTGGGGCTCGCGCGCGGGATCGGTGCCCTGAATCTGCGGGTGGTCGGCAACATCCTCTACTCCTGGCTTGCCACCCTGCCGGCGGCGGCCGCGTTCTCCGCCGGCCTGTTCCTGGCGCTCCGGGCCCTCCTCCTGTAGGCGGCGTAGCATGACGCTCCGCGTGCGGATCCTCCCGGATCACGTGGTGAACCAGATCGCGGCGGGGGAGGTCGTCGAGCGACCCGCATCGGTCGTGAAGGAGCTGGCGGAGAACGCTCTGGATGCCGAGGCGCGGCGCGTCCACATCCTCCTGCGCAACGGCGGGAAGACGGAGATCCGGGTCTCGGACGATGGCACGGGGATGGCTCGAGAGGATGCTCTTCTGGCGCTCGACCGGCACGCGACGAGCAAGATCCGGCGGGCGGACGATCTCCACACGGTGGCCTCGTTCGGCTTCCGGGGCGAGGCCCTCCCCGCGATCGGCGCCGTGAGTCGGCTGGAGCTTGAGACGGCGACCGGGTCCGGGCCGGGGACGCGGATCCGGGTGGCCGGCGGCCGGATCCTGGGCGTGGAGGAGATCGCCCGCCAGCCGGGGACGACGGTCTCGGTCCGCTCGCTGTTCCACAACGTCCCCGCCCGGGCGAAGTTCCTGCGCTCCAACGCCGCCGAGACGCGGGCCGCGAGCCAGGTGGTGCTCCTCCTCGCGCTGTCGAACCTGCAGATCGAAGTCCGTCTGGAGTCGAACGCTCGGGAGCTCTTGCACCTGCCGCCCGCCCGGAACCTCGGAGACCGCGTCTCGGCGATCTGGGGAAGCGAGGAGGCGGCGGAGCTGCTGGAAGTGGCGGCTTCCGAGGGCCGGATGAGGGTGGCGGGACTCGTGCAGCGGCCCGATGCCGTGCGGCCGGCGTCACGGCGACGCTACCTGTTCGTGAACGGGCGGCCGTTCACCGACGCCGGGCTGCTGAAGGTCGCGGACGAGGCGTACCGGACCACGGTGCCGGTCGACGCCCGGCCCAGCCTGTTTCTGTACGTCGAGTGTCCCCGGGACGCCGTGGACGTGAACGTCCACCCGACGAAGGCAGAGGTGCGCTTCCGGGACCGGGACGCCGTGGAGGCCGCGGTGCGGCGGACGGTCCGGGAGGGTCTGGCCGCCCTGGCCAGCACGGCTCCGCTGGGCTCGACCGGTCCGAGAATCGGGCTTTCGGAGCGCCAGCGGAACGGGGAGGCCGGGTCCGCGATTCGGACCCCCCGCGGTCCAGCCCCTTCCGAGGCGCAGCTCGCTTTCTTCGTGCGCGAGCAGAGCTCGGGCGAGACGGCCGGTGAAGGGCCGGCCCGGCCGACGGGCCCGCAGCTCTGGCAGCTCCATCGCCGCTACATCCTGACCTCGACCCGGGAGGGCCTCCTGATCATTGACCAGCACTCGGCGCACGAACGGGTGCTGTTCGAGGAGATGATGTCCCGCTTCACTTCCGGGGGAGGAGAGTCCCAGCGCCTTCTGTTTCCGATCACCCTGCGTCTGTCGCCCGCCGAGTACTCGGCGACGCAGGAGCTGGCGAGCCTGCTGAATCGCCTCGGGTTCGAGATCGAGCCGTTCGGCGAGAGAACGGTGATCGTGCAGGCCGCCCCACGCCCTCACCCGCACTTCTCGCCCGAACGCTGTCTTCGGGAGGTGATCACCGAGCTGGCCGAGGGCTCGCCGCTGGTGAACTCCGCCCGGAACCAGCACGAGCGGATCGCCAAGAGCATGGCCTGCAAGGGGGCGATCAAGGCGGGTCAGCCGCTCTCCGACGCGGAGATGGCCGAGCTCATCGACCGACTGTTCGCCACCGAGCTGCCGGGTCACGACGTGCACGGCAGGCCTACGATCGTTCGTCTCACCCTACAGGAGCTGGACCGGCGTTTCGAACGGAGCTGATGGAAGACACTCCCGATGCGGTCGCGATCGTCGGGCCCACGGCGACGGGGAAGACGAGGCTGGCCGTCGCGGTGGCGCGGCGGCTGGACGGCGAGGTGATCTCGGTGGACAGCCGCCAGGCGTACCGCGGCATGGCCGTGGGGACCGCGGCACCGACGGAGGTCGAGAGGGAAGGCGTTCCGCACCACGGCGTCGGGATTCTGGATCCGGCCGAGCGTTACGCTGCCGGCCGCTTCGCCGACCTCGCGCGCGGCTGGATCGAGGAGATCCGAGGACGGGGACACGTGCCGGTGCTCGCCGGCGGAACGGGGCTCTTCCTGCACGCCCTACTCGAGCCCGTCTTTCGCGAGCCCCGGATGGGCTCGGAGCGGCGGCGCCGGCTGCGTGAGTGGCTGGGGGTGCAATCCGAGGAGCGACTTCGCCGCTGGGCGAACCGGTTGGACCCGAACCTCGCCCGGCGGCTGGCGACCGTCGATCGCCAACGGGCGGCCCGGACGGTGGAGCTGGCCCTCCTGAGCGGGCGCCCGGTGACCTGGTGGCAGGCGCATGGTGAGCCGACGGCTCGCCCTCTGAGGGCAATCTCCTACGTGCTCACCCTGCCTGCCGAGGAGCACCGTCGCCGGATCGCCGCCCGGGCGGCTCACCTCCTCGAGGCCGGGTGGCTGGAGGAGGTGAGGGCCCTGCTCGCGGCGGGCCACGAGAACGCGCCGGCCATGGACGCCGTGGGCTACCGGGAGATCGTGGCCCTGGCGCGCGGCGAGCTCGAGGCGCAGTCCGCCCTGGCGGCGATCGTCCGGGCCACCTGGGGCTACGCCCGGCGGCAGCGAACGTGGTACCGGAACCGTCTTCGGGGGGCCACCAGGCTGGACGCCCGCCAGCCGACCGAACAACTTGCCGATCGCATCCTCGCCGACTGGACCCGCCGCGCGCGCCCGGCCGGGTTCGGATGCCTCGGCCGGGATCCGGCGGGCGGCCGGAGAGACGGAGTCGAGGGCGGCGCATGAAGATCGGAATCACCTGCTACCCGACGTATGGGGGGTCCGGCGCCGTGGCCACCGAGCTGGGGATCGAGCTGGCCCGGCGAGGCCATGAGGTGCACTTCATCTCCTACGCGCAACCGTTTCGCCTGACCCACTTTCGGGAAGGGGTGTACTTCCACGAGGTGGAGGTCAACCGGTACCCCCTGTTCGAGTTCCCTCCCTACTCGCTCGCCCTCGCCGTCTCCATGCACGAAGTGGTCAGCAAGCACGAGCTGGATCTCCTTCACGTGCACTACGCCGTGCCCCACGCCACCACCGGGTGGATCGCCAGGGAGATGATCGAGGCAGAGGGTGGTTCGGTGAAGCTGGTCACCACCCTGCACGGCACGGACATCACCCTGGTGGGCCAGGACCCTTCCTTCTGGTCCATCACGAAGTTCTCCATCGAGCGATCGGACGGGCTGTCCGCGGTCTCCGAGTGGCTCCGCGAGCACACGCTGGAGGCGTTCGAGTGCCCGGAGTGTGCCATCCGGGTCATCCCGAACTTCGTGGATCCCAACGTCTACGATCGCGGCCGGTACGAGTGCCACCGGAAGTCATTGGCCTCGGACGACGAGAAGATCCTCATGCACATCTCGAACTTCCGCTCCGTGAAGCGGGTGGAGGATGTGATCCGGATCTTCCAGGGCGTCGCCCGCAAGCTGCCGGCCCGCCTGGTCCTGATCGGAGACGGCCCTGATCGCCAGAGCGCCGCCGACCTGGCGGAGTCCACCGGCCTGACCGACCGGGTGCTCTTCCTGGGGAAGCTGGAGTCCGTAGCCGAGCTGCTGGCGTGCGCCGACCTGTTCCTGCTGCCCAGTGCCCAGGAGTCCTTCGGCCTCGTCGCCCTGGAGGCCCAGTCGTCCGGCGTCCCCGTGGTGGGGACCTCGGGCAGTGGGCTCCAGGAGGTCGTCGAGGACGGGAGCACGGGCTTCCTCTTGCCCGTCGGACACGCGGAGGAGATGGCCGACGCCGCGCTCACCTTGTTGCGGGATGAGGGTCGCTGGCGAAGCTTTTCGGAGGCGGGCAGAGCCCACGCCACCTCGCGCTTCGCCACGGAGCGCGTCGTCCCGCGGTACGAGGAGTACTACGAGGAGGTCCTGCGAGGGACCGCGCGGAGCGTGAAGGCCCGGGCGGACTCGTGAACCTCGTGCAGGCCGTCGTGCTCGGCCTCCTCCAGGGCTTCACCGAGTTCCTCCCCGTCTCCAGCAGCGGGCATCTGGTTCTGGCGGAATCCCTGCTCGGAGTGAACCTGCCCGGCGTGCTCTTCGAAGTCACCCTCCACGTGGCGACGGTGGGTGCCGTGCTATGGGTCTACCGCAGGCGGGTCGTCAGGCTGGCCGTGGGCCTCGTGACGGGAGATCGGAGGAGTCTCGCCTATCTCCTGCTGTTGGCCATCGGCTCCGTGCCCGCGGCCGCCGCCGGTCTGCTGGGCCGGGGCTTTTTCGAGCGCGCGTTCGACGAGCCCGTGCTGGTCGCGATTCTCCTCGTGGCGACGGGGTGCCTCGTCTTCTCCGTGAAGTGGAGCGGGCCGCTGGCCGAGGCCGCGTACCCCGGAGCCGCGGTCTCGCTGGGCGTTGGCGTGGCGCAGGCGGCCGCCATCCTCCCGGGCCTCTCCCGCTCCGGCGCGACGGTCGCCATCGGAGCGTGGCTCGGGGTGGAGCTGCGATCCATCGCGGAGTTCTCCTTTCTTCTCTCCGTACCGGCGATCGGAGGGGCGGCCCTGCTCCAGGTGTGGACGCCCGAGGTCGTGGCCTCCGGCCTGGTCTCCGGTGCGCAGGCCGGCACGCTGGGGACCGCGGCCCTCGGAGCGGGCTTCGCGGCGGCGCTCCTGTCCGGGGTGCTGGCGATCCGTATCTTCCTTCGCATGCTGTCGGCACACACGTTTCACCGCTTCGCGTACTACTGCTGGGGAGTGGGCCTCGTGTACCTCGTCGCCGCCGCCTTTCTTCCCGAGCTGCGGGGGTGAGGGGCGTGGGAGCCGCGCTCCGAACCGCCCGCCGGCTGACCGTGGACGCTCTGGTGGACGCGGCGTTGGCCGAAGACGTGGGAGACGGGGACAGGACCACTCGCTGGGTCGTGCCGAGCGGAGCGAGCGGGCGGGCTCGAATCGTGGCTCGGATGGCGGGAGTCGTGGCCGGCACGGGGCCCGCGGAGCGCGCCTTTCGGCGTCTGGATCCGCGGCTTCAGGTGGCGTGGCGCGTGGAAGACGGAGGGCGCGTCGCCCCGGACTCGGAGGTCGGGGAGATCCGCGGCTCGCTCCGGGCGATCCTGACGGGGGAGCGGACCGCGCTGAACTTCCTCTCTCATCTCTCGGGGGTGGCGACGCTGACGGCCCGGTTCGTGGAAGCCGTCCGCGGCACCGACTGCCGGATCACCGACACCCGCAAGACGTTGCCGGGGTGGCGGGAGCTCGAGAAGGCGGCCACGGCGGCGGGCGGCGCCGTGAACCACCGCCGGGGGCTGTACGACATGGTGCTTCTGAAGGAGAACCACCTCCGCGTCGCGGGCGGGGTGGAACGCGCGCTGCGGGCCGTGGCGGAACCGGCCGACCGGGAGGATCTGGTCATCGAGGTGGAGGTCGGCGACCTGCGGGAGCTGCAGGAGGCGCTGGCCTGTCGTCCGGACCGCATCCTCCTGGACAACATGCCGGCGGAGTCTCTGAGAAAGGCGGTGGAGAGGGTCCGCCAGGTGGAGGGGAGCCGACCGCTGCTGGAAGCTTCCGGAGGCGTGGAGCTGGAGACGGTCCGGGAGGTGGCGGAGACGGGCGTGGATCTCATCTCGGTGGGAGCCCTCACGCACTCCGCTCCTGCCCTGGACCTCAGCCTCCTGGTGGAGACATGAGCCGCCGCCGTGCCCGGCAATGGGCGGGCCACTCCGTGGAGGCGCTCCGACGACGCTGGGGCGGGCGACCCGTGTACGCGTACGGAAGAGTGGACTCGACGAACGCGGCCGCCCGGGAGCTCGCGGAGGCGGGAAAGCCCCAGGGCACGGTCGTGGTGGCTCGCGAGCAGAGCTCGGGACGGGGCAGGGGAGAGCGGGCCTGGCTGTCGCCGCCGGGAGGGCTGTACCTGAGCATGATCTTCCGGCCGCGCGGGATGGTCGTGTCACCGCTCACCTCCGTCCTCGCGGCCCTCGGGATCGTGCAGGCGCTGGACGGGGCGTTTGCGGAGCTCCGGCCGCGGCTGAAGTGGCCCAACGACATCGTGGCCGCAGGGCGCAAGCTGGGCGGCGTCCTCCCGGAAGCGACCTCGGGAGAAGCGGAGGTACGCCACCTGGTGGTCGGGGTGGGAATCAACGTGAAGCCGATCGGTGCGCGGGCGCCGGCCGACGTGGGGCGGTGGGCCACGAGTCTTGCGGAGCGGTTGGACCGCCGCGTGGAGCTGGTCGAGGTGGCGGACGCCGTCGTGGCGGGACTCGAGCGCTACCTCGACCGGCCATCGGCCACGGCGGACGCGGCCACGCTGGAAGCGCTGGACCGGTACGACTGGCTGAAGGGCCGCCGGGTCCGGGTGGGCCCCGAGGGGTCGTGGGATCGAACCCCGGGGCTCGGCGTGGGGATCGCTCCGGACGGCGCGCTTCTCTTTCGCCCCGACCGGGGCGCCCTGCGGAGACTCTCGAGCGGAAGCGCGGAGGTGGAGACGGAATGATCCTGGCCATCGACGTGGGCAACACGGAAACGGTGATCGGCGTGTTCCGGGAGCTGGACGCCATCTGCTGCTGGCGCCTGGCGACGGATCGACGTCGCACGGGCGACGAGCACGCCCTGCTCCTGGAGGGCTTCCTCAACCGTTCGCTCGTGCCGTCGGAAGGCCCCGTTCGCCGGGCGATGATCTGCTCCGTCGTCCCGGTCATGGACCGGGTGTGGTCCCACGCCTGTGGTGCCCTGAAGCTGGAGGTCTGCCGGGTGGACGCGGGCAGCGAGCTCCCGATCCGGCTGGAGGTGGAGGATCCCCCGGGGGTCGGCGCGGATCGGATCATGAACACGCTGGCGGCCGCCGAGCTCTACGGGCGTGACACGATCGTGGTGGACCTCGGCACGGCGACCACGTTCGACTGCATCAGCGCGGACGGAGCCTTCCTGGGCGGGGTCATCGCGCCGGGCCCCCGCTCTGGGATCGAGCACCTGGCGACGGTAGCCACTCACCTGCCCCGAGTGGAGATTCGGGCCCCGCGGCGGGTGATCGGCCGTCGCACCGTGGACTGCCTGGACTCGGGAGTCTTCTACTCCGTGGTGGATGCGATCGACGGCATCGTCGCCCGCATCGCGGAGGAATGGGGACCCCGGGATCCCCTGGTGGTGGCGACGGGGGGGCTGTCGGAGCGGTTGGGTCCGCACTGCCGGTCGGTGGAGAAGGTGGACCCTCTCCTCACCCTGAAGGGGCTGGCGGCCGCCGAGCGTCACCTGTTCGGAGCCGCGGGCCGCCCCGCGACCGAGGTGCTCCCCGAGGCCTCGGGCTGAGAAGGAAGCCGCCCCGGAGAGGACGGGGCGTCCGACCCGGAAGGCCGGAGCCCGTCCCCGTCAGCTCTTCTGCATCTTCGACTTGATCCGGTCCGCCACGTCGGGCCGGACGAGTCGCAGGATCAGGTAGCCCACCAGGGCCACCAGCAGGATCTTGATCGCCAGGGCAGCCAGCGGGATGACGAGCGAGAACACGATTCCCACCGCCGCCATGCCGGCTACACCTACCGCCAAGAGGATGAGTAAGGAGCGAACCATCTCCGCCTCCTCCGCGTTTGTCGTTCCTCTTCCGAGCCACTCTACATTCCCGGAAGCTCCGAGGCCACCCGCGCGTGCCGTCCTCGGCGGAGAAACCCGCCGCTCGGGCGTCCGTGTGCTCCTACGGGGATCCGGCGGGACGGGTTTCAGGCCCCGGCTCCCGGCGGGCCGCGAGGGAGTTGCGCGCGCCTTCTGCCCTTCGCATATTGGGCCAGGTTTAGCACTCGCTGATAAAGAGTGCTAACGTTGGTCGGTTCAACGGTCCTTTTCAGTCAACCACACGCAGAAGGAGGAAGCGCAAGATGGCCACGGCTTCCAAGACGAAGGTGAAGATCCGTCCACTCGCCGACCGGGTGGTCGTGCACCCCCTCGAGGAGACGGAGGAGATGCGCGGCGGTCTGTACATCCCCGACACCGCGAAGGAGAAGCCGCAGCAGGGCACCGTGGTCGCCGTCGGGCCGGGCCGGCTCTCGGATGACGGTGAGCGGGTGCCGGTGGAGCTCGAGGAGGGCGACCGGGTGCTGTACGGCAAGTACTCCGGGACGGAGGTGACGGTGGACGACCAGGAGCTCCTGATCATCAAGGAGAGCGATGTCTTGGCCGTCCTCAGCTGAGGAGCGGCGCGAAGAGGAGTTCGCGCCACGGAGGTAAGCGCGGCGGTCGGAGTCGCGGCGGAGGCCGCCCGGCCGCACATAAAGAACGAGGAGCGAGACGATGGCGAAGGATCTGGAATTCAACACGTCGGCGCGGGAGCGCCTCAAGATCGGGGTGGACAAGCTGGCCGCCGCGGTCAAGGTGACGCTCGGCCCGAAGGGTCGGAACGTCGTCCTCGAGAAGAAGTTCGGCAGCCCCACGATCACGAAGGACGGGGTCACCGTCGCCAAGGAGGTGGAGCTGGTGGACCCGGTCGAGGACCTGGGCGCCAAGATGGTCAAAGAGGTGGCCACCAAGACGTCGGACGCGGCGGGCGACGGGACCACGACGGCCACGGTGCTTGCCCAGTCCATCTTCTGGGAGGGCCTGAAGAGCGTCACGGCGGGCGTGAACCCGATGGCCCTCAAGCGGGGCGTCGACGCCGCCGTCGAGCGTATCGTCGCCAACCTGGCCGAGATCTCGGTGGAGACGTCGGGCAAGAAGGAGATCGCCCAGGTCGCCTCCATCTCGGCGAACAACGACCCGGAGATCGGGGATCTTATCGCCGACGCGATGGAGAAGGTGGGCAAGGACGGGGTGATCACGGTGGAGGAGGCGAAGGGGCTCGAGACGACCCTGGAGACGGTCGATGGGATGCAGTTCGACCGGGGATACCTGTCGCCCTACTTCGTGACGGATCCGGACAAGATGGAGGCGGTCCTCGAGGAGCCGCTGATCCTCATCCACGACAAGAAGATCTCCTCCATGAAGGATCTCCTGCCGATCCTGGAGAAGGTGGCCCAGATGGGCAAGCCGATGCTCATCATCGCCGAGGACGTGGAGGGCGAGGCGTTGGCCACCCTGGTCGTGAACAAGCTTCGCGGCACCCTCAAGGTGAGCGCCGTGAAGGCGCCCGGGTTCGGCGATCGGCGGAAGCAGATGCTCCAGGACGTCGCGATCCTCACCGGAGGACAGGTGATCAGCGAGGAGCTCGGCTTCAAGCTGGAGAACGCGGTCGTCAGCGACCTCGGCCAGGCGAAGCGGGTGGTGATCGACAAGGACACGACCACGATCGTCGACGGAGCCGGGGAGTCCGACAAGATCCAGGGCCGGATCAACGAGATCCGGGTCGCGATCGACAAGTCCACCTCGGACTACGATCGGGAGAAGCTGCAGGAGCGGCTGGCGAAGCTCTCCGGCGGCGTGGCGGTGATCAACGTGGGCGCCGCCACGGAGACGGAGATGAAGGAGAAGAAGGCCCGCGTCGAGGATGCGCTGCACGCCACTCGCGCGGCCGTCGAGGAGGGAATCGTCCCGGGTGGCGGGGTGGCCCTCCTGTGGAGCCAGAAGGTCCTGGAGGACCTGCGCGCGCTGGGCGTCAAGAAGGACGCGGACGAGGCGATCGGGGTGAACATCGTGCGCCGCGCCCTGGAGGAGCCCGTGCGGCTCATCGCGCAGAACGCGGGAGCGGAAGGCTCCATCGTCGTGGAGCACATCCGGATGAAGGGCGAGCTGGCGTGGGGGTACAACGCCGCCACCGACGAGTACGAGGATCTCGTGAAGGCGGGGGTCATCGATCCCACCAAGGTGACCCGCACGGCCTTGCAGAACGCCGCGTCGATCGCGGGCCTCCTGCTCACCACGGAGTGCGTCGTGGTGGAGCGGCCGGAGGAGGAGAAGGAGGCGATGCCGCCGGGCGGCATGGGCGGCATGTACTGATCCCGTCCGCTCTCCGCGCGGAGGGAAAGAGCCCGGTCGCCAGGCCGGGCTCTTTTCGTGTCGCGGCAGGGGTCGCCGAGAGGGGCGGAGGCGTCGTTCTTGCGGAAACGCGGGCCGACGCCTGGAACCTCCGGCGGCGGCCGGGGGTTTTTTCGGACGACCGCAACCGCACTGATCCGGCCCGCGCGAGTCCACCGGCGTGACCGGAGCGGGTCGCTGGAGCTGTTCGGCGATCGCCAGGGGGGAGAGACCGTGATCGGTAGACAGACGGGCAAGGAGGCAGGAAGGATGCGGAGGCGGGACCGATGGCGGGGAGTGAGCCTGCCCGCCGGTCTCCTGCTCCTCGTGGGGATGGCCGCCTGCGGAGGCGACGGGCCGACCCCGCCTCCGCCGCCTCCACCCCCTCCTCCTCCTCCTCCTCCCCCTCCTCCCCCGCCGGGTCCGGCGGTCATCCTGGACCTGGCGCTGGGGGAGATGCGGATTCTCCAGGATGGGGCCCAGGTCCGGGCGTTCCAGCTCGACGGGGCCAGCGGGCAGCGGGAGTACGTGGTCGCCGTCTCGTCCGCCAGCCAGGTGAACGCGAGCACGGCGATGCGGCTCCGCGTGCTTCCCGCGGCCGGCGCCTCGGGCGACGTGACGAAGAGCGGCCCGTCGCCCCGGCCCAGCTTCCAGGCCTCGGCGGACCGACGACGGCTGCTCGATGCCTCGATCGCCGAGCTCCGGCTGAAGGAGGCCGTGCGGCGGGAGCTGGGGCGGCTCGGCCTTCCCCTCGCGCGGGGCGGACGCCGGGCGGTCGGTCCGGGTGCGCAGCTCTCGGTCGGCGCCGGGCTGGCCGTTCCGGCGGTGGGAGACACGCTGCGCTTCAAGATGGCCGTCCAGACCCTCAGCCTGGTGAACTGCCTCGACACGAGCATCCGGGTCGTCGGGGTCGTCCGCGCCGTGGGGCAGCGCTTCGTCCTGGTGGAGGACACGGCCTCGCGGGCCGGGGTGCCGGCGAACTTCTACCCGGACCTCATCCCGGAGCTGGACGGCAAGGTCTTCCCGGTGGACAGCGCGTACTTCGGCTCCCCGGCCGACATCGACGGGAACGAGCGAGCCCTCGTGCTGTTCACCGCCGAGGTGAACAAGCTGACCCCGATGGGGGGCGGGGGGGCGATCGGCGGCTTCTTCTTCAGCGGCGACCTCATCGACCCCAGCCTCCCGCCGGAGCAGGGCGGCTGTCCGGCGAGCAACGAGGCGGAGCTCCTCTACCTGCGGGCCCCGGACGCCGACGGGAACTTCGGCCCTCCCTTCGACCTGACGGCGGCCCAGCGGAACGCTCGCAGCGTCGTCTCGCACGAGTTCCAGCACCTGATCGAGGCGGAGCAGCGCTTCATCCTGGGGAACGGCTTGAGCCCGGCGCTGGAGGAGGTGTGGCTGAACGAGGGGATGGCCCACATCGCCGAGGAGGTCTCGGGCCACAACGTGATGGGCAGCGGGACCCGGGCGAACCTCACCCTGGCCCAGCTCGTGGTCGACGGCCAGACGTTCGAGGAGTTCGTCTCCTTCCACCTCCAGAACTTCCTCCGCCTGAACGAGTTCTTCCGCTCGCCGGAGAGCACCCAGACGCTGGCCACCACGAACCCGTCGCTGGACGAGTCGCTGAAGATGCGGGGCTGGGCGTGGATCCTGCTGCGCTGGCTGGCGGACCAGTTCGCGCCCGCCGGTCCTCCGGGGATTCTGCCCGGAAGCGGGGAGGAGGCGTTCTTCCGGGAGCTGACGCGGGGCGGGCCGGGGAACAACCTCATCGGGGTGCAGAACATCCTCAACGCCCTGAACGCGGTCGGGGTGAGCCGGACGTGGCCGGACCTGCTCGCCGAGTTCGCCTCCATGCCGGGGCTGGACGACCACGGCCCTCCGTCCCTGCCGGCCGCGACGCAGCTCCCGACCTGGTTCCTGCGCTCCGTCTTCCTCGACCTGCACGACGAGACGCAGATCGATTTCTCTCCGCCCGGGCCCGGGGGGAGCCCGGTGACCGAGGAGTATCCGCTGAGCGAGCGCATGGTCCTCCTCTCCGCGAGCACGAACGAGACGGTGAGCTTCAGCCTTCGAGGAGGGGCTCAGAAGTACTTCCTCCTTCGGGGCGCGAGCCCGCCGGACATCGTGGTGGAGCTCACGAACCCGACCGGAGGCCAGCTCTCGCCCGGCGCCGGGGCGCAGGTCACGATCGTCCGCTCCCAGTAGGCCCCGCACGGCTGCCTGCCGTGATCCGAGGGCGCTCTCGCCTCGGTTCGCGACCCACCCTGCGACCGCCTTTCGGATCGCCCCTCCGAGCGCCTCTGCCACCGCCCGGTCACCGTCCGTTGCCGGCGGCCGGCGCTTCGGCCCTTGCGCGGGACCGGGGCCCGCGGCCCATTTGCGCGCGTGAGCTCGAAGAGGATCGGAACGGCGGTCGGCGTCGGCCTCCTTCTGCTGGGTCTCGTCGCCACGGCATGCGACGACGACGGCCCTCCGGGGCCGCCGCCCGACGAGGTGCCTCCTCGACTGACTCTCCGGCTGGCACCCGGGGAGCGGGTCGTCCTGCGGGACACGACCGTTCTGCGCTCCTTCAAGCTGGAGGCGGAGCCGGGTGGGGCGGAGTACCGCATGGCGGTCTCCTGGCCGGGCCGCTCCGGATCGGCCTCCTACCGGCTGAGGGCCCGAGGGGCGCAGGCGCGGGCCGCGGGAACGGCCGCTTCGGCCGGTCGGTCGGAGGCGGCAGGGGTCCGGAGGCACGGGAGCGGTCCGAGAGAAGCAGCGGATCGATTCGAGCTCCGCCTGCGGGAGGCGATGCGGGAGGCGCTGAAGCGAGCGCGGGCCCGCCCCGCCGGTTCGCCCAGCGCTCACAGGCCCGCGGTCCCGCTCGCCAGCCTCGGGGCTGTTCCGCCCGCCGTCGGCGAGCGGCTCCGCTTCTTCCTCTCCGTGCAGCCCGACTTCTCCGTCGACTGCCAGGACACGAGCCGGGTGGCCGAGGGCATCGTTCGGGCGGTGGGTGACCGCTTCATCCTGGCCGAGGACTTGGACGTGGCGGGGCCGCTGACGGACGCGGAGTTCGCCGAGCTCCTGACGGTCCTGGATGGCATCGTCTTCCCGGTGGACAGCGCGTACTTCGGCTCGCCGGCGGACATCGACGGCAACGGGCGGATCATCGCGCTGTTCACCGAGGCCGTGAACGAGCTCACGCCGCGGGCGAGCTCGACCCGGGTGGAGGGGTTCTTCAATCCGGTGGACCTGGCGGAGAGCGGCCGGGCGGAAGGGGACGGGTTCGGGGACCCGGGCACCGGCACGTGCCCGGCCAGCAACGAGGCGGAGCTTCTCTACCTGATGGCCCCGGATCCGGGCGGACGCTTCTCGAGCCCGGTCTCCGTGGAGCTGGCTCTGGCGAGCGCCCCACGGGTGGTGGCGCACGAGCTCCAGCACCTGCTTACCGCCGAGCAACGGACGATCCTCGGCCGGGGCACGTTCGACAACCTGGAGGAGACCTGGCTCAGCGAGGGGTTCGCCCATACCGCGGAGGAGGTGGTGGGGATCCGGGCCGCGGGGCTGAGCGTGCGCGGCGACCTGCGACTCAGCGAAGCGGTGACCGACGCCGCCTCCCTGGACGCCTTTCGCACGTATCAGCTCGCGAACTTCAGCCGGCTTCGGCGCTACTACCTGGACCCCCCGGGCACGCCCGCCCTGGCGACGGCGGACCCGAGCGGCCCGGCCTCGCTGGCGATGCGGGGTTTCGGGTGGAGCTTTCTCCGCTGGATCGCCGACCAGTTCGCGCCCGGGCCGGGCGGAGGGCTCCCGGAAGCCGGGGAGGAGCTTCTCTTTCGG
Source organism: Gemmatimonadota bacterium (assembly GCA_046757485.1). Taxonomy (GTDB): domain Bacteria; phylum Gemmatimonadota; class Gemmatimonadetes; order Palauibacterales; family Palauibacteraceae; genus JBHHYJ01. Next base: position 29,615 of record JBHHYJ010000001.1, read on the forward strand.
GAGCTCTCCCGCGGCGGGGCCGTGCACCGGACGGGGATCGGCAACGTGGAGAGCGCCCTGCGAGCGGTGACCGGAACGTTCCGCTCCTGGGAGGACCTGCTGGCCGACTTCGCCATCATGCCGACGCTGGACAGCCGGGAACCCGGCGGGGCGGCCGCGGACGATGGGGGCGGAGAGGGAGCGGAGTTCCCCGTCGAGACGCAGCTCCTGAGCTGGAATCTGCCCGACATCTTCCGTGACCTGAACGAGGAGCGAACCGTGCCGTTCCCGGGTACGAACCCGTTCGCCGAGCCGGATCCGCTGGACGCGAGGGTCATCACGATGAGCGATGGGACGAACGAGGCGGTGGAGTTCGGACTGAACGCCTCCACGGAAAAGATCTTCATCGTGCGCGGCCCGGGGCCGACGCCGGAGCTGTTCCTGGAGGTGACCGGTCCCGGGGGTGCTCCCCTCGGCTCTCCTCCCCCGCAGCTGACCGTGGTCCGCTCGGGAGGCGGGGCGGACGCTCCGGGCGCCGCCCGGAAGTCGGCCGGGGAGCAGGCTCGGTGATCGCGGCCCGGCCGCCGTCGGTGAGGACCTTGTTCGCCTCGGCGGGCCTCGTCCTCCTGTCCGGGTGCGCCAGAGAAGCTCCCCCGCACAGCGGCCCGCCCGGGTCGGTGGGCATCCCCGGCCCGGACACGGTGGCCGGGATCGTGCGCCAGGTGGGGAGCACCCCGTTCACCCGGACGATCATCCAGCGGGAGGAAGGAGCGGTCGGGGTCACCGGCGCTCTCAAGCGGGAGATCACTCGGCTGGCGGGGGCGACCGTGCGGGTGAGCGGGGAGGGATCGGGCGAGGGCCCGTTCGGGCCCGAGCTGCGCGTCTCCTGGTACGAGATCTTGTCGGTGGACGGGGAACGACCGTACCTGGGGACGCTGCTCCGCGACGAGCAGGGCTTCCGGCTGGCGGAGGAGACCGGCCGGAGCATCCGGCTCGGCGTCGTGCCCCTGCGCTTCGATGCCCTGGTCGGCGGGCGCGTGTGGGTGATCACCGACGCGCGGGGAACCGTGCTCCGGTACGGGGTCCTCCGAGCGCCGGAGGAGATGGGTGGCGAGGAGGGGCGGGTGAACGAGGAGTCGGGCGAGTGAGGGAAGAAAGGGTGGACGGGCAGACCCCGCCGGAGACGGCCGATGCCGCCGGCGGACAGCTCCTCCCGGGAGAGGATGATGAGATCCTCGTGCGGCTTCCGGACGGCGGGGAGCTTCGGCTGCCGGCGGGCGCCACGGGCGCCGACGTGGCAGCGGCGATCGGGCAGGGTCTGGTGCGCGGGGCCGTGGCCGTGAACGTGGACGGCGAGCTTCGAGACCTCGGGCGACCCGTGCCCCACGGGTCCTCGGTGAGGGTGGTCACCCGCCGGGACGACGACCCGGACGCCCTCTGGGTTCTCCGTCACTCCACCGCGCACGTCCTGGCGACGGCCGTGCGACAGCTGCACCCGGAGGCGGGGATCGGTTTCGGTCCTCCGATCACCGACGGGTTCTACTACGACTTCGATGTGCCGGAGCCGTTCACTCCCGAGGAGCTGGCGGAGATCGAGTCGCGCATGCGGCAGGTCGCCGAGGCGGCGCATCCCTTCGAGCGCCGCGAGGTGGAGCGCTCGGAAGCGGAGGAGCTCTTCGACGACGACCCGCTGAAGCTGGAGCGCCTCGAGGAGATTCCGCCGGACGAGGTGATCTCCGTGTATCGGGATGGGCCGTTCCTGGATCTGTGCCGCGGTCCCCACGTTCCCGATACCGCCGAGGTACGGCATTTCAAGCTGTTGAGCGCCGCGGGAGCCTACTGGCGGGGCGATGAGACCCGGCGGATGCTGCAACGCATCTACGGCACGGCGTTCTACACGGAGAGCGCGCTTCGCGAGCACCTTCGGAGGCTGGAGGAAGCGCGGAAGCGGGACCATCGCCGTCTCGGCCAGGAGCTGGATCTGTTCAGCTTCCAGGAGGAGATCGGTCCGGGCCTCGTCTGCTGGCACCCCCGCGGGGCTCGAATCCAGCTCGAGCTCCGCCGGTGGATCGAGGGGCTGCTGGAGGCGCGGGGCTACGAGTTCGTGTACACGCCGCACGTGACGAGCGAGGCCCTGTTCCGGCGCTCCGGCCACCTGCAGGCGTATGCCGAGAACATGTACCCGAGCATGGAGGGCGAGGGAGAGGGAGAGGCCTATCGGGTCAAGCCGATGAACTGCCCGGGCCACACCGTGATCTACGCGGCGCGGCAGAGGAGCTATCGGGATCTCCCGCTGCGACTCTCGGAGATCGCCAACGTGTACCGGTACGAACGCTCCGGCACGCTGCACGGGCTGCTGCGCGTACGGATGCTCACGATGGACGACGGCCACATCTTCTGCACTCCCGGGCAGGTGGAGGGGGAGATCTTCACCTGCCTGGAGCTGGTCGAGGAGGTGATGCGGACCCTGGGTCTCGACTACCGGCTGGACCTGGCCACACGACCGGCGAAGCGCATCGGCTCGGACGAGGTGTGGGATCGTGCCGAGGCGGCGCTGCGCCAGTCCCTGGACCGCTCGGGCGTGGAGTACGGGGAGGATCTCGGGGGAGGCGCCTTTTACGGCCCCAAGATCGACATCAAGTTCCGGGACGCGATTCAGCGCGAATGGCAGGGAGCCACGATCCAGCTCGACTTCAACCTCCCGGAACGGTTCCAGCTCCAGTACATCGGGTCGGACAACCGGCCGCATCGTCCCGTCATGATCCACCGGGCGATCTTCGGGACGCTGGAGCGCTTCACCGGGTTCCTGATCGAGCACTTCGCGGGCGCCTTTCCGACGTGGCTGTCGCCCGAGCAGGTGCGGGTCCTGCCGATCGGAGAGGCCCACGCGGAGCCCGCCGCCGAGATCGTCCGACGGCTGCGGGCGGCGGGCCTCCGGGCGGAGCTGGATGCGCGCTCCGATACGCTGGCGTACCGGATTCGCGACGGGGAGATGCAGAAGGTCCCGTACCTGGTGGTCCTCGGCGACCGCGAGGTGAAGGAGGGGACGGTGGCCGTGCGGGCCCGGGGAGCCGAGGAGAAACAGGTCGTCTCGCCGCTGGACGCCTTCCTCGTCCGCGTCCGGGAGGAGGTGGCCTCCCGGGCCCTGGCTCCGTTTCCGGGAACGGGCGAGCGGCCGGGCGACTGAAGCGACCCACGCCCCCGTCGTTTCGCGATCCGGCAGGCCGGCGGAACGTTGACACGGCATGAGATCGCGTCTAACTTCGCGCCCACAAATGAAGGCCAAGTGGAGTCTTGGACGTCTGTCGACATCGCGCTATGGCGCCGGCGGGGGCGTGAGCCTGCGGCGCTTGCCCCGCGGCCCGCTGTAGCCCTCGACGGGGTCTCGGCTCCCACCTGTCGGCGTGCCGGCTGCGGCCGGCGTTGCTTCCGGGTTCTGCGGAGGGCGCGCGCGTCGGTTGCATGCGCGGGCGGCCAACGTCACCCGGCCGGGTTCGCCGAGCCGGGTTTTCTTTGCGCTCCGGTCGATGGAGGGCTGCACGGCGCGGAGCCCGTCCCCCACAGCCCGAGTGAGGTGATGTGACCCAGGACGAGCTCAGAGTCAACGATCGCATTCGGATCAGCCCGGTCCGGCTGATCGATGAGGCGGGGGAACAGGTCGGAATCCTGCCCACCGAGGAGGCGCGCTCCCTGGCGAGGGAACGGGGCATGGATCTCGTGGAAGTTGCTCCCAACGCACGACCTCCGGTCTGTCGCCTCATGGACTACGGGAAGTTCAAGTACGAGCAGGCGCGCAAGGCCCGGGAGGCCAAGAAGAAGCAACACCTGATCCAGGTGAAGGAAGTGAAGATGCGCCCGAAGATCGAGGAGCACGACTTCGACTTCAAGCTCCGTCACGCGCGCCGGTTCCTGGAAGAAGGCGACAAGGTGAAGTTCACCCTGATGTTCCGGGGGAGGGAGGTGACCCACCCGGAGCTCGGGGAACGGGTGCTCGCGCGGGTGGTGGAACAGCTCCAGGACGTGGCCGGGGTGGAGACGGGCATCTCTCATGAGGGGCGCACGATGACCCTTCTGATGGCCCCGAGGAAGAGCTGAAGCCGAAGCCGCGGGGACGCACGGGCGGGAGCGAGAGGAGAAGAGCGTGGCGAAGATGAAGACGAACAGGTCCGCGGCCAAGCGGTTCCGGAAGACGGCCGGGGGCAAGCTCAGGCGTCAGAAAGCCTACAAGAGTCACATCCTGACGAAGAAGTCCAGGAAGCGGAAGCGGCGGCTGCGGCAGCATGGTCTGGTCTCGAAGGCTGACGAGAAACGGATCAAGCGGCTCCTGGCCGGTAACGGTTGAGTCCCGTGCGGCGGCCGAGGCGCCGGACGGATGAGGCCGGGCGGCGAGGGCGTCGCCGGCGATCCAGGATGGAGGTGTGGTCATGGCGCGTGTGAAGAGCAGCGTCGCGCGCAACAAGCGCAAGAAGAAGATTCTGAAGGAGTCGCACGGATACTTCGGCGGCCGGTCCAAGCTGTATCGCCCGGCCAGGAACGCCGTGGAGAGAGGCTGGAGCTACGCCTACCGGGATCGGCGCCGCAAGAAGAGGGACTTTCGGCGTCTGTGGATCGCTCGGATCAACGCGGCAGCCCGCCAGAACGGCCTCTCCTACTCCCGCTTCGTCAGCGGCCTGAAGGGAGCGGGGGTAGAGCTGAACAGAAAGATGCTCGCGGACCTGGCGGTGCGGCAGCCGGAGGCGTTCGCCGAGCTCGTGCAGCTGGCCAAAGAGCACACGCCGTGACGGAGGACGGCACCTCGCTGCTCGATCGTTTGGAGGAGATCGGGCGGGGGGGATCGGCCGCTCTCCGGGCAGCCCCGACCGAGGCGGCGCTGGAGGCCGCCCGGATCGAGTACCTCGGTCGGAGCGGGGCGCTGGCCGAGGTGATGGAGCGAATCGGCTCCGTCTCTCCCGAGGAGCGTCCCGCCGTGGGGAAGCGGGCCAACCAGGTGAAGCGCGAGCTCATCGGCGCCCATGCCGAGCGCCTCGAGGAGCTGCGGGCGGAGGCGCGCGAGGGAGAGGACGAGGCGGTCGACCTCACTCTTCCGGGCCGGCATTCTTGGACCGGCGGCATCCATCCCGTGACCCAGGTGATCGACGAGATCTGTGACATCTTCCGCGAGCTGGGGTTCACCAGGGTCCGGGGGCCGGAGGTGGAGTCGGTATGGTACAACTTCGAGGCGCTCAACATCCCGGTCGATCATCCGGCGGCCGACATGTGGGACACGTTCTATCTGGACGACGACGTCGTGCTGCGCAGTCACACCTCTCCCGTGCAGGCGCGCACGATGGAGCGCCACGAGCCCCCGGTGCGCGTCGTCGTGCCCGGCATGGCGTTCCGGCGCGACCCGTTCGATGCCTCCCACGCGCCCGCCTTCGAGCAGATCGAGGGGCTGGCCGTGGACGAGGGGATCGACTTCATCGAGTTCCGGTCCGCTCTCGAGTACTTCGTTCACCGTTTCTTCGGCGAGGCGGTCCGCACCCGCTTTCGACCCTCCTACTTTCCGTTCACCGAACCTTCGGCGGAGGTGGACGTGACCTGCAGCCTGTGCGAGGGCTCGGGCTGCCCCACGTGCAAGAACACGGGGTGGATCGAGATCATGGGCTCCGGGATGGTGAACCCCGCCGTGTTCGAGGCGGTGGGGTACGACGCCGAGCGGTACACGGGCTACGCGTTCGGCATGGGCCCGGCCCGGATCGCGATGCTGCGGCATCGGATCCCCGACATCCGACTCCTCTACGAAGGGGATGTCCGCTTTCTGGAGCAGTTCGCTTGAGGCGTCCGCGTTCGGCCGCCCGGCCGCGGCCGGGTGGCGCTTCGAAGGTCGGCTGAATCCGGCTTCATGCACATCTCGGTGAACTGGCTGCGCGAGCTCGTGCCGGACCTGCAGGAGACGCCGGAGGAGCTGGCGGACCGGCTGAGCATGCAGGCCGTCCCGGTGGACGGAGTCGTCCGCACGGGCGAACGGCTGGAGGAGATCGTCGTGGCCCGGGTCCTGGAGGTCGTGCCACACCCGAACGCGGACCGGCTCCTCTTCTGCCGGGTGGAGGCCGGCGGCGAGCCCGTGCAGCTGGTGTGCGGCGCGCCGGTCGTCCTCCAGGGGGCCCGGTACCCGTACGTTCCGCCGGGGGGCCGGCTTCCCGGAGGGTTGCGGATCGAGAGCCGCGAGATTCGCGGAGTCATGAGCCACGGCATGCTCTGCTCGGAGCACGAGCTGGGCCTCGGGCGGGACAAGGGCGGCATCATGCAGCTGCCCCCCGATCTGTCACCCGGAGAGCCGCTGGCCGAGGGGCTGGGGCTGCCCGACGCCCTGTTGGCGGTGGACCTCACCCCGAACCGGGTGGATCTGGCCTGTCACGTGGGAGTGGCCCGCGAGCTGGCGCCGGGGGGCGAGGCCGACCTCGTGCTGCGCCGGTTCGGAGCGGAGTGGGAGCCGGCATGGAAGGATGGGGAGACCGAGGTCACGGCGGCCGGCGTCCGCATCCGGATCGAGGCGGAGGAACGGTGCTCGCGGTACCTGGCGGCCCTGGTGCGCGGGGTGAGAGTAGGTCCGTCTCCCGCCTGGTTGGCCGGCAGGCTTCGGGCGCTCGGACTGCGTCCGGTGAACAACGTGGTCGATGCCACGAACTACGTTCTGCTGGAATCGAACCAACCCCTCCACGCCTTCGATCTGGGGAAGCTGCGGGGACCGGAGATTCGGGTCCGGCCGGCCGAGGCGGGGGAGCGGCTCCGGACCCTGGACGGTGAGCTGCGGGTCCTGCCGCCCGCCGCGACGGCGATCGCGGATCGCGAAGGCGCCGTGGCGATCGCCGGCGTGATGGGGGGCGAAGAGAGCGAGGTGACGGAGGGCACGACGGAGATCCTGCTGGAGTGCGCGGCGTTTCCTCCCCTCCACGTTCGCCACTCCGCCCGTGAGGCGGGGCTTTCCACCGACGCCTCTTTCCGGTTCGAGCGCGGCGTGGACGAGCGGGGCCAGGAGCGGGCCCTCGTTCGCTGCGTGGAGCTCATCCTGGCCACGGCCGGCGGGGAGGCGGAGGAGGAGGCGGCCCGGGTCGGCCGGCGACCGGATCCGACGGTCGTCCGTCTACGGCGCCACCGGATCCGGCAGCTGCTGGGCATCGAACCGGAGGAGAAGGAGCTGAGAGCCCTCCTCGAGCCGATCGGCTTTCGGCTGGCGGCAGACCGGGGAAGGCTCTCGGTCGGCGTGCCGGGCTGGCGCCGCGACGTGACGGCGGAGATCGACCTGATCGAGGAGGTCGCCCGGCGGGTGGGCTACGATCGGTTTCCCGAAGAGCCGAGGAGATTCCGGCCCAGCAGCGTGCCAGACGATCCGGCCTGGGAGCGGAGTGCGCGCGTGCGGAGGCTCTTCGCCGGCCGGGGGTTTCTCGAGGCCCGGAGTTCCAGCTTCGTCCCGCGCGAGCAGCCGGGTGGCACGGCGGAGGTCCAGCTGCTGAATCCGCTGTCGGCGGCCGAGGGCTACCTCCGGGCCGGGATCGTCCCGGTGCTTCTCCGGTGGCTGGAGCACAACTGGGCCCGAGGACGCAGAGATGTGCGCCTGTACGAGATCGGCACGGCGTTCTCGCGGGCGGAGGGGAAGGCGGGGCTGGAGAGGTTCCCCGAGGAGCTGCGCGTGGGGGCGCTCGCCACGGGGCTCCGGCGCCCCCTCCACTGGGAGCGAGACCCGGGCGAGCTGGACATCTGGGACCTGAAGGGGCTCGCGAGCGAAGTGGCCACCCGGCTGTGCGGAGGGACGGTGGAGCCGATGGGAGGGCGGACTCCGGAGCCTGCCTTCGGCGGGGACTGGCTGGGAGCGGAAGGATTCTGCATCCTGCAGGCCGGGCGGCGGGTGGGGATCGCGGGACGGGTCGCGGACGGCTCGGTGGACGCCCCGCCCTGGGCCGGGCCGACGTGGGCGCTCGAGTTCCGTCTGGATGCCGTGCTTCTGGGCCGCCACGTGGAGCACTTGGCCATCTCCCCGTATCCGGCCGTCCGGCGGGACCTGGCCGTGACGGTGCCGAACACGGTGAGAGCCGCGGATCTCGAGGACAGGATGCGGGAGGAGACGGCCGGGATCCTCGACTCCCTCTCCCTGTTCGACCTCTACGCGGGCGAGGGGATCGAGAGCGCACGGCGGAGCCTGGCGTGGGCCTTTCGCTTCCGGGCCCCGGATCGAACCCTGACCGATGAAGAGGTAGAGGAGGCCATGCGCCGTATCATCTCCATGCTGGAGGAAGAGTTCGATGCCCGGGTCCGAGCCGGCTGACGCTTTGGCCGGCGACGCTCCGCCGGAGGCCGTTCTCCTCGAGCGCCTGGAGGCGGCGGTCGAGCGCCTGCTGGAGGCGTACGGGGATGCCCGGCAGCGGGCCGAAGAGGCGGAGACCGCCCACCAGAAGCTCCGGGCCGCGTTGGAGGCTTCCCCCTCGCGGCCGGGTGGTGGGGAGGATGTGGAGAGTCGTCTGGAGAAGCTTGCGGAGGAGAACCGCGCCCTGCGGGAGCTGCTGCTGCAGGCGAGGGAACGGGCGGAGAGGATTCGCAGTCGGTTGAGGGTCGTGGAGGACGAGCTGTGAGCGAAGAGAAGGAGTCGCGGGCGGTCCGCGTCACGGTCTTCGGCGAGGAATACGTGCTGCGCACGGAGCTTGGAGAGAGGTATACCCGAAGCTGCGCCGAGCACGTCGACCAGGCGATCCAGGAGGCGCACATCCGCGGCCACGTCTCGGAGCCGCACAAGGCCGCCATCCTCGGGGCGCTGAAGATCACCGACGAGCTTTTTCGGATCCGCCAGGAGAGGGAAGCGCTGGAGAGCGAGATCGAGGCTCGCCTGTCGGCCCTCGTGCGTCGCGTGGAGGCGGAGCTCGGAGAATCTGTCTCATAAGGCGAGGAATCCCGACGGAGCGGCTGGCGGCGCGGGCCGGACGGCCGCACCCGACAATCCTTGCGGCGGCGGGAAGGCGCGAACAAGTTGAAGCTGATGGGCACCGTCCGCCGACGCGAAAACAGATCGACGTTGTAGAGATAAATCGCCAGGGGTAGAGCACGCCCTTTCTCCCCCTCGGCCGTTCATGCAGCCGGCGGACCTGCGGTTCGCCGGCTTTCTTGTTGGGCGAGCCCCCATCGCCCCGCCGCTCCGGCAGGATTCGGCGGGCCGCCGATAGATGATTGAGAGGGGTCGATGACGATTGCAACCGGGATCCTGGTCGCGATTCTCGCCGCCGCGGCCGGCGCCTTGGCCGGAGTCCTCGTCGAACGAACGCTGGTGCGCCGACGTCTGGGAACGGCGGACGGCGAGGCCCGGACACTCCTCGAGCGGGCCCGACAGGAGGCCTCGCAGATCCGGCGTGTCGCGGAGCAGGAAGGACAGACAGCGGCCCAGCAGCTTCGGGAGGAGTGGCTCGCGGAAGCCGAGCGGCGGGGGGGAGAGCTCGAGAGGGTCGAGAGCCGCGCGCGGGAGCGGGAGGAGCTGTTGGATCGGAAGCTCGGCCTGCTGGAGGAACGGCAGACTCGTCTCGACGAGCGCCGGGAGCGGCTGGATGAGCTCAAGGAGAGCCTGAACGGACGGACGGAGGAGCTGGAACAGCGGGAGGCTCTGGTCCAGGAGCGGCTGGAGTCGCTCTCCGGACTCAGCCGGGAGGAGGCCCGTTCCCGGCTCATCGCGCAGATCGAGGACGAGGCGAGGGCGGAGGCCCGCCAGAGGGTCCGGGAGATCAAGGAGCAGGCGCGGCGGGAGGCGGAGCGGGGAGCGAAGAAGATCATCAGCATGGCGATCCAGAAGCTGGCCGTAGACCACTCCTCGGAGACGACCGTTTCCGTCGTCTCCCTGCCCAGCGACGACATGAAAGGCCGGATCATCGGTCGGGAAGGCCGGAACATCCGCTCCTTCGAAGCAGCGACCGGCGTGGATGTCGTGGTGGATGACACGCCGGAGGCCGTGATCCTGTCCAGCTTCGATCCGGTGCGCCGGGAAGTGGCCCGGCTCGCCATGGAGCGCCTGGTGGCGGATGGGCGCATCCATCCGGGGCGGATCGAGGAGATGGTGGAGAAGGCCAGCGAGGACGTCCGCCGGTCGATGCTGGAGGCGGCCGAAGAGGTGCTGTACGAGCTGGGGATCCACGACCTGCACCCGCAGCTTCAGGAGACACTGAGCCACCTCCGGTTCCGCACGAGCTACGGACAGAACCAGCTCCAGCACGCGCGCGAGGTCGCTCTCATCGCGGCGAACATGGCGGTCGAGCTGGATCTGGACCCGCAGGTCGTCAAGCGGATGGGCCTCCTGCACGACATCGGCAAGGGCCTCACCCACGAGCAGGAAGGAAGCCACGTGGAGCTGGGCTACGAGCTGTGCAAGAGATTCGGGGAGAAGGACGAGGTGCTGAACGCCATCCGGGCGCACCACGGGGATGAGCCGGCACGTTACCCGGAGACGTTCCTCGTGATGGCCGCGGACGCCATCTCGGGAGCACGCCCCGGGGCCCGCCGGGAATCGTTCGAGCACTACGTGAAGCGGCTCGAGAAGCTGGAGGAGATCGCCAGCTCGTACGAGGGAGTGGAGAAGGTGTACGCGATCCAGGCGGGTCGGGAGATCCGCATCATGGTCCAGCCGGACCACGTGACGGACGAGGAGATGGCCCGGCTGGGAGAAGAGACGGCTCGGCGGATCGAGAACGAGCTCCAGTATCCCGGTCAGATCAAGGTCGTCGTCGTGCGGGAGACGCGGCGGGTCGACTTCGCGAGGTAGGAAGGAAGCGCCGGGCGTCGACGAGCGTCCCCGGGCGGAGATTCCGCGGGGCCGGGGTGGGCCGTCTCGCGCGTGGCGAGGTGGGACGACGAGGGCGGATGCACGCAAAGCTGATAGACGGGCGGGCGATCGCCGCGGAGGTGCGGGCCGAGGTGGCCCGCCGGGTAGCGAAGCTCGAGGGAGAGGGGATCCGGCCCGGGCTCGGCGTCGTGCTGGTGGGGGAAGACCCCGCCTCGGGCGTCTACGTGCGGATGAAGACGCGGGCCTGTCAGGAGGCGGGGATCGTGGCTCGGGACGTCCATCTGCCGGCGAGCGTGGATGCCGAAACGCTGCTCGGCGAGCTGGATGCCCTGAACGAGGACCCCGAGATCCACGGCATCCTCGTCCAGCTCCCGCTGCCGGGGCATCTGGACGAGCCGTCGGTGACGGAGCGCGTCAGGCCGGATAAGGACGTGGACGGCTTCCATCCGGTGAACATCGGCCGCCTGGTGCGCGGCGATCCGGATGCGATTCGGCCGGCCACGCCGGCGGGCATCCAGGAGCTCCTGAAGCGGATCGGTTTCGACCCGACGGGGCGGCACGCCGTGATCGTGGGCCGCTCGAACATCGTGGGCCTTCCGATGGCCCAGATCCTCCTTCAGAAGGAAGCGTGGGCGAACGCCACGGTGACCGTGGCGCATAGCCGGACCCGCGATCTCGGCCACATCTCGCGTCAGGCGGAGCTGCTCATCGTGGCGGTGGGACGACCGGAGATCGTCCGCGGCGACATGGTGCGTGAAGGGGCCGTGGTCATCGACGTGGGGGTGAACCGGGTCCCCGACGAGGGCTCGGAAAAAGGGTACCGGCTGGTGGGGGACGTGGCGTTCGAAGAGGCGGCCGAGCGGGCGGCCTGGATCACCCCGGTCCCGGGCGGCGTGGGGCCTATGACGATCGCCATGCTTCTCCAGAACACGGTGGCCGCGGCCCGACGACTGGGGGCCGGCGCCCCGAGCGGAAGCGGCTGGTGAACACCGGGCAGATGCCTCTCTTCCGGCCGGAGCCGACGGCCGAGGAGGGCCCGCCTGTCCGTGCGGGTCGGGCGGGCGCCACCCTCGAGTCCGCCCTCCGGGTCTCCGTCCTGAACGCGGCGGCCCGCGAGCTGCTGGAAGCGAGCTTCGGAGCCGTCTGGGTCGTGGGCGAGATCGCCACCTGGAGAACGGCGGCCTCCGGCCACTCGTACTTCAGCCTCCGGGATGAGACGGCGCAAGTGGACTGCGTGATCTTTCGGGGCGACGCCCGCCGTCTGCCGACGGAGCCCGAGGAGGGGATGGAGGTGTACGCGCTCGGACAGGTCTCCCTGTACGAGGCCCGCGGGCGCTTTCAGCTGATCGTCCGCCGGCTGGAGGCGAAGGGCGAGGGCCTGTGGCGCCTCGCCTTCGAGCGGCTGCGACGGAAGCTGGACGCCGAGGGTCTCCTGGACCCGGCCCGGAAGCGACTCCTGCCGCCGTTTCCCTCGCGCGTGGGAGTGGTCACGTCGCGCACCGGAGCCGCCCTGCGAGACGTGCTGTCCGTGATCCGGCGGCGCGCTCCGTGGACCCACGTGGTGGTGAGCGACTGCCGGGTGCAGGGGGAAGAGGCCGTGCCGGAGATCTGTGCGGCCCTGAGGCGCGTCGGCCGGCATCCTGGCATCGACCTGGTCATCCTGACCCGGGGCGGGGGCTCCGTGGAGGACCTGTGGTGCTTCAACCACGAGGAGGTGGCCCGGTGCGTGGCGGGCAGTCCCGTCCCGGTGATCTCGGCCGTGGGCCACGAGGTGGATGTGACGATCGTCGACCTCGTGGCGGATCGTCGTGCTCCGACCCCCTCGGCGGCGGCCGAGCTCGCCGTGCCGGATCGGACCGAGCTCCGGCGGCGAGTGAGGGGAATGGCCTCCGAGCTGGGGGAGAGTCTCCGGAGACGGACGGTGCGCGGCGAGGAACGGAGCCGGCGGGCGGAAGAGCGGCTCCTGTGGAGCGTGCGGGCGCGGCTGGAGCGCGCCGCGGGTGCGGTCGGCCGGACCGGCGACCGCCTGCAGGCCCTCAGCCCCCTGGCCACGCTGCGCCGTGGCTACGCCGTCCCGTTCGGGGAGGCGGGTGAGGTGCTCCGGCGGCTCGACGACTTCCCCGAGAAAGACGCCTTCCGGCTCCGGATCGTGGACGGCGTCGTCCGCTGTCGGACGCTGGCGAAGAGGCGGCTCGAGGGGGGTCCCGGTGGGCGCTGAAACGACTCTCGGCTTCGAGGGCGCTCTGCGGGAGCTGGAGCGAATCCTCGCGGCGCTCGAAGGCGACGAGCTTCGCCTGGACGAAGCCCTGGCGCTGTTCGAGGAGGGGGTCGGCCATCTGCGGACGGCGAACCGCTTCCTGGCGGCCGCCAGGGGACGGGTCGACGAATTGATCGAGAACGCCGCCGGAGAGCTGCAGACCGTGGAGTTCCACGACTCCGCCGAGGACCGTTCATCGGAGGGTGGCCGAGGGGAGGATCCCGGATCGACCGGCGATGCTGACTGAGACGAAGCGCGGGGAGGCCTCCGAGAGAGCCGGGACGGAGCTGGAGGCGTCGAGGCGAGAGATCGATCGGGTCCTGGCGGCGTTCCTCGAGGCCGAGCTCGTCGGAGCTCCCGACGAGGTAGGCGATGTGCTGCGGCACGCCGTGCTGGGGCCCGGGAAACGCCTTCGCCCCCTGCTCTTCACGGCCGCCTACCGTACGGCGGGTGGGCGGAATCCCGAAGTCGCCACCCTCGCGTGCAGCGTGGAGCTGGTCCACACCTACTCCCTCATCCACGATGATCTCCCGTGTATGGATGATGATACGCTCCGTCGGGGCCGTCCCGCCCTGCACGTGCGCTTCGGCGTCGGACCGGCCGTGCTCGCGGGGGCGGCGCTCCTGCCGTTGGCCATCCGGGCGCTCTGGGTGGGCGGCGAGCGGCTCGGTTTGCTGGAACGGGCTGTGCGGCGGCTCGCGCGCACGCTGACCGTGGCGGCGGGGGGAGCCGGCATGGCGGGAGGACAGCTCCGGGACTTGAGGGCGGAAGGGAGACGGCTGAGCTGCGCCGAACTGGAGGAGATTCACCGCGGAAAGACCGCTGGGCTCATGGCCGCCTCGGCGGTGATGGGCGGCGTGACGGCGGCGGCACCCGCGTCGCTCCTCCGCCGACTGAGGACGTTCGGCGACCGCCTCGGGCTCGCCTTCCAGACGGTGGACGACCTCCTCGACACGGGAGAGGTCCGCCCCGGCGGCCCCGGGGGGAGACGGGAGGACGTGCCCCCGGCGACGGCGACGGGACCGGCCGTCCTGGGTACGGAAGCGGCACGGGTCCGGGTTCAGACGCTGGCCCGGGAGGCCCGGGAGGCGCTGCGGGCGGTGCCCGACTCGGGGCTTCTCGAGGGTCTGCTAGGACTGGCGTTGGATCGCACGTCCTGAGGAGAAGGAGAGGGCGCGTGTCGCGATGCATCGGGGTGCTGGGCAACGTGGAGTATCCGGGCCTCCCAAGGCTGGTGGTGGAGCTGCTGGCGGCCGCCGACTCCCTGGGCTTCGATCTCCTCTTCGACCGGGAGATCCGCGTGTCTCTGCTCGCCCCCGGCGACGCGGGTGGACTGGAGGAGGGCTGGGGATCCCTCGACTGTCTCCTCACCCTGGGAGGGGACGGCACCCTGCTCCGCGGCGCGCGACTGGCCGGCCCCCGCGGGGTTCCCGTCCTGGGTTGCAACCTGGGCCGGCTGGGTTTTCTCACCATGGCCTCCCGCGAAGAGCTGGAGGGAGCCCTCGGCTGCCTGGCCCGCGGAGAGTTCGAGGAGGAGCAGCGCCTGGCCCTGCGGGTCAACGTGGAGCGCAGGAGCGCAGGCGAACGGGCACCGGGAGCTGCCGAGAACCGCGAATCGGCCTCCGAGGAGGAGAAGGGGTCTTTCTACGCGATCAACGATGCCGTGATTCACAAGAGCGGCTTCGCCCGGCTCATCAAGCTGCGGGTGTGGGCGGACGACGAGGAGGTGGGGCAGTACAGCGCCGACGGCATCATTCTTTCGACGGCCACCGGCTCCACGGCCTACAGCCTCTCGGCCGGCGGACCGATCCTCACCCCCACGATGGACGCGCTGGTGGCGACCCCGATCTCGCCCCACACGCTCGCCGTACGGCCGGTCGTGCTACCGGGAAACACTCGACTACGGGTCCAGGTGGCGTCCGAGGAAGAGGAAGTGATCCTCACGGTGGATGGGCAGTCGGGGATCGAGCTGGGGGCAGGGGACCACGTCGCCGTCTCCCGCTCCGAGCACCCCGTACGGCTCCTGCGGCTACCGGGATACAGCTTCTTCTCCGTGCTGCGCCGGAAGCTCC
Organism: Gemmatimonadota bacterium; assembly: GCA_046757485.1. Classification (GTDB taxonomy): domain Bacteria; phylum Gemmatimonadota; class Gemmatimonadetes; order Palauibacterales; family Palauibacteraceae; genus JBHHYJ01. The sequence continues at coordinate 44,715 of JBHHYJ010000001.1, forward strand.
GGTGGGGAGACGTGAGACCGGCGGACTGAGGAGGAGGCACCGGGAGAGCGATGAGGAGGCCCCCGGGGAGCGCCCCGTGTTGAAGGAACTTCGGATCCGCGACTACGCGGTGCTCGACGAGATCGTGCTGGAGCTGAACCCTGGGCTCACCGTGCTGAGCGGGGAGACCGGGGCGGGGAAGTCGATCATCGTCGGGGCGCTCTCGGTGCTCCTCGGGGAGCGGGCCTCCTCCCAGGTCGTGCGCGAGCCGGAAGGTCGCGCGGTCGTGGAGGGGGCGTTCGACGTGAGCGCCCGGCCGCGGCTCGCCGCCCGCCTCCGGGAGCTCGGGCTGGAACCGGAAGATGCGTGGTTGCTCCTCCGCCGGGAGCTGCAGCGGGAGGGGAGGAATCGGGCCTGGGTGGGCGGTTCACGGGCGAGCGCCGGGCTCCTCGGGGAGCTGGGCTCGGCGCTGGTCGAACTCCACGGGCAGCACGAGCACCAGTCGCTTCTGCGGCGGCCCGCCCAGCGGAGGATCCTCGACGCCTACGCCGGGGCGACGGGGCTCGCCGCCGCGGTCGTGGACGCCCACCGGGAGTGGACGGAGACTCGTACCCGCATGGAGTCGGTGCGGCGGCGCGCGGCGGAGGTGCTGGAACGGGCGGACTACCTGCGCTTCAAGGCGGAAGAGATCGAGCGGGCCGAACTGCGGGAGGATGAGGAGGATCGGCTCCGGTCGGAGGCGCGGCGGCTGGCGCACGCGGAAGAGCTGGTGAGCCTCTCCGGAGGCCTGTATGAAGCGGTGCACGCGGGAGAAGACTCGCTCGTGGAGCGACTGGGCCGGCTTCGCCGACCGCTGGCGGAGCTCACCCGGATCGATCCGCGGACGGAGGAGCTCCACCGGTTGTGGGAGGAGGCCCGGGTGGGGGTGGAGGAGCTGGGACGGCGGCTGGGCGCGTACGGCAGCGAGGTGGAGCACGACCCGGACCGCCTGCACGCCGTCCAGTCACGGCTCGATCTCCTGTTTCGCCTGAAGAGCAAGTACGGCGGTGGGATCGAGGAGGTGATCGCGGCCGGCCGGGAGGCGCGCCGGGAGATCGAGGGGATGGAGGGATCCGACCTGGAGCTCCGGGAGCTGGAAGGTGCTTCGGAAGCGGCCCGACGGCGGTTTGAGAAGCTGGCCGGTGAGCTGGGGGCCGAGCGGCGCGGGGCCGCCGCCCGGTTGGAGGCGGAGATGGCCCGGCTGCTTCCGGAGCTGGGAATGGCGGCGGGCCGATTCCAGGTCGAGCTGCAGACGTTGGAGACGCCGGGCCCGAGCGGGGCGGAGCGGGTGGAGTTCCGGGTCACCCTGAACGCCGGCTTTCCGCCCGCGCCACTCAGGCGCGTCGCTTCCGGAGGTGAGATGAGCCGGCTCATGCTGGCTCTGAAAACGGCCCTCGCCGCGGTGGATGAGGTTCCGTGCCTGGTCTTCGACGAGATCGACGCGGGAATCGGCGGCACGGTCGCTCACCGAGTGGCGGAACGGCTGGCGCGACTCGCGGAACGGCATCAGGTCTTCGTCGTGACACACCTCCCGCAGATCGCCGCCCGTGCCGATCACCACTTCTCCGTCCGCAAGGGCGAGGAGAAAGGGCGCACCGTCGCCTCGGTCCGTCGGCTCGAGGGGGCGGAGCGAGTCACGGAGATGGCCCGGATGCTGGGAGGTGATCCGGAGAGCGAGACGTCTCGGCGACATGCCCGGGAGCTCCTGGAAGCCTGTTGAGGTACCGGGGGCCGCGCACGGGAGTTGCCGGGGGCTCGTCAGCGCTTCACGGGGCGGCCCGCAGGGTCACCGTGAAGAGGCCCGACCGAGGGGTCTGTCCGCCCGATCCCGAGACGGCCGTCCGGTACGTAATGCCCAGCAGCCAAGGAGACCCGGGCCTCTCGCCCCGTCCGGGGTTTCCGATTCGGTAGAAGGCGCCCACCCCGAAACGCTGCCGCGTCTCGGCCGTCTCCAGCTCCAGCGGACGGGCGTCGGGAACCGCCGTCTCCCCCTCCAGCAGTCGAAACCGGTCCTCTCCCTTGTGCCACACGCCGTACTCCAGCCCGACGGAGAGGGTCCGGTTGAGCATGAGCTGAGGAGCGATCCGCACCTGCACATAGTCCCCCAGGTCACGCCGGAGGGCTGCCCGCGTCTCGGGGAGCGCGAACGGCCGGTCGGGGGGATGGACGCGGAGGATCACCTCGTCGGAAAGCTGCAGCCCGAGGAACGCCGTCGCGTTCAGGTGGAAGGAGTCTCCCAGCTGGACGTCCTGGTACGCCCCGAGCTCCACGTCCGTCTGCCCGTCGCCGATCGGTAGATCGAAGAAGTCCGCCGGGTCGAGAAACGGGGGGCGGTTCACGTCCCGGATCGGAAAACGGAGCCGGGCGCCCACCGTCGTCCGTAGCCGAAGGCGGGCGGTCGTATCGCGAAACGTGTCGAGGATCCCGAACCGCAGGCCGGCGTCCGCCTCTCCCACGTCGAAGCCCCTCTCCGTCACGCCGGGGATCACCGCGAAGAGCGGATCCCCGCTGAACAGGGAGCGGAGCGCGAGGGAGGAGGCGACCTCCCGGAGAGCCAGGGCGGGTACGGGGATGCCGAACGCCGCGAAGCCGTCGGCCAGGGAGCCGAAGTGGGCGGCGATCTGGGTACCGGCCGCGCTGGATCCGAGCGGAAAGAACCGATCGCCGGCCACGCGGGCCTCGAGGGCGGCCAGAAAAGCGCCCGCGTCCCCGAGGAGCGCCCGGGCCGCCGCCTCCTCCGAGGTCGTCAGCGTGCCTCCGTCGATGAGCCCCTGGAGAGAGCTCCGTGCGGCTCCGAAGCCGCCGAGGAAGGAATCGGCGTCGGGCAGTGCCTCGGAGAGCCGGGCCACGGTGGCGGCGGCGGAGTCGAAGGCGAAGAGGGGCTCCACCTCGGTGAGCACCAGGGGGGCGCCCACCTCCACGCTCAGGCGGTTCAGGATCCCGAACCGGGCCAGGAAGGTGAGCCGACGCGCCTGGACGTTCAGCGATCCGAACTCCAGGGATCCGACCGAGACATCGTCGACGGACAGGGGATCGAAACCGAGCGCCGGACCGTCGGCGTTGAGCTCCTGGACCAACTCTTCCTGGATGGAGGGGAAGATGCGACCCAGGATCGGGCCGTCGAGATCGCGGAAGAGCGGTTCGCGCTCGCCGTCCGACACGGTCGGGTCGGGACTGTTCCGCGCGAACTGGTCCCGCCAGTTCTCGAACGAGGGATGCACTTCCAGCCACAGCCGACCCCGCCGGGGCAAGCGGCCGTCGTCGATCCGGGCGGCTCCCTGTGCCACGAGGGTTCCGGGGAGGAGGGCGAGCCACGGAAGCAGGCGAAGCGCGCGAATCATCCGGCAGTATAGGGGAGGGGCTCCGGGTGCTACAAGCGGGCTCGCTTCCTCGAAAGGAGGCTTTCGTCGCGACACGGAAGCCGCTAGGCTAGAACGGGTCGCTGAAGAGCTCCGGCGGGTCGCAGGCGGGGGCCTGCCGAGGGAGGACAAGGAGCTCCAGGGCGACCCGCCTGTGCCGGGGAATCCGTCTACGGGCGCCGTGGCCGAGCGGTTAGGCAGGGGCCTGCAAAGCCCCCTACTCCGGTTCGAATCCGGACGGCGCCTCTCCTCACTCTAGAAGCCTGTTCCCCACCGTCTCCCGGGCCGCCGCCCCGGGTCCACACCCGACGCCGGGAAATGCAACCTTCCTTGCCCGCGGGCTGTCCTATTCATTGACGCTGGCGCCGACGGGGTTGCAAGAGGCCCCCGGCGGGCTCGAGACGGAGGTCGGACGAAGGCGATCCGCGCGCGGTGCCGGGCAGGAAAGAGAAAAAGAGAGACGGCCGGTGGGGGGCACCCTCCTGTGGCAAGGAACCGAACGGCATGACGCCGCCGATCTGCCCCGCACCGGCCGCTTCTGCTGCATGCCTCCGTTGAAGGAATAATAGGTCGATTCCGGGATCCGCGCCAGATCCTACGCCGAGGGGCTACTCGCCGGGCTCAGTGGTGGAGTCGGCCGGGACCTGGGCCGCGAGAGTCCAGCGCGTATCTTCCGCCCGGATAAGCAGGTAGTACTCCTCCCCTCCGCCGTCGTAGTACGCCGTGTCCGTGCCCGCTCCCAAGCGGTTGACGGCGACCCACTGAAGCCTGCCGGTGGGGCTGTACACGAACACGCTCAGCACGCCCTCGTCGGGCGCGGCGTCGTTCCTGGACTCCCAGGCGATCCGCCACTGGGGGGCCTCAACCCGGAACGTGTCGCTCAGCGTCTGACCGGCTCCCCCTGCCCACTGCTTCAGAGTCACCCAGTGCCGGGGTCGAGTCCGGCGTCCCTCGTCCCCCTCGATGATCCGCAGCCCGGAAGTGGTCTCCGTGGTCGGGCGCTTCCGGGTCTCGTCCCCGCCCCGACAGGCCGTCGTCCAGGTGACCAGGAACAGCGCGGCCAGGCCGGCAAGTCCCCTCGGGTGTGGGATCGGCGATCCGATCATTGCTCCAGCCTCCTCCTTTCTCTCCAGGATCCCCGGCGGCTCGCTCAGCTCGCGCCCCTCGCGCTCCGGTGCGATCGGTGGGCACCGCGAGCTTATACCATCGACGAGGGGCCGAGCGTTCCACTCGCGCCGGGCGAACTTTCGTGGATCGTCTTGCAGGTACGGCCGTCATCGGCTGTCCTCGGAGAAGGCACCCGTCGCTCTTTCCGGAGCGGGCCGATGGGCCTAGCCTGTGACCTCCGAGAGCCGGATCGGTCAGCCGTACGGGAGCCTGCGCGTGGGACGTCTCTTGCGGGTCGAGAACCTCTTGAACCTCCTGCTGGGGTTCGTGCCGGCGGCCCTGCTGCTGGAGTTCTTCTTCCACGTCGGCGGCGTGCCGGTCTTCGTGACCTCGGCCGTGGCGATCGTCCCTCTCGCCGGTCTGATGGGGAAGGCGACGGAAGCGCTGGCCGCCCGGGTGGGCGCGGGGATCGGAGGTTTTCTCAACGCCACCTTCGGCAACGCGGCGGAGCTGATCATCGCGATCTTCGCCCTGCGGGCGGGCCTGGTGGACCTGGTGAAGGCGTCCCTCACCGGCTCCATCATCGGCAACGTGCTGCTGATCTTCGGCCTCTCAGCCCTGGCGGGCGGTCTCCGGCATTCCCGCCAGACGTTCAACCGCACCGCGGCCAGCATGGGCACCACGTTGCTTCTCCTGAGCGTGGTGGCGCTCGTCGTGCCGGCGATCTTCCACGCGGTGAGCGCCCCGGGCGTGGCCGCGGAGCGGGCGCTGAGCGTGGAGATCTCCCTCGTGCTTCTCCTCACGTACGGACTGGGGCTCCTCTTCTCCCTCCGGACGCACCAGCACCTGTACGCGGGCCGGATGCACGAGGCGGGAGAGGAGGGAGGGGAAGCGGGTTGGTCGCGGCGCCGGGCGTTCGCCGTCCTTCTCCTCTCCGCCGCCCTCGTGGGGGTGATGAGCGAGATCCTCGTCGGAGCCGTCACCGAGGCGGCCGAGCGGCTGGGGATGACGGAGCTGTTCGTCGGGGTGATCGTGGTGGCCGTGGTGGGGAACGCCGCCGAGCACTCCACCGCCGTCCTCATGGCCTGGAAGGACAGGATGGACCTGGCGATCCACATCGCCGTGGGCTCCTCCGTCCAGATCGCGCTCTTCGTGGCCCCCCTCCTCGTGCTGCTCAGCTATCTGCTCGGCCCCACCCCGATGGACCTGCGGTTCACCACGTTGGAGGTGTTGGCCGTGACCCTGGCGGCGCTCGTCATCGTGCAGATCGCCCACGACGGCGAGACGAACTGGATGGAGGGCGTCCAAATGCTGGCCGTGTACGCGATCCTGGGCCTGGCGTTCTTCTACCTTCCCGTCTGAGCGGGAGCCGGCGCGCACTCGAACGAACCGCGCGCCGGCACGGCGGCCGCTGTCTTCCCCCCTATTGCCGTCGGAAGGCCCTGCCCTCGAGCTGTCTACTAAGTAGTTAGTTGACAGCTCCGCAGCTCCGGCCTAGTTTCTACTAAACACGTAGTAGGACCAGGCCCCGGTGATCCTGCGGGAGGGCGAATGGAGACGCGCTTTACGGAGAGGGAGCTGGACGTGATGGCGGTCCTGTGGGAGCACGGGCCCTCCACCGTCGCCGAGGTGCGGGACCGCCTCGGGGACCGACTCGCGTACACGACGGTGCTGACGGTCCTCCGAACGCTCGAGGAGAAGGGACAGGTGGAGCACACGCAGGAGGGGAAAGCGTACCGGTACCACCCGCTCGTGGGGCGCGAGGTGGCGGGTCGAGGGGCGCTCCGGCGCCTGATGCGGAAGCTCTTCCGGGGGTCCCCGGAGATGTTGCTGACGCAGCTCGTCTCGGACCCGATGTTGACCCGGGAAGAGCTCCGGGCTCTGCGGGCCCTCCTCGAGGAACGACTCGGGAAGGTCGCGAAGGAGGCCGACGCGGCGCAGAGGGAAGGCGAGTCCGGCGAGCTTCGAGCTCGGCGAGCATCACGATGACGGCCCCGTGGATGGTGTACTGTTTGGTGACGTCCCTGCTTCTCGGGGGGGCGGCCGTGTCAGCGGAGAGGGTGCTCCGCCTGTACTCACGGCCGGTGCGCTGGGCGTGGGCCGGGGCTCTGCTCGGCTCGATAGGGATGCCGGCGCTCGCGTGGCTTCTCTCGGCGTGGGGGTCCCATCCGCACACGCTCGTAGGGTCGGCCCTTCTCCCGCCGATCGTGGAGCAGGTCGCCGGGGTCACGAGCCCGGGGTTCGGAAGCGTGACCGGTTCGGCGTGGATCTCTCGGTGGGACGGCCTCCTCCTGGGCGCTTGGGTTCTGTCGTCCGCGGGCGTCGCCGGCGCTCTGCTCCTCTCCTGGTGGACCCTCGGCCGTCTGCGGCAGGGGTAGCCGCGAGCCTTCATCGGCGGCCTGCCCGTGCTCATCTCGCCCGAGCAGGGGCCGGCGGTGCTGGGGGTCTTTCGCGGCCAGGTCGTGCTGCCGGCGTGGCTGGACGAGCTGGGAGCCGAATTTCGCCATGCCGTTCTCCTGCACGAGACGGAGCATCTCCGATCGGGGGATCATAGGCTACGGGCCGCCGGTCTGGCCGTGCTGGTCTCCCTCGCCTGGAACCCCGTCGTCTGGTGGCTGGTGCGGCGTCTCCGGCTAGCGATGGAATGCGACTGCGACGCGAGGGTCCTCGCCCGGCGTGTGCCCGTTGGGGCATACGGCGAGCTCCTCGTCACCGTGGGTTCCCGGCGCCGAGGGCGAATGCCGGGGCTCGCCGCGTTCGCCGAGCCCCGGGGGTTTCTGGAAAGGAGGATTCGCGTCATGACGCAGGGTGCGACGAGGAACCGATCCGCGAAGGCGGCTGTCGCGGGGGCCCTGGCGGCCCTGGCCGTGGCCCTCTCTTGTGAAACCCCCGTGCCGACGGAGTCCGAAGGCCCGGCGGCCAGCGTGGTGCAGGCCACAGGCCAGGCCGAGCCGACGCGCGCGGGCGGAGCGGAGGTGGGGGAGAGGCCCCAGCCCACGCCGTACGACACGCCTCCGCAGTTGGTGGACGCCGACAGGGTTCGGGCGCTCCTGGCGACGGCGTATCCGCCCGACCTTCGCGCGGCAGGGGTGGGCGGGACGGTCGTCCTGTGGCTCCACCTCGCGTCGGACGGAACGGTGCTCGGGACGGTGATCAAGGAGGGAAGCGGCGAGCAGAGGCTCGACGAGGCGGCCGTGCGGGTCGCGGAGAAGATCCGGTTCACACCGGCGCGTTTCCAGGGAGAGCCCGTCCCCGTGTGGGTGATGCTGCCGCTCACCTTCCAGGTTTCATCCGTGGGCTCGATGGGCCCTGGCGCGCGTGGCGGAGAGACGCCGGGCCTTCGGGCCGGGCGGGCGAGCGCTCCGAGTTCCGGGTCCCGGATCCGGATCCAGGGCTCGGACGCGAACCCTCTTTCCAGCAACCCGCTCGTCTACGTGGACGGCCGACTCGTGCCGACCCTCACCCTGGGCGACGGGAAGAGGCTGGCGTGGGGCGATGGGAGTGAGCTCCACCCGGAGGAGATCCGGACCATCGAGATCGTGAAGGGAGACGAGGCCGTGGCGCGCTTCGGGGCGGCGGGCCGGCGGGGCGCGATCCTGATCACGACGAAGATGGGCGGCTGAGCGGGAAGCCCGACTGGCCGGAAGCAGGATCCAGCCGGGGCGGGAAGTGCGATCCGGCCGCAGCGGGAGGCGGGCCGCGGGGAGGGCGGAAATGGGTTCCGGCGCCTGGAATGAGGCGTCGAGTGGGGCCGGAGGGGAACCCTGAAACCTTGACGCCCCGGAATCCGTTAAGGGTTCACAAAGGGAGACGGCAGGTGCGGCGGCACCCTCCTGTGGCAAGGAACCGAAACGGCTTGACGCCGACCCAACGCCCCGCGCCCGCCCCTCCTTTTTTTCCGACCTCCGCTTCGCTCCGGTTACGGCGGCGTGGAGCCATCTCCTGGGTGGATTCGCCTTCGCCTCAAGGTCTCGCGCGTGGCGCTCGACCGGCCGCTCCTTCGAAATGGCTCACGACATCGCGTCGTCGCCCCGCCCGACCCGCCTCCGGCGGGTGCCCGCTGGCCCCACGGCGCTCGTAACGCGGCCCGCCGTGGCTCTTCAACAGGCTTCTAGCTGCAAGAAGAGTGCGCGGCGCCTGGTTCCCGGTACCGGGGGCCGCTAGAATCTCCGCGGAAGCGTGATCGCCCTTCCGGCTTCGAAACCAAGGGAGGGAGAGATGCCCCATTCGTTCGAAGAGCTGAAGGGGAAGACGGTCGCCCAGCTCCGGGAGATCGCCGAGGGGATCGAGCACGACGCGCTGCACGGCTTCAGCACGATGCACAAGGAGCACCTGATCCCGGCTCTCTGCGAAGCCCTCGGGATCGAGGCGCACGAGCATCACGAGGTCGTGGGAATCGACAAGTCGAAGGTGAAGGCCAGGATCCGGGAGTTGAAGACCGAGCGCGACACGGCCCTCGAGGCACGGGATCTGGAGGCCGCCCGTACGGCCCGCCGGGAGATCAAGAAGCTAAAGCGGAAGCTGCGCCGGGCGATCGTCTAGCAGCCTGTTGAAGAAACCCCCACGCGCCCTGAGGGTGGGTGCAAGCACAGATCTCCGCCTCGCTCCGGTTGCGGCGGCGTGGGGCCATCTGTTTCCGCAGCCACGGTGGGCGCCGGACGCTCGGGGAAACGCGCGCGCTTGGTGACGGATCTCGGCCTCGCCGTTGCGAGGCCCGTCCTTCTGCCTAACTTCAGGGGCCCCTCGGGGCGCCGGAGTGGCGGAACTGGCAGACGCGCCGGACTCAAAATCCGGTGGGAGCAATCCCTTGTGGGTTCGAGTCCCACCTCCGGCATGGAGCGGACCGGTGGGTGAGCCGGCAGGAGGGGCGGGAGGGGGCACCCCGGATCCCGAAACCTCCCGCCGTCCCGCTCGTTTCTACGGCTCCAGGAACTTCACCTCGCGAACCAGCTTGCTGCTGAGGATCGTGCGGATCTCGGGGTAGACGGTCGACGTGATCCGGTTGGTTTCGTCCTCGCTGATCATCGCCTGCACCCGCTCGCCGATGCGCTGGACCTTCTCCCGCCACGCCGCCGTGGCGTCGAAGGACGCCAGGTTCGGATGCTCCGTGACGAGGATCAGGTTGTACCCCTGGTCGTTGGGCGTGATGCTCGTGTAGAGGCTGTAGTCCGTCGTGAGGCCTTCCGCCATCGCCTCCTTCACGCCCGTCACCCACGTCCGCTTCAGGTTGTTCAGGTATCGCTCGTCCATGTTGGGATGAATCCGGATGAGCGTGACGTTGTACACGATCTCCTGGGTTTCCCAGGTTTCGCCTTCCTGTGCCAGGCTGCCGTGCGTCGCCAGGGGGACGAGGCCCAGCGCGATGAGGGCGAGGGACAGTCTTCGCATGATGCGTTCTCCTGGTCTGAACGGAATGGGAGGACCGATACGGATGATCGACCCGGGTGCAGCCAGCATAGAGGACGTTGTTGCGGGGCGCCAGGCTCCCGGGATGCCGCGAGAACGCCCCGCCACCCGCCCCGGAGGGCGCGCGGCCGCTCCGACGGTGGAACCGGCGTTCCCCGCGGCGGCGTTTTAATGCGCAATGATCGGGCATCGTCGCCGGCCGCCGCTCCGCCCCGGAGCGAGGCCCGGGTACCTTGCGCGCTTCAGCCGCCGTCCCCCATGCTTCCGTCGAGGGCGGTGGCCTGAGGTTCCTCGGACTGGAGGTGAGATGCGTCAGAACGTCGTCGGAATGCTGGCTCTCCTTCTGGTTCCGGCTTGCGCCACGGCACCTCGGAGCCACGACACGGTGCCGTCGACCCCGGCCACGGGCTCCGTCGCCTGGAGTCTCGAGGAGGCGTTCGATCGGATCCCGGGCGTCCTGAAGGAAGCCGGTTGGGACGTCACGGAGGTGAACTTCCGGACGGGCGTGATCCAGGGCAATCGGTCGGAGGGTGGGTATCCGGAGTGGGTCGGGGTCACGCTCCTCCCGAAGGTCGAGGGAGGCAGCGACTTCCGGATCTCGGTCCGCTCCTCGCGCGGGGGGCGGGAGGGCTCCCAGGCCGCCAAGGTGGTTCGCGTCGCGATCCTGGCAGCGGCGGAGGGAGGCTCTTAGGAACGGCCGAGGGTGGCTTCGACATAGGCCCGGATCGCCCGGTGGGTGGCGGGATCCATCCATACGCTCTCCCCATCGGCCGCGGTTTCCCCGGCGCCGCCTGCGGCTCTCTCGAGAACGGGCCCGTGCATCTGGCGCTTCGTGAGGGCGAAGGCGGCGGGCGGAACGCTTGCCAGCTCCCGGGCCGCTTCGAGGGCTCGCTCCACGAGTCGATCCGCGTCGACGAGCTCGTCGATGAGACCCCGGCGCAGTGCCTCGGGCCCCGAGTACGTCTCTCCCCGGTACACCAATTCTCGCAGGAAGCGCCGAGGCACGGCCCCGCGCACGATCTCCAGAGCGAGTGGGGGAAATGGCACGCCTACCCGGAGCTCCGGCACGCCGATCCTTCCGGACCCTTCGCTCATGAGGCGGAGGTCACAGGCGCAGGCTACCACACATCCCCCCGCGATCGCGTGACCGTTTAACGCCGCGATGACGGGCTTCGGGAACGTGTACAGATGGACCAGCAAGCTTCGCAGGACGGGGAGGAACTCCTGGACGTATCGGCTCCCCCCCTCCAGGAGGCGGAAGAGATCCACGCCGGCGGAGAAGATCGGCCCGGCAGCCGTGAGGACCAGCGCCCGCACACCGTCCTCGGCCCGCGCCTCCTCCAGCTCCCGGACGAGCTCGGAGGCCATCTCCACATCGATGGCGTTCGCCTTCCCGTGTTCGAGCCACACAAGGTCGGCGGCGTCTCGGTTCTCGCGTCGGATCATCGTCTCCGACTCACGGAGGGGTCCCGCGCGCGCCCGGCGCCGGGCGCGGTGATCGGTGATCTCAGCATACCGTACCCGGGGAGCCGGCGCACGCGGGGGCCGCGGCACAGGGGGGAAGCAGGCTGCCATGGGCGGTCGAGGGGTCCCGTGGCCCGAGAGGGGATCTCGACGCAACCCGAACCCGTTACTTTGCATGGGGATTCGGTTTTGAGAGCCGGCGAGCGGATTGAGGGATCACGGGCGCTCACGCGCCGTGCAACCCTGTGTGTGCGGTTCCGGGTCGAACCTGGCGAGCCGAGGGAGGCACGGATGGCTCCGGCGTAGGACGACCACGGAGGAAGAGGAGTCGGTACGCGATGAGAGCTCGGCACTGGACGACCCTGGGCGTGTTCCTCGTGGCCCTGGCCCTCCTCTCGGGCATCTATCTCCGTCTGCGGAGCGCGGAGGGAGAAGGCGAGGGGGCGGCGACGGGAGATGCGGCGGCGGACTCCGTGCGCCGCGCCGTACAGTCCACCGCCGCCCAGACGGCGTTCGCCACGGAGATGGCGGTGCCGGTCGAGGGGGCGCTCGTCCGCCGGGACACGTTCGTCATCTGGGTGAACGCCTCGGGGGAGGCCGCTGCGCTGAGGTCCGCCCCCCTCCAGGCGGAGGTGGCGGGCCCGGTGCTTCAGGTCCCCGTCCGCGAGGGACAGGCAGTGTCGAAGAACCATGTCCTGGTCCGCATCGATCCCATGGAGTTCGAGCTCAAGGTGAAGGAGGAGCAGGCCCGGGTCGACGAGGCCCAGGCGCGGTTCGAGGAGCTGGGCCTGGGGGACGAGCGGATCGAGGACCCGGAGCTCCGGCGCGAGCGCCGGCGTTTGGCCCGGGTACGGAGCCAGCTGCCGGCCGCTGAGGCGGCGCTGGAGCGAGCCAAGTACGATCTTTCGAAAGCGACGATCCGGGCCCCGTTCGCCGGCCGGGTCGCGAACCTGACGGTCGTGCAGGGGAGCCGCCTGAGGGAAGGTGACTCCGTGGCCGTCGTCCTGGACCTCTCGCGCGTCGACGTGGACGTGGAGGTGCAGGAGACGGATCTCCCGTACGTGGAAGTGGGACGTGAGGCGCGGGCCACCTTCCCCGCGCTGCCCGGCGAGGAGTTCACCGGCCGGGTGGTGACGGTGAACCCGCTGGTGAGCCGGGAGAGCCGGACGGCCCGGGTCACCGTGCGGCTGGTGAACCCGGAGGCCCGGATGCACTCCGGAATGTACGCGAACGTGCGGATCGCCGGCCGACTCCTGGCGGACCGGACGTTCGTTCCGAAGTCGGCGATCGTGGAGAGGGACCGCCGGGACGTGGTCTTCGTCTTCGCGCCCGATGAGGCGGGCTCGAAAACGGGCCGGGCGAAGTGGACGTACGTGACCCGGGGGCTGGAGAACGATCGCTTCGTGGAGATCGTCCCGGGGGAGCAGACGGAGGTGCCGGAGGCGAACGCCGTGGTCTTGGTGGACGGGCACGCGACGCTCGTTCACGACGCCCGGGTGGAGATCGAGAATCTGAGTGAGCTCGAGGGGCACCGGTGATGGGCGCCTCCGGCATCTGGCTCCTGCTGGTGGGACTCCCGATCCACTCGAGCCCGCCGCTCCCGCCGTCTCAGGACACCCTCACGCTGGATCGAGCGATCTCCGTAGCCCTGCGGGAGAACCCCGAGGTGAGGCAGGCGGCTGCCGCCCAGTCCCGGGCCCACGCGGACCGCCGGGCGAACCTGGGCGCGTTTCTCCCCAGCGTGGACGGGAGCCTCGGATTCAGCCGAACCTCGTTTCGCACAATCACCTTCCCGGCTCCGGAGGGCTCGGCGGAGCGCCTGGATCAGCCACTGGACGGGGTCACGAAATCCTCCAGCCAGGGGCTCAACTTCGGGTGGGACCTCCTCCGGGGAGGGAGCCGCTTCGCCGAGCTGGCGCGAAGCGGAGCCGAGACGACGGCGGCGGACCGGAGGGTGACGGCCGCCGAGCGAAGGGTCGTCGCCGAGGTGAAGCGGCGGTACTACGAGGCCCTCAAGCAGCAGCGGCTGGTGGAGGTGGCGGAGCGGCAGCTCGCCGCCCGGCGGCAGGATCTGGAGGAGACTCGGCGGCGGTACGAGTTGGCGGCCCTGACGCGGGCGGATCTGCTGGGAGCGGAGATCCAGCTCGGGGACGCGGAGCTCGCGCTCCTGGACGCCCGGGATCTGTACCGACAGGCGATCCGCGATCTGCGTGCCCAGATGGGCGTGGAAGAGGAGGCGGCCACCGAAGAGGTCGTGCTGGGAGACGTGGGGAGCCTGCCGTCCTCGGGCGGGCTGGAGGTGGGCGCCCTCGTGCGCCGCGCGTTCGCCTCGGAGCCCGAGCTGGCGGCCATCCAGGCGGACCTGGCCGCCGCCTCGGCCTCCTTGTGGATGGGTCGAGCGGGGTATCTTCCGAACATCCGCCTCGGATACGGAATCCGGCGCTCGGAGTCGCTCGGCCCGGAGGGCTCCTTCTTCGTCTTCGATCCGTCCAACCGGAGCTACTCCTTCAGCGTGAGCGTCTCCTGGAACCTGTTCGACGGCTTCCAGCGGGAGCAGCAGACGGCTCAGGCCTCGGCGGCGCGGCGCGACGCCCAGGCACGGCTCCTCCAGCGCCGGCTGGAGGTGGAGTCGGACGTCCGAAACTTCACGGACGAGATCCGGCGGCGGGCGGAGCGCCTTGCGGTCCAGGACAGGAACCTCGAGCTGGCGCGGGAGCGGCTCGCCGTCGCCCGGGAGCAGTACCGCCTGGGCGCCATCACCTTCTTTCAGCTCCAGACGGCGATCGGGGAGGTGACGACCAAGGAGTCGCAGGTGATCCAGGAACGCTACGAGTACCTGAAGGCGTGGGCGAGCCTGGAGGAGCGGGTGGGGGAGGCCGCGCGGTGATCCGCGGCCTCGCGTGGTGGCGGATCACGGCTCGGACCGCGCCTCCGGCCCCCGTGAGAACGGCGGGGAGGACCGCGGTGCAGGCGTGACGCTCCCCGACCTCTCCCTCCGGCGTCCCGTCGCCATCTCCATGCTCTTCGTGGCGGTCGGCGTCCTAGGCGTCGTCTCCTTCACACGGCTCCCGATCGATCTCCTTCCCGACGTGGCGTTTCCCACCCTCTCCGTGTGGACGACCTACAGCGACGCCGGCCCGGCCGAGGTGGAGCGCTTCGTGACTGAAGGGGTCGAGGGGGAGATGAGCCAGGTGCCGGGGGTTCGGAAGGTCACGTCCCGCTCGCGGGAGGGACAGTCCCTCGTCCAGCTCCGGTTCGACTGGGGAACGGACATGGAGTTCGCCACCCTCCACGTGCGGGAGCGATTGGACAACATCCGGGAGAACCTCCCGGAGGGTGCCGACCGACCCGTGATCCTTCGCTCGGATCCGACGAGCGATCCGATCCTGACGCTGGCGGTGAGCGGGGCGGACCTGCGGGAGCTCCGGAACCTGTCGGAAGCCGTCTTCAAGCGCCGCCTGGAACAGTTGGACGGGGTGGCCCTGGCGGCCGTCACCGGCGGACCCGAGCGAGAGCTTCAGGTCCTCGTGGACCCGGGCCGCCTCTCCGTCCACGGGCTCACGATCGAGCGGATCGCCGAGGCGCTGGACCGGGCGAACTGGAACGCCGGAGGGGGGATGATCCGGCGCGGGCGCTTCTACTACAGCCTCCGTACCCTGGGGCAGTTCACCGATGTGGACCAGCTCCGGGAGGTGGTGGTCAAGCGACCGGAGGAAGCGCCGGGGGCCGCTCCGGGCGCGGCGGGCGGCAGCCCCGTGCTCCTGCGTGATGTGGCGGAGGTAAAGGACACGATCGCCGAGCTGGAGACGTTGGCCCGCTACAACGGCGCCCCGGCCGTCGGGCTCCAGGTCTACAAGGAAGCGGGCTCCAACACCGTCCGAGTGGCGGATCGAGTGGACGAGGTGGTCACCCAGCTCCGGGAGGAGTTCCCCGAGGTCCGCCTGGAGCTGGCGGCCAGTCAGGCGACGTTCATCCGGGACGCGATCACGAACGTGATCCAGGCTCTGCTCGTGGGCGGTTTTCTGGCCTTCCTGGTTCTCTTCCTCTTCCTGCGCGACCCCCGCTATCCCCTCGCCGTGGGGCTGGCGATCCCGATCTCGGTCATGGCCGCCTTCGCCCTGTGCTACCTGTTCGACGTCAGCCTGAACATCATGTCGCTGGGTGGGCTGGCCCTCGGGGTGGGCCTCCTGGTGGACAACTCCATCGTGGTGCTCGAGAACATCTTTCGACACCGTGAGGAGGAGGGCCGAGAGCCGAGGGAAGCCGCGTCGGCCGGGGCGCGCGAGGTGGCGGCGGCGATCACCGCCTCCACGCTGACCACGATCGCCGTCTTCGGCCCCGTGCTGTACGTGAAGGGTGTGGCGGGGGCCCTGTTCGCGGACCTCTCGCTGGCCGTGACCTTCTCGCTGCTCGCCTCCCTGCTCGTGGCGCTCACCCTGCTTCCCGTTCTGGCGGCTCGGGCGGCCCGGCGGCGAGCGACGGGTTCCGACGAAGGCGGGCGGGGGCTCGAGCCCGGGGGGATCCCGGCTCCCGGCCGCGCGGACCGGGAAGCCCGCCCCCGCGCCTCGGCGATCGTGTGGGCGGCCGGTCGGGCGGGAGCTCGGTCCATGTGCGCCTTCTTCTCCGGGTGGTTGCTCTGGCTGGCGAGCCTGCTGCGGTTCGGCGTGCGCTTGCTGGGGAGAGGGCTTTCCGTCCTCCTCTCCTACGTGGGGCGCTCCGTGCGGCTCACTCTCGGGGAGCTGGCACGCGGGCTCGCCACGGGAGTGGCCCGTCTCTTCCGCCCGGTTCTGGATGGCTTCGATCGAGGGTTCCGCCGTTTGGCGGCACGCTACGAGCGAGGTCTCCGATGGGCGCTGGATCACCGGCCGACCGTGCTGGGGCTGGCCGCCGCGGGCCTGCTGGCGGCCGTCCTCGTGGGGAGCCGGCTCCCCCGGGGGCTCATGCCCCGGGTGGACGAGGGCGAGTTCCGGGTGGAGCTCGAGCTGCCGGTGGGCACGCCTCTGGCCGTCACGGAGGAGGCGGCGGAGCGGCTGGAGAGAACGCTGCTGGAGCTCGACGAGGTGGACGGCGTCTTCGCACGGGTCGGACGGGCCCGGGGCTCCGAGCTCGTGGCCCGCGAGCTCACCGGCCTGAACAGCGCGGCGCTCGAGGTTCGGTTGAAGCCGGGGGAGCGCTCGACGCCGCGGGTGGTGGAGGCGTTTCGGCGGGAGCTCGACGCGACCGGCGTCGACCCACGCTTCCTGGCGATCGAGACGGGGCGGGCCACCTCCCTCGGCCGGGTGCTCGCCCTGGGCGAAGCCGATCTGGCCGTCAAGGTCCAGGGGAGCGATCTGGAGGCTCTCGTCCCGGTGGCGGAGTCGGTCAGCGTACGGCTCCGGGAGCTGGGAGAGATCTCCGACGTCCGCATCGACCTCCAGCGGACGCAGCCCGAGGTGGAGGTTCGGGTGGACCAGGAGGCGGTGGCCCGGCACGGCCTGGCCGTGCGCGACGTGGCGGATGCGGTGGAGGCGTTTCTGCGGGGCCGGGAGACGGAGCAGCCGTACGCGGAGTTCTCGGACAAGATCACCATCCGGGTCGAGCTCCCGGAAGCCGCGCGCCGGGAGCTGGCGGACGTGCTCGATCTGAAGGTCGAGGGCGTGCCGATCGGTGAGCTCGTGAGCGTCCGCCAGGGATACGGACCCGTGGAGATCCGCCGGGAGGACCAGAATCGCACCGTGCAGGTGCTGGCGGACGTCCGGCGGGGAGGCCTGGGTGGAGCCGTACGGAAAGTGGAGGACGCGTTGGCCGAGGTACGGCGCCCGCCGCTGACGAGCGTGCGGGTCGGCGGGGAGAACGAGGAGATGCTGGCGAGCTTCCGCTCCCTCCTCTTCGCCTTCGGCCTCGCGCTCTTCCTCGTCTTCCTCATCATGGCCGCCGAGTTCGAGTCCCTCATCCAACCACTCGTCGTCCTCACCTCGGTTCCGCTGGCGGCGCTCGGTGCCGTGCTGGCGCTGGCCTTGACGGGAGGGGGCCTGAACGCGATGAGCGGCATAGGCCTCGTGATCCTGGTCGGGATCGTGGTGAACGACGCGATCATCAAGGTGGACTTCATCAACCAGCGCAGGCGGGCGGGGCTGGCGAAACGGGCCGCGATCCTCGAGGCGGGCCGGCTGAGGCTGCGGCCGATCATCATGACGACGGTGACCACCGTGGTGGGTCTCCTGCCGCTGGCGCTGGGATGGGGTGCGGGTGCGGATCTGCGGGCTCCCCTCGCGGTGGCGGTCATCGGGGGACTGATCTCGGCCACCGTCCTGACGCTGCTCGTCGTGCCCGTCGTCTACTCGCTCGTGGTGGAACCGGGGGTCGCGGTGGGCGCCGGCAGCGGGCCGGGTGGAGAGGCGGGGCTCACGGGGCGGGAGTCGGCGGCGGGGACGAGCTCGGGACCGTCGAGCATCGGTCGGGAGACGGCGCCGGCGCTCGGGCCGGGTGCGGTCGGAGACCGGGTAGGGGGGACCGCGAGCGGAGCCGCGCTCCGCTTCGAGCCTCCGCCGCCGGGCCGAACGGAGAAGGACGGATGATCGATCTCTCCATCCGGCGGCCCGTCGCCACGGCCTGTCTGTACATCGCGCTGCTCGCCCTGGGGGCGTACAGCTTCCGCCTCATCCCCCTGGAGCTCCTGCCGGAGGTGAGCTACCCCCGCCTCACGGTGACCGCATCGTGGCGGGGAGCGTCGCCCGAGGCGATGGAAGCGTTCGTCACCGCGCCCCTCGAGGCGGCCGTGGAGCAGGTGGGCGGCGTGCGGAAGGTGAGCTCCGTCTCCCGGGCGGACCGGAGGGGGGCCAGCTCACGGTCGGAAATCGACGTGGAGTTCGCCCGGGCCACCCGCATGGAGTTCGCTCGACTCGAGCTGGGGGAACGCCTCGCGGCGCTCCAGGATGAGCTTCCGGTCGGCGTTCGTCCCTCGGTCTCCCGGTACGTACCCCCCGAGTTCGCCGAGGAGAACCGGCCGTTTCTCAGCTACCAGCTCAGCGGGCCGTACACGTTCGAGCACCTGGGCGAGCTGGCCGACAGGGAGGTGAGGCCGCTGCTGCTCGCGGTGGACGGCGTCTCCCAGGTGCGGGTGTACGGCGGCGAGGAGCGGGAGATCGAGGTGCTGCTGGACCGGGGGAAGCTCGAGGCGCTGGGGCTCCGGCCGGAGGAGGTGGCCCAGCGGATCCTGGACGTTTCGCTTCCTCGGGCGCCGGGCGCCGTGGAGCTCGCCGGACAACGGATGGCGCTGGCGGTCCGGACCCGGGTGTGGACCGTGCCGGAGCTCAGCGAGCTGGTCGTGGCGGGCGGAGAGGACGGGCCGCCGGTGCGGGTGGGGGAGATCGGCCGGGTGAGGGAGCGGACGGCGGAGCCGAGCGCCTACCACCGGATCGACGGACAGCCGACGGTGTCGCTCATCATCTACCGGCAGGCGGGCACGAACGCGGTCCGCCTCGCCGACGCGATCAAGGGCCGGATCGTCGCGGTGGGTGCGGAGCTCCCGGCGGGCGCGCGCCTGGAACTGGACGAGGACGAGAGCCGGGAGATCCGCACCCAGCTAACGGATCTCCGGCTACGGGCCGCCGCGGCGGCGGTGGTCATCTTCCTCGTGCTGATGCTTTTTCTCCAGTCCCTGGGAGCCGTGCTCGTCGTCTTCGCGACGATCGCCTTCAGCGTGCTGATCGCGGTGAACTTCCTCTACCTGGGCGGCTTCTCCCTCAACGTCCTGACCCTGGCCGGGCTGGCCTGGGGGTTCGGCCTGGTGGTGGACAACGGGATCGTCGTGCTGGAGAACGTGGAGCGGCACCGGCGGGGTGGGAAGCCGCGCCGGGCGGCGGCGCGAGAGGGTGCCCGCCAGGTCGTCCTCCCGGTGCTCGCGGCCACTTTCACGACGGCGATCGTCCTCGTGCCGTTCCTGTTTCTCCAGGGGGAGCTGCGGCTCTACTACCTGCCGCTGGCGTACGCGGTGGGCTTCTCCATCCTGGCCAGCCTGTTCGTCGCTTTCACCTTCGTGCCCGCCCTGGCGGCGCGCCTCGCCCCGGGCCCTGCCGGCCGGACGGATTCGGGGGCGGGCTCGGGATCCGCGGAGGGTCGGGCGACGGGAGCCTGGGGCGAGCGGACGCCTGGGACTCGTTCCGGCCCGCGATCCGATCCCCTGTATCTTCGCGCCTATCGCGCGTTGCTGAGTGGAGCCCTGAACCACCCGCTGCTCGTGGCGTTCGTGTGCTTCGGGAGCCTGGGGGGAAGCTGGATGCTGTTCGACGACCACGTGAACCGCGGCGTGAGGTGGTCGGACTTCTGGGGTCAGCGGACCTACATCGACATCCTCATCAGCTTTCCCCGTGGGGCCGGTCTGGAGCGCACCGACGAGCTCGCCCGCTCCTTCGAGGCGAAGCTCGCCACGCTGCCCGAGGTGGCGCGCTACGAGTCGAACGTTCTGCCGCAGTTCGCCCGCATCCGGGTCACCTTCCCCGAGGAGCTCGAGACGACGCAGGTCCCGGTGGCGATCAAGGAGCAGATGGTCGCCTACAGCTACGGATTCTCGGGGGTGCAGGTCCGAGTGTACGGCTACGGTCCGAGCTTCTATGGGGGAGGGGGGAGCCCACCGAACTATCGACTTAAGGTGTATGGTTATAACTATCTCACAGTTCGAGATATAGCGGAGGAGATCGCCTCCCGCCTGGAGCGGTTCAGCCGGATTCGCGACGTGGACCCGAACGCCAGCGGATGGTACGAGCCGGAGAAGGAGTTCGAGTACTACGTGGCTCCCGATCGGGCGGCGCTGGGCGACTACGGCCTCACCGTCCAACAGCTACTGGCCTACGTCGCCTCCAACGTGCGGGGGGCGGAGACGGGGCAGCGCTTTCGTCTGGGGCCGGAGGAGATGCCCCTCTCCGTGAAGGTGGCCGGCTACCGGGAGTTCGACCTGCGGGCGCTGGAACGGCTCCAGGTACCCGTGGCGCCGGGGCGCGACGTGCGGCTGGCCAGCGTGGCGGATGTCGGGGTGCGCAACGTGCTGGCCAGCATCCGCCGGGAGGATCAGCAGTACGAACGGACCGTGGCGTGGGAGTTTCGGGGCCCGCGGAAGCTCGGGGACCTGGTGCGGGACGCGGTGGTGGATGCCATGGAGCTTCCGCCCGGCTACCGGGTCGAGGAGGAGGAGCGGTGGCGGTGGTCCGAGGAAGAACAGGCCCAGGTGTATCTGGCGCTGGGCTTCTCCATCCTCCTCGTATACATGGTAACGGCGGCGCTCTTCGAGTCTCTGGCGGCGCCGTTCGTCGTTCTCCTCACCCTGCCCCTGGCCCTCATCGGGGTGTTCCTCATCTTCTTCTACACGAACGCCACCTTCACCGACACCGCGTACATCGGAACGATCATGATGGGGGGGATCGTGGTGAACAACGCGATCCTCATCGTATATCACATCGGCGAGCTCCGGCGGAGAATGGAGACGCGGGCGGCGATCCTCCAGGGGACTCTGGAGCGGGTCCGACCCATCATGATGACGAGTCTCACGACCGTCCTCGGTCTTCTCCCTCTCGTGCTCCTCTCCGGCTCGGACGACACCATCTGGAACGCCCTCGCCCTGGCGACGATCGGGGGACTCCTGTCGAGCACCCTCTTCGTGCTCGTCGCCATTCCCGTCGCCTACCGGTGGCTGGTGGCGCGGCGTACGTGAGCGGCCGTCCGGGACCGGCGAGCCGCCGGAAGCCGGCCGGCCCGCAGCGTCCCCCGCCGCCGCCTCTGGCCGCGCGCGCCCCGGAAGCCCATCCTCCCCGGCGGACGGAGGTGGAGGTCGCGACACGGGAGGGAGCATGAGAGGAAGGATGAGGCGGATTGCGCCGCGGTGGACCCTGGCGCTGGCCGCGACGCTGACCGCCTGCGGAGGAGCGGCCGAGCGGCCGCGGAGCGAGTCGAGCCCCGACGGGGAGGAAGCCGTGCGAACCGATCAGGAGACCGCGGAACCGAATCCGGCGCATGGCGGCGAGGGGGTGGACCTTCTCCTCGACCCCGCCGCCCCGGCCATGAATGAGACGGCCCCGGACGAGTTCCAGGTGCGCTTCGAAACGTCGGAGGGGGAGTTCGTCGTCGCCGTGCACCGCGCCTGGTCTCCCCACGGGGTCGACCGCTTTTTCAACCTCGTCCAGGGCGGGTTCTACGACGGCGTGCGATTCTTCCGGGTCCTGCCCGGCTTCGTGGCGCAGTTCGGGATCAGCGGAGATCCCCGACGCTCCGCCGCCTGGCGCTCGGCCACGATCCCCGATGACCCGGTGGCCCACGGCAACGTGCGGGGGACCCTGAGCTTCGCGACGGCGGGCCCGGGAACGCGCACGACCCAGGTCTTCATCAACTTCGGCGACAACTCGCGCCTGGACGGGAGCGGGTTCTCTCCGTTCGGCGAGGTCGTGGAGGGGATGGAGGTCGTGGACCGGCTGTACGGCGGATACGGGGAAGGCGCCCCTTCCGGCCGGGGTCCGAATCAGGCCCGCATCCAGAGCGAAGGCAACGCGTACCTGGAGAGCGAGTTCCCCGAGCTGGACTTCGTTCGCCGCGCCTATGTGGTGGAGCGGCCGTAGGAAGGAAAGAGCCCTGTTGCGGAGGCGCGACGGAATCCCCCTCGCGCGCGGCCGGGGGCCACCTGCCGGAATCTCAACCGTTTCACACAGTTGGCGGCTGCCGTACCCGGGACGGACGCGCGCCCGCTTCTTGCAGACCGTACGGCTTCTCGACGGCCGGCATCTGAGGCCTCCGAACGGGCGGAAGGGAGACGGTAGGCGCACCGGGATCCGCGACTTCCTATGAAGGACGAAACGCTCCGACACGCTCGTGTCCTCATCGTGGACGACGAGCCGCAGAACGTTCGGTATCTCGCGGACGTGCTCCGCTGGGCGGGGTGCGGCCACGTCGAGGGCGTGACGGACCCCCGGCAGGCGCTTCCCCTCTTTCGGCGGTTTCAGCCCGATCTCGTGATCCTGGACCTGATCATGCCGGAGATGGACGGCTTCGCCGTGCTTCGGGGGATCCGGGAGCAGGTGGGAGAGACGGAGGTTCTCCCGATCTTGATTCTCACCTCGGATGAGACCCGGGAAGCCCGCCGCCGGGCCCTGGGCGAGGGGGCCCGAGACTTCCTGACGAAGCCGATGAGTCCCACGGAAGTGGGGTTCCGGGTGCGAAACCTCATCGAAGCCCGGTTTCTCCATCTCCGCTGCCGGGGACTGGAGGAGGAGCTGCGCCGGGAAGGAAGGATCGCCGGGGGCCGGCCGCTCGACTTGGCGCTCGACCGTTGGGCCGCCTGCCTCGAGGCAGGTCCTCCGGAGGAGGCAGCCGTCCGGCGCTCCCGCCGGGTGGGGGCCACGGTCCGAGAGCTGGCGAGGGCGCTCGGGGCCACCGAGGAGGGTGCGGTCGAGCTGGCACGGGCGGCGCTGGTGGAGATGCTGACCCGTCCAACGGGAGAGGATGCGATCCCGGCGAGCTCGGTGAAGGAGCCCGCGCCCCCTGACGACGGGCTTCGAAACGGCGTCGCGGCTCGAGGGGTGAGGGTCCCGAGCCTCGGGGCCGGCTCTCAGAACGGAGGAGGTGCCCCCGACCGGGGCGGATCCTCGGACGGGAGGCCGGACGCCGGGCGGAGCCGGACGCCGCTCCTGGACCGGATCACGGAGATCGCGGAGGCGCGGGGGGAGCGCTGGGACGGAACGGGCGGGCCGCTGGGGCTGGCGGGGCGGGAGATCCCCCTCGCGGCGCGCCTGGCGGCCGTGGCGGAGTGCTTCGTTCAGGGAAGCGCGCCGGCGGAGCGGGCGGATGCCGCGGCGAGGCCGAACGCCGCGGCGGACGTCCTGCGGAGCATCGAGGCGGAGGCCGGCAAGCGCTTCGACCCGGAGGTGGTGGGCGCTCTTCTGAGCGTCTCCGCGACGCCGACGGCCTGAACCGACGCGGGGGGCGCGGCGAGGGAGTGCGGACGGTGAGACGGAGCGGGAGCGCGGGAGTCCGGGGGCTCCAGGCCCGTCTCTACCTGGCCGGGGCGGCCATCATCCTCATCCTTCTGATCCCGACCGTCTACGGGTGGATCCGGCTGTCGGAGCTCCGGTCCATCGCGTTCGACCTGCGGGCCCGGCACGCGTCCGCTTTCCTGGCCGTGGGTGAGCTGCAATCCTCCATCTCGAGGTTAGAACAGCTGCAGCGGCACTATGTCGCCGAGCCGGTCGACGGGGCGCGCAGCGCCATGTTCGAGGAGCTGGACGAGGTCTCCTTTCACCTCGCGCACCTGGCCCGCACGGGCTACGCGGAGGAGGCGGCCGGCCAGGCGGCGATGGTCGATACGCTCCGTCTCGTAACGAGTCGGATCGACTCTCTCGTCAGGTTCGGGTCCCGGGAGCAGGCGGAGCGCGAGCTCCAGGCGCTGTCCGCCCTCGCCGCGACGGCTCGGAGCTCGCTCGAGGAGGTGGCACGGGCGATCGACCGCCAGAGCGCGGCCCAGGCGACGCGGGCCCAGGCGATCGCGGATACATCGGGCGAGACGATCCTTGTGGCGTTCGGGGTGGCACTCGCGGTGGCGGTGCTCGTCGGAGGCCTGTCGGTAGCTACCCGGATTCTGCCGCTCTTCCGGCTGAGGGCGGCGATGGCGGCGGTCGCCTCGGGCCGCTTCGAGCCGCCGGAAGGACTCCCGTACGGCCGGCGGGACGAGATCGGCGACCTGTGTCGATCCTTCCGCTCCATGACCGAGCAGCTGGCGGAGCTGGATCGGCTGAAGGCGGAGTTCGTCGGAATCGCGAGTCACGAGCTGAAGTCGCCGGTGAGCGTGATCCAGGGGTACGTGGAAATGCTCGAGGATCGAGTGTACGGCCCCCTGACCGATGAACAGGTGGAACGGCTCGCCTACGTTCGGGAACAGACGCGGGTGCTGGCCCAGCGCGTGAACCACCTGCTTTCCCTGAGCCGCATGCAGGCTCGCGGACTGGAGCTGTCCCTCAGAGACGTAGGGGTGGCGGAGTTCCTGGAGGAGCTCCACGTGGCGTTCTCGCCACGGGCCCGCCAGGAGGGGATCGAGTTCGCGGTGCAGCTCCATGCATCCGCCCCGGAGGTCGTGCGGATCGACCCGGAGCGAGTGGGCCAGGAGCTGCTCGGGAACCTCATCTCCAACGCGTTCAAGTTCACCTCCGAGGGGGGCAGAATCGACCTCCGGGCGTTCGCCCGGGGCGAACGGATCGTGTTCGAGGTCAGGGACACGGGGGCGGGGATCTCGAACTCCGACCTCCCGTACATCTTCGAGAAGTACTACCGGGCGGGGCGGCAAACGCAGAAGGTGGGGTCGGGCCTGGGGCTTGCGATCGCCCGCGAGGTCACCGAAGCGCACGGCGGGAAGATCGAAGTTTGGAGCCGGTCGGGAGAGGGATCGACGTTCCAGATCTCCCTGCCCGTACACGCGTCAGCGCCGTCCGCCGGGGCGCGCGCCGGGCCGGCCGAAGAGAAGAAGGTCGAGGCGGATGGGACCGCTTCGGCACGACCCGCCCAGCTTCCCTCCACCGTCCGTCTAGGCTTGTAGTCGCGGGCCGCTGAGAACCCTGGCCGGCCCCGTGGGTCGGCCGGGATCGCGGACCCCTTCTGCAACCTGCCCCTCCGTCTCATCTTCCGATCCGAAACGGAGAGGAGGTCCGACCGGATGGGCCGGCACACGCAGCGACACGGCACGCCTCGACGGGCAGCGAGGAGGAGAAGCACGACCGGCACGGGAGCCAACACCGGTTCCGGCCGGCAAACGGTCGGCACGCTACCGCTCGCCCTGAGCGCCCTCCTGGTCACGGCGGGGGCCGGAGCGGGCGCGCTCCGTGCCCAGACGCCCGAGCGCCCCCGGGCGAGGGAGCTCGGCATCCGGATCGGCCGGCTCCCGTCCGGCCCGTTGGACGCGATCACCGACGTGGCGGGCGTTCGGGTGGGCCACGCCACGCTGGTGGCCGGAGACTCCATCCGCACGGGCGTGACCGCGATCCTCCCGCGCTCCGGCAACCTGTTTCGGAACAGGGTGCGGGCCGCGATCGCGGTGGGCAACGGGTTCGGCAAGCTCGTCGGCCTGAGCCAGGTGAACGAGCTCGGAGAGCTGGAGACTCCGATTCTGCTGACCGGCACCTTGAGCGTCTTCCGGGCGGCGGACGCGCTGCTCGATACCCTGCTCGCGGAGCCGGCGAATCGCGAGGTGCGCTCCATGAACCCGGTCGTCGGGGAGACGAACGATGGCTTCCTCAGCGACATCCGGGTGCGGCCGATCCGTCCCGAGCACGTCCGAGCCGCCCTGCGCGACGCCTCCGGGGGGCCGGTCGAGGAGGGAAGCGTGGGAGCCGGAACGGGCACCGTGGCCCTCGGGTGGAAGGGCGGCATAGGGACCGCTTCCCGGCGGGTGGCCGCGAGCGCCGGTGGGTTCACGGTCGGCGTGCTGGTGCAGACGAACTACGGGGGAGATCTGCGGATCGCCGGCGTTCCGGCGGGCCGCGAGCTGGGAACGGGGATTCGCGGTACGGGGCCGGACGGTGGGTCGGTGATGATCGTCGTGGCGACGGACGCTCCCCTCGCGCACCGCGAGCTCCAGCGCCTGGCCTACCGCGCCTTCCTCGGCATCGCGCGCACGGGCTCCTTCATGTCCCACGGATCGGGAGATTACGCGATCGCCTTCTCCACCTCGAGCGCCCCTTCGCGGCGGGATCCACGGCTCCTTTCGAGCCTCTTCGAGGCGGTCGTGGAGGCGACGGAGGAGGCCGTGTTGAACTCTCTGCTTCGGGCGACGACGGTCAAGGGCTTTCGCGGGCACGAGGCGCAAGCGCTCCCGGTCGAGCGGGTGCTGGAGCTCCTCCGTCGAGCCGGCCGGAGACACGGGGCGCCGGAGCGATGAGAGGCGGGAACAAGATCACCGCGAGCCAGCGGAAGGAGGAGATCGTACCGGAGGAGCACCGGCCGGATCTCCCGGTGGAACGATTCCTTCTCGGCGAGGCTCCGAGCGACGAGGCCGTGCCGCTGGACGTGCTCATCGTCGGGGCCGGGCCCGCGGGCCTCGCGTGCGCGATCGAGCTCGCCCGCCTCTCGCGGAAGGAAGCCGCGGCGGACGATGCGGCCGCCTCGCTGGAGATCGGGGTGCTGGAGAAGGCCGCGGAGATCGGGGAGCACTGTCTCTCGGGAGCCGTGGTGAACCCCGAGCCGTTCCTGGAGCTGTTTCCCGAGCGATCGGTGGAGGAGCTGCCGTTCCGGGGTCCGGTCCCCCGCGATCGGGTGTATCTGCTGACGAAGAGGGGACGGGTGCGCCTCCCGACACCTCCGAGCATGCGCAACCATGGCAACCAGGTGGCGTCCATCTGCGAGGTCGCGCGCTGGATGGGCGAGCGGGCCGAGGCGCTCGGGGTGAACCTGTTCACGGGCTTTCCGGCCGATGCGCTGCTCGTGCCGGGTGGGAAGGTCGCCGGAGTGCGGACGACTCCGGCCGGCCTTCAGCGGGACGGGAGCCCGGGGAGCGGCTACCTGCCGCCCACGGACCTGACGGCCCGAGTCGTGGTCCTGGCGGAGGGCACGCGAGGCTCCCTGACGCAGGCCTGGTTGGCAAGCGAACGGGTCGCTTCTCCGAACCCTCAGATCTACGCCCTGGGCGTGAAGGAGCTGTGGCGGGTGAGGCGTCCCCCCACCGCCGTGATCCACACCCTGGGCTGGCCTCTCCCCCGAGACGCCTTCGGTGGAAGCTGGATGTACCCGATGGGCAAGGATCTCGTCTCCCTGGGACTGGTCGTCGGCCTCGACTACCCCGAGCAGTCCCTGGACGTGCACGAGCTGCTACAGCGGCTGAAGGAGCACCCGCTGTTCGCCGCCTGCCTGGAGGGAGGAGAGCTGGAGGAGTGGGGGGCGAAGACGATCCCCGAGGGGGGGTACCACGCCCTCCCGGAGAGGCTGCACGGCGAGGGCCTCCTGGTGGTGGGGGATGCGGCGGGTCTCGTGGACGTCGCGTCGCTGAAGGGGATCCACCACGCGGTGCGGTCGGGCATGCTGGCCGCGCGGGCCGCGTTCGAAGCCCTGCAGGCGGACGATCCCTCGGCCGCCCGGCTTTCGCGGTACGATGGGTGGCTGCGCGGCGGCCCCGTAGGCCGGGAGCTGTACCGGACGCGGAACATGCGTCTCGCGTTCCGGAGCGGCTTCTGGAAGGGCGGCGTGCGGGCCGCGCTGATGCAGCTCACGCGAGGAGCGTTTCCGGGCCGCCGCATCGCGGGAGAAGCGGACGCGATGGTTCCCCGGAGGGTCCGGTCGTCCCCGCCTTTCGCTCCGGACGGGAAGCGGTCGTTCGGCAAGCTCGAGGCGGTGTACCGCTCGGGCAACGCCACCCGGGACGACATCCCCTCCCATCTCATCGCGAAAGAGGAGGTTGCAGCGGAGATGGCGGAGTTCTACGCCCACATGTGTCCGGCGGGGGTGTACGAGCGGGGCCCCGCCGGCCTCGTCGTGAACGCCCCGAACTGCGTGGACTGCAAGGCGACGGACGTCCTCGGCCCTCGGTGGACTCCGCGGGAGGGAGGAAGCGGGCCCGCGTACAAGCGGATGTAGAGGGCCGGCGGGGGGCTCTACGGCGCGGAACCGGGCGGAGCCGCGCCGCCGCTTCCTGCCAGAAGTTCGGAGAGCAGCTCCCTGGCCCCGTAGGCGTTGCGGAGGGCCTCGAGGATCCCGGCGGAGTGCACCCCGACGGACCGGGCCGCCCGGGTCCGGAACAGGAACTCGTTCGGCAGTTGCTCGATGTTCCCGTCGAACGCCACCCCCACGATGCGGGCCTCCCGGTCGATGACCGGACTTCCGCTGTTCCCACCCGTGATGTCGTTGGTGGCCACGAAATTCAACGGTGTCGAGAGGTCGATCTCCGCCCGCTTCGCCTCGAAGGCGGCCGACAGCTTCCAGGGCATCTCGTTGCCGAACTCCGCCGCCCGGGCGTACAGCCCGTAGAAGGTCGTGTAGGGCGGCGCGAACGTACCGTTGTACGGATAGCGACGGATCACGCCGTCGCTGATGCGAAGGGTGAAGGTCGCGTCGGGCGGCACGTCGGTCCCGAACGTGGCGAAGAGGGCGTCGGCCAGGCGCTCCTCCTGCACTTGCTCCGCCGAGGTGGTTGCCTCCCAGCGTGAGGCGAGCTCCGGGTAGACGCCCGCCATATGGGTGGCGAGCCCGAGCAGTGCGTCGCCGGTTCCCTCCAGGGAGCCGGGACCGCCCTCGAGAAGTCGCTGGCGATACCCGACCTCCATGAGGCGCGAGCCGGAGATGAGCCGCCTGGCGGCCTCGGCGGGCGTCTCGCCCGCCCGGAACGCCAGCGACCGGAACGGATCGTCGGCCGGGAGGAACCGCTCGGCGATCTCCAGTCGGAGGGCGAGCAGGCTCTCGGCCACCTCGGGATCCGGACGCTGGGGTTGGCGCAGCAGAGCCTCCCTCTTGGCCAGCTCCTCTCCCCGGAACTCGGCGGAGCGCTCCGTCTCCGGCTTCGCCATCTCGTGCAGGTAGGTGACGAGCGTCCCCGCCACCGACTCGTACGGCCCTCCCAGGAAGTCCGGGTTGTTCACGTTGAGCGGCGGTGCGAGGCGGAACTTGTCGCGCTGGATCGCCTCCATCCGCTCCCACGCGTCCCCGTACTCGGCCGCCAAGCGCGGGTCTCCCTCTACGCGCCGCCGGAACTCTCTTTCCCACAGCATCTTTCGCCCGATGAGCGTGGTGTCTCTGAGACCGCCCAGCTGTCCACGAAACGCCTTGAGGCTGTTCTCCACGCTGAACAGGTTGTCCCGTACGGCCCGAGCCGCCTGCGGGCCGCGCGAGGCGATGGACTGGAGCAGGGTCCGCTGGCCCTCGAGGATGGTGAGGATGAACGGGTGGCGGAACCGCTGTTCGTACATCAGCTCCGAGACGGTGGCCAGACGGCTCGTGGTTCCCGGGTTGCCCGTGATGAAGACAAGCTCGCCCTCCGCCGCGCCTTCCGGGTTCCATCGGAAGTAGTGAGGCGTGGCGGCTGCCGTCGTGCTGTCCGCCTCGTACGCCCGCACGAACGCCACGTCCAGATCGTACCGCGGATACGTGAAGTTGTCCGGATCGCCCCCGAAGTAGGCCGCCTGCAGCTCGGGGAGGAAGACGAGCTTCACGGGCGCGTACCGCCGGTATTCGTATAGCTGATACTGGCCCCCGTGGTACAGCGTGACGACCTGGCAGGTGTGCCCGGAGTCCGCCTCGCACTCCGCCTCGGCGGCTCGCGCGGCCGAGTCCTGTGCGGCCACGGCGGCCTCGTCGGCCATGCCCGCCCGCGCCGCGCCCTTGATACGGTCGGTCACGTCGCTGATGCGGACGAGCTGGTCCAGGTAAAGGCCGGGGCACAGGATCTCCCGCTGGCGTGAGTCGGCGTAGAACCCGGCCTGCACGTGATCGTGCGTGGCGTCCGAGACCGCCTCGGCGCACTCTCGCGCACAGTGGTGGTTCGTCATCACCAGGCCGTTCGGGGAGACGAAAGAGGCGGAGCAGATCTCTCCGAAGCGCACGGAGGAGAGTCGGACGTGCTCCAGCCACTCCGACGTGGGGCGGAATCCGTACGTGGAATCCCAGTAGCTGAGCGGGGGGTTCTCGAACGTCCACATCGTTCCTGTCTCGAGTCCCTCCAGCCGGGTCTGCTGGGACGCCCGCCGCGCGGCCGGAGACGGAAGAAGCGCTCCGGGGGCCCACGCCCCGACGTCGGCCTCACCGGGGCCGCCGGTGGTCTCCCGGGCCCGGCCGGCCGATCCTCGGGGAGCTTCCGGCGCCGCCGGCTCGCTCGGGGATGCGAGACCCACCCGTTGGGTCACCGAGCTCCGGGCCGCCGGATCGGCCGCGGAGGTCCGGATGCCGCCCGATGCGCATCCTGCCACGGGAAGGAGCGCGGCGAGCGGGACCACGAAAGCCAGAACACCGGGCGGCTGTTTCTTCCACGTCAGGATCTTCACGCGTTTCTCCTCTCCCGTGTCGCAGGAACCGGGAGTCGAGAGCGGCGAAACGGTAGTCCGGGGCGCTCGCCTCCCGTGGGACCGTGCGGCTATTCTAGACCCTCGGCATCAGATATCCTAGAAGCCCGTGGACGAACCGCGGTGGGCCGGGCGCGTGGGTCTTGCCGAGGGCAGACCCGGAACGAGGAGGAAGGCGATGCCGGAGCGGCTCACCCTCCCTCACCCGCAGCGGGGAAAGCGTGGCGAAACGGTACGTGGCGGAGCATCGCGGAAAGCTGTTCAACCTGCTGTGGCCGTTGACCCGCTACCTGATCACGAACCTCTCCGTGGCGGTGGCGTTCGTCCTCTTTTTCCTCTTCAATCGGACCACCGTCCTGCGGAGGAGAAACGTTCCGCGTCGCAGGAACACCCTGCTCCTCTCCAACCATCAGTCGATGATCGACAGCTTTCTGGTCGGCATGTGCGCCTACTACCCGTGGTCGTGGCTGAAGCCGTCGCTCATTCCTTGGAACCCGGCCGCACAGGAGAACTTTTACGGCCAACCGCTGCTCGCCTGGTTCTCCGACCAGTGGAAGTGCATTCCCGTCCGGGAGGGCCGCCGGGACCTCAGGGCGCTGTACCGCATGATGACCGCGCTGCGTGGGGGCACGATGACGTTATTCCCCGAGGGCACACGGAGTCGGGACGGAAGCGTCGGCCCGGGACGCCCCGGGGCGGGTCTCCTGGTGCTCGGGAACCATCCCACCGTGATTCCGGTAGCGATCGACGGAATGGGAGACCTGCTTCCCGTGGGGTCCAGGTGGCCACGGCTGGGGAAGAGGGTGTACGTCTACTTCGGGCGGCCGTTCGACACCTCCGAGTTCCTGACCAGGCCGCGCTCCAAGGAGACCGCGCAGGAGCTGGTGGACCGGGTTCTCGTGACGATACGTCGCCAACAGCGGGCCGTGAGGCGTCTGCGCAGGTTCAGGGCCCGGTACGGTCGCGCCGCGAGTACCCCACGGCGCTCGTGACGCGACCCGCCGTGGTTTTTCCACGGGCTTCGAGGAGCTCTCCGGAGTAACGGAGGAGCCTCCCCCCGCCGCGACGCATCGGCCCCGGGCGGGGTGGACAAGGCGCCCGGCGCCCGCCATCCTGTGCGCATGTTCTATATCCTGGTCACCTTGCTCCTCGCCCTTCTGATCGCGGGGTACGGCGTCGGCTTCGCCCTCGGATGTCGCCTCCCCCCCCGACCCGAGGGCGAGCGCTCCGCTCCTCCGTCCACGGAGTAAGGGAGGGTGTGGCCCCAGCGGAGGAGCGACTCGCTTCACCGCAGGCCCCGACCTCATCCGTCGCCGATCGCCGTTTCTTCGGCGGATCACCGGCAGCCCGTCCGCGAGCCGCCCACCGGGCCCCGCGCCTCCCCGTTCCCTCGGCGGGCGGCCAGCCGTTCCGGGTTCGAGTCGATGGACGTTAAGTATAAGTGTTTGTTTACACTACATCTGTGGACATCCGGAAGTTGAGCATGTAACTTGAGCGACGGCCCGAATCGTTCGGGATCCGCGAAACGACGGCTGACGAGGGGGATATGACAAGAACCTTCCGCGACGAGAACGGGAGACGCTGGAAGGCCTGGTTGGCCTCCAGGGAGGTGTTCTGGCCGGATCCGGATGGGCAGGACCCGGACCCGGGATGTGACTCTGTGCTGTTCGTCTGTTTTTCCGACCCGAGGGAGCCGCAGCGACGGGCTCGCGTGCCCGCGGGCTCCTTCGAGTCCCTGACGATGGAGGACCTGAAGGACGAGTTCCTGAACGCGGCGGCGGATCCCGCGATCCGGTGACCGGGTCCTTGCGTCCGGATCGCTGAGGGAATAGAGAGGCGTGAGATGGCAGGTGCGGTAACGGAGAGCGCGATCGCCCGGGGTCTGGAGGGGGTGATCGCCACTCGGAGCTCCTTGAGCGCGATCGACGGCCTCGCCGGTCGCCTCATGTATCGGGGCTACGACATTCACGACCTGGCGCGCGAGGCGACGTACGCGGAGGCGGTGTACCTCCTGTGGAACGACGAGCTGCCGGACCGGACCCAGCTCCAGGCGTTCGAGCTGGAGCTCTCGGCGCACCGGGCCCTGGACGAGGCGACCCTGGATATCCTGGCCCGCCTGCCGACCGACGCGTCTCCGATGGCGGCCCTGCGCACCGGCGTCTCGGCCCTCGGGGCGTTCGATGCGGAGCCGGAGGACGACTCGCCGGACGCGAACCGTCGGCGGGCGGTGCGTCTGGTGGCGGCGCTCCCCACCATCATCGCCGCTTTCCAACGCCGGCGGAGCGGCCGTGAACCGATGGCGCCGGACGGGGAGCTCTCGCACGCGGCGAACTTCCTGTACATGGTGAGCGGGGAGCGGCCCGAGGAGGAAGTCGCCGGCGCGCTCGACAAGACGCTCCTCCTGTACCTGGACCACGGTCTCAACGCCTCGACCTTCACCTGCCGCATCATCGCCTCCACGCTCTCCGACATGTACTCCGCGATCACCGGGGGGATCGGCGCCCTCAAGGGCCCGTTGCACGGAGGGGCGAACGCCAAGGCGATGGAGATGCTGCTGGAGATCGGGGAGCCCGCGCGGGTGGGAGCCTACGTGGACGAGGCCCTGGGTCGAAAGAAGAAGATCATGGGCTTCGGACACCGCGTGTACAAAGTGGAGGATCCACGGGCCACGCACCTGCGCGAGATGTCGCGCGAGCTCTGCGAGCGAGCGGGAGAGAGAAAGTGGTACGAGATTTCCCGTCAGCTCGAGGAGCTGATGCGGGAGCGCAAGGATTTGTACCCGAACGTGGACTTCTACTGTGGCTCGGTGTACTACGCCCTGGGTCTGCCCACGGACCTGTACACGCCGCTCTTCGCGATGGGCCGGGTGGGAGGCTGGACGGCCCACGTGATGGAACAGTTCTCCGACAATCGGCTGATCCGCCCACGGGCCGAGTACGTGGGAGAGACGGACCGGCAGTGGGTCTCGCTCGACGATCGGTGACCGGCCGCCGGAGCGAGCCGGCCGGGAGGCGACGCGGGGCGGGTCGAACGGCCCGCCCTTCGTGCTTGTGCGTTCGGAGGAGGAACGGGAGCGGCGGGCGATGAACGGGATCGAGGTGAACCCCGGTCCTCCGCGGAGTCTCGGCGTCGACTTCGTGGCGCTGCCTGTCTGGGAGCCGGCGGCGCCGGAGGTGGACGGTGCTCCCCGGACGCTTCAGGAGTGGAGTGGAGGAGCTTTCTCCCGGCTCGTGGCCCGGGGAGCGTTCCGGGGGAAGCGCGGGGAGGTACAGCCGCTGCTATCCGCGTCCCCGGACCGGCCGGACCTCCTGGCGGTGGGCCTAGGGACCGCGGGCGAGCCGCAAAACGCGATCCGGGACGCGGCCGGCGTGGCGAGCCGGTGTGCCCGAGGGTTACGGGCGCGCTCGCTGGCGTTCGTGGTGCCACGTGCGGGGGGCTCGGGAGCCGAGGGTTGGCAGGAGGCGGCGGAGGGGATCCTCCTGGGGGATTGGGAGTGCGATGAGCTGCGACGGCCGGAGGACCGGTGCCCCGAGGCGCTGGAGCGCCGGGTCCTGCTCGCCGATGGAGAGCAAGCTCCGGGTTCCGAGGAGCGGGCGGCCGCGGCTCGCGGGGCCGTGCTGGCGGAGGCCCAGAACCGGGCGCGGGATCTGGTCGCCCTGCCGGGCAACGTCGTGACCCCCCGCTACCTGGCCGGCGTGGCCGAGGAGCTGGGCGACCGGCACGGCCTTCGGGTGGAGTCGTGGGGACCGGAGCAGCTGCGAAGGGAACGGTTCGGGGCGCTCCTGGCTGTCGCCCGCGGATCGGCGGAGGAGCCCCGCTTCATCCTCGTGGAGCATGCGGGCGGTGGAGGAGCGCCGTACTGCGTCGTCGGCAAGGGGGTGACGTTCGACAGCGGAGGCATCTCGATCAAGCCGGCCAGCGGGATGGAAGCGATGAAGTACGATATGGCCGGGGCAGCGGCTGTCTTCGGGTTGCTGGAGGCGGCCGCCCGCCTGGAGCTTCCGCAGCGGATCATCGGACTCGTGCCGGCCACCGAGAACCTTCCATCGGGGTCCGCCCTCAAGCCGGCGGACGTCATTCGGGGCGTCTCCGGCACCTCGATCGAGGTGATCAACACGGATGCGGAAGGGCGTCTGATCCTCTCCGACGCCCTGAGCTACGCGGCTCGCCTGTCGCCGCGGGCGATCGTGGACCTCGCCACCCTGACGGGAGGGTGTGTCGTCGCGCTGGGCAGGCACGCCGTGGGGCTGATGACCCCGGACGACGGCCTGGCGCGGGAGCTGGAGACGGCCGGGGCCCGGACGGGGGAGAGGCTGTGGCGGCTCCCCCTGTGGGAAGCGTACGGGAAGCAGCTGAAGAGCGACGTGGCCGATTTGAAGAACTCGGGGGGTCGCGAGGGGAGCCCGATCACCGCGGGTTTCTTCCTCAAGCGATTCGTGGGCGAGGTACCGTGGGCCCATCTGGACATCGCGGGAACCGCGTGGGTGGACGAAGCGTCGGGCTGCCAGCCGAAAGGGGCGACGGGAATCGGAGTGCGTCTGTTGGTCGAGTGGCTGCGGAGCACCGCCTGAGGGGGTCCGCGAATCGCAAGGGACGTCGGGGAGTGATGAGGTGGTGAGGTGGAGAGCAGCGGTCCTGCGACCGCCCGGGATCGGAGCGGCTCTCCTGACGTTCGGTGGGCTGCTCCTCGTCCATTCGGCCGCCGGCGGTCAGGAGCGTCAGCCTCCCCGCGACACTCTGCGGGCGGACACCCTCGAGATCGGTCCCCGACAGGCGCCGCGGAAGAGACGAGTCCAGGCATTCCCGAAGCGGCTCGTCGAGGGGCAGGGCCGAGCGTACCCGGTGCAGGAGTGCGACCGAGAGTGCCTCATCTCCGCACCCGTTCTCAGCCTCGTCGAGCTCCTGGAGCGAATGGCGCCCGGGCTCACGGTTTTCCGAGCCGAGTACTTCGGCGGTCCCCACCACCTGTTGAGCGGCCCGTCCGGTGCCGGGTTCGTGCGCGTCGTGCTCGATGGACGGGAGCTGCTCCCGCTCGAGAGCGGCCAGGTCGACCTGACGCGGATCTCCCTGGTACAGCTCGATCGCGTCCGCGTCGTGCGACGCAGCGGGGACGTCGTGGTGGACCTCACCTCGCGCCGCCAGGATGAGCCGGTGGCGTACTCGCGCATCACCGGAGGCACGGGAGCTCCGGACGCGCAGGTGCTGCGCGGCACGTTCAGCAACGGGCTCGGGCGCGATCTGGTGATGGAGGGGTTCTTCGACCTGCTGGACGTGAACGACGGCGGCCGGGAGAACGACCTCTTCGAGTTCCAGGGAAGGGTGGGGTGGATGCCGGGCAACAACCGCTTCGGAGTGGAGCTCGAGTACAGCAACCAGGATGTGCTGCGTACCTCGGCCGACTCCGTGGAGTTCGATCGCCGCGAGCTGTTCCTGAGGGGACGGGCGAACCTCACGCGCCACGTGCAGACCGAGCTGAGGCTGGGGTCCTCGCAGTGGCGGGAAGAGGGAGAGGCGCTGCGCGATGTGGATGAGGCGGCGCTCGTGGTGGCCGCCGCGAGCGGACGCACCTCGGCGCTCGCCGAGGTGCGCCTGCTGGATGGCGCCGCGTACCCCTCTCTCACCGGACGCGTGGAGGGAAGCTTTCAGCCGCTGCCGCAGGTGTCCTTCGATGCGGGCTTCGAGGCGGCGTCGTGGGACGATTTCGGCACCTCCGAAGCACGCTTCGGCGCCTCCCTGAACGACCCGCTGCACCTGCCGCTCACCTTGCGGGTGGATGCGGGCACCGGCACCCGGGGCATCTCCCGCCCCCAGGAGCTGGCGGCGATGGAGGAGGGCGTCTCCCCGGCGGACCCCACCTCCCCGCCGGATTCCGCCTCCCCGGTGGAGTTCCTCCCGGCGGACAGCGTCTCCTTCGACGCGGTCGCCTTCCGGGCGGAGACCCAGGTCGGGGCCTACCGACTCTTGGGTCGGTACTCGTTCCAACGGTTGAGCCGCCTGCTGCCGTTCGGAGACCGGTTCGATCGATTGCTGCCGCCGGGGGCCGAAGCGAAGGTCAACGGTCTGGAAGCGGGACTCTCGGGCCCCATCCTCCCGTTGGGGGCCCTCGTCGAGGGTTTGGAGCCGATCCGGCTGGAGGGCTACTGGCGACACCAGGACCCGGAGACGGAAGGGGTCCTCTACCTGCCGGATCAGCTCCTCTACGGACGGCTGACGTGGCACGGTAAGCTGTTCGACGAGAATCTGGAGTTCTGGCTGTCCGGAGACTTCTCCCGCCGGGCGGAGATGCTCGCCGCTCGGCCGGGGGAGCCGGAGCCGGTGCTCCTGCCCGCCCGCAAGTGGGCCGGCGGGCATCTCTCCTTTCGGGTGGCCGGCTTCCGCTTCTGGTGGAGGCTCGGTGCTCCCTCCGGCTCGGACGAAGGAGACGTGTCGGGAATCCTCTTTCCGAACCGGGTGAACGTGGTGGGGATCAAGTGGGAGTTTCTGAACTGAGCTCGATTGACGGCCCGGACCGAGCCGCTCTATCCTGGCGCGGGCGCCCATGATTCGAAGCATGACGGGGTTCGGAGCCGCGAGGGTCGAGCTCGACGAGGGTTCGGTCGTGGTAGAGGCCCGCTCCGTGAACTCGCGGCACTTGAAGCTCTCCTTCCGGTTGCCCGAGGAGCTGGAAGGGGGAGAAGCGGTCCTGCGTGAGCTGGCCGCGCGGTACGTCAGCCGCGGGCACGTGGAGATCCGTGTGGGGTGGGAAGCCGACCGGGAGCGCCGCTCGGCTCTCGAGCTGGACGAAGAGCGCGTGGAGGCGTACCTGGGGGCGCTGGAGACGCTGCGGCGGAAGTATGCGCTGAGCGCCGAGCCGGATGTTTCCCTGCTGCTTCGCTTCGGGGACGTGCTCCGGGAGCCCTCCCGGCGCGCCGCGTCCGGGCTGGATCCGGCCCGGCTGGTCGAAGTGACCGAACGGGCCCTCGCCGAGCTGGTGGAGATGCGGGAGCGGGAGGGGGTCAGGGTGGAGGCGGAGCTACGTGAACGGACGGCGGAGATTCGACGCCGTGTGGAAGCGGTCGCCACGCGCGCTCCGGAGCGGCTGATTCGGGAACGGGACCGTCTCCGGGCCGCCGTGGAAGAGCTGGCTGAAGGGCTGGCGCTGGATGACGACCGGCTGCTTCGGGAGATCGCGGTTCTGGCGGAGCGATGGGACATTCAGGAGGAGCTGGTGCGGACGGGCGCCCACCTGGAGGCGTTCGAGGAGTACCTGGACGCGCCGGCCGCGGAGCCGGTGGGCAAGCGTCTGGCGTTCCTGGTGCAGGAGCTGCTTCGAGAGATCAATACGATGGGATCCAAGGGAAACGACACGGCGATTACCCGCCACGTCGTGGAGATGAAGAACGAGGTGGAACGAATCCGGGAGCAGGTGGAGAACGTCGAATGATCGGGCGGGAGCGGGGCCGTGTCGGGTGGGGAGGCTCCGGTCGGTGAGCTCCCTCGTGGCCGCCCCGTTCCCCGTCGTCGTCGCGGGTCCGTCGGGCGCCGGGAAGACGACCGTGTGCCGTGGCCTCCTGGCGGTGCGAGCCGACCTCTCCTTCTCCGTCTCTCTTACCACGCGGACGGCCCGCCCGGAAGAGACCCCGGACCGTGACTATCGGTTCGTGGACCGCGAGATGTTCGAGCGGTTGCGGAGCGAAGGGCAGCTCCTGGAGTGGGCGGAGGTGCACGGAGAGCTGTACGGAACTCCCCTGTCGAACCTGGTCGAGGCCAGTCGGGAGGGAAAGCACCTCCTCCTGGACATCGACGTGCAGGGAGCCCGCTCCGTGCGCGCGGCGAGAAGCGACGCGGTCCTCGTATTCCTGATACCGCCGAGCGGCGAGCGGATCGTCGCCCGTCTTCGAAAGCGTGGAAGCGAGGAGGAGAAAGCGGTGCGGCGGCGGCTGACGCGCGCTCGAGAGGAGCTCCAGGCCCTCGAGGAGTTCGACTATCTGGTCGTGAACGACGATCTGGAGCATGCGGTGGCGATCCTGGGGGCGATCCTGGACGGCGAGAGCCATCGAGTGTTACGCCTCGCGGGCCGGGGCCAACGCCGGGCTCTCGAGCTGGCAGATGAAATCGAGGGCGCGTTGACATAGATTGCATAGCTTCGCCATCGGCACCACATGGTCCGACGGCGTCGGTCCGGGACGACTCGGCACGTCGTCGAGGAGCGCGAGGAAGGGTGCCCCGCGAGGATCCGGCGACCCGCTCGCCTGAGCCCATACACAGTGAGGGATGAGAGGATGAAGGTCTTCACCCCCGAGGAAGTGGCGAGCGCAGCCAGCAACAAGTATCTGGGCGTGCTGGTCTCGGCGAAGTACGCTCGCGAGCTGAACGCTCTGCCCCTGGAGAGGTCCCCTTACGGTCCCGTCAAGTTCACCACCATCGCCCTGGAGGCGCTCACGGATCCGGAGCGCAACCTGGAGTTCCGACTGGTGAAGAAGCGGGCCGCCGGCGCCCGGCTGTAGGCCCTGTAGAGAGGTTCCTCCTCCGTGAGCCTGGCCTCCGGTGATTGGGGCGCCGGCTCCGGATGCCCGGCATGGCGGCCGGGACCGCCGCCGGTGCTTCCCTCGCGCGGTGCGTAGATGCGTCCGTACGACGATCGCCGCGTCCTCGTCGTGGTGGCCGGGAGCATCGCGGCCTACAAGAGCGCCTACCTCGTCCGTCGGCTCGCGGAAGCGGGGGCGAAAGTTGACGTTCTGCTGACGCGGAGCGCGCAGAGATTCATCGGCAAGACGACGTTCGAGGGTCTCACCGGCCGCCCGGCGCACGACGACCTCTGGGAGCGTCCGATGCTCCACCTGGAGTTGGGGCGACGGGCGGAAGCGGCGGTCGTGGCGCCGGCGACGGCGGAGCTTCTCTCACGCCTGGCGCGCGGAGCGGCCGACGAGCTGGCCAGCGCAACGCTGCTCGCCGCCGCCTGTCCCGTGTTGGTGTGTCCGGCGATGAACGTCCGCATGTGGGCGAACCCGGCCACGCAGCACAACGTGGCCCTCTTGCGCCAGTTCGGGCACGGGGTCCTCGGCCCGGTCCACGGGGAGCTGGCGGAAGGGGAGATCGGCCTGGGCCGGATGGTAGAGCCCGAGGAGATCCTGGCGGCCGTGGGCCGGCTGTTGGAGCCGGTCGGGCTCCTGCGGGGACGGAAGGTCGTGGTCACGGCGGGTCCCACGCGAGCCGCCGTGGACCCGATTCGGTACCTCGGCAACCGCTCTTCCGGGCGGATGGGCTTCGCCCTGGCGGACTCCGCCTGGCGCCGGGGCGCCGAGGTCACCGTCATCGCGGGGCCGGGGAGCGCACCGGCACCTTATGGGCCGCGGGTGCGCCGCGTCGAGAGTTCGGAGGAGATGCTCGGCGCCCTGCGAGAGGAGCTGGAAGGAGCCGCCGTGCTGCTCATGGCCGCGGCGGTGGGAGACTACGTTCCGGAGAAGGTCGAAGAGGAGAAGATCAAGAAGGAGAGGGCGGAGAGCCTCGTTCTCGCTCTCCGGCAGGGCCCCGACCTCCTGCGGGAGACGCTGGATCTGCGCAGGCGCTCCGGCATCCTGACGCTCGCCTTCGCCCTCGAGACGGAGGATGCGCTCGAGAACGGTCGACGGAAGCTGGAATCGAAAGGGGTGGATTTCCTGGCCGTGAACGAGGCCCGCCCTCCGGAGTCGGGCTTCGAGACCGCTACGAATCGCGTGACGCTGCTGGACCGATGGGGAGCAGTGGAAGAGCTTCCCCTCCTGTCGAAGGCGGAGGTGGCCGACCGCCTCCTCGATCGCCTGGAGGAGCACCTGGCGGAATGACGTGAAGGATCGGCTGCGGAGGTACATCGAAGGGCGTCTCTCTCTCGGGGAGCCGGAGATCATCTTCTCCCACCTCTCGCGATCGGAGGCGCTGGCGCGGGTACGAGGGTGCGGCGCCGGGAGAGAGGACGCTCCGAACCGCGCGCCGACTCCCCGTCCCGCTCCCCCGAGGCCGGGCGATCGGGAGATCGAGAGCCTGGCCGCCAACGGCAGGGCGGAGCAGCTTCGACAGCTACCGGACCTCCCCACGCTCGGCGAGGTCGCCGCCCTCTGCACGCGGTGTGGTCTCCACGGGAGCCGG
Source organism: Gemmatimonadota bacterium (assembly GCA_046757485.1). GTDB lineage: Bacteria > Gemmatimonadota > Gemmatimonadetes > Palauibacterales > Palauibacteraceae > JBHHYJ01. The sequence continues at coordinate 85,159 of JBHHYJ010000001.1, forward strand.
CAACACGTCGTCTTCGGCGAAGGTGACCCGCATGCCCGGATCGTGTGCGTCGGCGAGGCCCCGGGGGTGGTGGAGGACGACACCGGGCGCCCGTTCGTGGGCCGCGCGGGACAGCTTCTGGATCGCCTCCTTCTCTCCGTCGGCCTGCGCCGGGGGGAGGTGTACATCTGCAACGTCTTGAAGTGTCGGCCGCCGGGGAACCGGGATCCCCGACCCGAAGAGGTGGAAGCCTGTTCCCCGTTTCTCCTCAGGCAGCTCGAGCTGATCGACCCCGAAGTCATCGTGGCGTTCGGCGCGTTCGCGGCCCGAACGCTGCTCGGCACGCGGGAGTCGCTCGGACGGCTGCGGGGGAGGACGCACCTGTATGAAGGGTATCCGGTCGTGGTGACGTACCACCCGGCCGCCCTCCTCAGAAACCCGTGGTGGACGCGCCCCACCTGGGAGGATCTGCAGCGCGTACGCGAGGTTGCCGCCCGGGGAAGGGAGCGGGAGGTGGCCCGGTCGGGACCGGCGCAGGGAGGACTCTTTGGCTGACCCCGTTCTTTCGGTGAGCGACGCGGGCACGATCGGTCGCCAGCTGCCCTGGTCCGAGGAGGCCGAGATCTCCGTGCTCGGTGGCATGCTCATCGACGGAGACGCGGTCGCCCGGGCGGTGGAGCTGATCAACGACGGCGCGTTCCTCCGGGAGGCGAACCGCCGTGTGTTCCGGGCGATGGCGCGTCTGTACAACCGGGGCGAGGTGATCGACGTCGTGACCCTGGCCGACGACCTCAAGTCCGCGGGGGAGCTGGAGACGGCGGGCGGGATGGCGTATCTGGCGCAGCTCGTGGACGCCGTGCCCACCGCCGCGAACATCGAGTACCACTGCCGGATCCTGCGGGAGAAGGCGGTCCTTCGGCGACTCATCGAGTCGGCCTCCGAGATCATCCGGGACGCCTACGAGGCCCCGGCGGGCGAGGTGGATGAGACGCTGGACCGGGCGGAGCAACGAGTGTTCGAGATCGCCCAGGCCAGCCAGCGCTCCGGCTTCGTGTGGATCAAGGAGATCCTGTGGCCGACGTTCGAGCGGATCGAGGAGCTCCAGCGAAGTCCGGGGGCGGTCACCGGCATTCCGACCGGCTTTCCGGATCTGGACCACCTGACGGCCGGGCTGCAGCCGGCCGACCTGGTGATCCTCGCCGGCCGTCCGTCCATGGGCAAGACGGCGCTGGCGCTGAACCTTGCCCAACACGCCGCCATCGAGGCGGAGGTGCCGGTGGCCGTCTTTTCCCTGGAGATGGCCAAGGAGCAGCTCGTGCAGCGCCTGCTGTGTGCGGAGGGCCGCGTCGACTCGAGCCGCCTGCGACGCGGCTCGCTCGCCGACGACGAGTACGCCAGGCTGGCCACGGCGGCCGGTCACCTGAACACGGCCCCGATCTGGATCGATGACACGCCGGCGATCTCCGCTCTGGAGCTGCGAGCCAAGGCCCGGCGTCTGAAGGCGGAGGTGGATCTGGGCCTGATCATCGTGGACTACCTGCAGCTGATGGCGGGGCCTCGAAACGTGGAGAATCGACAACAGGAGATTAGCTCCATCTCCCGATCACTGAAGGCGGTAGCGAAGGAGCTCAACGTCCCGATCCTCGCCCTCTCCCAGCTCTCCCGGGCCCCGGAACAGCGCACCGACCATCGTCCGGTCCTGGCGGATCTGAGGGAGTCGGGGGCGATCGAGCAGGACGCGGACCTCGTGCTCTTCGTGTACCGCGAGGAGGTGTACAAGAGCCGGGAGGACATCCTTCAGGACCCCGCGTTGGAGGGCAAGGCCGAGCTCATCGTCGGCAAGCAGAGAAACGGTCCCACCGGAGAAATCTCCCTCTTCTTTCACAAGGCGTACACCCTGTTCGACTCCGTTTCCAGGCGAGAGGAGGGCTAGAAGCCTGTTGCAGAACCACGGCGGGTCGCGTTACGAGCGCCGGGGGGCCAGAGCGGAGGGCGACTCGCCCGGGGTCAGATCGAAGGCGGCGTGACACCGCGGTTTTCGGCAGATCTCGGGGCAGCGTAGGTGCGCTTCTCGGAGCTTCGGGTGGGGGGGGCGGATCCATCGACGGCACGGCGGGGGATCTTGGAGGCGGCAGCCCACCTGCGTGCGGGCGGGCTCCTGGTCCACCCGACCTCGACGCTGTACGGCATCGGGGGACGCTGCACCGCCGAGATCGACGGGCTCCTGGCGGCGATCAAGGGTCGGCCCGCCGGTGGGCGGTTCGTGCGCCTGGCAGCCGACGTGGCCGCCGCGAAGGCGCTGCTGCCCGCGGGGTCGTGGGACGGGCGGGCGGAGAGCTTGAGCCGTGCCTTCTGGCCCGGGAGCCTGACGCTCGTGCTGGAGGACGGATCGCCGACCGGCGTCGCCGTGAGGGTCGACCCGGAGCCGTTCGTGCGCGCGGTCGTGACCGCTTTCGGAGAGCCGATCAGCTCGACGAGCGTGAATCGGACGGGGGAGCCGCCGGCCGTGGAGGTGGCGGCGGTGCGACGGTGGCTCGACGCCCTGGAAGACCCCGGCTGCCCGGTGACGTTCTTGAACGCGGGGCGCCGGCTGGCGGGCGTCCCCTCCACCATCCTCTCTCTCCGGGAGAGGCCGGCTCGGCTCGTCCGCGCGGGCGCCGTGCCCCGGGCCTCGCTGGCGGAGTGCCTGGAGGAGGAGGTGGTCTCCTGAGCACGTCCCGTGAGGCCGGCGGGCGGCCGTTCCGTCTCCTCTTCGTGTGTACGGGCAACACGTGCCGGAGCCCGATCGCCGAGGTGCTCGCTCGGCGGGAGCAGGAACGACGCGGCTGGGAGTGGATGGAGGTCGTCTCCGCGGGGACGTTCGCCCCCCGCGACGAGCCGGCCTCGGAGCTCGCCGAGATCGTGGCCCGGCGCTCGGGGCTCGATCTGACCTCGCATCGGACGCGGCCTCTCGTTCCCGACCTCGTGGAGAGCGCCGAGCTGGTCGTCGGGATGGGGCCCTCACACGTGGAGATCGCCCGTCAGCTCTGTCCACGCGCGGACCCGGTCCTCATCACTCGATTCCTGTCGGTGGGGCATCCGGCTCGCGAGCTGGCGGTCCCGGACCCCGCGGGCGGAAGCCTGCACGAGTATGAGCGCACCTTCGAGCTGCTGGCGGCGGCCGTCCAGGGGCTTTTCGGGCACCTGGAGGAGCGCTTCGGGGTTCCGTGAGCCCCTCGCGGGACGAGCGCTGCTTCGCGCTTCTGGGCCACCCGGTGGGGCACAGCCTCTCTCCTGCCATCCACGCGGCGGCGTTTCGGGCCCTGAAGGTTTCGGCCTGCTACGTGGCGGTGGATGTGTCGGGGCGGGAGATGCCGGCGGCGATGCGGCGGTACGCCCATCTCGGGGGCGGAAACGTCACCCTGCCTCACAAGAGGTTGGCTGCCGAGCTCCTCGAACTCCGGGCCGCGCGCGTGGAGGCCACGGGCGCTTCCAACTGCTTTTGGCTGGACGCTGCCGGACGGCTGGCCGGCGACAACACGGATGTCGAGGGCTTTCGAGCCGCTTCGAGCGCGTTGCTCGGGTCCGGGGCGGCGCTGCGGGAAGCTCGCTTGCTTCTCCTGGGGGCCGGGGGGGCGGCTCGCGCCGTGCTGGCCGCCTGCCTCGAAGCGGGCGCCGCCCGAGTCGAGATTCTGAACCGAACGCCCCGAACGGCCCGCCGGCTGGCGGAGGAGGTCGGTCGCGGCAGCCCGGCGGTCAAGGTCCTGGAACGGGACGCCGTTCCGTCCGGGCCCTATGACCTGGTCGTCAACGCCACCCGGCTCGGCCTGAGGGAGGAGGACGCCCTGCCGATCGAGCCCGAGGCCTGCGAGGCGGGAGCGGTGCTCGATCTCGTGTACGCCCCCGGTGGGACGCCTTGGGTGCGGGCCGCGGAAGCGGCGGGGATCCCGGCCGTGGACGGGGTCGAGATGCTGGTTCAACAGGCCGCCGGGTCGCTGCGGTGCTGGTTCCCGGAGATGGAGCCTCCCCTGGCCGAGATGCGGGCGGCCGCCCGCCGTGCCCTGGCCGGTCGGCCCCGCGAGATCGGCGGGGTGGATCCGGCGTGCGGGACCGGTCCGGGGCAGGACGCCGGCGCGGACGCCGGGCGCGCGTCGGGGAAGCGGGGATGAGGCCGGCGGCTCGGGGAGGACGGGCGCTGGCCGAGCGGGCCGTGAGGTCCCTGGGGTATCTGCTTCCGGCCGCTTGCCTCGTGTGCAGACGCGGCGTGGAACCCGGTGCGCCGGCCGTGTGCGCCGGCTGCTGGCATCGTCTCCCGGCGCTTCCGCCTCCGTGGTGCCCCCGGTGTGGGGCGACGGCGCCGCGCCGCCTCCGTGCGCCTCTGTGTGGAGAGTGCGAAGGATGGCCGGCCGGCCTTCGGGGAGCCGCGCCGTATCGGATGGCCGAGGGAGCCGCCCGTCTCGTACACGGGTTGAAGTACGAAGGGTGGCGCGCAGTCGCCGGGACGATGGGGCAGGCGCTCGAGCCGGCAGCCCGCCGGCTGGCAGGCCGAGAGCGGCCGGTTCTCGTTCCCGTACCTCTCACGGCCGCCCGACGGCGGGAGCGGGGCTTCAACCAGGCGCAGCTGCTGGCCCGGGCGCTGGGTGAGGCGACGGGGTGGCCGGTGGCGGAGTGGCTCGCCCGGCGATCGGGGGCCGGGCGTCAGGTCGGACTGGGACGGGCCGGCCGCCGGCGAGCCATGCGGCACCGGTTCGTGCTGCGGGACGCGGCCCCCGCGGCGCAACCGATTCCCCTCCTTCTGATCGTCGACGACGTGGTGACGACGGGAGCCACGGCGGCGGCGTGTCTGGAAGCGATCTCGGAGGGTGGATTGAGGTGCGGGGGCGTGGTAAGCTTCGCGCGAGCCGTGCGTCCCATCAGCGGTGACTAGAAGCCTGTTGCAGAGCGACAGTGCGCCGCTCCCGTGCCGGTCGCGCACGGGGAACGCTCGGCGGATCAGCCACCTTTGCAGCGAGGTCTTGCTCCATGTCGGTTCGAGTCGGGATCAACGGCTTCGGCCGCATCGGCCGGAACATTCTGCGGGCGGCTCTGGCCTCCGGCCGGGACGATCTGGAGTTCGTGGCCGTGAACGATCTCACGGACGGAGCGACGCTGGCCCATCTCTTCCGGTACGACTCCGTGCACCGTCGCTTCGCCGGGAGCGTGGAGGGGGGGGAAGGGTCGCTGGTCGTGGACGGTCGGGAGATCCGGGTCCTCTCGGTGCGGGATCCCGGCGAGCTCCCGTGGGGAGAGATGGGGGTGGAGGTCGTGTTCGAGTCCACCGGGATCTTCCGTTCGCGGTCCGAGGCGGCCCGGCATCTCGAGGCCGGAGCGCGCAAGGTGATCGTCACGGCGCCCGCGAAGGAACCGGACGTCACCGTGGTCCTGGGAGTGAACGGCGACGACTACGATCCGGGGACGCACGACGTGGTCTCGAACGCGAGCTGTACGACGAACTGTATCGCCCCGGTGGTGAAGGTCCTGGAAGAGGAGTTCGGTTTCCGCAACGGGCTGATGACGACCGTTCACAGCTACACGAACGACCAGCGGTTGCTGGACCTGCCCCACAAGGATCTTCGGCGGGCTCGGGCCGCCGCCCTCTCCATCATCCCGACCACGACGGGTGCGGCGCGGGCGACCGGCCTTGTGCTCCCCGGAGTGCGGGGGAAGCTGGACGGCCTCTCCATGCGCGTTCCGACCCCGGACGTCTCGACGGTGGATCTGGTGGCCAACATAGAGCGGCCGACGACGGTCGAGGAGCTGAACGAGACGTACCGCGGCTGGGCCTCCGAGCGTCTGTCCGGGATCCTGGCCTACACCGATGAACCGCTCGTCTCGGTCGACTTCACCGGGCACCCGGCGAGCGCCATCGTGGATGGCCTTTCCACGGCGGTCATCGATGGGACTCTGGTGAAGGTCATCGCCTGGTACGACAACGAGTGGGGCTACTCCAACCGGTGCGTGGACCTGGCCCGCTTCGTGGGCGAGCGTCTTTCGGCCCCCGTCCGGGGCTGACGGCGGGGAGCTCGGCGCGGATGAAACGCTCGGTACGAGACCTCGCGCCGGAGGAGCTCAGGGGCCGGCGGGCGCTCGTCCGGGTGGATTACAACGTTCCGCTGCAGGAGGGCCGCGTGGCGGATGCGACGCGGATCGAGGCCAGCTGTCCCACCCTCCGGTACCTTCTGGAGCGGGACGCGCGGCCCGTCCTCCTCTCTCACCTCGGGCGGCCGGGTGGACGGCCGGACCCGCACCACTCCCTGGCTCCCGTGGCGGACGAGCTGGAAAGGAAGATCGGCGCACGCGTGCACTTCGTGGCTCCGGCGGATTCCCGGGAAGCGGTCGAGGCGAGTCGCGCCATGGGGGGGGATGCCGTCCTCCTGTTGGAGAACGTCCGCTTCCTTCCGGGCGAAGCCGGAAACGACGATGCGCTCGCCGCCCGGCTGGCGTCCCTGGGGGAGTTGTACGTGAACGATGCGTTCGGCTGCCTGCATCGCGCACACGCCTCCACCGTGGGCGTGGCTCGCCTGCTTCGACCCGCCGTCACCGGGCTCCGGGTGGAGGAGGAGCTGCGCGTTCTGGGCGCTCTCCTCTCGAGTCCCGCTCGGCCGTTCGTCGCCGCGCTCGGCGGAGCCAAGATCGCCGACAAGATCTCCCTTCTCCGGAGCCTGCTCGAACGATGCGATCGCGTCCTCGTCGGAGGAGTGATGGCCAACACCCTTCTCCGCGCCTCCGGGCTGTCGTTGGGCGCCTCGCGGGTGGAGCAGCAAGCGCTTCCCGTGGCCTCCGAGCTGCTCGGTCCGGGCGGGGAGCGGCTTCTCCTGCCCACCGACCTCGTGCTCGCCGACGACCTGGAAGCGGAGAGCCCGGAGATCCTCGAACGTCCGGTAGGCCAGGTGCCGGACGGGTACGCCGCGCTGGACATCGGAGAGCAGAGCCGCTTGGCGTACGGCCGGGAGATTCGTGAAGCCCGCACCTTCTTCTGGAACGGACCGATGGGGCGCTTCGAGAACCCTCCGTTCGCCGCGGGCACCTTCGCCGTGGCTCGGGCCGCCGTGGAAGCGACGCAGAGAGGCGCGTTCACGGTCGTCGGCGGAGGAGATTCGGCCCGCGCGCTGCGCGAGGCGGAGGCCGCCGACCGGGTCTCGTTCGTCTCCACGGGCGGTGGGGCCTCGCTGGAGTTCCTCGCCGGAAAGACCTTGCCCGGGTTGGCGGTCCTGGAGAGCGGTCGGCTGACCGAGAAGGGCCGCACCTCCGAGGGCGGAGAGAGGGGAGGCGGGCGCGGACTCCTCACGGCTCTGGATGAGGGGAGGCGGTCGTGAGGCCGACCGGACGTCCGTTCTTCGCGGCGAACTGGAAGATGCACAAGGGACCGAGGCAGACGGAGGCGTTCGTGGCCCGCTTTGCCCAGCTCCACCCGCCCCGGTCCGAGGCGACGGTGGCGTTTTTCCCGCCGGCCATCAGCCTGTGCGCGTTCCTGACCGCCTCGGAACGGCGCCCGGACCTGGAAGTGGGAGTGCAGGACGTCCACTCGGAGCCGGCAGGTGCCCACACCGGGGAGATCTCGGCGCCGATGGCGGCCGAGGCGGGCGCCGTCTGGGGCCTGGCGGGCCATTCGGAGCGCCGTACGGAGTTCGGGGAGACGGACGAGACGGTGGCCCGCAAGGTGCTAAAGCTGCTGGAGGCCGGGTTGGGTCCGATCCTGTGCGTGGGCGAGAGGCTGGAGGAGAGGGAGAAGGGCCGGCTGGAAGAGGTGCTGAACCGGCAGGTAGACTCGGTCCTCCGGCGTCTGGCGCTGGAGGACCGCCGAAAGCTGACGTTCGCCTACGAGCCGGTGTGGGCGATCGGGACGGGCCGCACGGCCCGCCCGGGGGACGCCGCGGAGGCACATGCCGTTCTCCGTTCTCGGGTCGCGACGTACACGGACGAGGAGCACGCGGCCGCCGCGCCGATCCTGTACGGGGGGAGCGTCAAGCCGTCCAACATCGAGGAGCTCCTGGGAGCCGACGGGGTAGACGGGGTGCTGGTGGGGGGGGCGAGCCTGGACCCGGAGAGCTTCGCGGAGATCTGCGGGGCGGGTCGGTGAGACGCGCCGGCCGGGAGCGGCCGACGGCTTGAATCCTTCGCCGTGTCGATCGTAAGCTGTCGGCCTCGGCTCGGTGATCCTGAGAATCTATGGAAGAGGTGTCGATGTTCACATTCTTGATCGTTCTGATGAGCCTTCTGGCGTTGCTGCTGATCGTCACCATTCTGCTCCAGTCGGGGAAGGGAGGGGGCCTGGCGGCCACGTTCGGCGGCGCTTCCTCCTCCACGGAATCCTTCATGGGAGGCCGCCAGGCGGCCACGGTGCTGACGAAGATGACCTGGACGGGCGGGGGGTTGTTTCTCTTTCTCGCGCTCGTGCTGGCGATTCTCTCCTCCCGGAGCTCGGGTCCCCCCGAGTCGATCCTCCGCCAGGGGACGAGCCCGCAGCCGCTGGAGGCGCCCACCTCGGTCCTGCAAAGCGAGGCGGCTCCGGCGGAGACGACAGGGTCGCAGGAGGAGACGCCGGGCGAAGCTTCCGGGAGCGGAGAGCAGGAGCCTCGGCCGCCTGGGGGCTAGAAGCCGCCAAGCCCCCACGCGCGCGGCCCACCGTGGTTCTTCAACAGGCTCCTAGCTAGGTTCCCTCGCCGCTCGCCGGGTCCGGCGCGGTTGGGTCCGGTCGGAACGGCTCATCGGGCGGCAGGTCCAGAAAGCCGGCGAAGCGTCCGGCGTCGATCTGGCTCTCGATCCATTCCGGGAAGGCGGATGCGATGAGGCCGCCGGAGCGGCGCCGCTCACGGGCCGCCTTCACGGCCAGGTGGTTCACGTACTCGTTCTTCGGATGCTCCGCATGTCCCCGGACCCATCGCCACTCCACCCGGTGCCGACGGGCCACGCCGGCCAGCCTCTTCCACAGGGCCAGGTTCTCGACTCTCCCGCCCTTGCGGCGCCAGCCCCGCCGCGCCCACCCGTGGATCCAGTCTTTCATTCCGTTCACCAGGTACCCGCTGTCGCTGGTGAGGACCACGTCCGAGGGCCGGCGTAGGGCCGAGAGACCGAGGATGGCGGAGACGATCGCCATCCGGTTGTTCGTCGTGTCCGCCTCGAAGCGGAAGTAGTCTCGCCGGTGCCAGCCCCGCCTGTCATCGAAGCGCTCCAGCATCCCCGCGGCCGCGCCCGGGTTGGCGCGCTCCCGGAATTGGTTGCCGAGACAGGATTCGTCGGCGTAGATGTAGATGAGCGAGTCGGCCACATGCGTATTCAACGGTGAGGCAAGCCCCTTTGCAAGGACGAGCCGGATACCTGCTTCTGGAGGACGGGCGCCGGTTCGACGGAATCTACTTGGGCCCCCTCGAGGGCTCTTGCGGGGAGGCCGTGTTCACGACCGTGCACGCCGGGTACGAGGAGGTGCTTACGGATCCTTCCTTCGCCGGCCAGGTCGTGGTGATGACCGCCCCGGAGATCGGGGTGTACGGCATGCGGGCGGGTGATGCCCAATCCCGCCGTCCCTGGGTGGCGGGGTTCGTGGTACGGCACCTCTCCCGTGGGTCGGGGAGCCGGCCGGGAGAGGGGACTCTGGCAGGATACCTGGAGCGGCACGCCATCCCCACCCTCATGGAAGCGGACACGCGGGCGATCACGCGACACATCCGGGAAGCGGGAGCCATGCGCGCGCTGGTGGCTCCCGCCTCGGTCGGGGAGGCGGAGGCGCGGGAGAGCCTCCAGGGGACGCCCGAGATGTCCGGGCGGGACCTGGCCTCGACGGTCACCTGTCGTGAGTCGTACGAGATCCGGCCCGCAGCGGGCGAGCGAGGACAGGTGCTGTGTCTCGACTACGGGGTGAAGCGACGCAGCCTGGAGCTCCTCCAGCGCGAAGGGTTTCGCGTGCGCGTGCTGCCGGCCACCACGCCGATCGAGGAGCTGAGGTCGGTGGAAGCGGCGGGTCTGTTCGTCTCCAACGGACCGGGTGACCCCGAAGCGGTGCCCGGAGCGGTCGAGCGAATCCGCGCCCTCAGCGATGCGGGGCTGCCGGTTTTCGGGATCTGTCTCGGACACCAGCTCGTCGCCCGGGCGTTCGGGGGACACAACTTCAAGCTCCCGTACGGCCATCGGGGCGGGAACCATCCGGTGAAAAACCTGGAGACGGACAGGGTGGAGATCACCTCCCAGAACCACGGGTTCGCCGTCGCCGAGGAGGAGGGCCGGGTAGCCGGCGCGCCGGAGCTCGTGATCACCCACCGAAACCTGAACGACGGGACGATCGAAGGGTTGCGGCACCGGCGCCGTCCCGTTTTCGCCGTTCAATACCACCCGGAGTCTGCCCCCGGTCCCCACGACAGTCGGTATCTCTTTCGGCACTTCGTCTCCGCGATCGACGGAACTGACGCAACGGCAAGAGGTTGACAGTTCTCCACCTCCGGGTTTAGGTTGAGCTGGGTGGGGACCCCGCGTTCGTTGGTGTTGCCTCCCGGCCTGCGGGGATCCGGACTCGGACGCCCCGCCACGACCGTGTTATCCCGGGGCTCGTTCCAAGGACCGGTTCGATCGGGTGGCTGACAGACAGCGCGTTACAGTTCTGTGGATCGTTCTCCTTCTCCTGTTCTTCGGGGGAGGGCTGTACGTTTCCGCCCGGCTTCTTACAGGCGGCGGTGTGGCGTTCCTCGAGGGGCGGAAGATCGCGATCCTGCCCCTGGAGGGGGTGCTCGTCAACGAGCGTTCGTTCCTCTCCCACCTCGACCGCTTCCGCCGCAACGGTTCGGTGCGAGGCTTCGTGGTGGAGATCCGCTCTCCGGGCGGTACGGTCGGGGCGGCGCAGAGCCTGTACCGGACCCTGCGGACGCTGCGGGAGGAGGACGACCGACCGATCATCGCTTGGATCGGCGATGTCGGTGCGTCGGGAGGGTACTACGTGGCCCTGGCAGCGGACAGCATCTTCGCTCTGCCAGGTTCCATCACCGGCTCCATAGGGGTGATCATGGAGTTCCCCAACGCCCAGGAGCTGCTGCGGAAGGTGGGGGTGGGAGTGGATGTCGTGAAGAGCGGTGAGCACAAGGATATGGGATCTCCTGCACATCCCCTGACCGACAAGGACCGGGAGATTCTCGAGCGGGTGGTCGGGGATGTGTACGAACAGTTCGTGGATGTGGTCGTCGCCAACCGGCAGGTGCCCCGGGACAGCGTCCTCCGGCTGGCCGACGGCCGTATCTTCAGCGGTGAACGAGCGTCCGAGCTGGGGCTGATCGACGGCATCGGGACGCTCGACGAAGCCGTAGCCGTGGCCGGCCGCATGGCCGGACTCGGGGACCGTCCGGCTACGGTGCGGCCCGGGGAACGGCGTCTAAGCCTCCTCGATCTGGTTCGAGGGATTCCGGAGGGGGACCTCCGCGGTCTGGCGGGTGTCGTGCGCGGCATGACCGGTGCCGGACCGCGGCTCCTGTACGAGTGGCGTTGAAGACCGCTCGATCGATCGGTTTGCCGTCTTCAGAGGGAGAGAAGCCATGACGAAAGCGGATCTGGTGGAGCAGGTCTACGAGGCGATCGGACCGGGGATCACCAAGAAGGACTGCGGAGCGGTGGTCGATGCCTTCTTGAACGCCGTCAAGCAGGCGCTGGCGAACGAACAGCACATCGAGATCCGGGGCTTCGGCACGTTCAAGGTGCGGCGGCGAAAGTCCCGCATGGCTCGCAATCCGAGAACCGGGGAACCGGTACGGGTGCCCGCCCGGACCGTGCCCGTCTTCAAGCCGTCGCGGCTCTTCAAGGATCACGTAGCGGAGAGAACGCGGTACTTCGAGTTCTGAGGAGGGCCGCCCGCTCCCCGGGCGGTACACGGCGTTCCGCATCCGGAGCGTCGGGAGTATGGACGGGGTCCTCGAGTCCTTCGGCGACGCGTCAGGCTCGGAAGAAGGACCTCACCCTCTCCATCCCCTGCACGAGGGTCTCCTCGTGCACGGCGAAGCTGAAGCGCAGATGGCCGGGTGAGCCGAACGGCTCACCCGGAATCGCCGCGACGCCGCCTTCCATGAGCAGGCGTTCCGCCGTGTCGAGAGACGGCGAGCCGTCCCGGAGACGCGCGTAGAAGTAGATCGCTCCCGCAGGTTCCCGCACGGCGAGCTGCTCCACCTCGGAAAGCGACTCCATCCCGATCTGCCGGCAGCGCGCGAGGCGAGCCAGGAGATCCCGAATGGCGGTCTCCCGTTCGACGGAGCGTCCGAGGGCCGCCGCGGCGGCGTGCTGGGACGGAGTGACGGCGCCGGAGGTCGTCTGGCTCTGATAGTCGGTCGCCCGATCGATGAGCCCGCGGGGTCCCGCGGCGAAACCGATCCTCCAGCCCGTCATACAGAGCGCCTTGGAGACCCCGTCCAGAAGAACGACGTGGTCGGGACGATCCTCCACATCCCACACGGAGGGGGCCGCGCCTCGGGCGTAGTGGAGTCGGCGATAGATCTCGTCCGACAGGAGCCACAGGCGATGCTCGCCGCACCAGGCGATGATCTCACCCAACCTCCGACGGTCGTACACGGCGCCGGTCGGGTTGCACGGGCTGTTGAGCAGCAGGCCCCTGGTCTTCTCCGTCCGGTGGGTCTCGAGAAGCTCCACGTCGGCCAGGAACCCGTCATCCCAGCGAGTCTCCACGACGACCGGTCGCGCTCCCGCCAGCTCCACCAGGCTCGGGTACGTCGGCCAGTACGGGGCCGGTACGAGCACCTCGTCGCCGGGTCCGAAGAGGCAGGTGATGCAGTTGTGGAGTGCCTGCTTCACGCCGGCGCTCACCAGCACGCTTCCGATGTCCGCGCTTGGATGAGCGGTCGTCTGGTCCAGATAGTCGACGATCGCCTGGCGGAGCTCCGGAATCCCGCGGGTCGGCGGATAGCCCGTGTGGCCGGATTCGATCGCCTCGATTCCTCCCCGCGCGGCGAACGCCGGGGTACCGAACGCGGGCTCGCCCGCGGACAGATCGATGACGGAACGCCCCGCCGCCTCGAGCTCCCGGGCGCGCGCCGCGAGGGCCAGCGTGGGTGAGGGCGTGAGAGACGCGACGTTCGGCGAGAAGCGCACGGCCACCCGTTTCGTTGAAGGAAGATGGGGTTGCCCATATCTTCGGGACGAGGCGCCCGGCCGCGTCCGCGCGCGCTCGACCCGGGCGACATTACGGGCGAAGCGTTCGGGACGTCAAGCAGGGGTTCGGCGGCGCCGCGCACGGGATTCTGAATCGATGCAGCTGGAGACGACGACGACGCGGTCGCCTCGGGAGGTGATCCGGGCGGCGAAGGAGTTCCTCCTCGGCGAGGCCTCCGACCGCTCCGTTTGGCTGGAGCGGGAGAGCGACACGCACCTGAGTCTCGCGACGTTTCGAGGAAACCTGGTCGTGGCCGCGTTTCCCGATCCGGAGGCTGCCGGGACCACCCGCGTGCGCGTCTCGACGCTCCGTCGGGAGCGGGTGGCGCCGCGCCTGCTCACGTTCCTGGGGACGCTGGACTCCCGTGGTTGAAGAAGGCGGCGCGAGGGTGACCGAAGCGCGGATTCGGGTGCGCGTTCGACTTTTCGGAATCTTCCGAGAGCTGGCCGGTGCGGAGGAACGGGAGGTGAGCCTGGCGCCGCGGAGCACCGTGCAGGAGCTGGTCGGCCGGCTCCGACAGGAGGCCGGATGGGAGTTTCTGCCGCCCTCGCCCGCCGTGGCCGTGAACCGGGAGTACGCCGCCTCCGAACGTCGCCTGGCTGGAGGCGATGAGGTGGCGCTCATCCCGCCGGTCGCCGGAGGGTAGAGGATGGCCAGCTCCTCAGGGGTGGGCGCGGCCGAGGTCCGGACGTGGATCACCGAGCGGCGACTGGAGCCGGAGGAGCTTGTCACGAAGCTCGGCACTCGGTCCGACGGGGCTGTTCTCCTCTTCGTGGGTCGCGTACGGGAGATGAACGCGGGTCGGCGCGTGACCCGTGTGGGATACGAGGCGTACCGCGAGATGGCGGAGGCCGAGCTGGCGGCCATCGTGCGGGAGGTGGCGGAGGAGTCTCCGGTCGGCGCGATCGCCGCCGTCCATCGCGTGGGCGTGCTGACTCTGGGGGAAGTGAGCGTGGCGGTCGCAGTGGCGGCGCCACACAGGGACGCCTGCTACGCGGCATCGCGGGCCGTCATCGAGGCGGTGAAGAAGCGTCTCCCGATCTGGAAGCGAGAAGAGTACGCCGACGGATCCGTCGCCTGGGTGGGGTCGGAGGGGATCCGGCAGGAATCGTCCGGGGTCTCGGGGTGAGCGGCGTGGGGGAAGGCGAGAGATGAGAGACGCCTTCGGCCGCCGGATCAGCTACCTGCGGATCTCCGTTACGGACAAGTGCAACCTCCGGTGCAGCTACTGTATGCCGGTGGAAGGGCTGGAATGGATTCCCAGGCCCGCCCTTCTCTCCTACGAAGAGATCGTCCGCATCGTGGAGCAGATGGCCGAGATGGGGCTGGAGCGGGTGCGGATAACCGGCGGGGAACCGCTCGTCCGGCGGGATCTTCCCGTACTCGCCCGCATGCTCGCCGATGTTCCGGGGATTCGGGACATCGCGCTGTCCACGAACGCCGTGCTCCTCCCCCGGTTCGCCGCCGAGCTCCGTCGAGCGGGCGTCCGGCGCGTGAACATCAGCCTCGACACCCTGCGCCGGGAGCGCTTCGAGTCGCTGGCGCGGCGCCCGGCGCGTTTCTTCGACGCCACCCTGGAAGGAATCGCGGCGGCGGAGCGGGTCGGCTTCGACCCGATCAAGATCAACTGCGTCATGCTCCGGGGCCTGAACGAGGACGAGTTCCCCGAGTTCGCCGCGATGACCAAGGTGCGGCCGTGGCACGTGCGCTTTATCGAGCTGATGCCGGTGGCCGAGAACCTGCACCTGTCGGATCGCTTCATCTCCGCGACGGAGATGCTCGAGAGGATCCGGCGACGGGAGGACGTGAAGCCGGTGCCGGGCCCGCCGGGCAACGGACCGGCACGCTATTTCCGGTTAGACGGAGCGCCCGGCACCCTGGGGGTCATCACCCCGCTGTCGCACAACTATTGCCAGAGGTGCAATCGGATGCGGCTCACGGCGGACGGGCGGCTGCGCACGTGCCTGTTCGGGGATCACGAGGTGGACCTGAAGGGACCCCTTCGCCGAACGGGAGATGTGCGGGCCGCGGTCCGCGAGGCCCTGGCGGGGAAGCCGCGCCGGCACTACCTGCAGCTCGGAACCTCGCGCGGAAGCGGTGGGCTGTCCGCGCTGAGCCAGGTCGGAGGTTGAGAGCGTGACGTACGAGGAGCGGCAGCGCTATCGAGAGCTGAAGGAGCGGCTGGAGCTCCTGGTGGCCGACCTGGCCGAGGGCGAGACGGACGTTCCGGTCACGCGGGGCGAGGCCAGGGAGATCCTGGAGATCCTCGAGGAGATCGTAATGGGTCTGAGTCCGGAGCGCTGGGACCGGGCCATGGACGCGATCGCGGAAGAGGCGGCGAGACGGGCCGGAGCCCTGGCTCTCGCGCGCCAGCCCTGAGGCCCGCTCGGCGGAGCCGCCACGGATCGGGGCGCATTCCGGGGCCCGTGGTACCCCCGAGGGGTGCCACGGGCCCGGATGCATACATGCGACAGGCAAGGGGAAAGGGATGGAGAAGATCACGGTCGTAGGGGCGGGACACGTGGGCGCGACCACGGCCCAGCGCATCGCTGAACGGGAGCTGGCCCGGGAGGTCGTGCTCGTCGACATCGTCGAGGGCCTGCCGCAAGGCAAGGCGCTGGATCAGTGGGAGTCGGCCCCCGTCCAGGGCTTCGACACGCGGGTGCGGGGCAGCGAGTCGTACGAGGAAACGGCAGGCTCCGGGCTCTACGTGGTCACGGCAGGGCTGGCCAGAAAGCCGGGCATGAGCCGCGACGACCTGGTGACCAAGAACGCCTCCATCATCCGGGGGATCAGCGAGCAGATTCGCGTTCACAGCCCCGGCGCGATCCTCGTCATGGTCACCAACCCCCTGGACGTCATGGCGTACGTGGCGAAGGAGGTCACGGGCTTTCCTCGGCGGCGGGTCGTGGGGATGGCCGGGGTGCTGGACACCGCGCGCTTCCGGAGCTTCATCGCGATGGAGCTCCAGGTGAGCGTGGAGGACGTCCAGGCGCTCGTCCTGGGAGGCCACGGCGACAGCATGGTTCCCGTCGTCAGCACCGTGTCGGTCGGGGGGATCCCGTTGACGCAGCTTCTCCCCGCCGAGCGGATCGAACGGCTGGTGGACCGGACGAGGAAGGGGGGCGGGGAGATCGTGGGGCTGCTGAAGACGGGCAGTGCATACTATGCCCCGTCGGCCGCCGCGGCCCAGATGGTGGAGTCCATCGTCCGAGACAAGAAACGCGTGCTCCCCTGCGCGGCGTGGCTGGAGGGGGAGTATGGCCTCGAGGGCCTCTTTCTGGGCGTTCCGTGCAAGCTGGGGCGAGGCGGCGTGGAGGCGATTCTACAGGTCGGGCTGAACGCGGAGGAGCGGGCGGCTCTGAAGCGCTCCGCGGATGCCGTCCGTGCCACGATGGAACTCCTCGGGACCGGCTTCTAGAAGCCTTTTAACGTTTCGGAGTCGGGGCGCGTCACCACAGCAGGTCGCCGGCGTACTCGAGCGACCGAGGGAAGGCACGCAGGAGAGGAACTCCGGGGGAGGGACCAGGAGCGAGCATGATGAAAACGTGGAAGTTGGGAGCGATCGCTTTGCTGGCCGCCGGCGCCGCGGCGTGCGGAGAAGGAGTGACGGAGGCGCCCGAGGCTCCCGCCCCCGGGAGCGACGTGGAGCTCCAGGTGGCGGCGGATCCGGCGCTGGCCGGGGCCACGATGAGCGAGGCGGAGACCTCCACCGATCCGCTTCCCGAAGAGGTCCGGGCGAAGCTCGAGACGTGCCGCGCGATCTTCGCCGAGGCGCGGGACGCGTTTCACGCCGGCAAACCCGAGCAAGCGCGAGAGCTGGCTCGCCAGGGGAGGCGCTGCGTGGCCGAGGCGATTCTGATGGCGAGGGGGGAGGCGGGGATCGCCCACCTTTTCGAGCGGGTCGCCGAGCTGCTCGAGCGCCTCGTCGATGCGTCCGATGAGTTCGATCGGGCCGGTGAGCTGGCGAGCCGGATCGGCGGCTTGCTGCGGGAGGCGAAGGCGGCCGCCGATGAGGGTGACCTGGTCACCGCGGGGGAACGTCTCCTGTTCGCCCTCCAGATCGCGGATCACTTCCGGGTGCGGCACCCCGACAACCGGGCGACTCCGGAAGCGGCTCGCTTTTACGTGGCCCGTGCCAGGGCGGCCCTCGCGCTGGCGGAACGCTGCATCGGAGACGGGCCTACGGAGAGCCAGATCGTGCTACTGAGGCGCGCCGCCGGCCTGACCCGCGCCGCCCAGGAGGCGGCCGAGGCAGGGCTGAACGCGCGAGCCGTCCACCTGGCGGCACGAGCCGAGGGAGTGGCCCTGATCGCCGTCTTCGACGGCGAGCCGAGCGAGGTCGAAGTCGGCCAGATCGTCGAGAAGACGCAGGCGCTGCTGCGCGAGGCGGCGGAGCGCGACCTGGGGCCGGAGCAGCAGAAGCTGTTGCAGCTGTCCGTGCGGCTGTTCGAGCGAGGCCTGTCGGAGCTTCGAGCGGGGAACCTGCGGGGGATCGCGCTCGTGTGGAAGGCGGGCGTGAGCGCCGTGCTTCTGCTTTCGTAGGTAGCGTCGCGGGCGGGAGCGGGCCGCGGCCTCAGCGCTGGGGCGGCTCGGTGCGTTGGGACGGGGCCGGTGCTCGTTGGCGCCGGCCCCGCGCTACGTGATCGGCACCTCCGCCTCGTGGAGCGGGCGGACGATGGATAGCTCCCCGCGCTCCGCCAGGTCCACTCGCCGGGCTTCGCCGAGCGGGTTCCAGTCCGCGTCCCACAACACCTCGAGGGTCGGGCGCATGAGATTCTGGGAGTTGGCGGCCACGACGCGGCCGATCTCGCCCGTGCTGAGCTGCACGTAGCTGTCGATGGGGAAGACGGAAATCTCGCTCGCCAGGGCGTCCACCAGCTCGGCGGCGAAGTAGTCGCCACGCATGGCGCTCACCTTCTCGAGGGCGTCGTACAGGGTGAACGGGGAGCGGAAGCTCCGTACCTGGGTGAGGGCCTCGAAGACGTCCGCTACGCCGAGCACCCGGGCAATCCCGTCGATCTCCCCTCCCGCCAGGCCCTCCGGATACCCCTGGCCGCGGTGTCGCTCGTGCTCCTGGCGCACGGCCGTCCGCAGCCAGCTCCACTCCTCGCCGAACGCCTCGAGGATCTCGGCCCCGTACACGGGGTGGCGCTGCATCTCCTCGCGCTCGGCCGAGGAAAGGGGCCCCTCCTTGTGGAGGATCCGCTCCGGAATCCGCATCATCCCGAGGTCGTGGATGAGACCCGCCTGGATGACCCGGAGCGTTTCCCCCAGCGACAGGCCGAGGGCGATCGCGACCTTGCCGGCGATCGTCGCGACGTTCACGCAGTGGTGGGCCAGATCGAACCGCGCATACGGCTCGAGTGCCTGCAGAAAGAGCAGATTGGACTGGAGCAGAGCGGTGTGCGTCCGCTCGGCAAGGGTGGCCAGCGGCGCCAGGTTCAGCGCCTCGCCCCGAGCCACCGCATCCAGCGTCTCGCGCACGTAGCCCACGGTGCGAGCGTACATCGGTCGGGTGCTGAAGCGGGTCGGTCGCCGGACCCTGACGGGCGGGGTCGCGCCCTCTCGCGGTCGGGTGTCGACGGTCTCCGTACCGGGAGCCACAAAGGCCCGACACAGCGTGGCCAGGGTGGCCGCACCGATGGGCCGTGAGAGGAAGCACTCGGTTCCCCAGCCGGGACCGAGCACCTCGGCGGGCGACTGCCCTTCGCCGAGAAGCGCGATCACGGGCGGGGCGGAACCGCCTTCCCGCAGGGAGGCCAGGAAACGCTCGGCGGCGAGCCCCGGATGCTCCGCGTCGATGAGGAGGAGTCGCGTGTCCGGTCGCCTGGCGGCGGTTAGGGCGGCGTCGGGATCGCGGCAGAGACGGACCCCGAGCCGGGCCTGCCGGAGCCCCTCTTCGGTGGCACGGTCCCGGTCGCTCGCGCCCGAGAGCAGGACCACGACCCGCGGAGTGCGCCCCTCGGCCGTCTCCTCGCCCGGCTTCCGCATCTCACCTCCCCTCCATACAGGGCGACCGAGGCGATCCTGCCCCGGCACGGACCCACGGGACCTGGCCG
The DNA here is from genome assembly GCA_046757485.1 of Gemmatimonadota bacterium. Classification (GTDB taxonomy): domain Bacteria; phylum Gemmatimonadota; class Gemmatimonadetes; order Palauibacterales; family Palauibacteraceae; genus JBHHYJ01. Next base: position 104,353 of record JBHHYJ010000001.1, read on the forward strand.
GCGAACGGCTAAAGATAATCGAGCTGGCGGATTCTCGCCCACCCGATTCGGGTCCCCGGGTCGGGGCGCCTCACAGGCGCGGCGGCGTCACTCCGGTCTGCTTCTGATACTTGCCTCGCCGCTCCGCGTAGCTCACCTCACACTCCTCGTCGGACTCGAAGAAGAGGACCTGGGCGATTCCCTCCTCGGCGTAGATGCGGGCGGGCAGGGGGGTCGTGTTGCTGATCTCCAGCGTCACGTGGCCCTCCCACTGAGGCTCGAACGGGGTCACGTTCGTGATGATCCCGCATCGGGCGTACGTGGACTTGCCGACGCACACGGTGAGGACGTTGCGCGGGATGCGGAAGTACTCCACGGAGCGGGCGAGAGCGAAGGAGTTGGGCGGAATCACGCACGACGCGCCCTGCACCTCGATGAACGACCGCTCGTCGAACGCCTTCGGGTCCACGAGCTGCGCGATCGCGTTGTGGAAGATCCGGAACTCGTCCGCCACCCGCATGTCGTACCCGTAGCTGCTCAGGCCGTACGAGATGACGCCCGCTCGGACCTGGCGGTCCTCGAACGGCTCGATCATCCCGTGCTCCAGCGCCATCCGGCGGATCCAGCGGTCGCTCTTGATCGTCATCCTGTCGTCCTCTCCCGTCTCCCCTCCAGGATCTCCCGGTACGTCTCCTCCACCGCTCGGGCGATCGCCTCCGGACGCTCCTGCGGGATCACGTGGCCGGCCCCGCGCAGCACCTCGAAGCGCAGGCCGAGTCGGGCCGCCAGGCGCCCGGGCGCCTCGACCCCGATGCGTCGGTCCCGGTCGCCGGCCAGCACCCGGCCCGCCAGGGACCGGGTGGGAAGGCGACCCGCGAGCTCGGCGGGATGCCACTCCGCCAGGGCGCGAAGGAGGGTCGTAGCTCGCCGCGGGCTCCGGTACGGCCCGGCGAAGCGTTCGACCGTGACTCGAGTCGGCCTCGTGCCGGGGCCGTACGCCCGGCGAAGCAGATGGCGGGCGAGGGGCCTCCGCGCGGGCACGAGGAGGCCCGCCAGGACCCGGCGCGTGGCCGGCCGCCCGAGGATCCGCAGCAGCCTCGGGCGATGCGTCCAGGGCGTAACCGGATTCGCGAGCACGAGGCCGGCGACGCCGTGCTCCTCTGCGGCCAACGCGGCGGCCAAGGCCGCGCCCTGTGAGTGACCCACAAGAATCAGAGGGGCGAGCTCGCAACGCGCGAGCAGCTCCCTGATCCGCTCCAGCTCCCGGCTCAGCCGATAGCTCGCCTCCGGTCTGGCCTCCGACTCCCCGCGGCTCAACAGGTCCGGCAGGCAGAGGGTGAAGCGGGCCCGGAGCGGCCTTAGGACCGGCGCCCAGACCTGCCGGTGAGCGCTGAGGCCGTGCAGCAGCAGCACGGAGGGCCCGGATCCGAGCAGCTCTACCGGGACCGTGCCGTCGCGAAGCGTGACGTACCGGGGCGGCTTCTCCATCGGCCTCCTGTCCGGCCCGCAGAATCGCCGCGGGAATATGACGGGCCTCTCCCGGGGCGGCAACCGGTCCCCGTGGCCCAGGCGGAAGCGCGGCGGAGCGACGGTGAGTCGAGCCGATTCGCTTCCTTGCTCGCCCGTCGCGGCCCCGCTATCTTCGCAACGTCTCAAGTGAATTCTTTCACAAGGGGATAGATCGGAAGCGGGCGGGCATGCTCGACGGCTACGTGGGCATCCTATTCCTGGGAATCGTGGGTGTGGCCAACGGCGCCATGCTCATGGCCATGGCGCACATGGTCGGCTCTCGGCGGGCCACGGCGGTGAAGGGAAGTCCGTATGAGTCCGGCATCGTGCCGCTGGGCAGCACGCGCGAGCGGTACTCGGTGAACTTCTACATCGTCGCGATGTTGTTCATCGTGCTGGACATCGAGACGCTCTTCCTCATTCCGTGGGCCGTCGTCTTCCGTCGCCTGGGCCTCTTCGGGTTCCTCGAGATGCTTCTCTTCATCCTGGTGGTGGGCGTGGGCCTCGTGTATGCCTGGCGGAAAGGGGCGCTCGAATGGGACTGAGGAGGCGTGCAGGACGGGGCGCATGACGCGCAGGCTGACGGTCCTTCCGGAGACGCCCGGTTCGGGGCGCGAGGCTGTCGACACGGGCGTGCCCCGCAACTGGATGACGACCCGCCTGGACTACGTCATCAATTGGGCCCGGCGCAACTCGTTGTGGCCGATGCCGTTCGGCACGGCGTGCTGTGCGATCGAGATGATGGCGGCGGCGGCCTCCAAGTACGACATCGGGCGCTTCGGCATGGAGCGCATGTCGTTCAGCCCGCGACAGGCGGACCTCATGATCGTCGCGGGACGGGTGAGCTACAAGCTGGCGCCGGTGCTGCGCACGATATGGGATCAGATGCCGCAACCGAAGTGGTGCGTCTCGATGGGGGCCTGCGCCAGCTCCGGCGGGATGTTCGACAACTACACGATCGTCCAGGGCATCGACCAGATCATCCCGGTCGATGTGTACGTGCCCGGCTGCCCACCCCGGCCGGAAGGGCTCATCTACGGGCTTCTCATGATTCAGGAGAAGATCAAAGGCGAGTCTCTCGCCGACCCCGTCGCCCGTCAGGAAGAAGCGACCTCGGTCGGCCGGCCGAACCTCCCGCCGGAAGCGGTCGAGCTGGTGGCCCAACCGTTCGGCAACTCGACCCGCCAGAACCGCCCGAGCGGCCTCGCCCCGACTTCGGCGGTGAACAGGCCGGCCGATCGGCGGGAACGCCGTCTGGAGCACCGGGACTGACGGTGTTGGCGGCCGCTTACCCCTCCCCGTCCGGATGATCGCCATCCTCGCTCCCGAAGTCACCCGCCGGCTGATCGTGGGCGAGCCACGGGCGCATGGCCGGCCGGAGGAGGACCCGGCCGTCCGGGCGCTTCGCACCCGTCTGGGCGGCGGGGTGGAGCGGGTCGAGGCGGATGCGGTCGGCTACCCCGTGGTCTACGTGGACCCGGGCCGCAACCTGGAGGCGCTTCGCTTTCTGCGCGACGACCCCGAGCAATCCTACGAGATGTTGGTGGACGAGATGGGCGTGGATCCCGGCGGGGATCGGCCGCTCCAGGTCTGGTATCAGCTCTGGTCGCTACGTCATGGTCGGCAGCTGCGCGTCACCTGCGAGCTCCCACCGGGCGGGCCGACTCTTCAGAGCGCCACGGGGCTGTGGAAGTCCGCAGATTGGCTGGAGCGGGAAGCGTACGACATGTTCGGGGTGACCTTCTCCGGCCACCCGGACCTTCGCCGGATCCTCATGCCGGAGAACTACGAGGAAGGCTTCCCGCTGCGGAAAGCGTTTCCCCTCCGCGGACGCTTCTCGCGGTCCGAGCAGGTACGTCGCAGCCTCAACCGGTCGCTGGAGGACGTCTACGCTCGGGAGGAGCTGGCCCTGGCAGGCTACAAGGACCGGGCGGGCACGTCCGTCCGGGCCCTGCAGGAGCTGGCTCCGGAGCAGCGTCCCGAGGAGATTCTTCGGAGTGCGGCCCGCAGAGCCGGGAGGCAGGAGACGAGCGTCGAGGACCACCTGGAGGGTCAGCCGATGCTCATCAACATCGGCCCCCAACATCCGGCGACCCACGGCGTTCTGCGTCTCGTCCTGCAGCTGGACGGGGAGCGCGTGCTCCGCTGCATCACCCACATCGGGTACCTGCACACGGGGTTCGAGAAGACGTGCGAGTACCGGGACTGGAACCAGGTGATCCCGTACACCGACAGGATGGACTACCTGGCCCCGATGATCTACAACGTCGGGTACGCGTGCGCCGTGGAGCGGCTTCTGGGCCTGGAGATCACCCCTCGGTGCCGGGTCGTGCGGGTCATTCTGACGGAGATGAACCGGATCCTCGCCCATCTCCTGTGGCTGGGCACCACGGCGATCGACCTGGGGGCGTTCAGCGTCTTCCTGTACACGTTTCAGGAGCGCGAGCGGATCTACAACCTCCACGAGGCGTACTGCGGTGCCCGGCTGACCACCTCGGTGACGCGGATCGGCGGGATGCTGGCGGAGCTACCCGTGGGCTGGACGGACGGGGTGCGGGAGTTCGCCGACACGTTCACTCGCACGCTGGACGAGTGTGAGCGGCTCCTCACGCGGAACGCCATCTGGGCGTCCCGGACCCGGGAGATCGGGGTGCTCGGTCCCGAGGAGGCGGTCAGCTTCGGGGTCACGGGCCCGAACCTGCGGGCGAGCGGCGTGCCGTACGACGTCCGCAAGGCACGACCGTACCTGGGGTACGAGGAGTACGACTTCGACGTGCCGGTCGGCGAGCGGGGCGACACGTACGACCGGTATCTCGTCCGGCTGGAAGAGATGCGCCAGAGCGTGCGGATCGTCCAGCAGGCCCTGGACCGTCTGCCGGACGGGCCGATGAACGTGGAGGACTGGCAGGTCATCCTCCCGCCGAAGAGCGCGGCGCTGAGCTCGATCGACGCGATGGTCGCCCACTTCAAGCTGGTGATGGAGGGGCTGAACGTGCCGGCCGGCGAAACCTGGTTCTCCGTGGAGGCCGCCAAGGGGGAGCTCGGTTTCGGCCTCGTCTCCGACGGGGGAAGCAAGCCGGTGAGGTGCCGCTTCCGCGGCCCCTCCTTTCTCAACATGGGGGCGTTGGCTCACCTGGTCGAGGGCGAGCTGGTCGCCGACGTCATCGCGATCAACGCGAGCCTGGATGTCGTACTGGGCGAGATCGACCGGTGAGCCGGGCGGCGAAGTGAAGCGGATCCATCCGGCCGTGGCGAGCGCCCAGCCCTACATGCTGGAGCGCCGGGAGGAGTCGGACGGGCCGCTCTTCGGCTCGGAGGAGGGACGGGAGCGGCTCGAGAAGGTACTGAGCCGGTATCCGGAGAAACGGGGCGCCCTGCTTCCGCTGCTGAACTATGCCCAGGAGCGCCGTGGCTGGGTCTCGCCGGAGGCGATGCAGGAGATCGCCGGCGTGCTGGAGCTTACGCCGGCCTACGTTCACTCCGTGGCCACCTTCTACACGATGTACAACAAGCGTCCCGTCGGCCGGCACCTGATTCAGGTGTGCACGAACATCTCCTGCCTCTTGAACCGGGCGGAGGAGGTCCTCGAACGTTTCTTGGAAGTGACGGGCACCCGCTCGGGAGAGATCTCCAAGGACGGCCGCTACACCGTGATGGAGGTCGAGTGCCTCGGCGCCTGCGGGTTCGCCACCGCGGTCCAGGTGAACGACGAGTACTACGAGGGAGTGACTCCCGAGAAGGTTGCGGGGATCGTGGAGGGGCTGGGTTCCTGAGATGGCGTGGCCCGAGCGGCACGAGCGCGAGACGACGACCCTCCTCTCTCGATACATGGGGGATCCGGAGGCCCGCCACCTGGACGGCTGGCTGGAGCGCGGCGGGTACGAGGCGCTCCGGAAGGCCCTGAGCATGGAGCCGGAGGAGATCACCGAGGTGATCAAGGCCTCGGGCCTGCGGGGCCGTGGAGGCGCCGGCTTTCCCACGGGCATGAAGTGGAGCTTCATGCCGGAGGGAAACGGCCGGCCCAGCTACCTGTGCTGCAACGCGGACGAGAGCGAGCCCGGCGCGTTCAAGGACCGGGAAGTCCTCCGGTGGACCCCGCACCTGCTCCTGGAGGGATGTCTCATCGCGGCGCGCGCGATCCGCGCGGATCACGTCTACCTCTATGTGCGCGGCGAGTACTTCCCGGTGATGAAGGTCCTGAACGAGGCGGTCACGGAGGCGTACGAGGCGGGCTTCATAGGGGAGGAGATTCTGGAGAGCGGTTGGGGCTGCGAGCTGACGGTCCACGCGGGAGCGGGGGCGTACATCGCGGGGGAGGAGACGGGCCTCATGGCCTCGCTGCAGGGAGGGCGCGCCGAGCCTTGGGTGAAGCCTCCGTTTCCCGCCCAGCGCGGTGTGTTTGGTATGCCGACCACGGTGAACAACGTGGAGACCCTCGCCGCGGTGCCGATGATCCTGACGCACGGCGCCGAATGGTATCGGCAGTGGGGGAGCGAGAAGAGCCCCGGGACGAAGCTGTGGTCTTGCTCCGGCCACCTCGAGCGGCCGGGCACGTACGAGATGGAGCTGGGGCTGCCGCTGCGCGAGATCGTGTACGACGTGTGCGGCGGTCCCCCGGGTGGACGTCGCGTTCGAGCCGTGATCCCCGGTGGCTCCTCCACGGCCCTGCTCACCGCCGAGGAGCTGGACTGCGCGACCACCTACGAGGGGCTACAGGAGGCGGGGAGCTCCCTGGGGACCGCCTCTCCGATCGTCATGGACGAGGGAACGTGCCTGCTGAAGGCGATCCGCCGCATCGCCCACTTCTATGCTCATGAGTCGTGCGGCCAGTGCGTGCAGTGCCGAGAGGGAACGCTGTGGGTGACCAACATCCTGCGGCGGATCGAGGCGGGGGAAGGCCGCCTGGAGGATCTCGACACGCTGTACGATCTGTGTGAGCAGCTCACGGGCCGCACGATCTGTGTTCTGGCGGACAGCGTGGTGTTCCCGCTCAGATCCTCCCTGGACAAGTTCCGGGCCGAGTACGAGGCCCACATCCGACACGGCGGATGCACGGCCACATGAGCCGCCGGCCTCTCCACCGAGCCCCGAGGTGACCGGAATGTCGGACGGAAACGGTGCAGGCGGGTCCGTCGGCCTGACGGTCGACGGGGTGCCGGTGACGGTGCCCGCCGGGACGCCCGTCATCGAGGCGGCGGAGAGAGCGGGGACCGTGGTGCCCCGGTATTGCTACCATCCCGGGATTCCGACCCGCCCGGCCCAGTGCCGCGTGTGTCTGGTCGAGGTCGAGGGGCAGCCGAAGCTCCAGCCGTCCTGCATCCTCGTGGCCCAGGACGGGATGGTCGTGCACACCGCCAGCGAACGGGCGCGGCTGGCCCGGAGGTCGGTGATCGAGCTGCTGCTCGTGAACCACCCGCTGGACTGCCCCATCTGTGACGCGGCCGGGCAGTGCATGCTTCAGGATTTCGCGCACGAGACCGGCCAGCTACGAAGCCGTGTGAAGGAGCCCAAGCTCGTGCTGGGGCGCGATCGGATCGCCGACGACATCCTGTACTTCGCCGACCGGTGCATCATCTGCACACGATGTGTGCGCTTCATGCGGGAGGTCGCCGGGGACGATGCCCTCGTCGTCGCGCAGCGTGGCCATCGGGCGTACATCGACACCTTTCCGGGGAGCAAGCTGGACAACCCGTTTCGAGGAAACATCGTGGACGTCTGTCCGGTGGGTGCCCTCGTCCACGAGGAGTTCCTCTTCAAGCCGCGCGCCTGGGACCTGGACCGGACGCCGAGCGTCTGTCCGGGCTGCTCCACGGGCTGCAACGTGACGATCGACACGAAGGAGAACCAGATCGTCCGATTGAAACCGCGCCACAACGCGGAGGTGAACTCCTACTGGATGTGCGACTACGGGCGCACGCACCTGGTGATGTCGAACCGGGGTATCCGGGCGGAGGTGCCGCTCCTCCGTCAGGACGGAAGGCTCGTGCCGGTGGACTGGAAGCGGGCGCTGGAGGAGGTGGCCGGGCGGTTGCAGGAGCTAGGAGCGGAGGGTGACGACGGGTCGTCGAAGGGAGTGGCCCGGGTCTCGGCCCACGCCACGAACGAGGATCTCTTCTACTTCCGCCGATTGCTGGAGTGCCTGGGCATCCCGGGTGGGAGTTATGCGGTTCCCCGCGGAGAGACGGCGGTGCTGGGCGGGTTCCCCAAGCTCGCGCTCCGTGCGGAGCGGGCTCCGAACGCGACCGGAGCGGAGGCGCTCGGGTTCCGGGAGGCCGTGGAACCTCCGGTGCCGGCGGCGGGCGCCCCCCTCTTCGTCCTCGAAGATCCCCTGGAAGGGGAACCGGCGGAGTACGGAGCGGAGGCGTCCTTCTTCCTGTACCTGGGCAGCCGCGTGCCGCCGGCGGCTCGAGGCGCGGACGCGATACTCCCGATCACGCGGTTCGTCGAGATGGACGGGACGTTCACGAACTTCGAGGGACGTGTGCAGCGCTTCCATCAGGCGGTTCGGCCGCCCGGGATCGCCCGGCCCGCCTGGATGGTGCTCAGCCGGCTGGTGAGCCTGCTCGGTCAGGGCTCGCCGCGCCTCCAAGCGGGGGAGGCGTTCGACGAGCTGGGGAAGGAGTCGGGGCCGTTTCGGGGGATGAGCTGGGTGGACCTGGGGCTCAAGGGGCGACGCCTGAGCGAGGGCCCGGCCGCGAAGAGCCCCGCGGGGGCAGGGTGAGCTGAGATGAACGAGCCGACGGGGTCCGCGTTCCTGCTCCTCACGGCCACCAAGGCGGTCGTCTTCTTCACGCTGCTCATGCTCACGGTCGCCTTCCTGACCCTGACGGAGCGCAAGGTGGCGGCGTTCATTCAGGACCGCAGCGGTCCGAACCGTGTCGGCCCGTGGGGACTCCTCCAGTTCGTGGCCGATGGAGTGAAGAACCTCCTCAAAGAGGAGACGCTGCCCACCGCGGCGAACCGGCCGTTCTTCCTTCTCGCTCCTCTGCTGGCGATGGTCCCGGCGACCATGCTGTTCGCGGTGATCCCATTCGCGGCTCCGCTCCCCACCCGCTGGGGGGTGACGCAGGTGATGGTGGCGGACGCCCCGATCGGCTTTCTGTACGTGCTCGCGATCGCATCGCTCGGCGTCTACGGGGTCGTGCTCGCCGGTTGGTCCTCGGGGAGCAAGTACTCCTTTCTGGGCGGCCTCCGGGGCTCCGCGCAGATGGTGAGCTACGAGGTCGGTCTGGCCCTGAGCCTCGTCCCCGTCGTGTTGCTCGCGGGCGACGTGAGGGTGCCGGAGCTCGTCGCCTTTCAACAGCGGTACGCGGCCGGCGCGGCCCCGTCCCTTGGCCTGTGGTTCGTCCTGCCACTGGCGCTCGGAGCGTTCTTCTTCGTCGTCTCCGGTCTGGCGGAAACGAATCGGCTTCCGTTCGACCTGCCGGAGGCGGAGGCGGAGCTGGTCGCCGGATACCACACGGAGTACTCGGCGATGAAGTTCAGCATGTTCTTCATCGGGGAGTACGCTCACCTTCTCACGACCGCCGCCCTCGTGACCGTCTTCTTTCTGGGCGGGTGGGACATCCCGGGGTGGAGCGGCGACAACATCCGGATCCTGTCCGATGGTACGCTGGTCGGAGACCCCGCCTGGTGGAAGACTCTGCTCACCCTGGCGGCGTTCGCCGGGAAGACGGGACTCGTCGTGGTCGCGTTCATGTGGATTCGGTGGACCCTCCCGCGCTTCCGCTACGACCAGCTGATGGACCTGGGCTGGAAGTTCCTCATCGAGGCGGTGACGCTCTACATCCTGGTGATCGCCGGCCTGGTCCTCGTTCTGGAGACGATGGGAATGGCGCCGGGTCCGGCGTACGGCGGGATCCTGTTCGGGGCGAACGCCGTGCTGGCGGGGATCCTTTTCCTGATCCTGGACCGCGGGACCCTGATGCGCGGCGGCACCTTCCGGTCTCGGCGGGAGGCGCGCAGCGGGGCGGAACACGATGCGGGTCGGGGAGGGTCCGGGCCGCCGACGCCGGCCCCGATCGTCGAGGGAGGCTGAGGTTGCCTGGCGATGTGAAAGTGGTCCGGCGGCCCGAGCGGCAGACCTCCTACGTGCGGGCGGCGCTGAACGGCATGAGCGTCACCCTGCGTCACCTTGTCGATCCCCACAAGGTCACCCAGCAGTACCCGGATGAGAAATGGGAGCTGGCGCCGCGAATGCGGGGCACACATCGGATGGCGACACACGAAGATGGGCGGGCCAAATGCGTGGGTTGCGGGCTGTGTCCGACCGTCTGCCCGGTGAACTGCATCAAGCTGATACCGGCGGAGGACGAGAACGGCGAGCGCTATGCCGCCGTGTACGAGATCGACGAGTTCCGCTGCATCTTCTGCGGGTTCTGCCAGGAGGTGTGTCCGGTGGAGGCGATCCATCTCGGGGTCCACTACGAGAACGCGGAGTACTCGCGTGAGCGCTGGGTCTACGACCTGGAACGGTTGTGCGAACAGGAGCAGCCGGTCACGGCTCTGTGGGAGCCGTCGGATCCGGCCTCGGAGTAGGACCGGGATGAGCCAGGCGTCGAGGAGCCCGAGGCAGTCGGCGTGATAACCGACTTCCTCTTCTTCAGCTTCGCGGTCGCGACCATCCTGGGGGCCCTCCTGGTCATCACCCGTCGGAACCCGGTGGCCAGCGTCATGTACCTGGTCGTCGTCTTCTTCAGCCTCTCCGGCCTCTTCCTTCTCCTGGGCGCCCAGTTCATCGCGGCGCTGCAGGTGATTCTGTACGCCGGGGCGATCATGGTTCTCTTCCTCTTCGTCGTCATGCTGCTGAACCTGGGCCACGCGCCCCGCGAAAGGTTCGGCCGTCCCCTGGGTCGCTTCATCGCCGGTTCCCTGGGGATCGCCCTCGTCGCGACCGTCACGAAGCTCCTGCTCATGGACGCGAGGCCTCTGCCGTCCGGGCCCGGAGGACTCCCGGCGCCGCTGGCAGGCAAGGGAGCCGTGGAGCTGGTCGCGGAGCCTCTCTTCCTGGCCTACGCGGTCCCGTTCGAGGTGACCGGCCTCCTGCTTCTCGTGGCGATCGTCGGCACGGTCGTGCTGGCCCGGAGACGGGCCCCGTGAGCGCCGCGCCGCTCGGATACGAGGAGATGGCGCTCGTGGTGAGCGCCGTCCTCTTCTCCATCGGCGTGGCGGGCGTTCTCCTGCGGCGCAACGCGATCATCGTCCTGATGTGCGTGGAGCTGATGCTCAACGCGGTGAACCTCACGCTGGTCGCCTTCTCGCGGATTCACGGGGTCGAGGGCCAACTGCTCGTCTTCTTCGTGATGGCGGTGGCCGCCGCGGAGGCGGCGGTGGGCCTGGCGTTCATCATCGCGATCTTCCGCCTGTACGAGGTCGTGGACCTGGAGCGCTTCAACATCCTTCGATGGTGAGCCTCGCGACTCTCCCCGGCGTGGTCGAGTCCCTGGCCGGCGGCGTCGGAGGCGTGGCCCCGGCCGCCGGGCTGCGCCTGGCGGCCGCCGGGCAGGCGGAGGCAGGAATCTCCTACACCCCGTTCCTGCCGGGCCTCATCCTCCTCCTGCCCCTCCTGGGAGCTGCCATCAACGGCATCGGGGCTTTCGCGTGGAGGGAAAGCCGGCGGATCCCGACGCTCGTCGGTCCGCTGGCCGTGCTGGCCTCCTTCGCGATCGTGGCGGCCAACTTTCTCTCCATGCGGGGCGCGGGGGTGGACGATCCGATCCTCGTCTCTCTGTGGACGTGGATCGCGGCGGGCGATCTGCGAGTGGGCGTCGACCTGCAGCTCGACCATCTCTCCCTGCTCATGGGCCTCATCGTCACGGGGGTGGGCGGAATCATCCACGTGTACAGCGTCGGGTACATGCGGGAAGATCCGGGTTATTCCCGCTTCTTCGCCTACCTGAACCTGTTCGTCTTCTTCATGCTGCTCCTCGTGCTGGGGGCGAACTTCCCGCTCATGTTCGTCGGGTGGGAGGGGGTCGGCCTGTGCTCCTACCTGCTGATCGGCTTCTGGTACGAGGTCCGGGCGTACAGCGACGCGGGGAAGAAAGCGTTCATCGTGAACCGGGTCGGGGACGCCGGCTTTCTTGTCGCGATCTTCCTGCTGTTCAACGCCTTCGGGACGCTCGACTTCCTACCGATCCTCTCGCGGGCGCCCGGAGAGCTGGCGTACGGGGGTCCCCTGGCTACGTGGATCACGCTGCTTCTCTTCGTGGGTTGCACGGGGAAGTCGGCCCAGATTCCGCTGCATGTGTGGCTGCCGGATGCCATGGCGGGCCCGACTCCGGTTTCCGCTCTCATCCACGCCGCCACGATGGTCACGGCGGGCGTCTACCTGGTGGCCCGGACCGGAGTGCTCTTCGCGCTGGCTCCCGTTTCCCAGGCAGTGGTCGCCGCCGTGGGAGCGGGGACGGCCCTGTTCGCGGCGACGATCGCTCTTCAGCAGGTGGACATCAAACGTGTGCTGGCCTACAGCACGATCTCCCAGCTCGGGTACATGTTCCTCGCTGTCGGGATCGGGGCGTTCACGGCCGGAATCTTCCACCTGATGACGCACGCCTTCTTCAAGGCGCTCCTCTTCCTGGGCGCGGGCGCGGTCATCCACCGGGTGGAGCACGCCTGGCACGGGCTCGGGCACCATGGGGATCCGAACGACATGCGGAACCACGGCGGCCTCGCGTCCCCGATGCCGATCACCGCCGCCACGATGTGGATCGCGACGCTGGCCATCGCGGGCGTCTTCCCGTTCGCGGGCTTCTTCTCGAAGGACGAGATCCTGTGGCGCGCGGGCGCGTACGGATACCCGATCCTGTGGGCCGTGGGGCTCGTGACGGCCGTGTTGACCGCCGTGTACATGACACGCCTCATGGTGCTGACGTTCCATGGGCGGAACCGCACGTTCGCGGAGATCGCGGGAGGGACGGGGGTGGATCCCTCCGCTACCACGCCGGTCCCCTCCGAGGACGCCGGGCGCCGGCTGCACGAAGCGCCCCCCGTCATGTGGGTTCCTCTCGTCCTGTTGGCCGCGCTGGCGCTCGTGGGTGGGTGGGTGAACGTGCCCGAGGCGCTCCCGCTGCCGGGCGTGGAGGCGTTGCATCACTGGTTGGAGCCGGTCTTCGAGCCGGCTCGCCGGGTGGCGGCCGGTCACGGCTTCGAGCCCGGTCACCGGGCACCGCTGGGCGGAGGGGAGGGGGCCTGGGCGCTGATCTCCACCCTCCTCGCGGCGGCGACGGTGGGGGTCACCCTCCTCTTCCTGAAGGAACGCCGCTGCCCGACCCCTTCGCGGGCCGCGGAGCCCCGGGGGGTGGCCCGGTTCCTGTACAGGAAGTGGTACGTGGACGAGCTGTACGATCGCGCCATCGTACGGCCTCTGCTGACCGTATGGCGAGCCTGCTGGCGGGTGGTGGACGCGCGCCTCGTCGACGGTTCGGTGAACGGGGTGGCGGGAACGAGCAGCATCGTGGGTTGGCTGGGGAGCCAGCTCCAGAGCGGCCGGGTGGGAACGTACCTCTTCTTCTTCGTGGTCGGCGCGGTCTTCATCCTGGGGACGCTGGCGTTCTAGCATGTACGAGAGCCACGGAATCCTGAGCCTCCTTGTGGCGCTTCCCCTGGCGGGAGCGCTCGCCTGTTATGCCGTGCGGGAATCGCGGGCCCGCTACGTGGCTCTCGGGGCGACGCTCCTGGAGTTCCTGCTCTCGGTGCCCCTCTTCTGGAGCTTCGAGAAGGGCACGGCCGCGTTCCAGAACTACGTGTCCGTGCCGTGGATCGAGGCGTGGGGGATCCACTACGCCGTGGGTCTGGACGGCATCTCGCTCCTCATGGTCCTCCTCACCACTTTCGTGATGCCGCTCGCCGTGCTGGGCTCCTTCGCGTACATCCGCCGGCGCGAGCGCGCGTACTATGCGCTGCTGCTTCTCCTGCTGACGGGGATGGTGGGGGTGTTCGTGGCTCTCGACCTCTTCCTCTTCTACCTCTTCTGGGAGGTGACCCTGATTCCGATGTACTTCATCATCGGAGTGTGGGGGAGCGATCGACGGATCTACTCGGCGGTGAAGTTCATCCTGTACACCGCCGCCGGTTCCCTGCTGATGCTGGTCGCCATCGTAAGCCTCGTCTACCTGTACAGCCGGCAGACGGGGGTCGTGACGTTCAGCTACGAGCGCCTGCTGGAGCTCGCCATACCGGGCGGCACCCAGCTGTGGCTCTTCGGGGCGTTCGGGCTCGCGTTCGCCATCAAGATCCCGCTCTTCCCGTTCCACACGTGGCTTCCCGATGCGCATGTGGATGCACCGACGGCAGGCTCCGTCGTCCTGGCCGGCATCCTTCTGAAGCTGGGGGCGTACGGCTTTCTCCGGTATGCCTTGCCGCTCTTCCCGGGCGCGGCCACCGACCCGGCGATCGTGACGACGCTGATGGTCCTGGGGCTCGTGGGGATCGTGTACGGTGCTTGGGTGGCGGCCGTGCAGCCGGACGCCAAGAAGCTGATCGCCTACACTTCGGTGGCGCACATGGGGTTCATCGTGCTGGGCCTCTTCGCGCTGACGGTGCAGGGGGTGCAGGGCGGAATCCTGCAGATGGTGAACCACGGGATCTCCACGGGGGCCCTCTTCCTCCTGATCGGGATGCTGTACGAGCGGCGTCACACACGGTTGATTGCCGACTTCGGCGGACTCGCCAGGGTGATGCCGGCGTTCGCGGCGGCGTTCGTCGTCGTGGCGTTGAGCTCGATCGGGCTTCCCGGGACGAACGGCTTCGTGGGCGAGTTTCTCATCCTGGTCGGGACGTTCAGGGTGAGGCCGGTGATAGCCGCCGTGGCCACCACGGGGGTGATCTTCGCCGCTTGCTACATGTTGCCTATGGTGCAGCGCGTGCTCCTGAACCGCCTGAAGGCGGAGGAGAATCGAGAGCTCCGGGACCTCACGCCACGCGAGCACGCGACCCTCCTGCCCGCGCTCGCCATGATCCTTGTCATTGGCGTCTTCCCGACGCCGTTTCTGGAGCGGACCTCGGCCTCGGTGGAGGCGCTGATCGAACGGGTGGAGAGCGGAGCCAAGGCGGAGGCAGGCGCACCGGAGACGGTGACCGCGGTCTCGTATCACCGGGAGGCGATGACTCCGATCCCGCTCCGGCGACGGGCGACGACCCTCACTCGCTCCACGGACGTGCCCGGTGAGGAGGGAGCCCCTTGACGCTCGATCTCGCTTCGCCGGCAGCTTACCTGGTGGCATTGCTCCCCGAGACGATTCTGTCGGTGGCCGCCATGGGAATCCTCATGGCGGACGTGTTCCTGCGGAGGGGAACCGTCCGACCCTCCGGCCGGTGGGTGGGAAGGGCGGCGCTCGCCGCCGTCCTCGTGGCGGTGGCCGCGAACGCGCTCCTTCTGGGGGTGCGGGCGACCGGTGGGGCTGGACTCGTGGCGATCGACGGCTACCGGATCGTGGCCGGTTTCGTCGTGCTCGGGGCGGCGTTGCTGAGCGTGCTCTTCTCCTTCGACTACCTGGAGCGGGAAGGTCTCCGGCTGGGGGAGTACTACTTTCTCCTTCTCCTGGCCGCGGTGGGGATGCTCGTTCTGGTGGCGGCCCGCGACCTGATCCTGCTGTTCGTCGGCCTCGAGCTGATGTCGATCGCGGTGTACGTGTTGACCGGCTTCGACCGGCGCAACCCCAGAGGTACGGAGGCGGGTCTCAAGTACTTCCTCATCGGGGCGTTCGCCAGCGGGTTCTTCCTGTACGGGATCGCGCTCCTGTACGGTGCGACGGGGACGACGGCCCTGGCGGGGATCGGCCCGCGGGTCGCCGAGGCGGTGGCGGAACGCGACGCGTTTCTCTTCTCGGGGATCGCCCTGCTCCTCGTGGGGTTCGGGTTCAAGATCTCGGCTGTTCCGTTCCACATGTGGACGCCGGATGCGTATGAGGGTGCCCCGACGCCGGTGACGGGGTACATGGCGACGGGAGTGAAGGCGGCCGCCTTCGTGGCGCTGCTGCGGATCGTGACCGTGGAGCTGGCCCCGGCGATGAGCGCCTGGCAGGGAATCCTCTGGTGGCTGGCGATGCTCACCATGATCGTCCCGAACCTCATCGCTCTCGCCCAGGAGAACGTGAAGCGGATGCTGGCCTACTCCTCGGTCGCCCACGCGGGCTACCTGCTGGTCGGGGTGGTGGCGGGCAGCGCGCTGGGTCGCGCGGCGGCTCTCTTCTACCTCGGGGTCTACACGCTCATGACGGCCGGAGCGTTCGCCGTCGTCTCCGCCGTGGCCGGCCGGGGAGAGGAGCGGCTCCGGCTCCCCGATTATCGCGGGCTGGGCTGGCGGCGACCCCTGCTCGCCGGCGCCTTGGTCGTCTTTCTGCTCTCGCTGGCGGGTTTCCCTCCCACCGGCGGGTTCGTCGGCAAGCTGTATCTCCTGCGCGCGGCGGTGGGCGCGGACCAGATGGCGCTGGCGATCACGCTCGTTCTGACGAGTCTCGTGTCGTACTACTACTACTTCCGCGTGGTGTGGAAGATGTACTTCGACGAGGCTCCTGTGGAGCTACCGGAACTCCTGCCCTCCGGCGCGGCGTTTCGTCTGGCGACGGCGATCTGTGCCGTCGGTGTCTTCGCGGCGGGCTTGCTGCCAGGACCCGCCGTCCGGGTCATGGACCGCGTGGGCCGGGAGCTGGGTCCGCCGCCCGCCGCGGGAGTCTCCGGACCGCGGGAGGCCGGCGGGCGGGAGGTTCGGAGTCTTTCCTCTTTGACGCCCGCCTCCCGCTCGACGCGCGCGGCTCGCACCCGATCCTTCTGACGGGTCGGGCGAGGCTCTCCGAACGCCGAGCACGGGACGGCATGGCATGCGGATCCACAGGGAGATCTTCCGTGAATACGATGTTCGGGGGGTCGTGGGCCAACACCTCACGCCCCACGTGGCTCGCGGCGTAGCCCGGGCGTTCGGGAGCGAGTTCGAGGAGCGCCACGCCCCCACGGTCGCCGTCGGTCGCGACAACCGTCCCAGCTCGCCGGAGCTGGCGGCGGCGATCTGTCGAGGTCTGAACGAGGCGGGCGTGCGTGCCCTGGACGTGGGTACGCTGCCCACTCCTGTCCTCTACTTCGCCGCCCTGTCTCTGGAGACCGATGGGGGGATGCAGGTCACCGGCTCGCACAACCCGCCGGAGTACAACGGCATCAAGATGGTCCGTGACAACCGCCCGGTCTACGGCGCCGCGATCCAGGCCTTGGCCGCGCGGATCGAGGAGGAGCGCTATGCTGGCGGTGAGGCGGAGACGGAGCGGGTCACCGTGCTGGACCGGTACGTGGAGTCGTTCGCGGCGCGAGCCCGCGTGGTCGAGCCGCTCCGCCTGGTGCTCGACTGCGGCAACGGGGCGGGGAGCGTGGTGTCCGGCAGGGCCCTGCGCGCCGCGGGCATCGAGGTGGACCCTCTCTTCTGCGAGTCTGACGGCACCTTTCCAAACCATCATCCGGATCCGACGGTCGACGAGAACCTACAGGATCTCATCGCCCGGGTGAAGGAGACGCGGGCCGCCTTCGGCGTCGGGCTGGACGGGGACGCGGACCGCATCGGCGTCGTGACGGATGAGGGCGAGGTCCTGCGGGGAGACCGTCTCCTGCTCCTGTTCGCCGTGGAGCTGCTGCGGGATCTGCCCGGCGCGGAGGTGATCTTCGACGTCAAGTGCTCCCAGGCACTCCCGGAGGCGGTCGCGGCACGGGGCGGTGTGCCCGTCATGTGGAAGACGGGCCACTCCCTGATCAAGGAACGCATGCGGGAGTCCGGCGCTCCCATCGCGGGTGAGATGAGCGGCCATATCTGTTTTGCAGACAGATACTTCGGATTTGACGACGCCACCTATGCGGCGGCGCGGCTGGCCGAGATCGTGGCCCGCTCCGGGCGACCGCTCTCCGCGCTGGCCGGGGAGATCCCTGCCTATCCTTCCACCCCGGAGCTCCGGGTGGCGTGTCCGGAGGACCGAAAGTTCCGGGTCGTCGAGCGAGCGGTGGCGCACTACCGGGCCTCGCACGAGGTGATCGACATCGACGGAGCCCGGGTGCAGTTCGCCGGGGGGTGGGCGCTGATCCGGGCGAGCAACACGCAGCCGGTCCTCGTCGTGCGGGTGGAGGCGGAGAGCGAGTCGCGCCTGCGGGAGATCCGCGCGGAGGTTGCTGCCTTCCTGGCCCGCGAGGGCGTCCACCTCGACGCGGTGGGCGAGCCGTGAGCCGGGTCGGACGGGAGGCGGCGGGAGGTGACGTGACGCCGTGGGCGGGGACGGCCGTGGTGGCGATCGGAGGGAACGCGTTGTCACCCGCCGGGGAGAGTGCGACGGTCGCGAACCAGTTCCGCCACACCCGCGAAAGCCTCGCTCCGATCGTCGAGCTCGCCGGGCTGGGATGGAAGATCGCCGTCGTGCACGGCAACGGTCCGCAGGTGGGAGACGCGCTTCTGAGGAACGAGTGTGCGCGAGCGTTGCTGCCCGAGATGCCGCTCGGCGTGCTGGTGGCCGCCACGGCGGGCTGGATCGGGTACATGATTCAGCAGTCGCTTCAGAACGCCCTGGCGCGGGCGGGGGCCCGTCGGGGCGTCGTAACGCTGGTGACCCAGGTGCTGGCCGATGCGGCGGCGGCCACGACGCGGGAGCCGCGCAAGTTCATAGGGCGGGCGCTGGACCCGGAAGTGGCGGAGGCGCTGCGGCGGGACGGGGTCCATGTGGAGCGGGACGATCACGGAAGCCTGCGTCGCCGGGTGCCGAGCCCGGAGCCGTTGGAGGTCGTAGAGGCGGCCGTCATCGCGCAGCTCGTGGCCCGGGGCGAGATCGTGGTGGCGGCAGGCGGCGGAGGCGTACCGGCGTATCGGGATGCGATCCTCGGCCTGGAGGGGATCGACGGCGTCGTGGACAAGGACCTGGCAGCCGGACTGCTGGCGCGGGAGATCGGGGCAGAGCTCCTCCTGATCCTGACGGACGTGGACGGAGTGTACGAGGGGTTCGGGACGCCGGCCGCGAGGCGAATTCCCCGCCTCGCGGCACGGGAGGCCCGAGAGCTCCTGACGTCGGCGGAGCTCGGCGTCGGGTCGATGGAGCCGAAGGTGCGGGCGGCGGTGGAGTTCGTGGAGGCCGGAGGGGAGCGGGCGGTCATCGCGGCCCTCGAGGATGCCTCTCGGGCCGTGGCCGGCGAGGTGGGGACGACGGTCGCGGCAACCTGACAGGGGGGAATGCGCAGAGCCGCGAAGGGATGACGGAGAAGGAATGAACATCCACGAATACCAGGCGCGCGAGATCCTGCGGCGGCACGCGGTACCCGTGCCCGAGGGAGAGGTCGCGCGGACCCCGGAGGAAGCCGCGGAGGCGGCCCGACGGCTGTCGGGCCGCGTGGTCGTGAAGGCGCAGGTGCACGCGGGCGGCCGGGGCAAGGCGGGGGGCGTGAAGCTGGCCGACGGGACGGAAGAAGCACGGGCGGCGGCGGAGAAGATCCTCGGCATGGAGATCAAGGGAATCCCGGTCCGCCGGGTGCTCGTGGCCCCGGCGGTCGAGATCGCCTCGGAGGCGTACGTGGGGGTGGTGATGGATCGCGGATCGCGGGCGGACGTCATCATGGTCTCCCGGGAAGGCGGTGTGGAGATCGAGGAGGTGGCGGCGACGACGCCGGAGGCGATCCATCGGCAAGTCGTGGACTCGCGGTATGGCCTGTTGAACCATCAGGCCGCGCGCCTCGGCTTCCTCCTTTACGAGGAACCGGAACTCGCCCGCCAGGCGTCGGCGGTGATCTCGCGGCTGTATGATGCGTATCGGGCCAGCGGATGCACGCTGGCGGAGATCAACCCGCTGGTCGTCACACGGGGCGGCGAGGTGCTGGCGATCGATGCGAAGATGAACGTGGACGACAACGCGCTCTTCCGGTTCCCCGAGATCGCCGCCCTGCGCGATGAGGAAGGGGAGGCGGCGTCCGAGCGGCGAGCGCGCGAGGCCGGGCTGAGCTACGTGAAGCTCGAGGGCAACGTGGGCTGCTGTGTGAACGGGGCCGGCCTGGCGATGGCGACGATGGATCTGATCAAGTACTACGGAGGTGAGCCGGCGAACTTTCTGGATATCGGGGGCTCATCGAACCCGGACAAGGTCGTGGCCGCGCTCGAGATCATCACCAACGATCCGAACGTACGCTCGATCCTCTTCAACATCTTCGGAGGGATCACCCGGTGCGATGACGTGGCCAACGGGATCGTGACCGCCACCGAGCAGCTGGAGCTCGCCGTTCCGCTCACGATCCGCCTCACCGGGACGAACGAGGAGGAGGCGGTGAGGATCCTGGAGGAGAACGGATACCGGGCGATGGTCGATATGGACGCGGCCGTCCAGGCGGCCGTCGAGCGAGTGGGCGGCCGATGAGCGTGTTCATCGGAGAGGAAACGCGGCTCGTCGTTCAGGGAATCACGGGTCGGGACGGGTCGTTTCACACGCGGCAGATGATGGCGTACGGCACCCGGATCGTGGCGGGTGTGACGCCCGGCAAGGGAGGCCGATCGTTCGACGAGCGAGTCCCGATCTTTCACACCGTGGAAGAAGCCGTTCAAGTGACGGGGGCGAACGCCAGCGTCATCTACGTGCCGGCCGCGTTCGCCGCCGATGCGATCCTCGAGGCGGCTGACAGCGGGGTCTCGCTGATCGTGTGCATCACCGAGGGAATCCCGGTGGGGGAGATGTTACGCGTCCTGCCGTACGTGAAGGAAAGAGGAGCTCGGCTCGTGGGTCCGAACTGCCCCGGGCTCATCGTGCCTGAACTGTGCAAGGTGGGGATCCTGCCGGGCCAGATCGTCAGGCCCGGTCCGGTGGGGATCGTGAGTCGCTCGGGCACGCTGACGTACGAGGTGGTTTTCCAGCTCACCCGCAGCGGGATCGGGCAGTCCACCTGTATCGGAATCGGCGGCGACCCGCTCATCGGTACGGACTTTGTCGACTGCCTGCGCGCGTTCGAGGAGGATCCCGGTACAGAGGCGGTCGTGTTGATCGGTGAGATCGGGGGAACGGATGAGCAAGTGGCGGCGCGCTTCGCCCGTGAGGAGATGAGCAAGCCGGTGACCGCTTTCATCGCCGGCCGGACGGCTCCGCCGGGACGCCGGATGGGCCACGCGGGCGCGATCATCTCGGGTAGTGAAGGTACGGCGGAGGAGAAGATCCGCACGTTCGAGGAGAGCGGCATCCGCGTGGCCCGGCGACCGGTCGAAATCGCGGGGCTGGTGGGCGGGGAGCGGTGAGCCACCCATGACGGAGAGCCGGCCCGGTCAGGGACGAGATTCCGAATCCGGCGGGGGACAGTCTCTCCGGAGCCTTCTCAGCGAGCGGGAGGTCGTCATCCCGCTACCGGCCGATACCCTGGCAGGGGCGCTCGGGCATCTCGGGCAGCGACTGGTCGCGGGCCTGCCGCCCGAGGCCCGGGATCCGCTCCTCGGGCAACTGAACGAGGTGGCAGCGGGCGATCTCGTTCCGCTGGGTCAGGGCGCCGTGCTCGCCCATCTGCGGAGCACCGTCCTCCCGGGCGTCCGGGTCGTCGTGGGGGTGGCGAAGCGGCCGCTCGAATTCGCTCCGGAGACGGCGAAAGGGGCAAGGGTCCTCATCCTGGTGGTCTCGGGCACCTCCAGCACCCGGGAGTATCTGCAGACGCTGGCCGCCCTCGGTCGTGTGCTCCGCGGGGCGGGAGTGACGGATCGCCTGGCCGCCGCGGGGGCGGCCGAGGAGCTTCTCTCCGTGCCGGAGCTGGATCAGCCGCTCGTGGGCCCCCGCCTGCGAGTGCAGGACATCATGACCGCCCGGGTGGTGGCCGTGGCTCCCGACGCCAGCCTGGCGGAGGCACTTCGCCTCATGATCCACCACAGGCTGCGGGCGCTGCCGGTGGTGAACGAACGCCGGGAGGTGCTGGGGGTGATCGCCGATCGGCAGGTGATGGAGCATTATCTTCCGCGTCTCGGCTCCGTCCAGGAGGCAGAGGAAAGCGGCCGGCGGGTGGAGGTGGCCGTGCGCGAGATCATGGATCGGAGCGTCCTGTGCGTGAAGGGGAGCCAGAGCGTCTGGGACGTGGCCGCGCTGATGATCAACAAGGATGTAGAGCGTTTTCCGGTGTGCGAGGACGGTGCCCTGGTGGGGTTCTGCACGCGGGGTGACGTGATCCGCCGACTCTTGGGGCCGCAGGCGGCGCTGCGGGCGGCCGGAGAAGGGAACGGCAGCGATGACGAAGCTTGAAAGGGAGCGTAGGCAGGAAGGGCCGTCGGGGAGGAGAAAGACCGAATGAGCGCCGAGAGGACGCTCGCCATCGTGAAGCCGGACGCGTTCGGTGACGGCAACGCGGGCCGCATCCTCGCCCAGCTGGAGGCGGAGGGCTTCCGTCTGCTGGCGGGCCGCGTGATCCGGCTGACCCGGGACCAGGCAAGGGCGTTCTACGCGGTTCACGCGGAGAGGCCGTTCTTCCCGTCCCTCGTGGAGTTCATGACGTCCGGTCCCTGCCTGGCCGTGGCGTTGGAGCGGGAGGGGGCGGTGGCCCACCTCCGGAGGGTCGTCGGCGCGACGGATCCGGCCGAGGCGGCTCCCGAGACGATCCGGGCCCGATACGCGGAGAGCAAGCAACGGAACGCCATTCACGCCTCGGACTCGGCCGAGACGGCGCGGCAGGAGATCTCCTTTTTCTTTTCCGGCCTGGATCTCGAAGCCTGAGGGCGGGACGGCGCTCCTCTCGTCTCGTGGGGCGCGGAGGCGCGAATTGACAGTCCGAAAGCCGGAGATTACATAGAGCGGCTATCCCGATGCTCGCAGTCGATTTGAGGGAGCTCCGACACGGGGCCGTCGTCTGGGAGGAGCGGCTCGCCGAGCCCGGTAGCGTGTGGCGTGACGTGGGCCTACGGTTCGTCGGGCCGGCGCGCCTTCGAGCCCGGGCAGAGCTTTCCCCGGCCGACGGAGTCCGCCTGACGGGCAGGCTGGAAGGGAGCATCGCCCTCCAGTGCCGGCGGTGCCTGGCGGAGCTCGAACGGCCGCTGGCGGTGCCGCTCGATCTGTGGTTCCGCCCGGCCCCGAAGGGCACCGGAGCGGATGAAGCGGGGTATCGGTTCGATCCGCACGCTCGTCGTCTGGAGCTCGCGCCGGTGCTTCGGGAGGAGCTGGTCCTGGCAGCCCCGCAGTACCCGGTGTGCCGCCCGGAGTGCGCGGGCCTGTGCCCGAGCTGCGGAGCGAGGCGCGACGACCAGGGGTGCGACTGTTCCTTCGAGGAGCCCGACCCGCGGTGGGACGAGCTCCGGGCGCGGCGTTGAACGCAACGGCGAGAGGCATACATGGCGGTACCAAAGAGACGAACGTCGAAGCAGAGGAAGCGAAAGCGCCGAACGCACTACCGCGGACGGGCACAGGCGCACCAGTCGTGCCCGCGGTGCGGAGACCCGCGGCGCCCTCACCGGGTGTGCCCCAACTGCGGGCACTACGGCGGCGAGGAGGTCGTCCGGGTGGAGGAGTTCTAGCAGGTCGCTGACAAACGGTCTCGAGCGGCGAGGGCTCCATGTACCGAATAGCCCTCGACAGCATGGGGGGAGACGACGCCCCGGGCGCTCCCGTGGCCGGAGCGGCCGCGGCGCTCCGCGCAGCGGGAGATGAGCTGGAGATCCTCGCCGTGGGAGATCCCGAAGCGATCCGGTGTGCCGTGGGAGAGCATCCCGAGGTGGATCCGGATCGCTTCCGGATCCTTCCGGCGCGGGAGATGATCGAACCGCAGGAGCCTCCCGCCCTGGCCGTTCGGCGGAAGCGTGACAGCTCGATCGTGGTCGGCCTCGAGACCCTGCGCCGGGGGGAGGCGGATGCGTTCGTCTCGGCCGGCTCGACCGGGGCCGTCATGGCGGCCTCTCTCCTCATTCTCGGACCTCTTCCCGGCGTAGACCGGCCGGCCGTCGGCGCGATGTTTCCGACCTCGGACGGCCCGACGCTCGTGCTGGACGTCGGGGCGAACGTGGGTTCGCGGCCCGAGCACCTGCACCAGTTTGCCCGCCTCGGATCGATGTACGTCCGGGATCTACGCCGGGTCGCTGCTCCGCGAGTCGGACTCCTCAACGTGGGAGAGGAAGCGAAGAAGGGAGACGATCTCGCGGTGGCCACCTACCGCCTGCTGCACTCGGACCCCGTGCTGCACTTCGTCGGGAACGTCGAGGGGCACGAGATCATCCAGGGACGCTGCGAGGTCCTCGTGTGTGACGGGTTCGCCGGCAACGTTCTGCTGAAGTTCTACGAGTCGGTCGCCGGCTTCGTGCTGGGCCTCCTGCACGGAGGCTCCGCCGGGGCCGACGCGGAGCTCCGCGAGATCTTTCGCTTCCTGGACTACGCCGAGTACGGCGGGGCTCCGCTTCTGGGAGTGGACGGGGTGTCGATCATCTGCCATGGGGCATCCTCTCCCCGGGCGATGAAGAACGCGATCGGCGTGGCGGTAGAGGCCGTCCGTTCGGAGATCATCCGCGACATGACCCAGGATCTGGAACGGCTTCGGGGTGGAGGCGGACGGGAGTGAGCGTCGCGCTGCTCTTTCCCGGCCAGGGATCGCAGTACGTGGGGATGGGAAAGGACCTGGCCGCGGCGTATGCCGACACCCGTCAGCTGTACGAGCGAGCGGACGAGACGCTCGGCGTGCGCCTCAGCCGAATCAGCTGGGAGGGTCCACCCGAGGCGTTGACGCGGACCGAGAACGCTCAGCCCGCCATCCTGCTGCACGGATACGCGGTCTTCCGGCTCCTTCCGGCGCACGTGCGAAGGGCCGCCATCGTGGCGGCAGGCCACTCGCTGGGCGAGCTCACGGCACACCTGGCGGCGGGCACGTTCAGCTTCGAAGACGCCCTGCGGCTCGTGCGTGAGCGGGGCCGGCTGATGGCGGACGCCGGTGAGCGTCGCCCGGGCACCATGTCGGCGATCCTGGGCCTCGACCACGCGGCCGTGGCATCGCTGTGCGAGGCGGTGACGGAGGGGATCGTCGTGCCGGCCAACTTCAACTCCGATTCCCAGGTCGTGATCAGCGGGGACGTGGCGGCCGTGGCGCGTGCGGAGGCACGGGCCCGCGAGGCGGGGGCGCGACGCGTCGTGCGGCTGAACGTGAGCGGGGCGTTCCACTCCCCGCTCATGGAGCAGGCCCGCGAGGGACTGGGCGAGGAGCTCCGTCGAGTGGAGATAGCGGAGCCCTCCTTTCCCGTCGTCTCGAACGCCTGGGGAAGCTGTGTCACGCGGGTGGACGAGGTCCGCCGGAGCCTGATGGAGCAGCTTACCGTTCCGGTCCGCTGGACGGATTGTCTGCGAACGATGGCCGAACGGGAGCCCGCGGTGTGGCTGGAGCTCGGTCCGGGCGGCGTGCTCTCCGGACTCCTGCGGCGGATGGACCGCGCCCGGCAGGCGACGGCGATCGGGACGCTGGAGGAGCTGGAGGGATTCTGCGAGGCCGAGGAGGCGTGAGGAATGCAGGAACTGGAGGCGAAGGTGGCGGTCGTGACGGGCGGCTCGCGGGGCATCGGGTTCGCCATCGCGGAGGAGCTCGCCGCGGCCGGCGCTCGAGTGGCGGTCGTGGGGCGGGACGCGGAACGCGCCGGCGGGGCGGCGTCGGCGCTCGGAGGGGGAGGAGGCAGGGGCTTCGCGTGTGACGTCTCGCGGGGCGAAGCGTGCTCGCGACTGGTGAAGCGGGTGGAGGAGGAGCTCGGTCCGGTGGCGATCCTGGTGAACAACGCCGGGATCACCCGGGACAACATCCTCGTTCGCATGCGCGACGAGGAGTGGAGAAAGGTTCTGGAGACGAACCTGTCGGGCGCGTTCTTCATGATGCGGGCCGTGGCCCGAGGCATGATGAAGCGGCGGGAAGGCCGCATCGTGAACATCTCGAGCGTGGTGGGCTTGACGGGAAACCGCGGCCAGCCAAACTATGCGGCGTCCAAGGCGGGCCTCATTGCCCTCACGAAGTCGGTGGCGCAGGAGCTGGCCAGCCGAAACGTGCTGGTGAACGCCGTGGCGCCCGGTTTCATCGAAACGGAGATGACGTCGGAACTCTCCGAAGGGGCACGTGCGGCCCTGTTCGAGCGTATACCGCTCGGCCGGTTCGGGACACCGGCGGATGTCGCAGGCCTGGTCCGCTACCTGGTCGGGCCGACGGCCTCCTACATCACGGGACAGGTCTTCGTGGTGGACGGTGGCATGGTGATGTGATGGGCCGCAGGGCCGATCCGTTCGCATCTCTTTGAGAGGAGGGTTCCGATGTCCGAAATCGCGGCGCGTGTGAAGGAAATCATCGCTCAGGAACTGGGCGTCGAGCAGGAGAAGGTTACCGAGGAAGCGTCCTTCGTCGAAGATCTGGGAGCGGACTCGCTGGACACGGTCGAGCTCGTGATGGCGTTCGAGGAGGAGTTCGGAATCGAGATTCCGGACGAGGACGCCGAGCAGATGCAGACGGTGGGGGATGCGATCTCCTACCTGGACGCCAAGCAGGAGTAGGGTAGGGGACGGGAGCTGGCCCGGAGACGGCCGGTGACGGAGTCTCGCCGCGTGGTGGTGACGGGCATCGGCCTCGTCACGCCGATCGGAGTGGACCGGGAGTCCACCTGGTCGGCTCTTCTGGAGGGGAGGAGCGGCGCCGGCCCGATCACCCATTTCGATCCGTCCAAGCAGGACGTGCGTTTCGCCTGCGAGGTCAAGGGGTTCGACCCGGAGCTCTCCATGGAGCGGAAGGAGGCCCGGCGTGCGGATCGCTTCGTCCAATACGCCATGGCCGCTGCCCAGGAGGCGGTGGAGCAGGCCGGGGTCGAGTCGGCCCTGGCCGAGCTGGCACCCGACCGGGTGGGCGTGATCGTGGGCTCCGGCATCGGAGGGCTCACGACCCTAGAGGCTCAGCACATCCGGATGCTCGAGCGCGGGCCGGATCGGGTGTCCCCTTTCTTCATACCGATGTTCATCGCTGACATGGCTGCCGGCCTCATCTCCATGCGCTACGGAGCCCAGGGCCCGAACTACTGCACCGTGTCCGCCTGCTCCTCGAGTGCGCACGCGCTGGGACTGTCGTACCGTTCCATCCGGAGCGGGGAGTGCGACGTGATGATCGCCGGAGGAACGGAGGCGACGATCACCCCTCTGTGCGTGGCGGGGTTCGCTTCGATGAAGGCGCTCTCCCGCCGGAACGACGATCCGCGGGGCGCGTCCCGCCCGTTCGACCGGCAGAGGGACGGGTTCGTGCTGGGCGAGGGCTCCGGGATCGTGATCCTGGAGAGCCTGGCGCATGCCGAAGCGCGCGGCGCGACGGTCATAGCGGAGCTCAGCGGGTTCGGCCAGAGCGCGGACGCCTATCACATCACGGCCCCGGCACCCAGGGGAGCCGGTGCCCAGCTCGCGATGCGTGAAGCGCTGGCCGATGCGGGGGCGGAGCCGGAGGAGGTCGGCTACATCAACGCCCACGGCACCTCGACGCCCGCTAACGACGTCACGGAGACGGAGGCGGTGAAGGCCGTGTTCGGAGAGCACGCCTATCGGCTGCTCGTGAGCTCCACGAAATCGATGACGGGCCATACTCTCGGCGCGGCCGGCGGCCTGGAGATGGCGGTCAGCGCCCTGGTATGCGAGCGGGGAGTCGTGCCTCCGACGATCAACCTGGAGGAGCCCGACCCGGAGTGTGACCTTGATTACGTGCCGGGAAGTCCGATCTCGCGAGAGATCCGCTGCGCCCTGTCGAACTCCTTCGGTTTCGGCGGCCACAACGTGAGCCTCCTCCTCCGAAAGTGGCGGGAATGAACCCGCCACCCAAAGTCCTCCTCCTCATCGGTTCGGAATCGGATCGACCGATCATGGAGCCGGGTGTGGCGATCCTCCGGGAGCACGGCGTGGAGGTCGAAGTGGCCGTGAGCAGCGCGCATCGGCATCCGGAGCGGACGGTGAACCTGGCCTCCGGCGCTCGAGCCTCTGGGACCGATGTGATCATCTGTGGGGCGGGACTCTCGGCGGCGCTGCCGGGAGTCGCGGCTGCCCACACGGACCTCCCCGTCATAGGAGTTCCGATCGCCGCCGGCACGCTGGGCGGCATAGATGCCCTCCTTTCGATCGCCCAGATGCCTCCGGGCGTCCCCGTGGCCACGGTGGGGATCAACGCGGCCGCGAACGCGGCGTATCTGGCCCTGCGCATTCTGCGCGGAGGAGCCCTCCTCACGGCGGCGGCCGATTCCGACGCGTCCTCGAAGGCTCTGTAGCCCTCCTCCCGGGTAGCACCGGTCGATGCGGGTCGGAATCGGTCTCGATGTCCACTCCCCCCGGGCCGGCACTCCTCTGCCATCGGGCGGGGGCCCGGCGGACGAAGAGGTCGGTTCGGAGGCGGGGGACGGCCGGGAGGTCCCCATCTGCCGGGCGGTGGCGGATGCCCTGCTGGGAGCGGGGGGTCTGGGAGGCGTATGCGAGCAGCTGGCCGAGGACGAGGGGGGAGCTGCCGGCGGCCCCCTGGGGCTCCTGGCGAACGCCGTTCGCCTTCTCGAGGAGGAGAACTACCAGGTGGTGAACGTGGACGTGCTCGTCGCGGAGGCCCCGTCCTCTCCGAACGCCGATCCCGGCCGGACCGCCCGGCTGACCGCCGAGCTGCGAACGGTGGCGGCGCGGCTGGCCGAGGTGGTGCACACGGCGCCCCACCAGGTGTGTGTCAGGCGATCGCCCGCGGGAGGATTCATCGGCACGCCGGGGGGAGATCAGGTGGCCGTTCTGGCCGTCGTTCTGGTGAACCAGATGCAGGATATCGACGTCGTTCACGCCACGATGCGTTCGGGAGGGTAGTGCCCCCCTCCGGAGGTCACGGCACCGGATGACGGCGTGGCTGTCGAGAGCCTGCCGGGTGGGACCGCCGAGCGGGCCGGGGTGCGTGGAACGGAAGGCAGCGGGGGGTGCGAGTGCTTGAACGCCTGGAGCACCTCCTCCTCCTCGCCGCCAGCTCGCCGCTCACCCTTCTCTACATCTTCTTGGGACTCGGCGCGGCGGCGGAGAACCTGTTTCCCCCCGTGCCGTCGGACACGTTCGTGCTGCTCGGCGCGATCCTGGCGGACCGCGGCGTGCTGGATCCGTGGCTCGTACTGGGTGTCGCGTGGGGGAGCAACGTGGCACTGGCGCTCACGGTGTACGCCATGGCCCGCAAGTACGGCCGGGGAATCTTCCAGACCCGGTGGGGACATTGGCTGCTCCGTCCCCACCAGTTGGACCGTCTGGCCGGGTTCTACGTGCGGTACGGCCTGGCCACGATCTTCGGGAGCCGTTTCCTTCCCGTGTTTCGCGTTCTCGTTCCGGCGTTCGCGGGGATCTCACGGCTCGGATTCTGGCGCACCGCGGTGCCGCTGTCTCTGGCATCGGGGATCTGGTACGGGGTTCTCGTCCTGGCCGGCCTGCTCGCTTCCCGCAACCTGCCGCGGCTTCTGGGCGTCTTCGACGCGGTGAACGACTGGCTGCTGGCCGTGGCTCTGTTGCTTCTCCTCCTCGTCTCCCTCTGGTGGTGGAGAACGCGGCGGGCGCGCCGGGAGGGAGAGCGGGGAACCTCGCGGGACCGAAACCGTGCGGCCAGTGGCGGCGACCGTTGACCGTCTCCCCTGCCGCCGGGAGCGGGTCTCAGCTGGAGCCGTACGGGGAGTATCTGGAGTACGAGCGAGGGCTGGCCTCTCGGACCGTGAAGGCGTACCTGGGCGACTGTAGGAGCTTCACCCGCTTCGCTGCGGATCGGGGGTTGGATCGGCCGGAGGAGGCGGGGTTCGATCTCCTGAGGGAGTTCGTGGCCGAGTTGACGCGGCAGGGTCTGACGGGCTCGACGGTGGCCCGCAAGATCTCCGCCCTGCGTAGCTTCTTCGGCTTCCTGGTCCAGGAAGGGGTCATCCGGGACGACCCGACGGAGAAGTTGGAGGCCCCCCGCCGGGTCCGATCGCTACCCGACGTTCTTTCCGTCTACGAGGTCGAGCGTCTCCTGACGGGGATCCCGGTGCACGACCCGCTCGCGTTCCGGGATAGAGCGATTATCGAAGTGCTGTATGGATCAGGCCTTCGAGTTTCTGAGCTCATACAGCTTCGAACGAGAGATCTGCACCTGGAAGAGGGAGTCCTTCAGGTGCTGGGCAAGGGCTCGCGCGAGAGACTCGTCCCCGTCGGAGCGGGTGCGCGGGCCGCGTTGTCACGGTACCTTCGAGAGTTGCGACCTCGCCTGGACAGGGGCGAGTCCCGGGGAACCGTCTTCCTGAGTCGCCACGGGAGGCCGCTCAGTCGAATGGGGGTGTGGAAGATCCTCAAGCGTCAAGTGGAGCGGGCGGAGCTCCGGAAGCGTGTGACTCCCCATACGCTCCGGCACACCTTCGCCACGCACCTGCTGGAGGGAGGAGCCGACCTGGCGGCGGTGCAGGAGATGTTGGGGCACGCCGACATCTCCACGACGGAGATCTATACCCACGTGGACCGGAGCTATCTGCGGGAGGTGCACCGTTCCTGCCATCCGCGGGGCTGAATCGGCGTGAGTCGGGCGTCCCGAGTCCTCAGTCTGGCCCGCAACCGCCGCGCCGTGAGACGATTCGAGGAGCGATCGATTCCGGGCGAGGCGCTGGAGTGCGTTCTGGACTGCGCGCGGTATGCCCCGTCCGCCAAGGAAGCGCAGCCGTGGCGATTCGTGATCCTGCGGGACGCTCTTTCACGCCATCGAATCGCCGCGGCCGCGTTCAACCATCCTCACCTGCGGACCGCGCCGATCGTGATCCTGTGCTGTGCCCGCATCCACTCCCATGTGAGCGGGACGGGCCGCCCGAGCTACCCGGCCGACTTGGCGGCGGCGGTTCAGAGCATGCTGCTCGCGGCCGCGGATCTGGGGCTGGCGTCGAGCTGGATCCCCGGGTTTCGAGAGGAGGCCGTGCGGGAGGCCGTGGGCGCACCCGCCGACGTGCCGGTGGTGGCCATTCTGGCCCTGGGATATCCGGACGGGCTCGAGGCGCTCCCGGAGCGCCGGCCGCGGGAAGAGGTCGTCGTCTGGGATCACTGGCAGGGCGGCCGGTGAGAGGGTCAGGGTCGGTGGCCCGCGGGACGCTCGCCGGGCTGCTGGCAATCGGCGTCGCCCTGCCCGCCGTCGGCCAGGAGGTGCGCTTCGAACCCGACCGGGAGAGCGCCCCTCAGAGAGCCCTCGCCCGCTTCCTCGCCACGGAGAGCTACCGGATCTGGGCGCGCGACACGATCCTCGCGCGGCCCGACACGGTCTTCGAGAGCCTCCTGGTGCTGGAGGCTTCCGTGCGCGTTGCGGGGACGGTGCGGGGGAGCATCTACGTCGTGGACGGAGATCTCTTCCTCCGTCCCGGAGCGCACATCTCGGGGGACGTGGTGGTGCTGGGCGGAGGGTATTACCGCTCCGGCCTGGCGGAAGTTCGCGGCGGGGTCACGTACCGGCCGAACGAGCCGCTGCGGGTGCTGCCCGAGGAAGGAGGGTATCGGATCTTCTCCGTGCTGGAGCCCCCGAGAGTGTTTCGGCTCGCGGGCCTGTACGGCCTCCGGGCGCCGACGTATCAGCGGGTGGACGGGTGGACGTTCGAGGTCGGCGGCCGGCTGCAAGCCTCTCGGTGGCCGGGAAAGCCGGAGCTGCGAGGCTCGTTTCGGCTCACGACGACGGGTGAGGATTTCGAGGCGTCGGGACGGCAGATCTGGCATCCCGGCCGCAGGATCCGGGTGGGAGTGGAGGGGGGAAGGGAGACCCGCACGAACGAAGCATGGATCCGGCCGAGCCTCTCGAACACCCTTTCGTTTCTCGCCACGGGGAGCGACTACCGGAACTACTACGGAGCCGATTTCGCGAGCCTCTTCTTCGAGGTGGGCGACCGCAGGGGATGGAGCGGCCGCCTGGCGGCCGGCTGGGAGGACGACCGGAGCCTCATCGCCCGGGATCGGACGATCCTTTTTGACGACGACGAGGTGAAGCCCAATCCCCCGGTGGACGACGGGGACATCTACAGCCTGCACGCGGTCCTGGACTACCATCGACGGAGTGGGGGCGTACGACGGAGCCTGCACCTCCATGTGGAGGGCGCCACACAGGACGTGGCGGGGGATCTCTCCTTCCTCATGGGCGAGGGCCAGTTTTTTCTGCGCCAGCCCGTCGTGGGAGGGCACTCCGTGGAGCTTATGGCGATCAGCCGTGGCGATCTGGCCGGGAGGCTCCCGCAACAGAGATGGTCGGCGATCGGTGGCGTCGGGACGTTGCCCACCTTTCCGATCCTCCAGCTGCGCGGAGAGCGGATGTTCCTGGGCGAGGTCACGTGGCTGATCCCCGTCCCGCTGCTGGACATTCCGCAGATCGGACCGACCGAGCTCTTGCTGCGGGGGGCGATCGGGTCGGCCTGGAGCGAGGGGGAACCCCTGCACGCGGAGCAGAACGTGATGATCGGCCTGCGGATCCTTCTGTGGGAATTCGGCCTGGCCGCCGATCCCGGCGTCTCGGACGGAGACCTGCAGTTCTCTCTCGTCGGCCGCTGGCCTCGTTCGCTTCGGGGGCGCTAGGGCTCCTGGCAGCCTGTGGAAAACCCCCGAGGGCCGCCGGCACCGTTCGGGCGCCGGCGCGGGTCCGGAGCGAACCGCGGCCGGGCCGCTCGTTCTTTGACTTCCCATATCGGGCCGCCTACCTTTGCGCCGTGCGGAGGGACGCGTACCGGATGCGCTCGTTCTACCGGCCCGGGAGCGGTGTGAACCGCTCTCGAAGGAGCTCCGGCAAGGGGTTCCCGGCACCGCTAGCCCCTCGCGGTTCCACCTGCCTGCCACACGGCGCGGCGCTCTCTCTCCGCGCATCCCCCGCCGGCGCATCGTCGCCTGACCTGGCACTCCCCGTAGGGCTCCGTCGTGGCCGCCTCGCCGCGGGCCTCCGATGAGCGTTCTGTGTGTGCTGCCGGCTCGTCTGGGGAGCGAGCGGATTCCCCGCAAGCCCCTTCAGATGATCGCTGGCAGACCGCTCGTCGAGTGGTGCTGGAGGGCCGCCGGTCGAGTCCCCGAGTTCGACGAGATCTGCGTAGCGACGGAGTCCGAGGAGGTCGTGGCCCGGGTGCGAGCCTTTGGCGGCCAGGCCGTGCTCACGGCGCCCGAGCTTGCGAGCGGAACGGACCGGGTGGCGGCAGTGGCCCGGCTCGAGGGAGCGCTCCACCATGAGATCGTGGTGAACTTTCAGGCTGATGAGCCGTTTGTGCCCCCCGAGTCCGTGAGCCGCGCGGTGCGATGCGTCGCGGAGGGGGAGGCGGGAATCGCCACCCTGGCCGTGCCCGTGCGGAGCGACGCGGAGTGGCGATCGGAGGCGGTGGTGAAGGTCGTCGTAGCCGCCGATGGGAGAGCCCTGTACTTCAGCCGGGCGCCGGTGCCTCACCGGCGCGGTGCCGAGGCGAGTGGGGACGGTTCGAGGCCCGCGTCTCTCCGTCACGTGGGGATCTACGTGATGAGGCGGCGGGCCCTCGAGCAGTGGACGGCGTCGCCACCTTCTCCGCTCGAAAAGCTGGAACGGCTGGAGCAGCTTAGGGCCCTGGAGGCGGGCCTTCCGATAGAGGTCATCGTGGGACCCCCCGCGGAGCCGGGGGTAGACGTACCGGAGGATCTCGCGCGAGCCGAGCGGCTGCTCGAGTCCAGGGGAGCTCCTCTCAACAGTGAGAGTCATGTCTGACGACCACGCGGGGCCGACAAAGTACATCTTCGTGACGGGAGGGGTCGTATCCTCGCTGGGGAAGGGGATCACGGCCTCCTCCATCGGGCGCCTCCTGAAGGAGCGTGGCCTGCAGGTCACGATCCAGAAGTTCGATCCGTACATCAACGTGGATCCGGGAACGATGTCCCCGTTTCAGCACGGCGAGGTGTACGTGACCGACGACGGTGCGGAGACGGACCTGGATCTGGGTCACTACGAGCGGTTCATCGATGCCTCCCTCTCTCAGGCGAACAACGTCACGACGGGCCGGATCTACCAGGACATCATCACGAAGGAGCGGCGGGGGGACTTCCTCGGCGCCACGGTGCAGGTCATCCCTCACGTGACCGAGGAGATCAAGGCGAACGTCCGACGGCTGGCGCCGAGCCACGAGGTCGTCATCACGGAGATCGGCGGCACGGTAGGGGACATCGAGTCGCAGCCGTTCCTCGAGGCGCTCCGGCAGCTGCGGCAGGACGTGGGCCGCGAGAACACCCTGTTCGTTCACCTCACCCTCGTCCCGTACATGGCCGCGGCGGGCGAGCTGAAGACGAAGCCGACTCAGCACTCCGTGCGGGAGCTCATGCAGACGGGGATCCAGCCGGACATCCTGATCTGTCGCACGGAGCACCCGTTGGGCGAGGAGATTCGCCGCAAGATCGCGCGATTCTGCAACGTGGATGTGCGAAGCGTCATCGAGTCCCGCGATGTCGAGACGATCTACGAGGTCCCGCTTCGCTACCGGGAGCAGCGCCTGGACGACCGCATCCTCGAGCTCCTGCGTCTGGAGGCGTCCGACCCGGATCTCTCCGAGTGGGAAGCGATGGTGGAGAAGATCAAGCGACCGGCACGCGGGACGGTTCGCATCGCGGTCGTCGGCAAGTACACCTCGCTCGTCGACTCCTACAAGTCGATCCAGGAAGCCCTCGTGCACGGCGGCATCAGCAACGATCTGGGGGTGGAGATCGCCTGGCTTTCCTCCGAGCAGATCGGCGAGCGGGGACTGGACTGCCTGGACGCCTACGACGGCGTCCTCGTTCCCGGGGGCTTCGGGCAGCGCGGAATCGAAGGGATGGTGGAGACCGCCCAGTACATCCGTGAAGCGCGCATCCCCTACCTGGGGATCTGTCTCGGACTCCAGATCGGAATCATCGACTTCGCTCGCCACGTCTGCGGGCTGGCATCATCGCACTCGGCCGAGTTCGACCGAGAGGCGGCGGATCCAGTCATTTCGCTGCTCGACTCGCAGAGAAAGGTGACGGAGATGGGGGGCACGATGAGGCTGGGCGCGTACCCGTGCCGCCTCGAGGAGGGGTCCGTGGCCCGCGAGGTGTACGGCGTCGAGGAGGTGTCGGAGCGACACCGTCACCGCTACGAGGTGAACAACGCGTACCGCGAGGTGCTCCAGCGGAACGGGATGCGGCTCAGCGGGGTCTCGCCGGACGGGCAGCTGGTAGAGATCATCGAGCTTCCCACCCACCCGTTCTTCCTGGCGACGCAGTTTCACCCGGAGCTCCGCTCTCGACCGAACCGGCCGCACCCGCTCTTCTCCGCCTTCGTCGGAGCGGCGGGCAAGAGGCGGGCGGCGCGGGACGGGAAGGGGACGCGGGCAGGGCAGGAACAGGCGGAGAGGGTGCCGGTAGGCGGATAGCCGACCCGATGCGCGCCGACGACCCGTCCTCCCCGTTCGGCGCGGGGGGGCCGTTCTTCCTCATCGCAGGTCCCTGTGTCCTGGAGGGGCGGGATCTGAACCTGCGGATCGCCCGTCACGTGTGGGCGGTGTCGAGGCGCTGCGGGATCCCGGCGTACTTCAAAGCCTCCTTCGACAAGGCGAACCGGACGAGCCTCGGCACGCCGCGAGGCCCCGGATTGGCGGCAGGGCTGGAGCTCCTGCGCGAAGTGCGTGAGGAGGTGGGGATTCCCGTGCTGACGGACGTGCATCTTCCATCCCAGGTGGAGTCGGTGGCCCGCGTGGTGGACGCCGTGCAGGTGCCTGCCTTCCTCTCCCGCCAGACGGATCTGCTCGCGGCCGTGGGGGGGTGCGGTCGGCCGGTGAACCTCAAGAAAGGCCAGTGGATGGCGCCGGAGCAGATGGCCCATTCGGTGGAAAAGGTCCGGGCTGCCGGGGCGAGGGAGGTCGCGGTGACGGAGCGTGGCAACGCGTTCGGCTACGGCCGTTGGGTCGTGGACATGCGGAGCTTCTCGATCCTCCGCGAAAGCGCGGGTTGCCCGGCCGTCTTCGATGCGACCCACGCCGTCCAGATGCCGGGGGGCGAGGGGCGTCGAAGCGGCGGGGAGCCCCGCTTCATCGAACCCCTGGCTCGTGCGGCGGTAGCCGCGGGGGCGGACGGGCTGTTCCTGGAGACCCACCCGCGGCCGGGGGAGGCGCCGTCGGACGGCTCGAACATGCTTCCCGCCGAGCGCCTGGAGCCGCTGCTCGAGTCCGTTCTTCGGGTTCGGGAGAGTCTCGGCCGTTCGGCCGGCGGCGGGGACACGGGATGAGCCGGGACGCCGCTCCGCGGAGGTCGTTGCCTGTCGAGGCGGCCCGCCGCGTGGAGCTGCTCGTCCTGGACGCCGACGGGGTGCTCACCGATGGAGCCATCTACCTCTCCGAGACTCCGGGGGGGGAGGTGCGGACGGCGCAGCGCTTCGACGCCCAGGACGGGCTGGCGTTGTACCTTTTGCGGGCGGCGGGCATACGCCTGGCCGTCGTTTCAGGAAGGCCTTCCGTACCCGTGCGGGCCCGGGCTCTTGAGCTGGGGATCGAGGAGGTGCATCAGGTGTCCGCGTTCGAGAAACTCCGAGCGGTGGAAGGGATCCTGGAGAGAAACGACGTCTCCTGGGAGGAGGTGGCATGCCTGGCGGATGATCTGGCAGACCTCCCCGTTCTGGAGCGGGTCGGTCTTCCGGCAGCCGTGGCGAACGCCGTGCCCAGGGTGCGAGCGGCTGCCGTGTGGACGACCAGGGCACGGGGAGGCCGAGGAGCCATCCGCGAGTTCGTCGAGGAGCTGCTGACCGCCAGAGGCGACTGGGAGCGTGTGGTCGAGGAGTACCTGGAGGCCTGCCGGGGAGGCGAGAACGGCGGGCAGCGGGCAGGGGAACCGGGGGGAGAGGGCTGAGAGGAATGAGGGAAGGCGTGAGGGAACGCGAAGTGCGAGTTGCTGCCGGCCAGCCGAGGTCGTCCGAGCTCGCGGCGGATCGGATCCTCGAGACCGCCCGCCGGGTCCTGCACCTGGAGGCGGAGAGCGTGGCGGCTCTCTCGGAGCGCCTGGATGATTCCTTCGTGCGAGTCGTCCGGCGGATCCTCGCCGTTTCTGGCCGCGTCGTGGTCTCCGGGGTCGGGAAGTCGGGGCTCGTGGCCCGGAGGATCGCCGCGATCCTCGCCTCCACGGGAACTCCCGCGCACTTCCTGCATCCGGTGGAGGCGATCCACGGAGAGCTCGGCGTGCTGAGCGGGGAGGATCTCCTCATCGTCGTTTCGCGCAGCGGCGAATCGCGGGAGCTCGGCGAGCTCCTGTCCACGGTCGGCCGACTCGAGGTGCCGGTCGTGGCCCTGACGGCGAGACCGGAGTCCAGCATCGGGCGGGCGGCGGCGCTTGTGCTGGACCTGGGCGCCCAGGAGGAAGCCTGCCCCTACGACCTCACGCCCACCTCGAGCAGCGCGGCCGCCGTCGCCATGGGGGATGCTTTGGCCATGGCGGTGCTGGACGGGCGAGGCTCGGACGCGGAGGAGTTTGTCCATCTTCACCCCGGGGGTGCCCTGGGTCGCCGGCTTCGATTCCGGGTGCGCGACGTCATGCTCGGCCCGCCCGAGATTCCCAGGCTCGGGCCGCAGGAGGATCTGGGCCGGGCGATGTGCGAGATCGCGCATCGGAGGGGCACCGTGCCGGTGGTGGGTGAGAGAGGAAAGGTGATCGGTGTGATCACGGCGGGCGATCTGACCCGATTCGCCGAGCGGCATCCGGAGTTCCTGCGACGTCCCGTCCGCGAGGCGATGAACCCCTCTCCCCGCGTCATCTCTCCGGATGCGCTCGCCGTCGAGGCGCTCCGTGAGTGCGAGCTGCACGGCATCATGGCGCTCCCCGTGGTGGACGAACAGGCGTACCTGCTGGGGATCGTCCATCTGCACGACCTTCTGCGGGCGGGGCTGGGATGAGCGGCAGGGCGGGGCTGGGATGAGCGCCAGGGCGGGGTGGCTCCTCTTGCTGGCCGCCCTCACGGCGGGGTCCACGGCCTGCCGACGGGAGAATCAGGTCGAGACGGCGAGCCCCGATCTCCTGAGCCTGGATGCGGACATGGCGCTCCTGGGGATGGAGCACTACATGACACGGGACGGCCTGCGACGGGCCCACCTGCTGGCCGATACGGCCTACTTCCTCCAGGACTCCTCCAAGGTGAGGCTCCGGCCCGTGAACGTGACCTTCTTCGACGGGGAAGGTCACGAGGTCTCCGAGCTCACCGCCCGCGAGGGCCTCTACAACATGCGGACGAACGACATGGAGGTTCGAGGAGAGGTCGTCGTCCTCTCCCGCCGAGACTTTCAACGGCTGGAGACAGCGCGTCTCACGTACAGTGCCCGGGAGGACCAGCTGCGGAGCGATACGAGCTTCGTCCTTTATCAAGGGAACACCGTGCTTCGCGGCACGGGTCTCGTCTCGGACCCGGACCTGCGGAAAGCTCGAGTCACGCAGCCGTCGGCGGTGGTCGAGAACCCTCGGGCTCCCGGCCCGGGCTCGTGAGCCCCGTTCGCTTGGATCGGGCGGTCCCGCTGCTGACGGCGGCGTGGGTCGCGGTGGCCGGAACCGAAACGCCGGTATGGGCCCAGGAGAAGGCGCCGCCCGAGGAGAGGCGACAGGAGCCTTCTCCTTCGCCCCGCTCCGGCTGCACCCTGATTCTGGAGCCCACGCCGACCACGATCGGCAACAGGGTGTTGAGCGGGAACGCGCTCGTCTACCACCTGGGCGGAGGGATGCTCTGGCGGTGTGGCAACGCCGTGATGGAGGCGGACAGCGCGATTCGCTTCGAGGCCGAGCGCCGAGTCGAGATGCTGGGCAACGTGAGATACCGGGACACGATCCGCACGCTCGAGTCGGGTTTCCTCACCTATTATGAGCTGCCCGACTCGGTGGTGGCCACCGTCGACGTCCTGCTGACGCGGCTCGCATCCGGCTCCACCGTCCGCGGCCCGCGCGCGGAGTTCCTGCGGGCCCTCTCGGGCCGCGAGGCCCTGACGACGGCGAGTGGCAGACCCCACATCACTCTGTACACGGACCGGGAAAGGCAGAAGCCGCCGTTCGAGGTGGACGCCGACCGAACCGTGATGGCCGGAGAGGAAGCGGCGACCGCGTGGGGCGACGTCGTGATTCGGAGACCCGATCTCACCGCCACGGCGGACAGCGTCTTTTTCGACATCGCCGGGGGAGGGGGGTTCCTGTACGGGGAGCCCCGAGTGGAGGGGGAAGGGTTTGAGCTGACGGGGGACAGCATTCGGCTCCGCTTCGAGGAGAGTGACCTGCGGGAGGTTTGGGCCCTGGGCCGAGGAACGGCCAGGGGCGAGTCCTACGACGTCGAGGCCGATCAGATTCGGGCCCGGATACGCAACGAGATCGCCGACGCCGTGTGGGCGTTCGGGCCCGGCGGAGCCAGTGCCGTCTCCGCCGCGTATCGGCTGCACGGCGACTCGCTACGCTTCGTGCTGAGCGAGGGTCAGATCGACAGTGTGGTGGCGGTGGGAAGCGCCAGGGCCGTGGAGGTGGACGCGGCGGCGGCCGGGGACTCGCCGGTGGTGGGGCCGGCCCCGGACACGAGCGTAGCGGTCGCGGACTCCCTGGCGGCCATGGCGGCTCCGGACACGACCGTGGCGGCCGCGGACTCCCTGGCGGCCGTGGCGGCCCCGGACACGGCGGCCGCCCCCCCCCGCGCGCCGGTGGTTCCCGACTCGCTCGCCGGGCGCGACACGCTCGCGGCAGGGCCGCGCGCCCCCGGCGTCGGCGAGGTGCGGGAAGCCGGTGTCCTTCCCTCCGGGTCCGGGACTGGCGAGGGGAACTGGATGATGGGGGACACGCTGTACGCGGTGTTCGAGGCTCGGCCTGAGCCGTCGTCGGGGGACTCGGCTGCCGCCCGCCAGATCCGACTCCTCCGGGTCGTCGGGGTGGAATCAGAGGCGAGAGCCTTGTACGCGGCCGTAGTCGACTCCACTCGCACCCGGCAGCCATCCCGCAACTACATCATAGGTCGATCGATCGAGATCCTCTTCCAGGGAGGCGAGGTACACTCCGTGAAGGGAGAGAAGGCGATCGGCGTCTACCTGGATCCTGTGCAGGAGGGCGAGGAGAGCGTGCCTCGGCCTCCGGCTCGGGGTGGGGTGCGGGACACGACCTCCGCTCGGGGAAGCAGGGGACGGTGAGCGAGGGCAGCGTGCTGCGGGCGAACGGGCTGGTGAAGTCGTTCCGGCGCCGGCGAGTGGTGGATCAGGTCAGCCTGCAGGTGGCCCAGGGGGAGATCGTGGGCCTCCTCGGGCCGAACGGGGCGGGGAAGACGACCACCTTCTACATGATCGTGGGGCTCCTGGCGCCCGAGGAGGGTCGGGTGTTTCTGGAAGACCGGGAGCTCACCGACTGGCCGATGTACCGTCGGGCCCGAGCGGGGATCGGGTACCTCTCCCAGGAACCCAGCGTCTTTCGGAAGCTCACGGTCGAGGAAAACGTTCGGGCGATCCTCGAGACGCTGGACCTGGATCGCGAGGCCCGGGAGCGGCGGCTGGAGAACCTGCTGGACGAGCTGTCGATCAAGCATCTGCGCAGGAGTCGAGCGTATGCGCTCTCGGGGGGCGAACGCCGCCGGCTCGAGATCACTCGGGCCCTGGTCACCCGACCGAAGTTCCTGCTCCTGGACGAGCCGTTCACCGGGGTGGACCCCATCGCCATCGACGACATCCAGCGCATCGTGGCAGAGCTCCGGGATCGCGGGCTCGGGGTCCTGATCACCGACCACAACGTGCGCGAGACGCTGTCCATCACCGACCGCGCGTATCTCATGTTCAACGGGTCGATTCACATCGAGGGGCCGGCGGAGATGCTGGTAAGCGATCCCGAAGCGCGCAAACTCTATCTGGGACAGGACTTCCGTCTCTAGTAACCTGTGGAGGAACCACGGATCTGGTCCGACGGCGCTCGGTCCGCGACCCGCCGTGGCTCTTCCACAGGCTTCCAGACCCCCCTCTCGCGAAGAGCGAAAACCGTTTCCTCCCGCCTGAAGGTCCAAACGTCCGATCGGCAGGGTCGTGCGGCGATCCGGGGGTGCCGCGCCGACTGTCAGGGAGTATTTTGTCGTGGCACGAATATTGTGGCCAAGGGCGAGGCGAGCTGCGGAACGGGACGAGCGTGATGGCCAATATGCGTACCGGACTCTCCCAGACAGTCGGGATGAGGCAGGAGATGAAGGTCAACCCTCGCCTGTATCAGGCGATGGATCTCCTGTACATGCCGTTGCTGGA
Organism: Gemmatimonadota bacterium; assembly: GCA_046757485.1. GTDB lineage: Bacteria > Gemmatimonadota > Gemmatimonadetes > Palauibacterales > Palauibacteraceae > JBHHYJ01. The sequence continues at coordinate 144,992 of JBHHYJ010000001.1, forward strand.
TCTCCAACAGCACCTGAAGCAGGAGCTGTTGAACAACCCGTTCCTCGAGATGATCGAGCCGATCGAGGAGGAGGAGCCGGCGGAGGAGGCCGAGGAGTCGGAGGACGAGATCGACTGGGAAGAGATTCTGCTGGACGGCTTCGACGCGGGCGGCCGCCGGGCGGAGTACGAGGAGCGAGAGTATTACCAGCCGGCCGCGGCCAACGTGAAGGATCTGTGGGATCACCTCCTGGAACAGCTGAAGCTCTCGAAGCTGGAGCCCTGCGACGTGTTGGTCGGGGAGGAGATCATCGGCAACGTCGACCGCGAAGGGTTCCTCACCTGCCCGCTGGAGCAGGTCGTGGAGTCGGTGAACAACTTTCTCGCCGACCCGGGCAACGAGGAATGGGCAGGGGTGACGCCGGTGACGGTCGCGGAGGCGGAGCGGATCCTCTCGGTCGTCCAGGGCTTCGATCCGAGCGGCGTCGGGGCGCGGGACCTGCGCGAGTGCCTCCTCCTTCAGCTCCGGGACCGAGGCGAAGAGGGTACGCTGGCCCACCGCATCGTGCGCGATCACTTCGACGAGCTCGTCAACCACCGGTGGAGCGAGCTTTCCAAGGAGCACGGAATCTCGCCACAGGCCGTCCAGGCGGCGGCGGATGACATCGCGAAGCTGGATCCGAAACCGGGCCTCAAGTACTCGGACATGCGGGACGCGTACGTCGTGCCCGACCTGGTGGTCGAGAAGATCGACGGTCAGTACCACGTCTTTCACAACGACACGTCGCTGCCCCGCCTGAAGCTCTCCCGGGCCTACCGTGAGGTGGCCCGCAACAAGAACCAGTTCCAGGGCGAGAACAAGACGTTCATCTCCAAGAAGCTCAACAGCGCCCAGTGGATGATCCAGGCGATCGAGCAGCGTCGGCAGACGATGCTCAAGGTGATGAACTTCATCGTGGACCGGCAGCGGGAGTTCTTCGAGAAAGGGGTGGAGCACCTCCGTCCTCTCACCCTGCGCGAGGTGGCGGAACACATCGACATGCACGAGTCGACCGTCTCCCGAGTGACGAACGAGAAGTTCGCTCAGACCCCGCGGGGGGTATTTCCGCTCAAGTACTTTTTCTCCAGCGGCCTTTCCACCGACTACGGCGAGGACGTCTCCGCCCGGGGCGTCCGGGCTCAGATCAAGAAGCTGGTCGAGGAGGAAGATCCGAAGAGCCCCCTCACCGACCAGGCGATCGTGGACGTCTTGACTCGACAGGGGATCCAGATCGCCCGCCGCACGGTGGCCAAGTACCGGGACCAGCTCGGCATCCTCTCGGCGCGGATGCGAAAGCGAGTATGACGCGGACGGCGTCGGCTCCCTCCGCCTCCCTCAAGCCGCCTAACCCGCCGACCGTCAGCATCGTCGTTCCCGCCTACGACGAGGCGGAGAACATGGCGGATCTCTTCTCCGAGCTGGCCGACATGCTGAGGACGAGCCACCTGAATGCCGAGGTCATCCTGGTCGACGACGGCTCCGGCGATGGGACGCTCGAAGCGGCTCGGCAGGCGGCGGCCACGGCGGAATTGGAGCGGGTGACCCTCCTCCAGCACCGTCGGAATCGGGGGAAGACGGAGGCGTTGCTCACCGCGAGCCGAACGGCCAGCGGCGAGTACCTGGTCCTGTTTGACGCGGACCTGCAGCATGCCACGGAGGAGATTCCGCGCTTCGTCGAGAAGCTGGAGGAAGGGTACGACGTCGTCGCCGGACGGAAGGTGGGGCGGTACGAGAAGCGGACCGTCTCGGCGATCTACAACTGGATGTGCCGCCGGCTTTTCCGCGTGGAGGTGCACGATCTCAACGCGATGAAGGCGTTTCGGCGGGGAATCCTCGATGAGCTGCAGCTGCGCTCCGACTGGCACCGGTACCTCGTGGTGCTGGCCCACGCGCGCGGCTTTCGAGTCACCGAGATCGAGATTCGTCTCTTCCCGCGGCGGCATGGAGCCTCGAAATACAAAGGCCGCCGGCGCATCCTTGTCGGGATGCTGGATCTCCTGGCCGTGTGGTTTCAGCTCCTCTTCAGCCGCAAGCCGATGCTCTTCTTCGGCGTCACGGGGCTCGCGGTGCTCGGGCTGGGCGCCGTCATCGGTCTGGCGGCCCTCTACCTGCGCTTCGGACTGCAGCAGGGCTATCGACCGCTCCTCTCCCTGGTGGTTCTGCTCGTCGTGGTCGGACTGCTCTTGTTCGCCGTCGGCTTCCTCGCCGAGCTGATCGCCTCCCTGCGCAGCGAGGTGGAGGAGATGCGGCGGGAGCGAGGAACCTGAACCGGACCGTGTGGAGAGCTGGCCGCGTCGTGACCTGCGGTCGCGCGAGGGGGTCGCATCCGGCCCCACGGCGCTCCTGACGCGGCCCGCCGTGGGTCTTCCACGGGCTTCGTAGCGTGAAAGGCGTCGGCTTCCGCGGCTGGGTGACGGTTCTGGTCGTGGGGCACGTGGCCCTGGGCCTCCTGCTTTACGAGCCGACCCTCTTCCCCGGTGGCGACAACGCGGGCTACATGATCCTCGGGGAGTCGTTACGCTCCGGGGCGGGCTACCGGGATCTCTACCTGCCGGGCGAGCCTCTGCACGCCAAGTACCCACCCCTCTATCCGCTCCTGCTGGCCGGAGCGGGGTGGATCGGCGGCGTGCAGCTCTTCAAGCTTCTGTCTCTGGCGTTCACGGCGGCCGGAGTCGGGCTCGCGGCCCATCTCGGGCGGCGGCTCGTGAGCCCCGCCGCCGGCCTGGCCACGGCCGGAGCGCTCGCCCTCAACCCCGTCCTTCTGGAGTACTCGCACTACGTCCTCTCGGAGGCTCCGTTCACTTTTCTCGTGCTGCTCACGCTCCTCCTCTCCACCTCCCCCCGAGCTCGGACGCGGGCGGCCGGAATGGCGGCGGCGGCCGCGGCGTTCCTCGTTCGAACGGCGGGACTTCCGCTGTTGCTGGTGGTCGCCGCCGGGGCGCTGTCGCGTGGCGAGAGACGCCGGGCGATCTCGGCGCTCGGACTGGGGCTGGGCGTCGGCGGCGGGTGGGCGATCTACCAACGGCTGGCGGCGCCCGGCAGCCCCGGCTACCTGGGGGAGCTGATCCTTCGGAACCCGTACACGCCGGCCCTGGGCCGGGTGGACGCGGGGGATCTGGTGAGGCGCACGGCGGGCAACGTGTGGAGCTACACGAGCGGGGTGCTGCCCGGCTCGCTCACGGGCTTCGCACCGAGAGAGTTCGGGCTGCTGCTGCCTGTGGGCCTCGCGGTCGCCGCTCTGGCCCTGATCGGGTGGCTTTCCCGGGCGACGGAGGAGGTAGGAGAGGCGGAGCTGTTCACCCTCCTCTACGCCGGGCTGATCTGCGTGTGGCCGGAGGTGTGGACCGACCAACGCTTCCTGCTGCCGCTTCTTCCGTTCATCCTCCTGTACGCGGTGGACGGGACGTCCCGGCTCGCGGCTCGTCTGCCGGGCGGCCATGCCGGGAAGCGGGCTCACCGGCTGCCGGCCGCGATCCTGGCGATGGGTCTGGCGATCCTGGCGCTCCTCTCCGTCTTTCGGCTGGCGCCGGACAGGGCCCGCTGCATCGCCGCCTACCGGGGAGGCTCTCCCTGCGACCCGCCGGCGCTGGCCAGTTTCTACGGGGCCGCACGCTGGGCGCGCGCGAACACGCCTCCGGAAACGGTGGTGGCGAACCGGAAACCGAGGCTCTTCTACTGGTACGCCCGCCGAAGGGGGGACGTGTACCGGTACTCCTCGGAGCCGGAGCTCGTACTTCGGAGCCTGGAGGAGATGGAGGCGGATTACGTGGCGGTCGATGCGATCAGCGCCACGACGGCCCGCTATCTCCTTCCCGCGATCCGGGCCGCGCCCGGTCGCTTCGAGGTCGTGTATCGGGGCGGGGAGCCCGAGACGGTCCTGCTTCGCTTTCGCCGCTTGCCGGCCACGGCCCGGACGAGGGACGGGCTCGGGACCCCCCCGGCGGGCGGTGACGTGGCTCGCGTCCCGCTCCGCGCGGAACGAGACGTCGCAGGCCGGCGTTGAGGGTCATCCACGTCGTCACGGCGTTTCCCCGTGACCCGGAGGACCCGATCACTCCCTGGCTCCCCCGCCTCCTGACCGAGCTCCGCCGCCGCGGGGTGGAGTCGGAGGTCCTCGCTCCCTCCTACAGGGGCCGGCCGGCCGGCCGGCCGTACGACATTCCCGTGCACCGATTTCGCTACGGCCCGGCCGCTTGGGAAGCGCTTTCCCACGATCAGACGGTCCCTGACCGTCTGCGCGAATCGCCGCGGTATGCGCTTCTGCTGCCGACGTACGTGGCGGGTGGGTCCCTGGCGGCCTGGCGTCTGGGCCGCGGCCGGCCGGACGTCATGCACGTCCACTGGCCGGTCCCGCACGCTCTGTTCGGAGCCGCCGCGCGGCGCGCCTCCGCCGGGCACGCGGCCCTAGTGTGCAGCTACTACAGTGTGGAGCTGAGCTGGGTCGAGCATCGGCTGCGCTGGCTGCGTCCGTTCCTCCGCTGGACGGTTCGCACGGCCGATGGCGTGACGGCCATCTCTTCGTGGACCGCCGAGCGCGTGCGGACGCTGGTGGATCGTCCGGTCCGCGTCATCCCGTTCTCGGCCACGGTGCAGGACGGCAGCTCCCGCGTGGGCGTGGACGCGCGCGCGGGGGCCGGCGTGGAGGCGACCCCTGAGCCGGGGTCCTCCGAAGAGGGAGCGGTCGCACCTCGGATCCCGTTTCAGGATAAGGAGATGCACCTTCTGTTCGTAGGTCGTCTGGTGGAGCGCAAGGGGGTGGAGGTGCTCGTGCGGGCGCTCCCGCGAATCCTTGCCAGGCGGCCCGCGCGTCTCACGATCGTCGGAGAAGGAAGCCGGGAACGAAACATCCGGGCAGCGGCGACCGCCAGTGGGGTGGAACCGGTCATCCGGTTCGCCGGGCACGTTTCGCGCGAGGAGCTCTCGCGGCTGTACGCCACCTGCGACCTCTTCGTTCTGCCCGCCGTGGTGGATGCGAAAGGGGATACCGAGGGGCTGGGGGTCGTCCTGCTGGAAGCGCTGCGCTTCGCGCGGCCCGTGGTGGCATCGGCCGTGGGCGGGATTCCCGACATCGTGCAGGACGGCCGCTCTGGATGGTTGGTGCCTCCGGGGGACCCCGCGGCGCTGGCTGGCGCGATCCTTCGGATCGCGGCGGACCCCGAGGCGGCCCGCCGGATCGGGGAGGCCGGACGCAGACGCGTGGAGCGCCGTTTCTCGTGGGAACGGATCACCGGGGAGCTGATGGATTGCTACATGCAGGCCGTGGCTCGGCGTCGCGGGGAAGGTGCGTGATCGATCGGCCCGCCCTGGGCCGCGACGCGTACGCGGACCGGGTCTCTTCCGAGTCGTACCGGGAAGAACGGGCGGCGAAGGCGGATGTCGTGTGGCGGCTGTGCGGGGAGGAGCTTCGGCGAGCCGCACGCATCGCGGATCTGGGAAGCGGAACGGGTCTCCTGAAGAGGGCCCTGGAGAAAAGGCTCGGCCGGGAGATCTACGGCTTCGAGCTGGACCCCTCCTTCGTCCACTGGCGAGGGATGACGGTCATGGCGGACGTACGGCGGCTGCCGGCGCCCGATGACGCCTTCGATTTCCTCCTTCTGAATCACCTGTACGAGCACGTGGCGGACCAGCCGGCTCTCTTCAGGGAGGCGTACCGGGTGCTGGCGCCGGGCGGCCGCGCCTACCTGTCGGCGGGAAACGTTCTGGCCGTGCTGGAGCCTCACTACCGGCTTCCGTTCCTGAGCTGGCTGCCCCGGCCGCTGGCGAGCGCTTATCTGCGGGCCACGGGGCGGGGAAGGGCGTATCGGGGGATCCGGTTCCGGACGCACGGCGCGTTGGTCCGTATGGTGACGACCGCGGGCTTCCGCCACCGGGAGATCACCGAAGAGGCGCTGGAGAGGCTGCTGGCCGGTCCGACGGATCGAGGGTGGCAGGGAACCTGGCGTGTTCTGCGACGGCTTCCGGGTCGGTTCAGGGGGGCGCTCTTGCGCTCCCTTTCCCCGCAGTGGTTCTTTCTGCTCGAAAAACCGCCGGTCGGGGGGGATCCGGTGCTGCCTGCGAACGCGGCACGTGGATCGCGGCGCGCCCCGCCGCACGAGGTGGGAGGAGAGCAGGGATGAGTTCAGCCTCGGGTCGCGAGGTGCCCCCGGCCGGTGAAGACGCCGGTGCCGACCGGTGGGTGACCGGTGCCTTCCTCGCCGGCACAGCCATCCTCTGCCTCCTCTTCTATCGAGGGTTCGTCTTTCACCCCGATCGGATGCTGTTCGGCACCGACATGGTGATCGAGGGGTTCCCGTTGCGCCGCTTCGCCCTCGAGGAGATCCGGGCCGGCCGGGGCCTGCCGCTGTGGAATCCGTACCTGCTGGGGGGACTACCGTTCGTGGCCACGCTCCCGGGCCCGCTCTTCTATCCGACCAGTCTCCTTTACCTACTTCTTCCGCTTCACCGGGCGATCGGCTGGACGTTCGTCCTCCACAGCTTCCTGGCGGGTGCCTTCGCCTTCTTCGCGGCCCGCGCGTTCGGACTCCGCCGGGGATCCGCGACGGTCTGTGGCCTCTCCTTCATGCTCACCGGGTACCTCGCTTCCACCCTGTACGGGGGGCACGACGGGCGGATGTTCGCCATCGTCCTCATCCCGCTCGCCTTCGGGATGGCGGAGCGGGGGCTGCGAAGCGGGAGAGGGGCATGGTTTCTGGGAGTCGCGGCGGCGGTGGCGCTCCAGGCGCTCACGCCGCACGTCCAGATCATGTACTTCTCGACGCTCTCGCTTCTCTCGTACGCCGGGGTCCGCCTGGCCCTCCCACGTCGGGACGAAGGAAACCCACCGGAGCGTCCGTGGCGGCTGTCGCTCGGCCTCGTGGCGGCCCTGGCGCTGGCGGCAGGACTGGCGGCCGTCCAGTTGCTGCCCACGTACGCGTTGCTGGGGGATGTCTCGCGGGCGGCTCAGGAACGGGGCTACGAGTTCGCCGCTTCCTGGGCGCTGCCTCCCCAGGAGCTGTCGGCGCTCTTCCTGCCCGACCTCATCGGATCCTTGGGGCGCTACTGGGGCGAGAACCCGTTCAAGCTTCACACGGAGTACCTGGGGGGCGTGCCCGTGGCTCTGGCGATCCTGGGCGTGGTTGGCGGCTTCGGCCGCGGCCGCGCAACGGAGGAGCGGCGAACCGTCGGCTTTCTGGCCGCGGCCTCGCTCCTCGGCATCCTCTTCGCCCTGGGTGCCTCCACTCCGGTGCATCGGGTGGCGTACGCCGTCGTCCCGCTGATGCGGAGCTTCCGGGCCCCCGCGATGATGCTCGGACCGGTGGCGTTCTTCGTCGCCCTGCTGGCGGGCTTCGGCTGGGAAGCGGTCCGCCGTCGGAAAACCGGGGTTCTCGGGCCGGTCACTTGGCTGGCGGCCGCTCCGTTTCTGCTCCTGGGACTGGCCGCGGCCCTGGCCCCGGACGGTCTGTCGAGCTTCGCCTATCACAGCTGGTTTCCGGGAGGATGGGCCAGACGGCCCCCTCCGGAGCTGGCGGGCGCGCTCAGGGTGTCGGGGCTCTTCCTGCTGGCCTCGTGGGGCGCCGTACTCGGCGCGGCGTGGGCGTCGGGCCGGAAGAGGGGAAGCGGGTGGTGGCTCGCGGGACTCCTGGCCCTGACGCTGATGGACCTGTGGCGCGTGGACGCCCGTTATCTCCAGACGGCCCGGGTGGAAGAGGTCTTTCCGGCGGAGCCGCCCGGGCTCGAGCGACTCGCAGCTTCCGTGGAGCCCGGGGAGCGGGTCTGGCCGCTGGAGCGGACGTACGAGGCGAACGAGCTGATGTACTACGGGGTCCGGACCGTTTCCGGCACCCAGAAGTTCCTCTTCTCGTGGTACCGACGCCTGGTGGGGGGTCTGGGCTACGAGAACCTGCTTCGGCAGCCGGCGTTGTGGCAGCTGCTGGACCTCCGGTTCGTGACCGCCCGCTCCGAGCTCGACACGCCTCTGCTGCGCCCGGTGGAGGAGACGGAGCGGGGGCGGATCTACGAGGTCGTGTCCCCCGCTCCGCACGTCTTCTTCCCGGCCCGGGTGACGGCGGTCGAGGACACGGCGGAGGCGCTGAGGAGGACGCTGGCGCTCGTGAACGCGGCCGAGGAGGCCGTTGTAGAGGCGGGCGAGGTGCCGCCCGTCACGGCGGGCACGGCGGAGCTGGCTCGTTCGGCGCCCGACGAGCTGGAGCTCCGCGTGAGGGCGGCCCGGGAGGGCCTCCTCGTTCTGAGCGAGGTGTGGGCCCCCGGGTGGCACGCGTACGTGGGTGGAACCGAAGTGCCGGTGCTGCGGGCGGACGCGGCGTTCCGGGCGATCGTCGTCCCTGCCGGCGAGCATCGGGTCCGCTTTCTCTACCGGCCGACGGGGTTTCGGTGGGGCGTCCGCCTCTCGGGGGCCTCGCTTCTCGTGCTGCTGGGCGGCCTGGGGGTGACCCTCCGCCGCCCGCGGCGGGGGTGAGAGGCGCAGTCGCATGGAGGCGCGAAGAAGTGGACCACCCGACGGCCCGCGGGAGGGACGGCGCCGAGCGAGGTTTCGATGGGCGGTCGGTGCGTTTCTGCTGGTTGCCTTCGCGTTTCTCCTGGTCGGCGTCCTGCGCGGGTGGGGAGAGCTCCGGACGCTGCGTGAGGAGGTTGCGGACCATTCCTGGAGGCTGTCGGCCGGCTGGCTGGGTGCAGCGCTCGCGGCGTGGAGCGCCGCGTTGCTGGGATCGGCGGCCGCGTGGGTGTGGCTCTTCCGCCGGGCGGGCGGCCGGATCGGGATGCGCCGGGGCCTCCTCGTGTGGTTGTCGACGAACCTGGGGCGCTACATCCCCGGCAAGATCTGGCAACTTACGGGCCTCGCCGTGCATCTCAGACGGAGGGGAGGATCGGGTGCGGTGGCCGTCTCCTCCTCCCTCCAGGCCCAGCTGCTCGCCCTGGTGGTCGGCCTGGCCGTCGCGGTCAGCCTGCTGGGGGGCGGGCTGGCGTCCGTGGGGCGGCCGATCTGGCAGGCCGCGCTCCTGGGGATCGCGCTCCTGTTCCTTCTCCACCCGGCGGTCATCGGGAGGATCGGGCGGTCGCTCCACCGCTGGCTGAGGGAAGAGGATCCTCCGGAAAGGCTGAGCTTCCGGGAGCTCGTGCCGGCCGGTTTCTTCCTAGCCGGGGTATGGCTCGCGTATGGAGCCGGCTTCGCCGCCTACCTACGGGGGGTGGGGGGAACGGCGATCGGCGTGGGGCAGGCCACAGGTATCTTCGCGGCGGCGTACGTGGCGGGCTACGCGTTTCTGCTCGCGCCGGCGGGTCTCGTGGCCCGCGAGGGGGCCATGACCTTCCTGCTCCTGGCCGTCACGCCTCTCTCGGCAGCCGTCGCGGCGACTCTGGCCGTCGGGGCCCGGTTGGGGGTGACCCTGGCGGAGCTCGTGGCGATCACCGCCGGATGGCTGCTGGCGGGCTTCGGAGAGCGTGATGAGGGCTGAGGCGGGGAGGTGCGAGCCGTCGGTGCCGCACGCCGGGGGGGCGAGGTGCCGGCCAGTGGTCGAGTGACGTCCGACCTCCCGGCTGGGAGACGAGGGAAGGAGGAAAGCGCACGGGTGTCAGAGGAACTCACGGGGCGGGGCAGGGCGCTGGTCATCCTGCCCACGTACAACGAAGCGGAGAATCTGATAGAGATCGTACAACGTATCCTACATCAGGGACGTAACTTCGATATTCTCATCGTCGACGACGCCTCGCCGGATGGCACGGGAGAGATCGGAGAGCACCTGGCTGTCGAGGAGTCGAGGGTTCGCATCCTGAGACGCCCCGGCAAGCTGGGCCTCGGGAGCGCCTACCTCACGGGCTTCCGGGAGGGGCTGCGGCGGGGCTACGACTACCTTATCGAGATGGATGCCGACCTGTCGCACGACCCGAAGTACCTGCCCGAGCTCCTGAGCGCGGCCGAGGAGTACGATGTGGTCATCGGCTCGCGCTACCTGCGGGGGGTGAACGTGATCAACTGGCCGATGAGCCGGCTCCTCCTGAGCTATTTCGCCAACAAGTACGCCCACTGGGTGACCGGTCTCCCGCTGGCCGACTGCACCGGCGGCTTCAAGTGCTTCCGCCGTCCCGTCCTGCGGGCGCTGGACCTCGAGGCCGTGAAATCCACGGGGTACGCCTTTCAAATCGAGATGAACTTCCGCGCCTGGAAGAAAGGGTTCCGGCTCGGCGAGATCCCGATCGTCTTCGTGGACCGCGCTGCCGGGGCGAGCAAGATGACCCGCGCGATCATCCGTGAAGCCATCTGGCGGGTGTGGGCTCTACGCCTGAAATCCCTTCTGGGCCGTCTGTAGAAGCTCCAGGACCTCGAGCCCGTCGCGGTAAGAGTGCCCTAGGAACAGGACGGGGCAGCACTAGTTGACATAATATATCTTATGTGCCATATGGACGGACCCGTCGGGACTTCCTGGGGTCGGCCTACTACCCGGGGCTATGGGAGACGCAGGATCAGGGGTCTTCAGCGGAGCCGGGAGGAATCCGGGGGCTCCGGTGGAGAGCCGCGGGGGGGGCCAGCGCCCGCGGCAGCGGAGGGACGGCTGGAGGGCGCGGCGGCCGGGAGAGCGGCGGAGGTCGTGTCGGTCGGCTCGGGACCGGCGGGCCGGGCCTCGGCCAGGGCCCTCAGCTCACCGAGACGGAGTCGGTAGGTCGCCTCCTCGGCGGGCTGATCGGCCTCGGCGGCGGCGGTGAGGAGCTGCTCGTAGATCGCGGTTGCCCCGCGGAGGTCACCGGCGTCGGCGAGAAGCCGCGCCGCCTTCGCCCGGGCGGCCCGACGCTGGAAGGCGAGCTCCGCCCCTTCTCCGAGCTCCTCGAGCGTCCGGACGGCGGCCGCGAGGTCTCCTTTCGTCTCCAGAGCTCCCGCGGTGAGGAGGCGGGCGGCCTGGCCGAGCGGGGTGCCCGGTGGGCGGCGTTCTAGGACCGGGGCGAGCGTCTGGAGCGCGGCATCCGGCTGTTGCAGGTCGAGCTGCACGCGGGCCAGGATGAGGCGGCCCTCGTCCGCGGCCGGCGCGCTGCCGTACCGGGCCACGTACGTCCGGAGGCGCTCCGCGGCGACGGCCGGGTCCCGAGCGAGGAGCGTCCCGGCCAGAGTCTGCAGCTCCGCGGCGGCCTGTTCGCGCACGTTCGCCTGGTAGCTCCGGTAGTAGAAAGCGGCGGCCACGAGGAGGCCGAGGGCCACGCCCGCGACCAGGAGGGCACGCGCCTTCTCCTGGGCCCAGGCCAGGAGGCGCCACGTTCGTTCGACGAACGGGTCTTCGCCGGACGGGGCCTCCCTTTTTCGTGCGTGAGCGAATGAGCGTGGCATGTCGATGGTCCTGGTCTATGGCAGCCGGATACTCTATAGGTGCAGTAGTGACAACACGTTATATCGACCCAACACTTCACGGCCCCGGAGAGCTTCCAGCTCGATAAGGAAGCTGATGCCGGCCACCAGCCCGCCGAGGCGCTCGATGAGCCCGGCGGCGGCGGCGGCCGTGCCCCCGGTCGCCAGCAGGTCATCGATCAACACCACCCGCGTTCCTGGCCCCACGCTGTCGACCTGGAGCTCCAGGTGGGCGGAGCCGTACTCCAGATCGTACTCCGCGGTCACCGTCTCCCCGGGAAGCTTTCCCTGCTTGCGAATCGGTACGAACGGAAGCTCCAGCTCCAGGGCGACGGGTGTCCCGATGAGGAAGCCGCGCGACTCGATACCGGCGATCAGCTCCGCCCCGTTCCGGGCCGCCTCGTGGGAGAGGGCGGCGACGATCCGCCCCAGCAGCCGCGGCTCCGCGAGAACGGGGGCGATGTCGCGAAACAGGATCCCGGGCCGAGGAAAGTCCGGATAGTCGCGGACCGTTCCCCCGACGGCGTTCGCCAGCTTCTCGAGAGAGTCGGTCCACGAATCGGTGGACCCCTCCGCCGGTTGGGGCGAGAGATCGGGTCGGCGCATCGGGGACCTCGGCTCCTTTCGTCGACGGTGAAGACCGCGTGGGGCGAGATCTCCGCCGCCCCACCCGGGCAGTTCCGGCGCCCAAGCTACCCTGAACCCTCGCGGCGCGCCAACGGTCGCGCGTGGCTCGACCAGCGCGTCCGGATCGCCTCGGATCCGGCCCCACGGCCCTCGTAAGGCGATCCGCTCGACTTTCTCCGCGACCGGCTAGGGCAGGAAGACGCTCACCGCGAGGAAACCTCCGATCAGGGCGAGAGCGAAGAGGAAGGTCAGCAGATTGAAGTAGCGCTCGATGAAGTTCCGGATCCGGACCCCGAACAGGCGGATGAGGCCGGCGACCAGGAAGAAGCGGGCTCCTCGGCTGACGGCGGAGACCGTGACGAACGCGGGAAAGGAAACTCCGAAGCCCCCGGCCGCGATGGTGAACACCTTGTAGGGAATCGGGGTGAAGCCCGCCGTGCCCAGCGTCACGACCAGATGCCGGGCATACAGCTCACCCAATCGGCGGTACTCCTCCTGGTAGCCGTAGAACCGCAGAATCGGCTCTCCCAACGTCTGGAAGAGTCCGCTCCCGATGAAGTAGCCGATCATCCCGCCCGCCACGGAACCCGCGGTGCACAGCAGGGCGAAGCGGAGGGCCTTGCGCGGCTGGCCGAGGGCGAGGGGGATCAGGAGGATGTCGGGAGGGATCGGAAAGAAGAACGACTCCGCCGCCGCGATGCCCGTCAGGGCGGCCGGCCCTCCCGGTCGGTCCGCCCAGGCGAGCACCCAGTGATAGAGTCGGCGAAGGCGAGACCTCTCCCTTCCCCCCCTTTCCGCCCCTCTCATGGAGACTCTTCGCGCCGGAGCGGAACGAAGCGGGCACGATCGACCGCTTCCCGTTCCCACCCCTTCCCCGTTCGCCGAATGCGGACGATCGTCTGCCGATCCTCGTCCCCCACGGGAATCAGCAGACGCCCGCCCTCGGAAAGCTGACGGCTCAGGGCCTCGGGCGGATCCTCCGCGGCGGCGGCCACCAGGATGACGTCGAACGGAGCTTCCTCCGGCCACCCCATGCTTCCGTCTCCCACCCGGACGGAGGCGTGAAGCCCCAGCCTCCTCAGCCGGTCACGGGCTCGGCGGGCCAGCTCCGGGATCCGCTCCACGGAGTACACCTGCCGCGCCAGGGTCGCCACAAGCGCTGTCTGGAAGCCGGAGCCCGTCCCCACCTCCAGCACCTTCTCCGTTCCCTGAAGCTCCGCGAGCTGCAGGAAGCGTGCGTGCACGGACGGACGAGAGATCGTCTGATCGAACCCCAGCGGCAGGGCGACGTCCTCGTACGCCCGCTGCCGGAGGGCCGCGGGCACGAAGAGGTGGCGCGGCACGGCGTCGAAGGCGTGCAGGATCTCCAGCTCCTCCACTCCCGCGGCCGCCAGTCGCTCCACCAGCCGCCGTCGATCCCGCCGCAGAGCGGTCAGCTCGGGCCGTGCGTCCAGGATCGGACCTCGGGCAGGAGAGGAAAGTTCGTCAGGTCGAGATGCATCGGAGTGACGGATATGTAGCCGGCCCGAACGGCCCGGAAATCGGAGTCCTTGCGCCCCGTCCAGTGCGATTCGCCTCCCCCGATCCAGAAGTACTCCCTCCCCCGGGGGTCCAGCCGTCGCGTGAGGCTGTCCGCGTACACGCGCCGGCCGAGCGCCGTGAACCGGATTCCCGCGATCTGTTCCGGCTCCACGTGGGGGATGTTCACGTTGAAGAACGTCTCGGCCGGGAAGTCCTTCCGTCGCAGGAGGACTCGCAGAATCTCCCGAACCCGGCTCTCGTACGCCGGCAGGCGGCTCTCATCCTCGCCCACGTAGGACAGGGCGAGTGCGGGTATCCCGAGAATCGTTGCCTCCATGGCGGCGGCCACCGTGCCCGAGTACAGGACGTCCTCCCCCATGTTGGGGCCGTGATTGATGCCCGATACGACGAAGTGGGGCCGTTGCTCGAGGAGCATGTTGACCGCGACCAGGACGCAGTCGGTGGGGGTTCCGTCGATCGTGTACACCTCGGGGTCGACCCGCGTGGCTCTCAGCGGTCGGTGCAGGGTGAGGGAATGGCTGCTGGCGCTCTGCTGCCGGTCCGGAGCCACGACCTGGACCTGCCCGAGGCCCGAAGCCGCGGAACGGAGAACCCGGAGTCCGAGGGCGTGCCATCCGTCATCGTTCGTGCACAGGATGCGCAGCTCTCCGCCGCTCATGGCTCCCGAGAGAGGATCTCGGCGAGCTCGTCCGCCTCCTGCCGAAGATCGCGGACCGTCTGGGCGTCCCAGGCGACCCGCGCCGCCCGCGCCAGCTTCCCTTCCCTCTTCAGCTGGTCGAGCTTCCGCCGGGCCCCCTCGATCGTGTACCGCTCCGTGTACAGGAGATGGCGAAGAAGCTGGATGAGCTTGATCTCCTTGCGGCGGTAAATGCGGTTGCCCGCCTGGTTCTTCGTCGGCTTGAGAGCGGCGAACTGCGTCTCCCAGTAGCGGAGGACGTGGGGCTTCAAGTCCGCTATCTCGCACACGTCGCCGATCGAGTAGTACTCCTTGGGGGCGATACGGTCGTCCACGGGCCTCAGCTCCAGCGCTCGGGTTTGGGCTCCCTGGCCATGAGGGCCGCCAGCGCCTCGCGGGGCGCCAGCCCCTCGTACAGGATCGAGTATACGGCATTCACGATCGGCATTTCCACCTGCTGGGCCAGGGCCAGCTCGTGTGCCGCTCGGGCGGTCCGGAACCCTTCCACCACGGAAGCCATCCCCGCCAGGACCTCCCGGGGCTTCCTCCCCGCGCCGATCGCCACACCGACGCTCCGGTTCCGGCTCTGATCGCCCGTGCAGGTCAGGACGAGATCTCCGATCCCCGCCAGCCCGGCCAGGGTGGCCTCTTCGGCCCCCAGCTTCACGGCCAGGCGGGTCATCTCGGCGAGCCCTCGCGTGATCAGGGCGGCCCGGGCGTTGTCCCCCAGCCGCAGGCCGTCGCTCATCCCGGCCGCCAGGGCGATGACGTTCTTCAGCGAGCCCCCCAGCTCCGTGCCGACCACATCGCCCTGCGTGTAGATGCGGAACCATTCGTTCTGGAAGAGGAGCTGTGCCTGGACTCCCTCCTCCGCCTCTCGGCAAGCGGCCACCGCGGCGGTCGGCAGCTGCCGGACGAGCTCTTGGGCAAAGCTGGGCCCCGAGAGGACGACCATCCGGCGGGCCGCTTCCGTCCCCAGCACCTCCTCGACGACCTGGCTCATCCGGAGATCCGTCTGGATCTCGATTCCCTTGGTCGCGCTGATGAGTCGAGGTTCTCTCACCTGAGAGGTCAGGGCCGACATCACCTCCCGCACCACGTGGGACGGAACGGCCGAGACCACCACCTCGGCCTCCTCGAGCGCCTCGGCCAGCCAGGACGTCGCTCCGATTCCGCCGGCGAGCTCCACGCCCGGGAGGTACCGATCGTTGTGTCCCTGCCGGATCTCGCCCGCGAGGCCCGGGTCTCGACACCATAGAGTGACCCGATGACCGTTACGGGCCAGAACATCCCCCAACGCCGTCCCCCAGCTCCCCGCACCCAGCACGGCCACCCTCGTCATCCCTCCTCTCCCCGTTCCGTCGCTCGTCCACCTCTCAGGGGCGGTGCCGGCGCGCCGAGCCGCAGCTCCTCGTGACGCAGCAAGCGTTGGATGTTCGGCCGGTGGGTCATCCAGACGAGAAACGCCAGAAGAAGCGCGAAGAGGACGGTGGAGGGCGGCGCGGCCGCCACCCACGCCACGAGGGGAACGAGAGCGGCCGCGGCGAGGGATGCGAGCGAGGCGAAGCGGGTGATCAGCGCCAGCCCCAACCACACGAGGCTGCCGACGAGCACCGCCAGGGGGGCGAGGGCGAGGAGGACGCCGGCCGCGGTGGCCACACCCTTCCCGCCCCGGAAGCGGGTGAAGATGGGCCAGATGTGCCCCGAGATGGCCAGGAATCCGTACAGGAGGCCCCACTCCCCCTCGGTTCTACCGTCCCACAGGGGAAAGAACCACACGGGAAAGAACCCTTTGGCGACGTCGAGGGTGACGACGAGCATCGCGCTTCGGAGGCCGAACAGACGGTAGACGTTCGTGGCTCCGAGATTGCCGCTCCCCTTCTTCCTCAGGTCGGCCCCGTGCAACCGGCCGCACAGGTAGCTCGTCGGGAAGGCACCGATCAGATACGCGGCCGGCAGCAGAAGGCTGAAGCTCACGCGCAGCTCACCGCGGAGCCCGTCGGCGCTTCAGCTTCCAACGCAGCGGAGTGCCCTCGAACTCCCATGCCTCTCGAAACCCGTTCTCCAGGTAGCGAAGGTAGTGTCGAGCCATCTCCTTGGGTCGATTCGACCACAGTACGAAGATGGGCGGTTCGCTCGCCACCTGGCTGGCGTAGTACAGCCTCACCTCCCCTCGGGCGCCCTGCGGTGGCTGTCGCCGGGCGACGAGCCGACGCAGGACCCGGTTCACCTCGGGGGTCGGAACGCGCTGCCGCCGCCGCTCCTGCACTCGAAGGGCGAGCTGCACGGCTTTGCGGACTCGAAGCCCCGACTTGGCCGAGGCGGTCAGGAGGGGGACGTGCCGCAAATAGGATGCCCGCTCCACCAGTTCGCGCTGGAAGCGGGCCACGGCGTCCGGCCCGCGATCCTCGACGAGGTCCCACTTGTTGGCCACGAAGACGAGCCCGCAGCCCGCGTCCCATGCGGCCTGGCCGATCCGAAAGTCCTGGTTCGTCACGCCGGCGGCCGCGTCGCCGAGCAGCAGACACACGTCCGCCCGGCTGATCGCCCTCGTGGCGCGCACGCGGCTGTAGAACTCCACCGCGTCCTCCACCCGCGAGCGGCGCCTCAGCCCGGCGGTGTCGATCAGGCAGATCGTCTCGCCCTCGTGCTCCAGGTACGTGTCGATGGCGTCACGGGTCGTCCCGGCCGTCTCCTGGACGATCACCCGCTCCTCTCCCAGCAGACGATTCACGAAGCTCGACTTCCCCACGTTCGGCTTGCCGATCACGGCCAGCCGGAGTCCCGTCTCCGCGAGCGGAGCCTCCGGTGGGGGAGGAAGCCGAGCCACGAGGTGATCCAGCAGGTCCCCGCTTCCCTTGCCGCTCAGGGCGGAGACGGGTCTGGGGTCTCCCAGCCCGAGGGCGTAGAACTCTAGATGCTCGCTCGCCGCCGCCAGCTCGTCCACCTTGTTCACGGCGAGCACGATCGGACGTGCCGAGCGCCGCAACAGCTCGGCCAGGTGGCGGTCCGCCGGATGGATCCCCTCCCTCCCATCCACGACGAACAGGATGAGGTCGGCGTGCTCGATCGCCACGAGAGCTTGGCGCCGGATCTCCTCCTGCACCGGCTGATCGGGCCCCTCGACGACGCCGCCCGTATCGGTGAGGAGGAACGGCCGTCCGTTCCAGGCCGCCTGGGCGAACTGCCGATCCCGGGTAAGGCCGGACTGCTCCCCGACGATCGCCTGCCGTCGCCCGACGATCCGGTTGAAGAGCGTGGACTTCCCCACGTTCGGGCGACCCACGATCGCCACCGTGGGGAGCCCTAGGCCCGGGCCAGGACGTCGGTCACGTGCTCGGATGGGCATATGTCGCAGCCGGGAAACGTCCGGCGGAGCTCCGCCAGGGAAAGGTCGTCCAGGAAGCGCGCCTCGGAGTCGAGCGCCGCGCCGCTGAACAGAACGAGATCGGACTCGGCGTAGGGCCGGATCGCCTCCAGGTGATCGCGGCCGCACAGCAGGCCGGCCGACGTCACGGAAGCTCCGTACAGAGAGTTCTCACGGACCACCGTGGCGATCCGGGCCCCGCAACGGACGGCGATTCTGTGGGCGAGGCGTTCCAGGGTGGGCCCGAACGCGGTTCCGGTGATGAGAACGATCCGCGCTCCGTTCCACGGCGGAAGCTCGGCGAGGTCCCGATGGATCCGTTCGCGGAGAGCCGTAACCGCGCCGACCCCGTTGGCGACGAGCTCGGGGTCGTCGAAGTACTCCGGGCCGGGAGGTTCGCGCCCGGCCAGGAGGAACATTTCATCGCCGGCGTAGCACCACCCCTTGCCCCGCTCGTGCAGGGCCCGCTCCCGAGCGCTCCCGACCCTGGCGAGGGCCGCGCGGGCCTCCGCCTGAGCGAGGGGCCTGACGCCGCGATCCGCGTTGTGGACGGTGAGGCCCACGGGAACGATGGACAGGGAGAGGACGGCTTCCCCCCGCCCGTACAGCGCGTCGATCGTGTGCGAGAGATGGTCTCCGTCGTTGATCCCCGGGCACAGGACGACCTGCGCGTGATACTGAATCCCGCCGGCCTCCAGGCGGGTGAGGTGCGCGTCGATATCGGCGGCCCGAGGATTCTTGAGCATCGCAAGACGAACCTCGGGCTCGATGGCGTGCACGCTGATGTACAGCGGGGAGAGACGCTGAGCCAGGATTCGGTCCCAGTCTTCCTCCCGCAGGTTCGTAAGCGTGATGTAGTGGCCGTGCAGAAAGGAGAGTCGGTAGTCGTCGTCCTTGATGTACAGGCCCGCCCGGAGCTTCGTGGCCTTCGGGTTCCCCTTCACGAAGCAGAACGGGCAGGCGTTCGTACACCGCCGGATCTTCTCCGGCTCCGGCACGATGCCGAGCGCGGTGTCGGGGTCCTTCTCGATCTCGAATCGCTGGGGAGCGCCGGTGGGCGACTCCGCTTCCAGTACGAGCCGCTCGTCAGCCTGCAGGAAAAGAAGGTCCAGAGAGTCCCGAAGCTCCTCTCCGTTCAGTCGGAGGAGCAGGGTGCCGGTCCGGATCCCGATCTCCTGGGAGATGGAGCCGCGACGTACCTCCTTCACACGAATCATCGGAACCCCGCTTCTCCAGCACGGCGACGGCGGACAAGTACTCGCAAGGGGGCACCAGGACGCGCACCACGGACAACCCCCCGACCTGTACGACGTTCGCGTGATCCTTCTGGGAGAAGAGCTGCGCGTGAAGGCCGGCCGCGCGCAGGACGGCCACGACGACCATCGCTTCCGGCTCGTGCGGGAGGCGTGCCGCTTCCACCCACCCCTGCACGAGAGCGAGCCCGGCGTGCTCGGCGCACAACGCCGTGTGCCGCGTGCCGGTCCGGCACTCGAGGCACAGCGGCACGCCACACACGGCACATGCCCATGCCGCGAGCCGCCGGGCGTGCTCCGCGCACGGCTCCGAGCGGTCGAGGGCGCCGCACCAGGCGCAACGGCCCCCCCCCGGGCGGTCCCTCCGGCACCGGGAGCATCGAGCCATCGCTCCGTGACCGGACGTGCGCACCGTCGGCCGGAGCGGCCGCGCCGAGAAGCGCTCTATCCCTGAATGCCGCCCGCTCCCGCCTTCCGATACCGGAACCCCACCACTCCTTCCGGCGCCGCGACGGTGAGCTCGAAGGACTTCGCCTCGTCCGCGGCCGGAAGCTCGAGCGTGGCGTCCCTGCTGGCCACCACCTCGCCGCCCGCTCCGAGAAGCTCGAACGGGATGGTGACCGTGGTTCCCGCCGACGCCTCCCGCGGACGAACGACGCCGCTCACGATGTACTGCCCATCGCCCAGTGACTCCAGCTGCAGGGACTCGAAACGCAGGGTGAGGTACTCGCTCTGCTGGAGTACCTGGAGGGCTTTCTTGCCGTTGTTCGTGTTGGCCAGAGCGTTCGCGAGGAGCTGGTAGTTCGCTTCATCGTACGGGTACCGCTCCACAAGCGTCTCGGCCAGCGGGAGCGCCTCCTCCTGCTTGTCGTTCTCCACCAGGGAGGTCACGAGGTTCTCCAGGGCGTTCTTGTCGTACGGGTTCGCCTCGTACGCCTTGCCGAACGCCGTCGCCGCCCGCCCGTAGTGCTGGGCGTTGTAGAGCGTCACTCCGACCATGTTCCACTCGCTCGCCGGGAGATCGGGCCCACCGAGGACCTCATCCAACAGCGGTGTCGCCTCCGCCTCCCGACCGGCGCCGGCCAGCTGCACGGCGTACTCGACCTTCATGAGCGCATCGTCGGGATGGGCGGCCAGGTAGTCGCCGAAGAGCTCGATCGCCTCGGCCCCGCGATCCTCGGTCGACAGAATCTCGGCCAGGCTCCGCGCCGCGTTGCGAACCTGTGCCTCGGGGCCCTGGGTGACGGCGGCCCTCCGGTACAGGTCGATCGCCGTCTCGGTCTCTCCCTTCTCACGGTACAGGAAAGCGGCATTGTTCAGGGAACGGGCGTCCTCCACCATCACGTTCGCCAGGTCGAAGAGCTCCAGCGCGCGGTCCCGGTCGCCTTCCTGATAGGCGCCGACCGCGTCGTTGTAGAGCTGGGCCCACGCGTTGTAGCGCACGTTGTTGGCGGGCTGCGCGCAGGCCGGGGCCACGAGAACGAAGTCGTCGAGATAGCGGTCGGCCTGCACGTAGTCGGCGAGACCCGCCGCCGCCTGGGCGGCGAGCAGCAGAGCGGCCCCGTCCTTCTCGTCGATCTTTCGTTCCAGCCGTTTCAACGCTTCCTGATAGCTCTCCGCCGCCTTGTCGGCCGCCAGCGTCCGCGCCTCCTGGATCGCCTGGTTCGCCAGCACGACGTCGTCGCTTGGGTTGAGCTGGCAGTTCTCCTCGCTCTCCTGTCCCCGGGTCGCTCCGGGAGAAACGAGCAGCGCCAGGGCGACGCTCAAGGCGAGCCCGCCGGGCATTCGGTGACTCATTGAACTCTGCATCCTGTTGAAGGTTCTCTTACGGCACACGCCGCGACGCCCTCCGGACTCTCGGTAGAAGGACGAGCGTCCTCACTAGCAGGTCACCGGCCGGTCATGGGTCGCCAGCGGGTCGGGAACCAGCTCCCAGGGGAATCTGCACGTTTCCGTCCCGCGGCGCGACCTGTCCGCGCCGACCTCGGGCCCACGCGTCGGTCAGTAGGTGAGCGCATTCGCCGTGTTGAATAGAACGACCGTTTCTCCCTCACGAAGCGCCCCGCCGCGGCGTAACCTCCGGGCCGCGGCGAGCGTCGCACCGCCCTCGATCGACGCTCCGATCCCTTCGTCTCTGCCGAGCTCTCTCGCCGCCTCCTCCATCTCGGCGTCCGACACGGCGACCGCTCCTCCTCCCGATGCGCGGATGGCGCGCAGAATGAGGAAGTCCCCCAGGGCCGCCGGCACTCGGAGTCCCCACGCTCGAGTCCGGGCCTCCGGCCAGCGCGGTGCGTCGGGCGTCCGCTCCTCCCAGGCCCGAACGATCGGTGCGCAGCCGTCGCTCTGCACCGCGTACAACCGCGTGCGAGGGGAGCCGATTCCCAGGTCCTGGAGCTCTTCCAGCACCTTCCAGCTGGCGATGAGGCCGGTGCCGCCGCCGGTCGGGTAGACGATCGCATCGGGCGCCCGACCGCCCAACGCCTCCACGATCTCCAGCATCATCGTCTTCTTGCCCTCGATGCGATACGGCTCCCGCAGAGTGGAGACGTTGAAGGCGCCCGTCGCCGTGGAGTGCTCGGCCGCCAGACGGCCACACTCGTCGATCAGACCTTCCACGGGCACGATCTCCGCCCCGAAGCGCCGGCAGCGCCCCTCCACACCTGCCGGGGTGTCCATCGGTAGGAAAAGCCGCGCCGGGACACCGGCCCGCGCCGCGTACGCCGAGAGAGCCGCACCGGCGTTTCCGGCGCTGGGTACGGTGAGCGACGGGGCTCCGTCGCGGACGGCCCGTGTCACGGCGGCGGAGAGACCCCGATCCTTGAAGCTTCCCGTCGGGTTTCGGCCCTCGTCCTTCACGAGGAGATCGAGCCCCAGACGGGCACCGAGACGGGCGGCGGGGAGAAGCGGCGTGTTTCCCTCGCCGAGGGTGACCGGCGTCTCGCCCTCGTCCAGCGGCAGGAGCTCCCGGAAGCGCCACATTCCCTCCCCGGCGGCCCGTCGCTCCGCCCACCGTTCGGCCAGAGCCTTGCCGCTCTTCCCGGGAGGCGGGTAGCGGACGAGCAGCGGCTTGGTGCAGGCGGGGCACACGGTGGCCAGGGCGCGGCTCGGGATCTCCCGGGCGCACGCACCGCAGCGGAGCGACCAGCGGCTCGCCATGGCTTCCTCTCCGGCCGTCTGGCCCGGTGAAGATGCCACCTACGGGTCTCTTCCCTTCTCTACCGCCTGACCGGCGGCCGCTCGGAGCCGGCGCACGGCCCGTTCGCGACCCAGGGCGTACGCCATCTCCCCGAGCTCGGGCCCCTGGGTCTCGCCGGTGAGAGCGACCCGGATCGGATGGTACAGGGCGGCTCCCCCCAGGCGCAGCTCCTCTCCGGCACTCCGGATCTCCCCTCGCGTGGCTTCCGGTGTCCACTCGGGCAGGTGGGCCCACCGAACGGCGAGGTCCGCCAGCAGGCGCTCGGTGGACGCCGCCGCGCGCTCCGAGGGGGGGGTGGGCACGCGCGCCGGCTCGGCGAAGAGGCGCCGGGCTTCCTCGGCCGCTTCGGTGAAGAGATGGATCCGTGGCCGGGCGAGCTCGGCGAAGGCGGTGAGGTCCCGCCGAGTGAGCCCGTACGCCTCCACGGGCAGAAACGGCGTCAGCCGCTCCGCCAGAGCCTCCGGCGTTTCCCGTCGGACATGTTGGCCCGAGAGCCAGCGCATCTTCTCGAGATCCAGGATCGGAGCCGACTTGCCGAGCCGGTCGAGGTCGATCTCCCGAATCAGGTCCGCCCGAGAGAGCACCTCCCGGCCGCTGGGGGACGACCATGAGAGAAGGGACAGGTAGTTGAGCACCGCCTCCGGGTGGTAGCCCTCCTCGCGGTACTGGCTCAGGCCGGGGGCCCGCTCCCGCTTCGAGAGCTTTCCTCCTCCCGGGGCGAGAACGGTGGGGACGTGCACGAACTCCGGCGGCGTCTCGCCCAGTGCGTCGTACAGCAGGCACTGCTTCGGCGTGTTCGCGAGGTGGCCCGCCCCACGGATGACGTGGGTGATCTCCATCAGGAGATCGTCGACCACGACCGCGAAGTTGTACGTGGGCCGTCCGTCCGAGCGCAGGATCACCATGTCCCCGAAATCCGCCGCGTCCACGGTGATCTCGCCACGCAGGCGGTCCTGGAACGTGATCGGCCCGCTCTCGACCCGGAAGCGCACCGCGGGGGCACGCCCCTCTTCGCGAAGGCTCGCCTCCTGCGCCGGGCTGAGATCCCGGCACCGACCGTCATATCCCGCTGCACCCCCTGCTTCCCGCCGCGCGACCAGCTCCCGGGGCGTGCAGTAGCAACGGTACGCCCGCCGTTCGTCGACCCAGCGATCGGCAACCTCCCGGTACAGGGACAACCGTTCGCTCTGGCGGTACGGTCCGTGCGCGCCCCCCCGGACGGGGCCCTCGTCCCGGTCCAGCCCCAGCCAATCCAGCCCCGCCAGGATCGAGCGCTCGGCATCCTCCACTTGCCGCTCGAGATCCGTGTCCTCGAAGCGCAGGATGAACGCGCCGTCATAGCGGCGCGCGACGAGCCAGTTGAGCGCTGCTATCCTCGCGTTGCCCAGATGAAGCTCACCCGTCGGGCTCGGGGCGAAGCGCGTCCGGACCTTCATCGTCCTCCGGCCCGAGAGCCGCCGGACTTCAGCGGGCGGCTGTTCCGCGGCTCCGCGGTAGCTTCCCGGAGTCCACTCCGTTCACCCGGCGCGGGAGAGAGGGCCGTCCGAATCCGCTTCGCCGTGGTGGGGCCGATGCCCGGCAGACAAGACAGCTCCTCGACGCTGGCGGCGCGTACGGCCGCCAGGCTCCCGAAGCGACGCAGCAGCGCCTGCTCGCGGGCCGGCCCGACGCCGGGTATCTGGGAGAGGCGAGAGCGGAGGGTGCGCCGCCGCCGCAGGGTGCGGTTGTAGCGTAGCGCGAAGCGGTGCGACTCGTCCCGGGCGCGCTGGAGCCAGTGGAGCCCCGGATCGGCCGGATCCAGCCGCACCGGGCGGCGGGAGTCGGGCCGAAAGATCTCCTCCTCGCGCTTGGCCAGGGCCACGATGGGGAGGTCGGAGACGCCACACGCCTCCATCCCCTGCCGCGCGGCGGAGAGCTGACCCCGACCTCCGTCCACCACCACGAGATCCGGAAGTCGCCCGCCTTCGCGCACTCGGCGGCTGAAGTAGCGGCCGACGATCTCCTGCATCATCGCGTAGTCGTCTACCTGACCGACGTCGGTGAGCCGGATGCGGAAGCGCCGGTACTCCTCCCGGCGTGGCCGTCCTGCTTCGAGCCATACCGCGCTACCGGCCGACTCGGCCCCGGCAAGTGTGGATACGTCGAAGCACAACAGGGAGCGGGGCGGCTCCTCCAGCTCCAGCGCCGCGGCCAGGCGCCGGGCAGGCTCGGGAGACGTCCCGCCCGAGGCCGTGCTGGACCGGCGGGCCTTCTCCCGTGGCGAGGAGGCGTCGGCCTCTGGGCGCTCCTGGGCGAGGAGATGGGCCGCGTTCGCCCGGGCCAGTTCGAGGAGCCGCCGCTTGGCGCCGCGCGCGGGCACCCGGATGGTGAACGGCGCGTCCCGCCGGACGGACAGGTACTCCTCGACCAGCACCCTGTCCGGAAAGTCGGTGGGAACGAGGAGCTCGGGCGCCAGCTCCTCGCGACGCAGATAGACGGCCTTCACCAGGGCACCGACCACCTCCGATGCCTCATCTCGCTCCACGTTCCGCAGATAGTGGACCTGGCGACCGAGGAGCCGGCCTTCGCGCACCTTGAGCACGACCCCGCACGCGACATCCCTCCGCCGAGCCAGCCCGAGCACGTCCCGGTCGCCTCCCCGGTAGTCCACCGCGGTCTGCTTGCGCTCCAGGGCTCGGAGCCCCCGAAGCACGTCCCGGAGCTCGGCGGCGCGCTCGAACTCCAGCCGTCCCGAGCTCTCCCGCATGCGCTCCTCGACCTGTCGTCGAACGCTCGAGGTGTGGCCGGCCAGGATCTCGAGGATCTCCTCGATCATCGCTCGATACTCCGCCTCCGATTGTCGGCCGGCACACGGGGCCTTGCAGCGCCCGATGTGGTAGTCCAGGCAGGGGCGCTCGGGCAGCTCGTCCGGCATGCGGTAGTGGCAGCTGCGGACCGTGTAGATGCGCTTGATGACGCGCAGCGCGCGCCGCATGCTCCGCACGTTGGTGAACGGCCCGAAGTAGCGGGAGCCGTCGGCCCGCAGCCTCCGGGTGACGAAGATACGCGGGAACGGCTCTCCGACGGTGACCTTGATGTACGGGTAGCTCTTGTCGTCCCGGAGTTGGATGTTAAAGCGGGGCCGGTGCTGGCGGATCAGGTTCCACTCGAGCAGCAGCGCCTCCGCCTCGGAGGAGGTGATGAACGTCTCCAGCGAGCGGATCCCGCGAGTCAGGCTCCGGAGCCGGGGGGTCGGGTCTGCCTGAGCTCCGAAATACTCCGCCACGCGGCTCCGGAGAGCTCTCGCCTTGCCGACGTACAGCACCTCCCCCGCCGAGCCTCGAAACAGGTAGACGCCCGGCTCGTTCGGGAGGGCCTTCACCTGCGCCGCGAGAGGATCCCTCGGCGTGGCCTCCTTCCGCGAGACGTCCTTCGGGGTCATGCCGAGTCGTTCCGGGGGCTCGGGTCCGACGGTGCAGGTGGACGGCCGGCGATCCACACGTATGCTACCCCGGCCGCGAAGAGCGTTCCGGCCAACACGGCCAGGCGGGGCGCCAGCGCCGCCTCTCCGAAGCCGGCCGCGAGCCCCGCTCGGGCGAGGAAGCCCGCCGCCCCCCCGATCCCGCTGGCGGCCGCCAGCCGCAGGACCCGCTCCACCGAGGACCGATCGAAGAGCGGACCGATTCGGCTCCCCAGGCCGTGCCACAGGAGGCCCAGATTCAGCCACGCTCCCGCCGCCCCCCCGAGGGTGAGACCGGCCGCCGACGCCGCCCCGAAGCCGGCCGAGCGGAGCCATAGCATCAGAACGGCTCCGGTGAGGATCCCGAGCCCGACGCCCACGATGGCGAAGCGCATCGGCGTGCGGGTGTCCTGCATGGCGTGGAAGCCGCTCGCGAACAGCTTCACGGAGCTCGATGCCACGAGGCCCAGCGCGTAGGCCGCGAGGATCCAGCTCACCAGCTGGGCGCTCTCGGCGTCGAAGGCACCCCGCTGGAAGAGGGCTCGGACGATGAGGTCGCCGAACAGAATGAGCGCCACGCAGGAGGGGAGAACGAAGTAGAGGATCTGGTCGAAGCCGGCCACCAGACGGCCGCGGAGGGCGTCGGCTCCCGTGTGGCGGGACATCTCGGGCAGCGAAGCGGTGGCCACGGACACGCCGAACAGGCTGAGCGGCAGATAAGCCACTCGCTGGGCGTAGTACAGCCCGGCCACCGCCCCCCCGGGCAACAGGCTGGCCAGCACGACCTCCAGGAAAGAGGAGAGCTGGAAGATGCCCTGCCCTGCCACGACGGGGACCATGTTGCGGAACACTCGCCGCACCGGCTCCCAGCTCCAGGCGATCACGGGGCCGAGCCGGCCGACGAGTCGCCGTGCGGTCGGAAGCTGCACGCCGAGCTGGAGGAGGCTCCCGACCAGGGTCGACCAGGCGAGGACGTGAACGAGGGAGGGCCAGCCGAACCGCGCTCCGAGGAGAAGACCCACGATCTGCGCCCCGTTCCACAGCACCGGCGCCGCAAACGGGAGGAAGAACCGCCGGTGACTCGTCAGGACACCCAGAGACCAAGCGGCGAGGATCATCACCCCGGCCATAGGAAAGAGGATGCGAACGAGCTCGGTCGTCAGCTCCTTCCCCTCCGGGCCGAACCCTGGCGCGACCACGCGGGTCAGCAGCGGGGCGAACAGGATGCCGAGACCGGCCAGCAGGCCCGCCAGCCCCAGCATGATCGTCAGGACGCCACGAGCCAGGCGCTGCGCCGATGCCGCGGAGCCGTCCTCCTCTCCCAGCAGCGCGCTGTACACGGGGACGAAGGAGGCGGAGAGCGTGCCCTCGCCCAGCAGGTTCCGCAGGACGTTGGGGATGCGCAGGGCGGCGGCGTACGCGTCCGCCGCCAGGCTCGTTCCGAAGAAGAAGGCGATCGCGAGGTCGCGGACGTAGCCTGCCAGGCGGCTGAGGAGGATCCCCGCCCCGACGGATACCGCCGAGCGGGTCGTGGAGCGGTGGATCAACCCGTCCTCAGCTCCCGGATCCGCTTTCGGGACCCTCTCGCCCGGGAGGGAGCGGCGACGCCTCCGGCGGGCCCTCGACGAGAGAGCGGAGAAACTCCGATTCTTCCTGAAGACTCTCCACCGAGCTGCTCAGGTACTCGACCTCCGCCTCCAGCGCTTCCAGCCGGCTTCCCAGCTCCTCGTCGCCGCCGAGGGCGCGGCGCGATGAGATCCGATCCGCCAGAGCTTGGCCGATCTGGGAGTCGATCACGATGGCGAGCACGGGGATCAACAACACGAGCACGATGACGAACGCCCACACCATCTCAGTATCCCGGTCGGCCGGCGAGCCGGCGGTTCTCGGCCAGATTCTCGGCTTGGATTCTACCCACCGCTTCTCCCCCCAGCAAACGCGCACCGAGCGCGGGGAAGCGTACCGACGGGAGTTGCGTCGCACCGACCCCCGGCGACGGAGACCGGGGCTCCGTCACTCCCGTGGCGGGGCGTCGGGCCACAGGGGAGGCGTCGCCTCGGCCCCGCGTCGGGCCAGCTCCTTGAGGAACGACGCGCCGTACCGAGCCAGGAAGTAGAGGGGACTGGCCACCCGCTCCTGCGGCTTGCCGCCCGGATAGAGATGCAACGCGGCCTTGCGGATCTGTCCCCTGAGCACCTCCTGATCCTCGCGGATGCGGGAGTCGATCCGCTTCTCCAGGTCGCCGACGGCCTGGAAAAGCTGGCTCTTGGCCTTGCCGGCCGCAGACCGAATCCCGGATAGATGAGCTCCGATCGCCTCCTCTACCCGGTCCATCTCGTGTCCCAGGGACGCGCGCAGCGCCCGGAGAGCCTCGGACACCGCCTCGGGCCGAGCCTGATGCAGGTGGCGTTCCGCCACGGCCCGCCCTCCGTCGGCCAGCTCCGACGGCTCCGCCCCCGACTTTTCCAGTACCTTGCCGATCTTCTGCTCGAGCACCAGCCAGGACAGCCTCGGCCGGACGGGAGGAAACGGCGTGTCCAGGCTCCGGAAGAGGTCGTGGAGCTGCGACCAGTAGGCGATCTCCCCGGGACCGAGGACGGTCGCCCCGACGGGCAGCAGCCAGGACTCCAGCACCGGGCGGAGCGCGACGTTCGGACTGAACCGCTCGGGGCTCTCGGCAAGCGCCGCGAGGATCTCCTCGCGCGGTGGCCGGGAACCCGGGTCCTCGGCGCCTTCCTTCCAGCGAATCCGCTCGCGCATCGTTCCCGTGTCGAGGAAGACGGTGGTCGCACCCGGCTCCAGGTGGATCGGAGGGTCATACCCCGCGCCCCGGATCCGGCGTGCCCCTTCCTCCAGCCCCCGCTCCAGGGCCTCGGCCTCCCGGAGCGCCCGCTCGAGAAGAGGAACCGCGGCCCGCTTCACCTCGGGGCTGGCCGAATCCAGCCAGGCGAAGCGTACGCCGTCGGCCACCCCGCCCAGGAGGCCGGCAAACCCCTCGGCCAACGTGAGACCGGGCCGATACGTGTCTCGAAGCAAGGTGATGTAGGTATCCGTAAGTGGACTACCAGGAAGATACTTGGCCACGTCATCGATCAGGTCCGCGATCCCGTCGGGCACGGGGGCGATCCCCACGGAACGCCGCTCGGCGCCCGAGGGGGGCAACAGCCGAACCTCCCGAAGCTCGTTGCGCGTGTCGATGACCCGGGTCGCCCCGACCTCTTGCCAGTCATGATCGTCCGAGGCGATCCAGAAGAGGGCCAGGGCGGGACGTCCGGTGAGCCGCTCGAGCCTCCGGGCGACCTCCACGGCGGAGAGGAGCTTGTAGAGGACGTACAGGGGTCCGAGAAAGAGCACGGGCTGATGGCCGGCGGTGACGAAGACCCCGTCTCCTTCCAGGATGCGGGCCAGTCGCTCGCGGGCCCCCGGGCCCGAGGCGTGGAACGCCTCGCCCGGCAGGCGAGAGGCCCCCGGCGAAGCGGTGGGCGGCGCCGGCTCCCAGGCGGTGGGCGGAAACAGCTCTCGGGCCGTCCCCTCCCCGCGCAGGAACGCGTCGGCCAGTCCGCCCGGGGGAGCCAGGGGGGCCGGGACCAGCGCCGGGGCGCCGCTCACGTGCGTCGGCCGAGGAGGATGAGCCGGGGGGAGTCGGGGCCGAACGGGCTCCCATCGTAATCGCCGAACCGTTGCGCCACCTCCAAACCCTCCTCCGCCAGGATCCCCTCGAGATCCCGTGGCTCGTACAGGCGCACTCTCTCGTGGTGCACTTCGACCTCCGCGCCGGGACGGTGGACCTCGATCCGCTTCACGACCAACGTTCCCTCCACCCACCGTCGCTGGAGGATCGTGTGGTCCCCGCGATGGTCTTCGTCCTCCGGAACGAGGCTCGCCCGCACTCGGGCGGCGTTCAGGTAGTCGAGAAGGAACGCGCCACCGTCTCGCAGCACGCGGGCCATCTCCCCGGCCACCTGCCGATCCTCCTCCGGAGCGGCGAAGTAGCCGAAGGAGGTGAAGAAGTTCGTCACGATGTCGAACGCCCCTCGCCGGAACGGCAGGCGTCGCATGTCGCCGCGGACGAGCCGGAGGGGGCGAGGAGCGGATCGCCGTGCCTCGGCCAGGAGCGTCGGAGAGAGGTCGAACCCCACGGGGCTCAGATCCGCGCGCGCCATGGCCCGCAGGTGGCGGCCGGCTCCACACGCGAGGTCGAGAATACAGGCGTTCCGGCGTTCGCCCAGCAGCGGGTGAAGGAGCCGAACCGCCATCTCGGCCTCCTCCTCGTCGCGATGGGGATAGAGGGCGAGGTACGTATCGCCGAACCAGCTCCGAAACCACTCCCCGGAGCTCGTCACGTACCCTTGTGATACGGTTCGCCGCGTAGGATCGTCCCGGCGCGGTACAGTTGTTCGACCAGGACGAGGCGAGCGATCTCGTGGGGCAGGGTCATGCGGGAGAGAGCGATGCGCCTCCGGGACCGATCCAGCAGGGCGGCCGAAAGACCGTGGGCTCCGCCGAGAAGAAACGCCGCTCCCGGGCGGGCGTACGTCGCCATCTCCTCCAGGTAGGCGGCGAGCGCCCGGGAATCCATCAGCTCCCCCTGCCGGGTGAGCGCCGTGATCTCCAGCTCGTCCGGCACGGCCCCCAGAAGGGCGGTCTCCTCGATGGCCCGGGCCCGGTCGGCCGCCGAATCGGGCAGGGATGCGGACGGCAGCTCGACCACCTTCAGACGGAAGTAGCGGGAAGCTCTGCGCTCATACGCGTGGATCGTGTCTCGCAAGCCCGGAGTGCGGACGCGACCCACCGCGGCGATCATCAGCTGCATCGTCTCTTCGGCGGACGCCCGGGTGCCGGGTCGCCCTTCGCCCGATGGCCGTTTCTCACCGGGCCAGGACCGTGTCGCGCAAGAACCGCTCGTTGTCGCGATACGGGTGGCTCGTCGTGTAGTGCAGCCCCCGGCTCTCGAGCCGCCGCTGCGCGCACCGCACGATGAGGCTCGCGACGAGAAGAGCGAACTCCGTTTCACGGGCCGCCATCCCCTCCGCCCCCGGCGACTCGATGGCCCGGAAGCCCGCCAGGGCGTCGAGCTGACTCCGAGCCTGCGCCAGCCCCTCGTCCGTGCGCACCATGCCCACGCACTCCCACATCAGGTTCCGGACCTCGTCGAGCACGCTCCCCGCGTCCCGGCGGGGCACGCCGGCGGCGTGGTACATCCCCTCCCCGGCTCGCCCCGGACGGCCGCCGTGACCGCTCTCCTCCTTCGCCGCGTGGCGACTCTCCGATCCCCGCGCGGGCGGGCGCGTCGGGCTGCCGGTCGGAGGCGGAAGTTCCGGGAGGTCCGTGAGCAGGCGAGCGGCGGCCCGGTGCGCGAACACCACCGCTTCCAGGAGCGAGTTCGAGGCGAGCCGGTTCGCCCCGTGGACGCCCGTGCACGCGACCTCGCCCGCCGCGAAAAGGCCGGCCAGCGAGGTCCGGCCATCCCAGTCCGTCAGGAGGCCGCCACACGTATAGTGGGCGGCCGGAATGACCGGGATCGGGTCCTTCGGAACGTCGATCCCCCTCTCTCTGCATGCCCGCGCGATGGTCGGGAAGCGGCGGTCGAACGTGCCGGCATCCACCGGAGCGAGGTCGAGCACGACGTACTCCTCGCCGCTCGCCGCCAGCTCGGAGTGTATGGCCCGAGCCACCACGTCCCGGGGAGCCAACGAGCCGGCCGGATGGTGCTTGTCCATGAACGCGGTGCCATCCTGCCGCCGCAGGACGGCACCCTCGCCGCGCACGGCTTCCGAGATGAGAAAGGCCCGAGAGCCGGCCGGAAAAAGCGCGGTCGGATGAAACTGCATGAACTCGAGGTTCGCCGCCGCCGCACCCGCCCGAAAGCCGAGGGCGATTCCATCGCCGGTCGCAATCTCCGGATTCGTCGTGTGCCGATACAGGCGACCACAGCCTCCCGTGGACAAGAAGACGGCGCGGGCCCGTACGTCGATCCAGGCGCCGCTTCGGACGTCCAGCACTCGAGCGCCGGAGCACCGGCTGCGCAGCGTCGCGGGGTGGAGCTCCGTGTGCAGGGACCACACGAAGTGGTCGTCCAGGAGACGAATCGATGCCCTCCGCTCCACGGCTTCCAGGAGGGCCCGCTCGATCTCCTGGCCCGTGAGGTCCGCCGCGTGGAGAATCCTGCGTCGGCGGTGGCCGGCCTCCCGACCCAGCGAGAGCCGCTCGCCGCCCGTCTCTCGCGTGAAGCGCACCCCCCACTCCATCAGCTCCTGAACCCGCTCGGGGCCTTCCCTGGCCAGCTCCTCGACCGCCCGCCGGTGACACAGACCGGCTCCGGCCACGAGCGTGTCTCTCACATGAAGCTCCGGCGAATCGCCGGGCCCGACGGCCGCGGCCACCCCTCCCTGGGCGTAGTTCGTGTTGGAGTCCACCCGATCCTTCTTCGTCACGATGACGACGTCCGCCACCTCGGCCACTTTGAGGGCGAGGGTGAGGCCGGCGATCCCGCTGCCTATCACGAGGATGTCCGTCTCGACCTGCGTCATCGACCTGCCGCCTCCAACACGCTGCGGCGCACCTCCTCCTCGCCCGCTTCCCACAGGACCCGGTCTTCCACGTACCACACCGGCACTCGCTCGCCCACACGGGGCAGGCACCGCACCACGTCCTTGAGGGTCCCGAGGAGGCCAGCCTCGCCGGCGGACTGGACGATGGACGCGAGGCGGGCGTCGTCCGGACCGTGATGGTCGCGGAAGGTAAAGAACCGGTTCACCTCGGGCCACCGGACCTGCACGCTGCGGAAAAAGAGGCCGGGCTTCATGACGCCGGCCACCGCCGTACTCGGGACCAGGTCGGAGCGGACCGCCGCTCGATTCGCGGGGCGCAGCTCGGCCGGCTGTAGAGCGCACCGGGCGACGGCCCGACCGCCGGTACGTCGCCGGAGGCCCGCGGCCAGGCGCCGGGCGTACGGCCCGCTCGAGGAACGCCGCGTGACGACGATGATCGTGGCGTCCGCCACGCGAGCGAACGGATCGCGAAACGGTCCGGCGGGCAGGAGACGACGGTTCGTGCGACACAGGGCATCGGCGTCCACGAGCAGGAGGTCCAGCTCCCGGAACACGCTCCGGTGCTGGAACCCGTCGTCGAGAACGGCCACCGTGGCCCCGCGAACGGCCGCCGCGCCGATCGCCCGGATGCGGTCCGGGTGCCCCAACACGAGCGACCCGGGCGCGAGGATTCGGTGCAGCTCCAGCTCGTCGGCATACCCCCGGGTGACGATCGCCGGCCGGTGGCCCGCGGCTTCCAGCCATCGGGCGATGTGGGCCGCGATCGGCGTCTTGCCGGAGCCCCCGACCGTCAGGCCACCCACGGACATCACGCGCACCGGGGCTCGGACCGCGCGGAGGGTTCCCGCGTCGTACAGGAGGTTGCGGAGGCCGGCTCCCAGGCCGTACGCGGCTCCCAGGGCACGCAGCACGGCGCCCGGCCGCCGTCTCCAGGCGGTCCGAACGTGCCGCTCGGCCGCGCTCAATCCGGAGTCGCGTACGCCTCGCACCGTCCGATCTCCCTGTCGATAGCCCGTTCGATACGCCGGGTCCAGGGCTCGAGATCCCCCAGAGCCCCCGGCCGCGGCAGGGACACGGGGGCTCCGTACGAGACGAAGATCGTGGCGCCGGGGCGCGGAACGAGAAACCGATCCCAGCTCCGGAGCCGCCAACCCGCGGTGGCGGCTGCCCCGACGGGAACCAGGGGCACGCCGATCGCGGAGGCCGCCTGAACGATTCCGGGCTGGCAGCGCCGCCGGGGCCCACGGGGGCCATCCGGGGTGAGGCCGACGGGACGGCCGCTACGCCCCGCCGCGATGAGGGCCCGGAGCCCGCTCGCCCCGCCGCGGGTCGTGGAGCCACGGACCGCCGTGTACCCGAGGCGATGAAGCACGCGGGCCAGCACCTCACCGTCCCGGTGCCGACTCACGAGGACGACGGCCCCCTGTCTCGCGTGCAGCACGGAGAGGGGCAGGAGATGCTCGTGCCACAGCGCGTACACGGCGGGGAGCAACCGGCCGTCCGCCGCTTCCCTCCCCGTTCCCTCCGCCCGCCGGAACTTCCAGGTGATCCCCCCCAGGCGGGCGATGATGCGCCCCGCGACCACGACCGATCCCGCGGGCGCCCTCATGCCTTGCCCGCCAGCAGACGGAGCGTGAGCCGTGCGACGCGATCCGCGCAGCCGGGATCGCCCAGGCGCGCTCGCACGCGGTCGAGTCCCGTCTTCATCTCTCGACGCTGCGGCGCGTTCTCGTCGAGCAGGGGAAGGACGGCCTCGCACAGCGCGCGGGGCGTCATCTGCTCCTGGATCAGCTCCGGCACGATCCGCTCCCCTGCCACGAGGTTCACCAGGGAGATTCTCTCCACCCGGACCAGGCGGCGAGCCACGCGATAGCTCAGATGGGCCATGCGGTAGCCGACCACGAGCGGCACGCCGGCGAGCGCGAGCTGAAGGTTGACCGTGCCGGATTTGGCGAGAGCGGCGGTGGCGCACCGAACCGCCTGCTCCGGGGAGACCCGCCGCGCCGGCGCGGCCGCCTCGTACAGATGCTCCGGCAGGCCCGGAGCCGCCGCGACCAGCAGCTCCGTGGACGGACGAGCTTCGAGCACTCGACGCCCGGCGGCGGCGAAGATCGGGAGGATCCGGCGAACCTCCTGTTCTCGCGAGCCGGGAAAGAGCGACAGAACCACGCGGGCCTCCGAGCCTCCGTCCCCCGCCGGCGACGACTCCTGCCGCCCCTCGTTCGGGGCGGCATCCAGCAACGGATGGCCCACGAAGATCGCGCGGGCGCCGTATCGGCTGAGGAGCTCTTCCTCGAACGGCAGAACCGTGCAGATCAGATCGCAGTGGCGGGCGAGGCGCCGGGCCCGACCCTCCCGCCACGCCCATACCTGGGGCGCGATGTAGTACAGAACGGCCAGGCCCCGGCGCCGGGCGAACGCGCTCAGATGGAGGTTTAGTCCGGGGTAGTCGATCGGCAGAAACAGGTCGACGCTCCGCCGGACGAGGAAGCCACGAACGCGGTGCCGGACGCCGAGAAGAGACGGCAGTCGGCGGGCCACCTCCGAGACGCCCATGACGGCCAGCGTATCCAGGTCGGCCAGGAGCCGTACGCCGGCCGCGGCCATGCGGGGCCCACCGAGCCCGTACAGCTCCAGGGAGGGCTCCGCCCGGTGGAGCGCCCGGGCGACCTCCGATCCGTGCAGATCCCCGGACGCCTCTCCCGCGGAGAGGAAGATCCGCCAACCGCGCTCCCGGCGGGAGCCTTCCCCGCGGAGCGACTCTTCGGCGGATGGATCGCCGGCCACCCGAGCTCTTCGGCGGCAGCTAGGTGAGACGGCCGAGGTACAGCATGAGCAGGAGAACGAGGACGAGCAGCAGAATCAGGGTGACGGTCTTCGGACCCCGGCGCGCGCCGGAGCCCAGCTTCTTTCTCTCCTCACGGATGCGCAGCAACGACATCGGCGGACTCCTCGATCTCTCGGGTGATGCGCAGCGCCAGCTCCAGAGCTGCACGGCCCTCCCGAGCGGACACGAGCTCCGAGCTCACCCCGCGGATCGCGCGCAGAAACGATAGAAGCTCCACCTTCAACGGCTCGGGGCCCGAGCCGATCAGAGGCAGGCGCTCCACGACGCCGGCCAGGCCCGTCGGCACTCCGTCCCCCCGCTCCGCGACGGCCGCCACCGCCCTCGCGGCTTCCCCGGATGCGGTCGCCGAGGCCGGCGCCCACGCCGGCCCCTCGACGCCCTGCCGCCGGGCGTCGCCGACCGGATCCGCGGGAGCTTGGCGCCGGCGCAGGAACTCCCCGCGTCCCGCGTCCAGATCCAGGCTCAGGTACCCCGTGGGCTGAAAGAGGCGAAGGTGCCGCTTCCGCTCGGCCGACACTCGACTCGCCGTGATGTTCGCCACCGCGCCGCTCTCGAATACGAGACGCGCGTTGGCAATGTCCACCGATCCGGAGACGACGGGCACTCCGACCGCGTGCACCGAGCGCACGGAGGATCCGACGAGCCCGAGGACCAGGTCGATATCGTGAATCATGAGGTCCAGGACGACGGTCACATCCGTGCCTCGGCCGGGAAACGGAGAGAGTCGCAAGGACTCGACGAACAGCGGGTTCCCCAGATGGCGGGCCGCGAGCCGGAGAACCGGGTTGAAGCGCTCCACGTGCCCCACCCCCAGGTGGAGGCCGCGCTGTTCCGCCAGGGTCAGAAGACGGTCCGCAGCCTGGAGCGTGGGAGCGAGGGGCTTTTCGATCAGCACGTGGCAGCCGGCCTCCAGCGCGGCCCGAGCCACGCTCTCGTGCCCCGCCGTCGGAACAGCCACGACCGCCGCCTCGGCCTCCCGAAGCAGGGAGGACAAGCCGGCGAAGTGCCGCGCGCCGAGCCGGCGGGCGATCTCCTCCCCGCGCTCCCGATCGACATCGTGGATGCCCACCAGGCGGGACCCCGGCAGGCCCGCGAGGATGCGGGCATGCTCCGCACCCACCCGGCCGACCCCGATCACGCACGTGCGAACGGTCTTCACTGCCGGTTCTCCCGTGGCTCTGGAGCCTGACCGGCAGGAACGGAGGGCCGCTCCAGCGTGGCCGCGCGCCCGGTAACGATGCCCCGGCGGCTGCTCCGTACGAAAGAGATGAGCCGCCGGACCTCCGGTATGAGCTCCGGCTCCTCCTCCAGGCGGTCGAGGGCTCGACCGATGTTGAGCTCGGACTGGAAGACCTGCCGATAGGCGTTCCGGAGCGCCACCAGGGTCTCTTTCGAGAAGCCCCGGCGCCGCAGGCCCACGAGGTTGAGCCCGTACGCCCGGCACGGGTTGCCGGCCACGATCGTGTACGGCGCCACGTCCTGTGGCACGCGAGATCCACCGCCGATGAAGCTGTGAGCCCCGATGCGGACGAACTGGTGGATCGCCGTCACCCCTCCCACGGACGCGTGCGCTTCGATCTGCACGTGACCGCCCATGTTCACCGCGTTCGCCAGGATCACGTGGTCGCCGATGCGGCAGTCGTGGGCCACGTGCGCGTACGCCATGAGGAGGCAATCCGCTCCCACCCGCGTGATGCCCGTCGCCGCCGTTCCCCGGTTCAGGGTGGCGTACTCCCGGATGATCGTCCGCGCCCCCACCTCCAGGAGCGTCGCTTCTCCCCCGTACTTGAGATCCTGCGGGTCCGTGCCGAGCACGGCGCCCTTGGCCAGGAAGCAGTCCTCCCCCACACGCGTGTCCCGCTCGATGAAAACGTGGGGGCCGACCCGAACCCGGGCCCCGAGGTGCACGTTCGGTCCGATCACCGCGTACGGGCCGATGCTGACCGAGGGCTGGATGACCGCGGTGGGATCGACGACGGCGGTCTCGTGCCGCAGACCCGGGGTCAGCTCGAGCTCCGGCGCCGTCACGGCGCCCCCGCCCGTGAAACCCTTCCCCCGCCGGTGGCCGGGTCGTCCGAGCCGCTCACCGGTCCCTCACCATCGCCATCATCGTGGCCTGGGCCACGGGCTGACCGTCCACCTTCCCCACCCCGCGCATGCGACAGGTCCTCCCGCGCCGCTGGAGCATCTCCAGCTCGAAGACGATCTGGTCGCCCGGCATCACCGGCCGGCGGAACTTCACGTCATCCAGCGACATGAAGTAGACGACCTTGTCCTGTGGGTTGTCGAACTCGTTCATGAGCAGGAGCCCGCCCACCTGCGCCATCGCCTCCACGATGAGAACGCCGGGCATGATCGGGTGGTCCGGAAAGTGTCCGGTGAAGAACGGTTCGTTGATCGTCACGTTCTTCAGACCCACGATTCGTCGGCCGGCCTCGAACTCCACGATGCGGTCCACCAGGAGGAACGGGTACCGGTGCGGGATGTAGTCGAGGATCTTCTGGATGTCCAACACGGGTTCGGCGGTGATTCGCGAGTAGCTGCGGCCCGCTTCCCGGAGCCGGCGCGCCAGCTCCACGTTCCCCCGGTGCCCGGGCCGTTCCGCGACGATGTGGGCCTGAATGCGCGCTCCGACGAGCGCCAGGTCGCCGATGAGGTCGATGATCTTGTGGCGTACGAACTCGTCGGGAAAGCGCAGCTCGGCCTCCGGCGCCAGCCCCGCTTCGGTGACCACGATCGTGTTCTCGTGCGAAGCCCCCAGCGCCAGCCCCCGGCTCCGGAGCTCCTCTCGCCACCGCTCGAGGCCGAACGTTCGAGCGGGAGCGATCTCTCGACAGAACGGGTCCTCCGCGACCTCGATGCTCACGAACTGCCGGCCGATCACCGGGTTGTCGAACTCGATACCTGCCGAGACGCGATACCCATCGTACGGCAGCGCCGCGTATCGTGAGCCGTTCGAGGTAACGTGGATCGGGTCGGACACCGCCAGAACCGTGGCCTCCGCCTCCTGCTCCACCCGGCCCGCCTCCCGAAGGAGCCGGCACCAGCCGGAGGCGCTTCCGTCCAGCGCCGGCGGCTCCGGACCCTCTAGTTGGATCTCCATGTTGTCGATCCTGGCGGCCGCGGCGGCGGCCAACAGGTGTTCCACGGTCCGCACGGCCTTCTCGTGCGGCCCGAGAACCGTCTCCCATTCCACTCCGGTCACTTCGTCGACGTCCCCGGGGATCCGCGGCTCTCCGTCCAGGTCCATGCGCCGAAAGACGAGCCCCGAATCCACGGGTGCCGGAAGAAGCACGGTGCGCACCGGCTCGCCCGTGTGAAGACCGAGCCCTTCCGTCGACACCCGCTGGCCGATCGTACGCTGGTGACCTCTCACTGGCCGATCCACCTGCTCCGCGTTCCTGGACGGCAACGTGTGGCGACCTCCGGAGGCGCGAGCCGCGCGGGGTTCACTCGCCCGGTCGGCGACCGCCCAAGCGCCGCTCGACGGCCCGAAGACGCTCGAGGAGACGGGGCAACCGAAAGAACGCGGCGCTGGCCCGCAACGCTTCCCGATGAGGGCGGGCCGGGTAGCCGGAGTAGGTGGCGCCCGCCGGGACGTCGCCGATCACCCCGGCCTGAGCGGCGATTCTCGCTCCATCCCCGATCCGTAGATGATCGGCCACCCCGACCTGTCCCGCCAGCACGACCCCGTCCCCCACGCGGACGCTGCCGGCGATTCCCACCTGGGCGACGATGATGCAGTTTCGGCCAATCTGCACGTTGTGACCGATGTGCACCAGGTTGTCGATCTTCGTGCCGCTGCCCACCCGGGTGTCTCCCAGGGCTCCACGGTCCACGGTCGAGTTCGCCCCTATCTCCACGTCATCGCCGATCACGCAGCCGCCGACCTGGGGGATCTTCACGCGGCTCTCCGCCTCCGTGGCGTAACCGAACCCCTCGGTTCCCAGGCGGGCACCCGGATGGAGCCGCACCCGATCACCGAGCCGGGTCCCCTCGAGGAGGCTACAGGAGTGATCGATCGAGCAGTCCTGGCCGACGGTCACCTCGGGTTCCAGTACGCTGAACGCGCCGATGCGGGTGCGATCACCGATCTCGACTCGGGCACCCAGGAGCGCGTAAGGTCCGATCGAGACGTCCTCTCCGAGCCGCGCGCCGGGACCCAGGGTCGCCGTGGGGGCGATCTCCGGCTTCGGAGGTTCTCGTGGGAAGAAGAGGTCCAGGAGGCGTCCGAACGCCGCCTGGGGGTTCGCGACTCGTATGAACGTCGACTCTCCTCGAGACAGCGGGAGATTCACGGGCACCAGCACGGCTCCCGGCGCGGCGCCTTCCAGGTAGCGTCCGTACCGGGCGTTCGCCACGAAGGTGACGTCGAGGGGGCCCGCCCGATCCACGGGCGCGACCCCGGACACCTCGCGGGCCGCGTCTCCCTCGACCGTTCCGGAGACGTGCTCCGCGAGCTCGGCTACCGTGTAGGCGGCCACCGCATGGAGCTCTTCGGCGAGCGGTTTGAGATCGGTGGAGCGTCAGGGCTTCTGCGAGGCCGCCGCCGAGGCGTCGCCGCTCTGGAGCCGCTGGAGGACCAGGGCCGTGATGTCCAGAGCCGGGTCTGCGGCCACCACACCGGCGCCCGCCATGTCGAAGACCATCGTGTAGCTGTTCTCCTGCCGGATCTCCTCGATCACCTGCTGGACCCGCTCGAGGATCGGCTTCAGAAGCTCCTGCTGGCGGGCGCCCGCCTTCTGCTCCAGCTCGGACGCTCGACTCTGGAGCTCCTGCTGCTTCTGGACGATCTCCTGCTGGCGCTGCTGCTTGGCGTCCGGGCTCAACATCGACTCCTGCTGGCGGTAGCTGGCGAGCAGAGAGTCGATCCGCGCCCGGAGCTGCTCCACCTCCTGGTTGTACTGCTGCACCTCCTCCTGCCACGTCTGCTGGGCCTCACGGGCCCCGGGAACCTGCGGCAGAAGCGCCTGGGTGTTCAGAAAGACCATCGGAGTTCCGGCCGGCGGCACCGTCACGGGAGCCGCCTCCTGGGGCGATTGCGCGCCCGCGGGCACCGTGCCCAGGGCGAGCGCGAAGCCGGACACGAAAACGGATCTTACGAAGAGACGCATCGGCATTCCTCTGCTCTTTTCTCACGTG
Source organism: Gemmatimonadota bacterium (assembly GCA_046757485.1). Taxonomy (GTDB): domain Bacteria; phylum Gemmatimonadota; class Gemmatimonadetes; order Palauibacterales; family Palauibacteraceae; genus JBHHYJ01. Next base: position 184,981 of record JBHHYJ010000001.1, read on the forward strand.
ATCAGAAAACCCGGCCGAACTTGAAATGCAACGTCCATCCGGGGTCGGGACGCCCGAGGACGTCCCTGCGGTCGAACCCGTACGCGTAGTCGAGCCCGAGCGGTCCAAACGGGGTGACCAGGCTCATTCCTACGCCGGCGCCCACCAGGAGGTCCGACGGGTTCAGCTCCTCCGGCCGCGCCCACACGTTCCCCGCGTCCAGGAAGGTACTGAGAAAGAGACTGTTCGTCAGCTTCGATCCCAGGAGGGCGGTGGTGGAGAAGTAGGATTCCCCGACCCGGTCCAACTGACTGAAGCGCGCGTTACGGGGCACATGGCCCTGGGGAGTGATCGTGGCTTCCTTGTAGCCACGGAGCTGCACGCCCACGTTCGTCCCCCCCATGAAGAAGCGTTCGAGGAAGAACGGATTGTCCCCGAGGATCGCGCCTCCCCGGAACGAGAGGCCGGCCGTCACCTCGATCGGAAGGCTCTGGAGTCCGCCACCCACCTGGGCCACGGGGAGAAACCACTGGCTCTCGAACTCCATCTTCGCGTAGTCCCCCGACCCGCCCAGGACCCCCCCCGTGAAGCGGGCTGAGAACGAGTTGCGGTTCCCCCGGGTCGGAAACAGGGGGCTGTTTCGCGAGTCGCGGACGATCCGCGCGCTCAGAGTGCTCCGCGTGCCCTGGGTGATGAGCTGGCGCTGGGTCGGGGTCACGAACGTCGTATCCAGATCCCGCACCTTGTCCCGGAAGATGGAGTAACCGAGGAAGACCCGGGTCGCCCGGAGCCCGAACAAGGGTGTGCCCACCTCGAGGAGACCCCCGATCTGGCGGCGGTCGCCCAGGCTGAAGTTGATGAACCGGTCCCGCGAGTTGCGCAGGCTGACGGTGAGCGACTGCTTGGAGCCGAAGATCTCCGGATCCGAGTAAGAGAGCTCGATGTCCTGCTGGCGACCGCCGAAGAGCCACCGGACGGAGCCGGTCTTCGCCTGCCCGAAGAGGTTCGGCTGCTGGTATCCGATGAACCCCGCCAGGCCCGTGGCGGCGGAGGCCGAAAGGCCGAAGTTCACCGTTCCGGTCTGCTTCTCCTTCACCCTCAACGTCACGTCGACGTCTCCGTCGTCACGCTGCCGGATGTCCACCGCTTCCTGGGGAGGAAGGGGCGTGAAGAAGCCCAGTCCCTGAATCCCCTGGACGCTGCTCACGAGCCGCTGCTGGGCGTAGATGTCGCCCGGAAAGATGAACAGACGACTCCGGATGATGCGGTCGTGCGTGTACGTGTTTCCGACGATCCGGACTTCCCGCACGTACGTCGGGGTGCCCTCCCGCACCAGCCAGCTGGCGGCCACCCGCGGATGACCTCCCGACGAGTCGGGGGGAAGGCGCTCCACGTCGGGCACGACGAACGCGCGGAGGTAGCCCGCGTTCCGATACAGGTCCTCCAGCTTTCCCTGTGCTTCCTCGAACGCCACCTGGTTGAACGGCGGGTGCTCGCCCTCCTCGATCTCGCCCAGCTCCGCATCGAAGAGCTCTCGCAGGGTGGCCGTCGGGAAGCGGCGGTTCCCCTGTACGTGAAAATCCTCCAGAAGATACTGGGGTCCTTCGTCCACCCGGATGACGATCCGTCCCTTCCCCGTGCTCGGATCCACCACGATCGTGTCGTCGACCACGGCGAAGTCCAGGTAGCCGTAGCGGGAATAGAAGGCGGGGAGGCGCTCGCTCAGGTCCTGGCGGTACTCCTCGCGCTTCAGGCCCCCGGCCTGCCACCAGAAGAAGCCCTCTTCCCCCGTCCGCATCGCCCCGCGGAGCGCCCCGTCGGAGAACGCCTCGTTCCCCTCGAAGGAGATCTTCGTCACTCCGAGACGCGGCCCCTCGGCGACCCGAAACACGACCTGATACGCGGTGGGGATGAACGGGTCCGGCACGACGGCGGTATCCACCCGGGCCTGGGGGAAGCCCTCCGACCCCAGCTTCTCCTCGATGAGCACCCGGGCTCGGGCGATCTTGAACGGGTCCAGCGGCCCGTTGCGCACCAGGCCCACGGAATCCCGGATCGAGGAGGGGTTCACGCTCTCCAGCCCCTGGAACCGGTACTCCGTGATCGTGGGACGCTCGACGACCTCGATGTAGAAGACCGCCGGCACCTGCGGGGTCACCCAGATCTTCACGTCCGAGAACTCGCCGGTGGCGAAGAGACGCCGGATCGCGTTCTGCACTTGAGGATAGTGGACCACCACCCCGACCCTGAGCCCGCTGCGATCCACCACCCAGGTGTCCGAGTTCCGCTCGTTGCCGAGCACCACGATGCTGTCGACCTCGACGCTCAGCTCCTGCGGCACCTGGGCGCCGAGCGGCCCGACCCCCGCGACGCTCGACGTCGCGAGGGCCGCGAGGGCGAGGGCGCTTCGGAAGGTCACTTTGCTGAGGAGGGCGAGGCCACCTGAAAGACGAGCGATTCGGGATCTTCGGCGACGTCGACCTGAATCTCGTCGCCGGGCGCGAACTCGGTCATCAGAATCCGCTCGGAGAGTGGGTCCTCGACATACCGCTGGATCGTCCGCTTCAGAGGTCGGGCCCCGAACTTCTCATCGTATCCCCGCTCCACGAGGAAGTCGACGGCCGGGTCGGTGAGCCGGATCGACAGCTCCTCCTCGGCGAGCCGCCCCTCGACCTCCCGCAGCAGGATGTGGACGATCTGTCCGATCTGGTCTTTCGACAGCGGGTGAAACACGATGACGTCGTCGACCCGGTTCAGGAACTCCGGGGTGAACGTGCGCTCGACTTCGTCCTGCACCCGTTCCTTGATCCGCTCGTAGTCCAGCTGCACCTCCTCCGTCTGGAAACCGAGCTTGGAGGAGGAGGAGATGTCCCGGCTGCCCACGTTGGAGGTCATGATGACGACGCTGTTCTTGAAGTCGATCACGCGCCCGTAATTGTCCGTGAGCCTTCCCTCGTCCAGCACCTGGAGGAGGATGTTGAAGACGTCGGGGTGCGCCTTCTCGATCTCATCCAGCAGGACGACGGAGTAGGGACGCCGGCGGACCGCCTTGGTGAGCGCTCCGCTGTCCTCGTAGCCCACGTAGCCGGGGGGCGCTCCGATCAGGCGGCTCACCGAGAACTTCTCCATGTACTCGGACATGTCCACCCGCACGAGCGCCTGCTCGTCGACGAACAGGAACTTGGCGAGCTGACGCGCCAGCTCCGTCTTGCCCACCCCGGTCGGGCCGCAGAAGACGAAGCTCCCGATCGGTCGCTCCGGGTCCTTGAGCCCGGCCCGGCTCCTTCGAATCGCCCGGCTCACCGCCTCGATCGCCTCGTCCTGGCCGACGACGCTCTCGTGCAGCTCCTCCTCCATGCGGAGCAGGCGTTCCGTCTCTCCCTCCTTCAGGCGCGTCACCGGGATGCCCGTCCAGCGGCCGACGATGTAGGCGATCTCGTCCACGCCCACCGTGGGGCGAAACTCCTCGCGCTGACGCTCCCACTCGTCGCGGCGCCGTTTGATCTCCTCCTGGACCTCCCTCTCCCGGTCGCGGAGATAGGCGGCCCGCTCGAAGTCCTGGTCCCGGATCGCCTGCTCCTTCCACTGTCCGAGCTCCTCCAGCTGCTCCTGCAGCTCCTGGACTTCGGGCGGCGGGACCTGGGCGCCGAGACGAGCGCGGGCTCCCGCCTCGTCGACCACGTCGATCGCCTTGTCCGGCAGAAAGCGGTCCGTGATGTACCGGTCCGCCAGCTTGGCGGCCGCCGTGAGGGCGTCATCGGGAACGTCCACCCGGTGGTGGTCCTCGTAGTACTTCCGGAGGCCCTTCAGGATGTCGATCGTCTCCTCCACCGTGGGGGCCTCCACGATGACGGTCTGGAACCGGCGCTCCAGCGCCCCGTCTTTCTCGATGTACTTGCGGTACTCGTTCAGGGTGGACGCGCCGACGCACTGCAGCTCGCCCCGGGCGAGGGCCGGCTTCAGCATGTTGGAGGCATCGATCGCCCCCTCGGCCGCTCCCGCCCCCACGAGCGTGTGGAGCTCATCGATGAACAGGATCACGCCCCGGTTCTGGGAGATCTCGTTCACGATCGCCTTCAGGCGCTCCTCGAACTGGCCGCGGTACTTCGTTCCGGCGATCACGGCCGCCATGTCGAGGGCCAGGACCCGGTGCTCCCGGAGGCTGTCGGGGACCTCGCCCCGCATGATCCGCTGGGCCAGTCCCTCCACGATGGCGGTCTTTCCCACCCCGGGCTCCCCGATGAGCACGGGGTTGTTCTTCTTCCGCCGGGAGAGCACCTCCATCACGCGCTCGATCTCTTTCTCCCTCCCGATCGTCGGGTCCAGCTCGCCCTGGCCGGCCAGCTCGGTGAGGTCGCGGCAGAAGTGGTCCAACGCCGGCGTCTTCGACTTCTTCTCGCTCTTGGCGCCGGCCGCGCCCCCCGTCTCCGACGGACTGGATTCCGGCACCTCGGTGCCCAGCAGCTTCAGCGTCTCGGTCCGGGCCTCCTCCAGGCCGATGCCCAGCTCGCTCAAGACCTTGGCGGCCAACCCCTTCTCTTCCTTCAGGAGGCCCAGGAGGATGTGCTCGGTCCCGACGTAGGTGTGGTTCAGCTGCCGGGCCTCATCCATCGCGAACTCCAGCACCTTCTTGGCCCGCGAGGTGTACGGCAGCTCCCCGATGCTGGCCGTGGCCTTCCCTCGGCGCACGTTCTCCTCGACCAGCCGATGGAGCTCCTCGAGATCGGCGGCCAGGTTGGTGAGGACGGCCGCGGCGACCCCCTCGCCTTCGCGGATCAGGCCCAGGAGGATGTGCTCGGTGCCCACGTAGTCGTGCTGGAGGCGGATCGCCTCCTCGCGCGCCATCGCGAGGACCTTCCGAACCCGATCCGTGAAGTTGTAGTTCATGCGGACCTCGGGGGCCCCGGGGAAGCTCCGCCTCTCGGCGCATCGCCGGCCCGCCCCCCCGGCTCGGCACGGCCTGGCCGCTCATCGGCGGCGAGTGACTCTCGGACGAAGGAAGCCCGGAAGATGTCGGCGTCCGTTTCGTCCAGCCTCCGACGGGCCGACCGTTCGAGGTGCGCGGTCTGCCCGTAGATCATGATTCTGTTGAGCGTCTCTACCCGAGGTGTCGGGAGAAGTTTCAGAGTGATCCCCAGACGGACGCCCGAGAGCAGGTTCATCAGCTCGTCGAACGCCACGCTGCGGGCATGCCGCAGAATGCCGTACGCTCGCCAGACCTTGTCCTCCAGAACGGCCGGAGCCTCCCGTAGCAGCACGGCGCGAGCCTGCTTCTCGTACTCGATCACCTGCGTGACGATGCGGCCCAGATGATCGATGAGATCCTCCTCCGTCTTGCCCAGCGTCGTCTGGTTGGAGACCTGGAAAAAGTTGCCCACCACCTCGGAGCCCTCTCCGTACAGACCGCGGAACGTGAGCCCGATCTGCCCGATGCCCTGGAGGACCTTGCCGATCTGCTTCGTCAACACCAGGCCGGGCAGGTGGATGAGCACGGAGGCCCGCAGGCCGGTCCCCACGTTCGTCGGACAGGAGGTGAGGTAGCCGAACTCGTGGTGGAAGGCGAACGGAAGGCGGTGCCCGAGCTCCTCGTCCAGCTGTTCCACCTCCCTCCAGGCCCGCTCGAGCTGCAGGCCGCTCAGGAGCGCCTGGAGGCGGACGTGGTCCTCCTCGTTGATCATCAGCCCCAGAACCTCGCTCTCGGCCAGGGCGAGCGCCGCTCCGGGGGGCGGCTCACCGTCCGGGGGGCCGACCAGCTCGCGGCTCACCACGTGTCGCTCGATGAGAAGGCTGCGCTCTTCGGCGTGCAGAGCGGGCATCTCCCACAGAGTCGGCGAGTGGAGGACCTCGGAGGCGTCCAGCGCCTCCTGCACGCGCTCGAAGATCCGCGCCCGCTCCTCCCCATCGGCCCGGACCGTGAACGGAAAGCCCTGGAGGTTGCGAGCCAGCCGCACGCGGGTGGAGAGGACGACCTCCGCCTCGGGGCCCGCTTCCGCGAGCCAGCCGACCCCCTGCTCGCCGACGGAGTCCGCCCTGTGGAGGCTCATCCGGATACCTCGAGCTCCTGGATCTGGTCCCGGAGGCGGGCGGCGGTCTCGAAATCCTCGATCTCGACGGCGCGCTCGAGTCTGCGGCGCAACGTCGCCAGCCGGAGGTCCGGATCGTACTCTCCGACCTCCTGGCTCACGTACACCTTCCCGACGTGCTGCACCGCTCCGTGCACGCGGCGGAGGAGTCCTCGGAGCTGCGGGGCGAAGTGGGGATAGCACTGCGAGCAACCGAGACGACCGGTGGTCCGAAAGTCGGCCGGGGAGGTCCCGCAGTACGGGCAGGCCTCGGCGGATGCGGCGAGACCGGACTCCTCTTCTCCTCCCTCGGTGATCTGGGCCAGGAAATCCGTGAGAGGAGAGGTGGCCGAGGAGAGTCCCGTTCCGACGCCCTTCTCCTCCGCGCACGGGGAGCACAGGTGGACGGTGCTCATCTCCTCGTCCACGATCTGTGTGAGGTGGACCTCGGCTTCCCGCTCCCCGCAGTTCTCGCAGCGCATTCCTCAGCCTACCCGTGGACTCTGGCCCGACCCATCCTCCCGCGCATTCCCCGTTCCGCCGGCTTTCGAGATGCGGCCCTCACCGCTCGGCCCGCCGGAACCTCGCTTCCCTTCGCCCGTTCAGACGCTTCGGGCCGGGTCGCCGTCACGCGGTCGGGAGCCGGGCCGGCGCCCGAGGCTGGCAGACAGCCCCGAGCCTCGCAATTTACCGTATTCCCCCTTCCGATCTTACGTGGAACCCCGCTCGGCGGGTTCCAGCACGCCTCCGGCCAGGCGGAGTACGTGGCCGGCCCGACGCGCCAGCGAGCGGTTGTGCGTCACCAGCACGAGCGCGCTTCCATGGCTCTCCACCAGGCCGAAGAGCGCGTCGTGGAGCCGCTCGCTGGTCTCCACGTCCAGGTTACCCGACGGCTCATCGGCCAGCAAGAGAGGGGGTTCGTTGGCCAGGGCCCGGGCCACGGCGACTCGCTGGCGTTCGCCCCCCGAGAGCTTCGAGGGTCGATGTCCCAGCCGATCGGCGAGGCCCACCTGATCGAGGAGCTCGCGCGCCCGATCCGTCGCGGCCGCTCGATCGATGCCCGCGATGAGCTGGGGCATCATGACGTTCTCCAGGGCCGAGAAGTTGCGCAGCAGGTGATGGAACTGGAAGACGAACCCCACCTTCTCGTTGCGCACCGAGGCGAGCTGCACGTCGTCCAGACCGGCCACCGGCCGCCCGGCGAGGCGGATTTCGCCCGCCGTCGGCCGATCCAGGGCTCCGAGCAGGTGGAGGAGAGTCGACTTTCCCGCTCCGCTGGGACCCACGATGGCCAGCGTCTCGGCGGGGCGGACGGTCAGCTCCACCCCCCGCAGCACGTGGATCTCCCGGCCGTCCGCATCCAGAAAGGTGCGGTGAAGCGAACGCGCCTCGGCGACCGGCAGCGGCGCGTCAGTCATGGCGGATCGCCTCGACGGGCGCGAGCTCCGCGGCCTGCCGGGCCGGGTACAGCGTGGCCACGAAGGAGATGAGAAGAGAGGCGAGGACGATCAGGAAAAGGTCCAGCGGCTCCAGCTGCACGGGCAGCGAGTCCACGAAGTACACGTCACTCGGCAGGTGGATGAACCGGTATCGGTCGAGGAGGGAGGCCAGGACGCTACCCAGAATCAGGCCGATCCCCGTGCCCATGAGTCCGATGACCATGCCCTGGTACATGAAGACCCGCATGATGGCCCGGGAGGTCAGGCCCATGGAGCGGAGGATGCCGATCTCGCGGGTCTTGTCGGCCACGACCATGACGAGGGTGGAGACGATGTTGAAGGAGGCGACGAGCACGATGAGGAGAAGGATGACCGCCATGGCGAGCTTCTCGAGCTTGAGGGCCGAGAAGAGGCTGGCGTTCTGTTTCTGCCAGTCATCCACCGTGTACGGGTACCCGAGCCGGCCCTCGGCCTCCCGCGCCACCGCATCGGCCCGCCACGGGTCCCCCACGTTGAACTCCACGCCGGTCACGGCATCGCCGAGGCCGAGCAGCTCCTGGGCGGTGTGCAGCGCCACGTACGTGAACTTCGTGTCGTACTGGAAGAGCCCCGTGGAGAAGATTCCCGTCACCTCGAAGCGGCGCATCTGGGGCATGAAGCCGGTGGGCGTGATCTCCAGGCTCTCGCCCGCGGCCGACAGGACGGTCACCAGCTTGCCCTCGTACAGGCCGAGCCGGCGGGCGAGATCCTGCCCCACGACGATCCCCGGCCGTCCCGACTCCGTCGGACCGAACGGCATGCGGCCGGCCACCAGATAGCTTCCCACCCCGCCCACCGAGAGGGAAGCCGAGTCCTCGGCGATCCCGCGGAGCACGGCCCCCTCGCTGTAGCTTTCCCCGGCGTTCAGCAGGACCTCGGAGTAGATGAACGGCGCCGCCTCCGTCACTCCCGGCGTCCCCTCGACCTCCCGCAGGACCTCCCGCCAGGCGTTCATGCGAAACGCGCTGCCCACCTCCAGGACCATGCCGTGGGGGCTCGCGCCCAGGATCTTCTCTCGGAGATCCTTCTGGAGCCCGGTCATGACTCCGATCACCACGATCAGCGCCATGACGCCTACCGTGACGCCACCGATCGCGATCAGCGTGATGAGGGAGAGGAGCCCCTTGCGCCGACTGCCGGACAGGTAGCGGTGCGCCAAGAACCACTCGAGGCGAGCTCCGCCGCGATCCGGAACGGTGCGCAAGGCGTTGGTGGGGCCGGAGCTCGCCCCTGGAGTCGGCGGGTAAGCTCCTTCCGTCACCGACCCTCGTCCGGTCGGAGGATCGGGAAGAGGACGACCTCCCGGATGGACGGCCGTCCCGAAGCGAGCATCACGAGTCGATCCACGCCCAGGCCCAGCCCGCCGGTGGGGGGCAGCCCGTACTCCAGGGCCCGCACGTAGTCCTCATCGAGTCGCTGTGCCTCGAGGTCCCCCGCTTCCCGCTGACGTCCCTGCTCGACGAAGCGCGTCCACTGGTCCAGCGGGTCGTTCAGCTCGCTGAACGCGTTGAGGATCTCCTGTCCGCCGGCGAGCATCTCGAAGCGCTCCGCCAGAGCCGGATCTCCGCGCTTCGGCTTGGCGAGGGGGCTCATCTCCACGGGGTAGTCGTACACGATCGTCGGATCGCCGAGTGCCGGTTCCACCCGGGCGGCGAACAGGAGATCCAGCAGCCGCGGTCGGGTGAGCTGCTCCGCGTCCGGGCGTCCGAGAGCCCGAGCGGCCTCGCGCAGCTCCGCCACGGTCGCCTCGGCCGGATCCAGACCCGCGTGGCGCCTCAAGCCCTCGGTGAAGGAGATCCGAGCCCAGGGTCGCGAGAAATCCAGCCGCCTCCCCTCGTACTCGAGCTCCAGCCCTCCGCACACCTCGGCCAGCACCTCCGTGACCATCTCCTCGGCCAGCTCCATCATCCCCTCGTAGTCGGCGAGCGCCTGGTACAGCTCCAGCATGGTGAACTCGGGATTGTGGGTCCGGTCGATGCCCTCGTTTCGGAAATCCTTCCCGATCTCGTACACCCGGTCGAGGTTGCCGACGATGAGTCGCTTCAGGTACAGCTCGTCGGCGATCCGCAGGTACAGCTTCGTATCCAGCGCCTCGTGACGGGTGGTGAACGGGCGGGCGAACGCTCCGCCGTACATCGGCTGCAGGACAGGCGTCTCCACCTCCACGAAGCCCCTTCCATCCAGGTAGCTCCGCAGCGCGCTCACCAGCCGTGCTCGGAGCAGGAAGAGCTCTCTCACCTCCGGGTTCACGGCCAGGTCGGCGTACCGGCGGCGGTAGCGGGACTCAACGTTCGAGAAGCCGCCATGGACGATCCGCTCCCCCGACTCGGAGACCTCCTCCTTCCCGAACGGCAGCGGACGAAGCGTCTTGGCCAGCAGGGTAAGCTCCTCCGCCCGGGCGGTGACCTCACCGGTTCGGGTCCGGAAGAGCGAGCCGGCGACCCCGATCCAATCCCCCAGATCCAGGAGCTCCAGCAGGTGGTTGCCCCGTTCGTCCAGGAGATCTCGCTTGAAGTAGACCTGCAGCCGGCCGGAGCGGTCTCCCAGGTGGGAGAAGGCGCTCCCTCCCAGATCCCGATGCGACAGGATCCGGCCGGCCACCCGGACGCGGATCGACCCCGCTTCCTCGACCGACTCGGCCGCCTCGAACGCCGTGCGAGCCTCCGCCAGCTCATGGCTCCGCTCGAAGCCGTACGCGTACGGCTCTATGCCCCGTTCGCGCAGCTGCTCCAGCTTCGCGTAGCGATCTCGAACCGGCTTCGGACGCTCTGGCGAGGTGTACCAACAGGCGAGGCAGATCCCCTCCCGAAGGGCACCCGCCACCTTGCCGCACTCGGGGCACCTCTCCGATCGCCGGCCGCCGCCGCTCACGAGGCGCGGGCTCCGTGCTCCTTCAGATACCCCTCGATGAACGGGTCCAGCTCGCCGTCGAGGACCGCCTGCACGTTGCCCACCTCCACGCCCGTGCGATGGTCCTTGACCATCGTGTACGGCTGGAGGACGTACGAGCGGATCTGGTTGCCCCAAGCGATCTCCGTCTTCTCGCTCTCCAGGGCCCGGCGCTCCTCCTCCCGCTCCTCCAGAAGACGCTGGTACAGGGCGGCACGCAGCATCTTCATCGCCTTCGCCTTGTTCTTGTGCTGGCTCCGCTCCTGTTGACAGGAGACCACGATCCCCGTCGGCTCGTGAGTGATCCGCACCGCGGAGCTCGTCTTGTTCACGTGCTGCCCGCCGGCACCCGAGGCCCGGAACGTGTCGACGCGGAGGTCCTCCTCGTCCATCTCCACCTCGATGTCATCCTCGACCACCGGATACACGAAGACGGAGGCGAAGGAGGTGTGGCGGCGACCCTGGGAGTCGAAGGGGGAGATGCGGACGAGCCGATGGACGCCGCGCTCGGCGCTCAGGTACCCGTAGGCGTAGCGCCCCCGGATCTCCACCGTGACCGACTTGATGCCGGCTTCCTCACCCGGGAGCAGGTCGACGACCTCGACCTGAAAGCCACGGGTCTCGCTCCACCGCGTGTACATCCGCATCAGCATTTCGGCCCAGTCCTGGGACTCCGTGCCACCGGCCCCCGGGTGGATGGTGAGAAGGGCGTCCCGGTGCGCGTCTTCGCCTCGGAGCATGTTGCGCAGCTCCAGCTCGGCCAGCCCCTTCTCGACTCCGGTCAGCTCGGAGTGGAGCTCGGCCAGCAGCTCCTCGTCCTCCTCCTCTTCCTCTTCCAGCAGGTCGGTGAGCGCCGCCGCCTCTTCCAGTCGATCGGACAGCCGGCCCCACGGCTCCGTCCACTCCTTCAGGCGGTTCGCCTGCGCGATGACCTCGCGGGCCCGGTCGGCGTTCTCCCAGAACTCGGGCCCCGCCATCCGCTCCTCGAGCTTGCCGAGCTCCTCCAGCTTGGCGGGGATCTCAAAGATACCCCCGTAGCTGATCCAGTCGCTCCCGCTGCTGTGTGATTTTGTCCCGGTACGTGGCCACCTGCGTCATCGTCGCTCCATCCGAGTTGCTGTCGTGAGGGAACGGTTCCCCGGTCGGCGGCGAGTGTAGAGACGCGCTCCGAAGCGGTCAAGCTCGGAGCCGGACGGCCCCCGTGGGCCGCCCCGGCCGGGGAGCCCGGATCCGGAGCGGAGATGTCCCGCGGACCGCCGGGACGTGCCGCCGTCGCTGTCTCAGCCGTGCCGCGGCAGGAGCTCGAAGTCGATCCGGCGCTCCTCCCGGTCCACCCGGGCCACCTGGACCCGGACGGGGTCGCCCAGTTGGAACCGGCGCCGCCGCCGCCGCCCGACGAGGGCATGCTGCGCCTCCAGGAAGACGTAGTAGTCGTCCTCCAGCGTGCTCACGTGGACCCGCCCCTCCACATGGTACGCATCGAGGAGCACGAAGAGCCCGAACGCCGCCACGCCGCTGATCGTCCCCTGGAACTCGTCCCCGAGATGCCGCTCCATGAACTCGATCTTCTTCAGCTCCACGGAGTCCCGCTCCGCGGCCATCGCCAGCCGCTCTCGCCGCGAGCAATGGCGCGCGATCTCCTCGAGTCGGCTCCGGTCCACGCCGCGGCAGGCCGCCGCCCCGTCCGTCAGCCAGCGGGCGAGCTGCCGGTGGACGACGAGATCGGGGTACCGCCGGATCGGCGAGGTGAAATGGGAGTACGCCTGCGACGCGAGCCCGAAGTGGCCCAGGTTGGAGGTCCCGTACCGCGCCTGCTTCATGCTCCGCAGGGTGGCGATCGTCAGGAGCTGTTCCTGCGGCGTTCCCTCCGCCCGCTCCACCAGCCGGGCGAGGTCGGTGGGGCGCACCTTCCGGCGGGGCAGCGTCTGCCCGAACGTCTCGGCGAGCGCCCTGAGCTGCTCGAGCTTCTCCGGATCCGGTTCCTCGTGCACCCGAAACAGGAACGGGAGCCGCTCCCGGAGCGCGAGCCGGGCCACCGTCTCGTTGGCGAGAATCATGAAATCCTCGATGAGGAGATGGGACTCGAGCCGGAGCACGCGCTGGATGTCCGTCGGCTCGCCCGCCGCGTTGAGCAGCACTCGGGATTCGGGAAGGTCGAAGTCGATGCTTCCCCGCGCCGCTCGCTGCCGTCGCAGCTCCCGGCTCACGGAGCAGAGGTGGGCCAGCGCCACGGCGAGCTCCTCGCTTCCTCCCCCTTCTCCGTCGAGGATCTCCTGAGCCTCGTCGTAGGAGAGGCGATGCCGGCTCCGCACCACGCTACGCACCAGGCGAAAGGAATCCACCTTTCCCCGGAGGCTCACCCGGAAGAGGATCGACAGGGTGAGGCGGTCCTCGTCGGGCACCAGGGAGCACAGACCGCTGGAGAGCGCGTGCGGGAGCATGGGAACGACCCGATCGACGAGGTAGACGCTCGTTCCTCGTTCCAGCGCCTCCGCGTCCAGGGCCCCGCCGCGCTCCACGTAGAAGCCCACGTTGGCGATGTGCACGCCGATCTCCAGCCAGCCATTCTCCAGGATCTTCACGGAGAGAGCGTCGTCGTGGTCCCGGGCGTCGGCAGGATCGATGGTGAAGGTGAGCCGGTCGCGCAGGTCCTCTCTCTCCTCGAGCTCCCGAGAGCGGATGCCCCGCCGCCCGATCCTCTCCGCCTCCCCCGACACGTCGGCGGGGAACTCGAGGGGAAGCTGCCGCCCGAGGAGGATGGAGAGCACGTCCACGCCCGGCTCGTCCGGGTCCCCGAGCACGCGGACCACCCGCCCCACCGGGCTCGCCTCCCCCTCCCCCCACTCCGTCACCTCCACCAGCACAACCTGGCCGTCCCGGGCGTCGGCTTCCAGATCGGGAGGGATGAAGAACTCCACTCCCAGAGGAGGCTCACCGGCCGCCACGAAGCCGTAGTTGCGCCTCCGGCGGTACGTCCCCACCACCTGCCTCCACGCGCGCCGCAGGACCCGGATCACCGTCCCCTCGGCGTTCCGCCCCCGAGGTCGCCGCTCCACGCGGGCCACGACCGTGTCGCCCTCCACGGCTCCCCGAAGGCGGGCGGCGGGAACGAAGAGATCCTCCCGGTCCGGCCCGCCGGCCACGAACCCGTCACCCGCGCGCGTCACATCCACCCGGCCCACCACGAGGTTCAGATTCTCCGGTACGGCGTACCGCCCCTTCCGCTGGCGGTAGACGAGCCCGTCCGCTTCCAGCTCGTCCAGGAGCTCTCGGAACGGGCCGTACGCGCCGGGAGCCTCCGCGCCCAGACGCTTGGCCAGCTCCCTCGCCTTCAGGGGATGCTGGGCCTTCTTCCGGAGGTATCGGAGGATCTCCTCGGGCTCCACGGCCGAGCCGCGGGCCGGAGCGGCTTCCTTCGGCGAGCCCGTCGGGTCAGACCCGGTCACGGACCCGGCTCCGGACCGAGAAAGGACGCGGGGAGAGCGGCGTGATTCGAAAGACGGGCGGACAGGCGGCTAGAACGATTCCGCCTCATCGATGAGCATGATCGGGATGTCGTCCCGGATCGCGTACCGGAGGCGGCACGCGTGACACAGGAGTGCCTCCTCCTCTTCGCGGTACTCCAGCTCCCCCTTGCATTGGGGGCAGACCAGGATTTCGAGCAGGCGCTCGTCCAGGGCCATGTCACGGCTCCTTGGGAAGGGCATGAAACCCCAGCATCCTAAGCGCCCCCGGACGCCGGCGCCAGTTGGCCAGAACCTTCACGCGCAGCTCGAGATACACTCCTCGACCGAGGAACTGTTCGATCTTTCCCCGTCCGGCCGTTCCGATCTCCCGGATCTTCCGGCCCCCGGCGCCGACGACGATGCCCTTCTGGGATCTCTTCTCGACGAACAGGGTGGCCGCGATGTAGATGGGGCGCTCCGGAGCCCGTTCCCTGAACTCATCGATCCGGACCGCGACGCAGTAGGGGACCTCCTCGCCCAGCCTTTCGAAGCAGGTCTCGCGAATGAACTCCGCGGCGAAGAAACGAACCGGCTGAGTGGAGATCTCATCCTTCGGGTAGAGCGGCGGCGAACGGGGGAGCCGGCCGAGGATCGCCCCCTGAAGCTCCGGGACGCCGTGCCCCGCCACGGCCGCCGTGCACAGGACCTGGGTCCATGAAGCGGCTTCGAACTCCCGCCGGAGCTCCCGCGCACGCCCGGCCGGGACCCGGTCCGTCTTGTTGACGCACAGGAGGGCGGGCGTCCCCGCCGGGGGTCGAAAGCCCCGGGCTCCCTCGAGGCTGGGAGGAAACCCCGCGTCCACCACGTAGACGAGAAGGTCGGCATCTCTGAGAGCCGAGCAGATCTCCTCCTGCATCGCTCCCTGGAGCAGGTATCGGGGCGACAGGATTCCGGGGGTGTCGAAATAGACGGCCTGGTGAGCGTCGTCCGTGTAGATCCCCGTCACCCGGCGGCGCGTGGTCTGCGCCTTCGGAGTGACGATCCCGAGGCGGGTGCTCACGAGGCGGTTCAGAAGCGTGCTCTTGCCGACGTTCGGCAGGCCCACGAGGGCCACGAAGCCGGCCCGGTGATCCGGGCCGTGGTCGGGGGCCGCGGAGCTCCTCTCCGCTGTCGTCGGCTCCGAGGCCGACTCTCGAGGCTGTGCGATCGCCGGTATCCGATACCCGAGGGAAAACGAAGGTGATGAAAGAAAGCGGCCTCCCTCGCCGGGTGCGAGCGGAGGCCTCGCGCATCTATGCAAGCAAGACAGAAGGCGAGTGGCGTGCGGGTTGGCTTGGGATTGCTCCCTAGAAAGGAGGTGATCCAGCCGCAGGTTCCCCTACGGCTACCTTGTTACGACTTAGCGCCAGTCACTGAGTTTACCTTCGACGGCTCCCTCCCGAAGGTTAGGCCACCGGCTTCGGGTACCCCCAGCTTCCATCGCTTGACGGGCGGTGTGTACAAGGCCCGGGAACGTATTCACCGTGGTATGGCTGACCCACGATTACTAGCGATTCCGGCTTCATGGAGTCGAGTTGCAGACTCCAATCCGAACTTGGACCGGCTTTTTGGGATTCGCTCCCCCTCGCGGGCTCGCTGCCCTCTGTACCGGCCATTGTAGCACGTGTGTCGCCCTGGACATAAGGGCCATGATGACTTGACGTCATCCCCACCTTCCTCCGGTTTGTCACCGGCAGTCCCCGTAGAGTCCCCGGCATGATCCGCTGGCAACTACGGGCGGGGGTTGCGCTCGTTGCGGGACTTAACCCAACATCTCACGACACGAGCTG
>JBHHYJ010000002.1:0-84128 GCA_046757485.1 Gemmatimonadota bacterium
ACCCGCGACCTTCGGGTTATGAGCCCGACGAGCTACCAGACTGCTCCACCCCGCAACGTGCCGATATGGTACGTTGGGCGGAAATGGGTGTCAACCCGACCCCCGAGCCCAGGATCCGCTTCGGACGCGCCACAAGAGCCCCCGAGCCGGGCGCTTGCCCCACCAGCGGGACGCCTCTAAGGTGGCCAGGTGAACTCCCGGCCCCGCTCATCCCTCCCCCGTCCCGTGGGCCGCCGGCTCCGAGAGATCGTCGGTTCGCGCGGCCTCATCCTCAAGCCCGATCGACTCCTCGCCTACGAGTCCGATGCCCTCACTCAGCTGCGCGGTGCCCCGCTGGCCGCCGTCTTTCCCACTTCGACGACCCAGCTCCGCGAGAGCGTGGCCTGTCTGCACGAGGCGGGAATCCCGTTCGTGCCGCGAGGGGCGGGGACGGGGCTCGCGGGCGGGGCGGTGGCTCGCCGCGAGGTGCTGGTGTGCACGACCCGCATGAATCGGATCCTCGAGCTGATTCCGGAGGACCGACTCGCGAGGGCCCAGCCGGGAGTCCAGACGGGTGCCCTCACGGAAGCCGCTGCCCCGCACGGACTTCGGTACCTGCCCGATCCTGCCAGCGCAGCGGCCTGCACGATCGGTGGCAACGTGGCCCAGAACGCCGGGGGGCCTCACTGCCTCAAGCACGGCGTGACCACGGACCACGTCCTGGAGCTCCTCGTCGTGCTCCCGGACGGCACCCCTCGCTGCTTCGGGCGCGGCGAGGACGGCGGGCTCGACCTCGCCGGTCTCTTCGTCGGCTCGGAGGGCACCCTGGGGATCGCCGCCGAGATCACGGTCCGTCTCTTTCCCCGCGCGCCCGCTGTCCGGACGGCCCTGATTCTCTTCGACCGGTTGGCCGACGCCGGACGGGCGGTGAGCGAGATCCTGGCCGCCGGATACCTCCCCGTCGCCCTGGAGCTCATCGACCGCGCGACGATCCGCATCGTGGAGGGGTCCCCGTACGCGGCCGGCCTGCCGACCGATGTAGCGGCCGCCCTGGTTGTGGAGTTCGAGGGGGAGGAGGAAGGAACGGAGGCGGACCTCCTCGGAGCCGCGGAAGCCGCCCGGCGGTGCGGGGCGCGCGAGCTGCGCATCGCCCGGGATGAGGCGGAGCGCGAGCGGGTGTGGCGGGCCCGGAAGAGGGCGTACGGGGCCCTGGGGCGTAGGGCTCCGGAGGTGATGATCCAGGACGCCGCGGTGCCGCGGACGGCGCTGACCGCACTCCTCCCGCGGATCCAGGCCATCGCGAAGCGGCACGGGGTGGAGGTGTGCAACTTCTTCCACGCGGGGGACGGCAACCTCCACCCGAACCTGCCGCTGGACCGGCGGGATCCGGAGCTCGTGAAGCGGGTGGAGCGCGCGAACCGCGAGATCCTGGCCCTCTGCGTGGAGGCGGGGGGTACGATCACGGGCGAGCACGGGGTGGGGCTGGACAAGCGCGAGGCGATGCGGCTCATCTTCTCTCCCGCCGAGCTCTCCGCCCTCCGGGCGGTCAAGGAGGCGCTCGACCCGCGGGGGCTGTGCAACGCGGGGAAGGTGATCCCGTCCGAGACGGCGGCGGCGCCCCGATGACCTGGATCCTTCCCTCCAGCGCGGCGGAGCTCGCGGAGCGGCTCGTCGAGGCGGAGGGGGCCGGGCCGCGCTCCGCGGCGGAGAGGGCGCGCGGGCCGGTCGCGGTGACGGGCCGTCCGGCCCGGGCGGTGCCTCCGGACGTCGACGAGACGCTCGCCGCCGAGGGGACTCGGGTCATCTCGACCGCCCGCCTGGCGGAGGTCGTGGACTACGAGCCGCGCGATCTCGTGATCACCGTGGGGGCGGGGATGCGCCTTTCGCGGCTGAGGAAGATCCTCGCGGCCGAGGGTCAGTGGCTTCCGCCGGCGGAAGGGTGGACCGGGCCCGGCGGGCCGACGGATGGGATCCCCGGGGGCGACGGCCCGCCCGGCGGCTCGGGAGGAGCGGGTGGCGCGGAGCCCGGATCGGCCGGAGGCCTGGCGGCGGCCGCCCGGCCCACCGCGTTCGACCTACGGTACGGGCGGACCTGCCGACACGTGCTGGCCTGCCGCCTCGTCTCGCCCCACGGGAGGGAGTTTCGCTGGGGGCGGCCGGTGATGAAGAACGTGGCGGGCTACGACTTGCACGGGCTGTGCTGCGGCAGCCACGGCCGCCTGGGGACGCTGGTGGAGGTGAGCTTTCGGCTGTGGCCCTGCCCGCGCGAGAGGATCACCTACGGCCTGGAGGGGAACGATGGACTCGCCCTGGCCGGCCAGCTCGCCACGGGCACGGCGGAAGAGGAGCTGTCCCCCGAGACCCTGACGTGGCGGCGGGTGCTTGGTACCGGCGGAGGAGCGCTCCACCTGACCCTGGCCGGATCGCCCGAGTCCGTGCGGGCACGACAGGAGCGGCTCGAGGTGTGGGCGGCGAAGCGGCGAGTGGAGATTCGCTCTTCCCGCGACGAGGGGCAGGGATCGGGCGCGGAGGGAGGTGGGACGGTGGCGAAGCAGAGGCCACGTTCTTTGAGCTCCGTGGTCCTGCGCTGTACCGTGCAGCCCAGCGGGTGGGCCCGGCTGGCGCGTCGCCTCGCCGCAACGCTGGATGAGCATCCGGGCCTCCTGGAGGGGTACCCCCTGCTCGGCGTCCTCCGGTGTGGCTACCGGCGCCCGGCGGATCCGGCCGCCTCCGCCACCCTGCTCGAACGGCTCCTGGCAGCGGCCGTCGAAGCCTCCGTGGCGGTCGAGCGCGGCGGGCCCAGGGAGCATGCCCTGGCAGAAGAGCGGCGCGTCCCTGAGGTTCGGGCGCTGGAAGAGAAGGTGATCCGGGCGCTCGGGGGCGGTCCCCGGGGCTGGATCGCCGACTACGTATGAAGGCGGGCGAGCCCGGCTTCTCCCCGAGAGGATCAGGACGAAGCGAAATGAAGATCTACACGCGGGGCGGGGACCGGGGAGAGACGGGCCTGCTCGGCAAGGAGCGCGTGCCGAAGACCGACCTCCGGGTCGTGGCGTACGGCTCGGTGGACGAGCTGAGCGCCGCGATCGGCCTCGCCCTGGCCCTGGACGAGGAAGGCCTCGCCGATCGCCAGAAGCTGGAGGCCGTGCAGGAGGATCTGATCTCCATCGGCGCTCGCCTGGCGGCCGCCGAGCCGGAGGCGGCCGTCCGGCGCGGGGTGATTCCCGGCTTCTCCGCGAGTCGGACCCAGGCGCTGGAGGAGTGGATCGACCGGCTGGAGGCGGAGCTTCCCGAGCTGGATGCCTTCGTCCTCCCGGGCGGCCACCCCGCGGCCGCCCAGCTGCACGTCGCCCGTACCGTCTGCCGGCGGGCGGAGCGGGCCGTGGTCCGACTCCTGGAGCAGCAGCCCGAGTTGGCGGAGGCGGTCGTGCCGTACCTGAACCGGCTGTCCGACCTTCTTTTCACCCTGGCGCGGGGCGTCAACCGCAGAGCGGGATGCGCCGAGTCGGAGTGGCTCCCGTTACGGCGGCGAGAGGAGAGATGACGGCGACCCGCGGAAGGGGCGGGGAGGCCCGCCACACGCCCTTCGTCTTCCCTCTGCCGACCGGCGACCGCATCCGGGGAGATGCATGGCTGCCGGAGACGGCGGTTCCGGAGGCGGCGATCGTCGTCTGCCACGGCTTCAAGGGGTTCAAGGACTGGGGCTTCTTCCCGTACCTGACGGAGGAGCTCACCCGGCGCACGGGCTGCGTGTCGGTCTGCTTCAACTTCACCGGCTCCGGCGTCGGCGAGTCGCTCGACACCTTCGACGAGCTGGAGCGCTTCGGCCGCAACACCTTCACTCGGGAGCTCCAGGACCTCGAGGCCGTCATGGACCGACTGGCGGCCGGCCGGCTGGGCGAGCTCGAGCTCCCCGCGGCTCGGCGCTTCGGCCTGCTGGGCCACAGCCGGGGGGGCGCCACGGCGATTCTCAAGGCCAGCCTCCGCTCCCAGGTCCACTCCCTGGTCACCTGGGCGGCGGTCGCGTCGGTGGAGCGTTACCAGGAGGCGTACGCCGAGCGCTGGGAGGCAGGTGAGACGGTGTACATCGAGAACCGGCGCACCGGCCAGATGATGCCGCTGGAACGGAACGTCCTGGACGACATCCGGGCCAACCGCGACCGGCTCGATCCTCGGGTCGCGGCCGCGGCGCTCCGGATCCCGTACCTCGTACTCCATGGGACAGCCGACGAGAGCGTGCCCCCCGAAGATGCCGAGGCGCTGAAAGCGGCGGCCGGTGACGGGGCCGAGCTCGTATGGATCGAGGGAGGGACCCACACGATGAACGCCGCCCACCCGTTCCGCGGCAGCAACGCGAGCCTCGAACGGGCGATCGAGCTCTCCGCGCGCCGGCTGCGGAGCGACCTGGCCGCGGGATGAGAGCCGCGCGGCCGTCCGGGGCACGTCGCCTGCCGTCCGGGAGGAGATCCCCCCCTCCGGCGGGAGGTCCGCGCGGAGCGGCCGTCGGCCGCGGGCACCCGGTCCGCGCTCTCGCCGTCGCTCTCTCCCTCCTGGGCCTCGGCTGCCTCGTGACGGGCTGCCGCATCGTACGGGTCGAGCCGTCGGAGACCCCCGAGGAAGCTCCGGACCTTCGCTCTCAGATCTCTCAGATGCTGGCCTCCTCCGCGGCGGCCTGGAACCGGGGCGATCTGGAGGCGTTTCTCTCCGATTACGAGCGGGCCCCCTCCACCACCTACATCGGGAGGGACGGCCTCCGTCTGGGTTTCGAAGCCATCCGGGAGCGATATGCCCCGCTCTTCGCTCCTCGGGCGGAGCGGGACAGTCTGCGCTTCGAGAGCCTGCGAGTCCGGCCGATCGGACCCATGTACGCGCTCGTCACGGCCCGCTACGTCCTGCACAGCGGGGGGGCGGTGACTTCCTCCGGGCCGTTCACGCTCCTTCTGAACCGGATCGAAGGGCACTGGAAGATCGTTCACGACCACTCCTCCTCCGACCCGACGCCAGCGCCGGAGCCGTGAGAACGGCGGTCCCGCAACGTCGTCCCGGCGCTCCGACGGGGCCGGCGGATCGTTCGCGGCTGAGCCTCGCCCGGAGCCGGGAAGCACTGCTGACCTGCGTGCACTGCGGGCTCTGCCTCCCCGCCTGCCCCACCTTCCGGATGCTGGGCGACGAGAACGATTCCCCCCGTGGTCGCATCTACCTGATGCGGGCCGCCGCGGAGGGCCGTGTGGGCACGGAGCACGCCTTTCGGCTCCACATCGACCGCTGTCTCGGATGTCGGGCGTGCGAGACGGTGTGCCCGGCGGGAGTGGAGTTCGGGGCGCTGCTCGAGCGGGCTCGGGCGGACGCGCGAACCACCGCCCGAACGCGGGCCGTTTCGGGACTGCTGAAGCGCCTCCGCGGGATCGCCGCCCGTGGAGCGCTGTGGAGCCTCACCGGCGGGGCCCGCCGGGTGACGTACCCGTTGCTTCGGCTCCTGAGGCGCTCCGGGATCGCGCGCGCGGCCCGGCATCTCCCCGGGCGGACCGGGACGGCGGCGGCTCTGCTGCACGCGACAGCCCCCGCACCTCTCTCCCTGCCGAGCGGGACCCTCCCCGCGGTGACCGATCCACGGGGGGTGGGCGCCCAGGCGGATGACGTCCTCTCGTCGTCTCCGGCGGGCGAGGGCGGGGAATCGGGTGCCCCGGAGGAGCTCACCGCCTCTGTCAGCCTGCTCCGTGGCTGCGTGATGGAGGGGCTCTTCGCCCACGTTCAGGCCGCCACCCGGGCGACCCTCGCGGCCGCCGGGTACCGGGAGGTCCCGATGCCCGGCCAGGGATGCTGCGGCGCCCTGCACGCCCATGCAGGCTTCCCCGAAACGGCCCGGCGCATGGCGCGACGCAACATCCGGTCGTTCGAAGCGAGCGGGGCCGAGTGGCTCGTCGCGGACTCCGCCGGGTGCGGAGCCGCGCTCCGCGAGTACGACCGCTGGCTGGCGGAAGACGGTGCCTGGAAGCGGCGGGCCCGGGCCGCGGCGGCGAGGGTCCGCGACATCACCCAGCTCCTGGCCGCGGCTCCTCACCCGCTCGGGGGACGCCTCCGCGGGAGCATTGCGTACGATGCGCCCTGTCACCTTCTGCACGCCCAGGGTGTCCGGGAGGAACCTCTCACCGTGCTCCGGCGCATCGACGGCGCCCGGGTCGACCCCCTCCCCTCCGCCTCGGACTGTTGCGGGGGGGCGGGCGTCTACGGCCTTCTGCATCCGGGACTTGCAGGCCGGGCGCTGGCCCCGAAGGTGGAAGAGATCCGCGCCGGGGCGTACGACTGGGTGGCCACCGGGAACCCGGGATGCATCATGCACCTCGGAGCCGGCCTGTGGCGGGCCGGCCTCACCACCCGCGCCGTGCACCCGGTCGAGCTGCTGCACGCCGCCCTCGCCGCCCGGTGAGACGGCTTTATCCGCGAGCTGTCCAGAGAGGCGAGACCGCCATGACCGGCCGTCGTCCGCGCCGTCTCGTCTGGGACGTGGCCCGCTCCCGCGGCGCGGCGATTCCGTGAGCCGAGAGTTCGAGTATCTGATCGTGGGGGGTGGCCTGGCGGCGGCTTCCGCCGTGGACGGCGTGCGGGCGGGGGACGCGGAGGGCTCCGTCCTGATGCTGGCGGAGGAGAGCGAGCCTCCCTATCACCGGCCGCCTCTGTCCAAGGAGTACGTGCAGGCGTCGGAGGCTCCCCGGGAGCTGCTCCACATCAAGCCGCGCGGCTGGTTCGAGCGGGAGGCGGGCATCACCCTCCGGCTCGGGGAGCGAGCGGTCGGGCTGCAACCGCGTGAGCTCACCGTGACGACCTCCGGAGGCGCCGCGTACCGCGGCGGGCACGTCCTGCTGGCCACCGGCGGTCGCCCCCGCGCGCTGGAGATCCCCGGCTCCGAGCTCCAGGGCCTCTTCACCCTGCGGACCGTCGAGGACGCCGAGAGGATACGGGCGGCAGCCCTCGGGGCGGAGCAGGCGGTTCTCGTCGGCTCCGGCTTCATCGGGATGGAGCTCGCCTCCTCGCTGACGAAGCTGGGCGTGAGCTGCACGGTGGTGGAGGCGGCCGACCGGGTATGGCCCGGCCTGCTGCCTCCGGAGCTGTCGAAGTTCATGCAGGAGTATTTCGAGGCCCGCGGCGTCCGCTTCCGCCTCGGGAGCCGACCGCGCGAGCTGCACGGGTCGGGTGGGCGGTTGATCGCCGCGCTCCTCGATGACGGGGTAGAGCTCCCCTGTCAGCTCGCCGTGGCCGGGCTCGGGATCGTCCCCCGAACGGAGCTTGCCGCCGAGGCCGGCCTGGAGGTGGATGACGGGATCGTGGTGAACGGATGCGGAGAGACGAGTCACGACCACATCTACGCGGCCGGAGACGCGGCCCGTTTTCCGGACCCCCTCTCCGGCCATCTTACCCGGGTGGAGCACTGGGATCACGCCAGGGCGCACGGCAAGTGTGTGGGTCGGAACATGGCGGGGGATCGGCAGCCGTATGATCACCTGTCCTACTTCTTCACCCACGTCTTCGACCTAGGGATCAGCGTCTTCGGCCGGCCCGCCGAGGCGGACCGAGTGATCCTCCGCGGAGCACCGGAAGCCGGGCGATCGCTCGCTCTCTGCGGAGTGCAGGGCCGCCTGTGCGGGGCGATTCTCATCAACGCCAACGACGAGCTCCGACGGTGCCAAGAGCTTGTGCGGCAGCGCCCGCCGCTCTCCGAGGTGGAGAGGGAGCTCTAGCAGGCCGTGGAAGAACCGCGGTGGGCCGTGCCCACCTCCCCGAGCGCGCGCGGGGCGTGAGCCGACTTTTTGACCTCGGCACCGACCTTCGGACGCTCAGGCGGGTATCGGATCCACGAACCGCTGGCGCGAGGGCAACGCGTCCCACAGCTTCCGGACAGGAGCGCGGGCGGCGGTGAGAGGCAAGCCTCAGGAAGGACGAAGAGCGATGGAGGAGACGGACCGCAGTCGGGAAGCACCGCCGGGGGAGGCCTCCCGGGACGGAAGCTCGGATGCCGCCTCGGCACCTCCGGAGACCGTGGAGAGGATCCGTGAGGCGCTTCGCCTGGTGAAGGACCCGGAGCTGGGTTTCAGCATCGTGGAGCTCGGACTCGTGTACGACATCGAGGTGGAGGACGGGAACGCCCGGGTGACCATGACTCTGACCAGCCCCGGGTGCCCGGCCGGCGGCCAGATTCTCAGCGGCGCCCAGGCCGCCGCCGCCTCCGTGACGGGAGTGGAGACGGCGGAGGTGAACCTCGTGTGGAAGCCGTTCTGGACGCCGGACCGCATCGATCCGAAGGTGCGGGCCGTGATGGGCTTCTGAGACCCGGCATGCCGACGATACGACACGCGGAGCGGGCGCCTGCGCCCCGGGAGTGGAGCTGAATCCGATGCTCCTCCGCCTCTTCCTGCTCTTCACCCTCGTCCCTTTGGTGGAGCTTGTCGTCCTCATCCGGCTGGGAGCGCTTTTCGGATTCGGGCCGACGCTCCTCCTGGTCCTCGGGACCGGGATGGCAGGGGCGTGGCTGGCCCGAAGGGAGGGACTGCGGAGCTGGCGCGCGGTCCAGGCCGAGCTCGGAGAGGGACGGTTGCCGGGCGAGGAGCTGGTACACGGCCTCCTGATCCTGGGGGCCGGCATCGTCCTCATCACCCCGGGCGTCTTCACGGACCTGGCCGGGATTCTTCTGCTCGTGCGTCCCGTCCGGACGGCGCTGATTCGGCGAGTGCGGACCCGGATGGAGCGAACCCTGGAGAGCGAGGCGGCCGACCGGCGGCCTCGGATCATCGAGGTGTAGCGGGATGACGCGATGGGCCGTCAGTCGCTCCGGATGCCCGACCCGCGCCCGGAGGGAGCGGCCGCTCGCCGCGGCTCGCGCCTCGACGCGGAAGGGCTCGGTCCGACGGCTCGCCGTGGCTCCGTTCGCGCTCGCCCTGGTGGCGCTCGCTCCGGCCGACTCGCGTCTGCCGTCGGCCTCGGGCGGGACTGTCCTCTCTACGCCGTCCGCCGGCCTCTGGGCCTGCCCGACCGCGGACCCACAGAGGGTGCTCCTCAAAGCCACCTCCTCCACCGGCGGGGGGTCGGGCTACGTGGAGCTCACGATGGCCACCTCGCCGTTCGGAGTCTCCGTCTCCCCGGCCGGACACTACCTGTTCGACCTCAAGGTGGCGGTTCAGCAGCTCCGTCGGCGACCCGGCCTCTCGTATGTCGTGTGGGTCGCCACCCCCGAGCTGGACAGGGTGAGGAAGCTCGGCGTGTTGGGAGAGGGCGGGGTCGTCTCGGGCCAGGTCGACTGGAACAAGTTCCTCGTCTTCGTGACGGCCGAAACGAGCACGGAGGTCTCGACGTGGAAGGGCCCGATCCTCCTTACCGCTCTCTCCCCGAGCGGGCTGATGCACACGATGCGAGGACACGGGATCTTCGAGGCACACGGCATCGGCTGCTGAAGGCGTGGGCCGCGGCACAGCCACCCGGGAGCGTCGGTACCCGCTGCTCGTGAACCGCTTCACCTCACCGTGAAGAGCCCGGGAGCCGCGTCCGCCGCTCTGCTGCTCGCCGTGCTCCCGCGCGTGACCGCGGGACAGGCCGGGGAGCGCGTGGAGACGCGGTCGGCCGGACAGGCGGAAGAGGAGGCTCTGGCCGCCCGCTGGCGGATGCCCCCCATGGAGATGGCGATGCCGATGCTCCCGGGGCTGCGGGACCTCGTGCCCGATGTCTCCCCGTTCCTTCCCGGGCTGGGGGCAGACCTGACCGAGCTCCCGGAGGCGCGCCCTCCGTCCGTCGTCCGGCTGACCGACGGAGACACGCTCGACCTCGAGGCGGCCCTCCTGCGTCGCACGCTCGGGGACCGGGCCGTCAAGCTCTACGGTTTCAACGGAGAGCAGCCCGGCCCCCTGATTCGGGTTCGCCGGGGAGCCACCATCGTCGTCCGCTTCAGGAACCGGATCGAGCTTCCCATCACGCTCCGGTGGCACGGCGTCCGGCTGGAGAACCGTTACGACGGCGTGCCCGGCCTGACCCAGAAGCCGGTCAGCCCCGGGGAGTCCTTCGTGTACCGGGTCCGGTTCGACGATCCCGGGCTTTTCTGGTATCACCCTCATCAGCACGGGGAGATCGCCCAGGACCTCGGCCTGTACGGAAACATCCTCGTCGAGCCCGACCGGACGGACTACTACGCCCCGGTGAACCGGGAGGCGTTCCTCCTGCTCGACGACCTGCAGGTGGATGAGAAAGGGCTGCTGCCGTACGGGTTCGAGGCGCCGAACAACGCCCTCATGGGGCGGTTCGGCAATCTCCGCCTGGTGAACGGCGAGCCGGCGTACTCCCTCGAGGTCCACAGGGGAGAGGTCGTCCGGTTCTACGTCACCAACGCCTCGAACACGCGCACCTTCAACCTTTCCATGGGCCAGGCGCCGATGAAGCTGGTGGCCGCCGACCTGAGCAAGTACGAGCGGGAGGTCCGGGTGCCGAACGTGCCGGTCGCCCCGGGGCAGCGCTACGTGATCGATGTCCACTTCCCCACCCCGGGCCGGGTGGCGATCACCAGCCACATCCAGGCGATGAACCATTTCGCCGGCGTGTTCGAGCCGCGGGTGGACACGCTCGGAGCGGTGGTCGTGGACGAGAAGGCGGTGCAGGAGGAGTACGCCGAGGAGTTCGAGGAGCTCCGCGAGAACGAGGATGTGCGGGCCGACGTGGAGGGCCTGCGTGATTCCTTCGATCGACCCGTGGACCGGGAGCTGGTGCTCTCCGCCCGGGTAGGGGCCCTTCCCACCGTGGTCCTCGCGGTCATGGCGATGGACACGCTCTACTACCCACCGATCGAGTGGAACGACGCCATGCCGATGATGAACTGGCTCTCCACGGGTCGGGAGGTGCGGTGGATCGTGCACGAACCCGTCGCCGGCGGAGGGACGGCGGAGCTCCGACCGGCGGTCGGCTGGCGGTTTCGGCAGCACGACATCGTGAAGCTGCGGATTCGGAACCCCGCGCGCGGGTTCCATCCGATGCAACACCCGATTCATCTGCACGGACAGCGCTTCCTCGTCCTCGAGAGGGACGGAGTGCGGCAGTCCAACTTCGTGTGGCGGGACACGGTGCTCCTTCCGGTGGGGGCCACGGTGGATCTCCTGGTGGAGATGTCGAATCCGGGCCGCTGGATGCTGAACTGCCAGATTCCCGAGCACCTGGGATCCGGGATGGCGATCACCTTCACGGTGCTTCCCTCTCCCGCCCGGTGAAGGAGAGCCCGGGCGTCGGACGGAGGTCCGCTCGTCGGCTCGCCCTCGCGGCGGCCCTGTGGGCCGGGATCGCCTGGATTCCGGCGGACGTCGCCCCGGCGAGCGGGGCAGGCGGTCCGCACGAGGCCAGGGGCCGGCTCGAAGGCCGGGTCTCCTGGAGTGGCGGCCCACTCCCCGAGTGGGAGAGCGTCACCGATGTCGTCGTGTACCTCCTCGGAGGTGACCTCGAGGACGCCACGCACACTCCGGCCGTGCCGGCCGTGCTCGCGCAGAAGGACTTCACGTACGTGCCGCACGTCCTCCCGATCGCCGTGCGCGCGGCGCTCACGATCACGAACGGCGACACGGCTCTGCACAACATTCACACATACAGCAAGGGCCGGCGCCGGAATCCGTCCTTCAACCGCGCCCAGCGGGCCCACACCACGCTGACGACGGCGTTCCGCGCCCCCGACAGCCTCCTCGTCCTGTGCGACATCCACCCGCAGATGGAGGCCCACATCATGGTCCTCCCGAACCCGTACTTCGCGAAGCCCGACGAGAAAGGCGCTTACACGATCACGGAGATCCCGGCCGGCCGATACGAGCTGGTGGCCTGGCATCCGAGCTACACCTCGGTGCGAGACACGGTGGAGGTCGAGGCGGGGCGCACCACGCGGACGGACCTCGTCTTCGCGGCCCAGCCATGATCACGCCGCCGGCTCCCACCCCGGTCGCCCTTCGGCCTCGCCGCCGGCCATCGCCCCCCGTCCAGGTGCCGCCGCCATGGCCGCCGCACACGTGCGCGGACGGACCACGGCGAAGTACCTTCCGGTGCCAGGAGCCGGTCCGAGTCATGTCGCGGCCGCGCGCAGGGGTCTTTGGGTGCGCTCAGCCGCGACCGTGGGCCTCGAGTTCATCGTGACGACGTCGCAGCAGGAGGAAGAGATGAGGCGAAGATTCCCGTCGGCTAAGAACCCTTTCACCTCGGCATGTGCCGGCGCCCTCCTCGTGGCGGCGGGTCCGGCGATCCTCGCCCACCCCGCTCTCGCCCAGCCGAGCCAGCCCGTGGTGACGCGCGGGACTCCCAACATCGAGGTCCTCGGGCACCGCCCGCTCGGGCCGGCGCTCAGCGTGGCAGACCTCGACGTCGAGCAGGAGCTTTCCCGGCCGTACGCCTACGTCGCCCGGATGGCGTTCGGCCCGACGGGCACCAAGGGCACCGACATCATCGACATCAGCGATCCCTCGAGTCCGCGGGTGGTTTACCGGTGGCGGATCGAGAACCAGGAGCTTCACCAACGGACGGGCGGGATGGACGTGAAGCACTTCAAGTGGAAGAACCGCTACTACGTCGTCCAATCCCTCCAGTTCGGCCAGGGAGGCCCGGACACGGACCTGGGGGCGGTCGTCCTCGACGTCACCGGACTCCCCGACGCCGCGAAGGTCAAGGAGGTGGCCCGCATCCGGGAGCCGGAGCACCCCGGGGGTTTTCACAACATCTTCATCTACCGGCACTCCGACGGGCGGGTGTACCTCTTCACCACGATCCGGGGCCCGGGCGCCAACGTCTACGATCTGGGCAACGTCGTGGAGGGAAAGCCGGAGTCCGACTGGCGGGTGGCGAACGTCCCCGTGCCGCCGAGCCCGGAGTCCGCGGCCCTGCCGGTCCCCGGCGGGTTCTACCACGACTTCTACGTCGGCTTCCACCCGGCGACCGGCCAGGACCGTTTCTACGGGGGCGGGTCGGGCGGCTACTACATCTACGACGTGACCGACCTCCAGAGCCCGACGCTCCTCACCTCGATCACCGGCGTCTCCGGCGTCCGCTGGGGCCATACCTTCACCCCGACGCCCGATGGCAACTACGCCGTCGGCGAGACGGAGTACCAGTACGCCCCGCTCCGCATCTACGATCTCCGGCCCGGCCTGAACGGCGAGGTGCCGACGATCCGCGCCCCGATCGGCGCCTGGACAGCGAACTGGAAGAACCTGGCCCACAACCACGAGGTCCGTTGGCCGTACGTCTTCGTCTCCGGCTACCTGGACGGGCTCCAGGTGTTCGACATGCAGGACCCCGCGAACCCGATCACGGTGGGCTACTACGACACGTACCTCGGACCGTCGGCCGACCCCAGCAATCCCTCCTCCATCTTCAACGGGGCGTTCGGAGTGGACGTGCGGAACGCCGACGGCCTCATCGTCGTGAGCGACATGACGACCGGCTTCTGGACCTTCCGCATGGAGGGGTTCCAGGGGTGGAACGGCCACGACTGGGGAATGCCGAACGTCTCCAGCGCCCAGGACTGGGAGAACGGTCCAGAGGGCGCCGTCCGGATGACGACCGACGAGGACAGCGGAGACTGAGAGGACCATGAGACACGGAACGGTGCGGGCGTGGGTGCCGGTTCTCCTGGCCGGGGGCGCCCTCGGGGCGCTCCCGCCGGCTCCGCTGGGAGCCCAGCAGGCGTACCTGGAGCGCCGGGGGGGCGGCATCGAGGTTCTCGGCCACCTGCCGCTGGGACCCGCTCTCAGCGTGGCCGACGTGGAGATCGAGCAGGATCTCTCCCGGCCGTTCGCCTACGTGGCCCGCATGCAGTATCGGGACGTCGGGGAGAAGGGGCTGGACGTCATCGACATCAGCGATCCCTCGAGTCCGCGGGTGATCTACCGGTGGCGGATCGAGAACCAGGAGCTCCACCAGCGGACGGGCGGGATGGACGTGAAGCAGTTCAAGTGGAAGAGACGCTACTACGTCGTCCAGTCCCTCCAGTTCGGCCAGGGAGGGCCGGACCCGGATCTGGGGGCGGTCGTGCTCGACGTCACCGGGCTCCCTGATCCCGCGAAGGTGAAGGAGGTGGCCCGGATCCGGGAGCCCGAGCTGCCCGGGGGCTTCCACAACATCTTCGTGTACCGGCACTCCGACGGGCGGGTCTACCTCCTCTCCACCGTCTCCGGCCCGTTCGCCCACGTCTACGATCTGGGGAACGTCGTGGAGGGGAAGGCCCGTGAAAGCTGGCTCGCGGCGCGGGTCCCCGTGCCCCCGGCGGCGGAGGAGCAGGGGCGTCGCACGGGCCGGCTGCGCGGCTACCACGACTTCTACGTCGGCTTCCACCCGGCCAGCGGCCAGGACCGCTTCTACGGGGGCGGCACCGGGGGATACTACGTGTACGACATCACCGACCTGCGGAGCCCTCGCCTGCTCACCTCCATCGTGGGGGTGGCCGGCGTTCGCGGCGGACACACCTTCACGCCGACGCCCGACGGCCGCTATGCGGTCGGCGAGACGGAGTACCAGTACGCCCCGCTCCGCATCTACGATCTCCAGCCCGGCCTGAACGGCGAGCTGCCCGCGATCCGTCGCTCGATCGGCGCCTGGACGGCGGACTGGAAGCACCTGTCCCACAACCACGAGGTCCGCTGGCCGTACGTCTTCGTCTCCGGTTACGAGGACGGGCTCCAGGTCTTCAGCCTCCTGGATCCCGCGAACCCGGTGACCGTCGGGTACTACGACACGTACCCCGGCCCTCACAAGGTCGGGGCGTGCCGGGACCGGGTCTGCAACGGGGCGTTCGGGGTGGACGTGCGGAACGCCGACGGCCTCATCGTGGTCAGCGACTCGAGCACGGGCTTCTGGAGCTTCCGCATGGAGGGGTTCCAGGGGTGGAACGGCCGCGACTGGGGAGTGCCGAACATCTCCAGCGCCCAGGATTGGGAGAACGGTCCCGAGGGGGCCACCCGGGTCGCCGACGACGAGGATGCCGGAGGCTGAACCGACCTCCCAACAGACCAGCTTCCGGAGCCACAGAGGAGCCGATGAAGCAGACTCGCCTTCCGAGACCGATTCCGATCTCCGCCCTTGCCCTGACCGCGACGCTCGGCGCGGGCCCGATCCCCGGCCACGGGCTTCGAGCCCAGGAGCGGGAGGGGTACCTGAGGAGGGGCACCGACAACGTCGAGGTGCTCAGCCATCTGCCTCTGGGCCCGGCGCTCAGCGTGGGCGACCTCGACATCGAGCAGGAGCTCTCGCGGCCGTTCGTCTACATCGCCCGCACCGCGGTCGGCCAGGTGGGCGAGCGGGGGATGGACGTCATCGACGTCGGCGACCCGCGCCATCCGAAGGTCATCTACCGGTGGCGGATCGAGAACCAGGAGCTCCACCAGGGTCGCGGCGGTCGGGACCAGAAGCACTTCAAGTGGAAGGGACGCTACTACCATGCGATCTCGCTGCAGTTCGGGCAGGGCGGGCCGGACGCGGACCTGGGGGCGGTGATCCTCGACGTGACCGGGCTCCCGGACCCGAAGAAGGTAAAGGAGGTGGCTCGCATCCGGGAGCCGGAGCTGCCCGGCGGGTTCCACAACATCTTCGTCTACCGGCACTCCGACGGCCGGGTGTATCTGTTCACCACGCTCCGGGGGCCGGGCGCCAACGTCTACGATCTGGGGAGCCTCGTCGAGGGGAGGCCCGAGGCGGAGTGGAAGGTGGCCAACGTCCCCGTCCCGCCCGGGCCGGCGACGGGGGGCGGTCCCGGACAGGCGTTCTACCACGACTTCTACGTGGGCTTTCACCCGGCCAGCGGTCAGGACCGCTTCTACGGGGGCGGAGCGGGGGGCTACTACGTCTACGACGTCACCGACCTCCGGGAGCCGAAGCTCCTCACCTCGATCACGGGCGTCGCGGGGGTCCGCTGGGGCCACACCTTCACCCCGAGCCCCGACGGACGCTACGCGGTCGGCGAGACGGAGTACCAGTACGCCCCGCTTCGCGTCTACGATCTCAAGCCGGGCCTGGACGGTGAGGTGCCGACGATCCGCTCCTCGATCGGAGCCTGGACGGCGAACTGGCGGAACCTGGCCCACAACCACGAGGTCCGCTGGCCGTACGTCTTCGTCTCCGCCTACGAGGACGGTCTCCAGGTCTTCGGCCTGATGGACCCGAAGAATCCCGTCACCGTGGGCTACTACGACACGTACATCGGCCCCCACAAGGTGGGGCTGTGCGGCGACCGGATCTGCAACGGGGCGTTCGGGGTGGACGTGCGGAACGCCGACGGCCTCATCGTGGTGGGCGACATGAGCTCGGGCTTCTGGGCGTTTCGCCTGGAGGGTTTCGACGGCTGGAACGGGCACGACTGGGGGATGCCGAACATCTCCAGCGCCCAGGACTGGGAGCACGGCCCGGAGGACGCGGCGGCCGGGATGGAGGGCGGCCGCTAAGCCGGTCCGGCCCGTCCGGTCTGACTTCCTCTCAACGAGCTGCACCGTAACCGACCGTCCGCGGCGTCAAGCGGAGGCGGGAACCCGCGGCGAACCGCAAGCGTTGACGGTCAACAACCTGGCGCCGAACGACAGCCTGGCTTCGGCGATCAACGCGGCCACCTTCGTGCTCAAAGCGGACGTGATCAGCGCCAGCTGGGGGATCGGTCCGGCACCCGACCCCGCGATCGCCCAACAGCTCGAGTGGGCCGTCAAGGACGGACGGAAGCCCGACCTGCCCTTCTTTCCCCCTCTGGGCACGCCCGTGGTCTTCTCGGCCGGCAACACGAGGGGTTCCGTCGCCTTCCCTGCCAGCGACTCGAACGCGATCGCTGTGAGCGGGCTGGACCGCACGGGGGCCTTGTGGGAAGACCCCGACCCAACCCGCGGCAGCAACTTCGGGGCCGAGATCGAGATCGCCGCCTTCAGCGGCAGCGGCGCGGCGTGCTTCGGGGAGATCACGACGACGGACCTCTCGGGGGCGGAGGGGTGCAACAACGGGCCGGGGGGCAACGTGAACTACACCACAGGGTTCAGCGGGACCTCGGCAGCGGCCCCGCAGGTGGCCGGCGCCATCGCGCTGCTCCTGCAGAGCGAGCCAGGCCTCACGGTCGCACAGGTCCGCCAGCGGCTGGCGAGCTCGGCGGACAAGGGGAATACAGGCTTCTGGAACAATTCCCTCAGGTTCGGCGCGGGGAAGCTGAACGTGGGCGCCCTGCTCGGCGTGTGGCCGCCGCCCGGGAGCTGTGCCCCGAACCAGGTCGTCTGCTGAGGGTGGAGGCGACGCTCGAGCGCTGCCGTCGCGTGTATAGAACGCCAGCCTGTGACGGGCACGGTAGCCGGCGCATGCGCTTCACCGGACGGCCTGGGTCCGGGCGAGGGAGGCTCCCTCTGACCGTGATGGTTCTCGGCCTGTCGCTTCCCGGCTGCTCGGACTCGACCGGCCCCGACGAGCCCATCGGACCCGAGGGTCCGTGGCTTTCGGTCCGCGTGGCGAAAGGCGGGGCGTTCACCTGCGGCCTGACCGCCGAGCGGGAAGCCTTCTGTTGGGGAGGGAACGCGGATGGGCAGCTGGGGAACGGGACCCGCGAGGGAAGCCTCAGTCCGGGGCCGGTGGTCGGCGGGCTCACCTTCGAGCAGATCAGCCCGGGGATTGCGCACACCTGCGCCGTGACGCCGGAGGGGAAGGCGTTCTGCTGGGGAAGGAACGACCGCACCGGCGCGCTGGGGGACGGAACGACGATGGACCGGCTGGCGCCGACCCCCGTGGCCGGCGGGCTCAGCTTCCGACAGATCAGTGCCGGGAGCGCTCACACCTGCGCGCTGACGCCGGCGGGGGAGGCGTTCTGCTGGGGGAACGACGCGCACGGCCAGCTCGGAGATGGACAGAGCAACGGCGGCCCGAACCCGCTCCCGGCTCCGGTGGCCGGTGGCCTCACCTTCCAGCAGATCAGTGCGGGCCAGTTCGGGACCTGCGGCCTGACACGTGAGGGGAAGGCGTTCTGCTGGGGCGCCAACCACAAGGGCACGCTCGGGGACGGGACGATGACGGACCGGGCCACCCCCGGCCCCGTGGCGGGAGGTTTGAGCTTCGCCCGGATCAGCGCAGGGCTCCGCCACGTGTGTGGCGTGACCCCAGAGGGGGAAGCTTATTGCTGGGGTAGGAACAGCTTAGGTGCCCTGGGCGATGGCGCGATGGTCGATCGCCCGGTACCCACCCGCGTGGCCACCGAGCTACGGTTCCAACAGATCAGTGCGGGCGAGCAGAGCTGTGCGCTGACGCGCGAGGGTCAAGCCTTCTGCTGGGGGGACAACAGCTTCGGCGAGCTGGGCGACGGCACGACGATGCATCGGCTCACGCCGACGCCGGTGGCCGGCGGGCTCAGCTTCCACGAGATCAGCACCGGCTTCAGCAGCAGCTGTGGAGTGACCCTCGACGGAGAGGCGTTCTGTTGGGGCGCTCGTGGGCTCGTCGGTGACGGGACCAACATGGATCGCCTCGTGCCCACCCGAATCCCGCCACCGCAGACCCGGCAGGGTTAGGATGGCTTCGATGCGACCGTCATGATTTCGACGTTCTATCCCCGTCCCCGGCCGCTTCCTTCGGCTTCACCTGGATGAGCCGGTCGATGAGGAGTCGGCCGGCCCCGCTCCTTACCTCCAGGTGCAGCTCCCCGGGCCGCCGCGGCGTGATCTCGAAGTCGAACGTCTCCCCGATGCTCACCGTCCGCTCCGCGGGCACCAGCGCTCGCTGGTGGGCCGGCAGGTCCCAGCCGTCCTCGGCCACCGGCCGCCACAGGACCGGGGCGCCGCCCCGGACGAGACGCACCCGCAGGTTGCCGTTTCCCAACGTGATGTTCATGAGCCGCAGTCGGTAGGTCGTTCCGACCCGAAACTCCGTCGGCCCGGGCTTGGACGTCCCGTTCAACTGAGGTCCCTGGCCCGTCGGGGAGAGCCCGAGCAGCAGGATCCGATCCGTCTCGGGGTCCCACTCCTCGCCCTCGTCCAGCACCACGAAGGCCCCGTACAGCCCCGAGCCCTGCTGGCGCAGGTCGCTCACGTGGGTGTGGTACATGTAGCTTCCGGCCCTGGGCGGCGTGATCCGCATCTCGAAGGAGTCTCCCGGCATGATCGCCGGGGTCAGCTTCTTCGGGTAGCCGCTCGCCCCCGCCACCCCGTCGAAGTAGCTCTCGATCTCCAGCCCGTGCCAGTGGACCTGGGTGGGCTCCGGGGTCCGGTTGATCACCGTCACGCTGGTGGGTTCTCCCTTCCACAGGACGATGGGGGAGCCGGGCAGGCGCACGGAGTCCGGGGGCGGCTCCCGCTCCCCCTCCTGGAGGACGTAGGCGTAGCGTTTCTGGAACGGCTTCTGGAGGAACGCGCGGGTCGCGGAGTCGGCCGGCACGGAGTCCGCCTGCACGAAGAGGCGCAGCCGCCGGCGCCGCGGCTCCCGGGGAACCCATCCCTCGGGCGGCCGGATGTAGGTGAAGAGGAGGAGGCCTCCCATGCCAGTCTCCGCGTGGTGCTCGGCGTCCCCCTCGTGCCCGACGAAGATCTTCCGGAAGCGGACCGCCTCCGTCTCCTCCTCCCCCGGCCGGAGAGAGGGGTTGGGGACGACGTGGAAGCTGTTGTGGCAGTGGAAGATCCACCCTCCTGGCCGGTCCGGCGACCAGACGATCTTCATCGTGGTCCCCGGCGCCATCCGCTCGGTGACCGCCATGCGCCGCTGGGCCAGCCAGTAGATCGTGTCCCGGCCGATGTCGCCGCGGGAGTCCACCCGGTAGAAGAAGCCGTGCAGGTGCATCGGGTGGACCGCACCCGAGGCGTTGATCAGTCGCCAGCGGATCGAGTCTCCGAGCGCGTAGGTGAAGCGCTCGGTGAGCGGCCACGGCCGCCCGTTGATCGTCAGGAACTCCTTGCCGAAATCGGGCTCGCCGTTCGGGTGCTTGCCGGGGATCCAGATCTGCATCACGAAAACGCGGTCCGTGGGCGGGCCCGCGGCGTCCGGTGGATCCACGATGAGCGCGCCGGCCAGGGGGGCGTCCTCGGCGATCCGGATCGCCGTGGGCGAGCCCTTCAGACGCCCCCGGTAGTAGTAGGTCCCCTCGGCGTCGGCCGGAAAGCGAACCTCCCGGCTCTCCCCCGGCCGCACGACGAGGCTGTCCATCGCCGCCACCCGGCGGGCCGCGAGCCCCCACACGACGAGATCCGCATCCAGCGGGTTCCGCACCGTCGCCCGGATCTCGGTCCCCAGGGGAACGCGGATCATCGGGCCGGGAATCTGGAGCTCCTTCCCGGCCTCCCCGAACGCCAGGACCTCGCCTCCCGGCTCTTCCTCGCCCAGCAGGTGCCACACGCCGCGCCGCACCTCGAGCTCCAGGGTCAGCACGCCGTCTCGTAGCGTGCCGGCCGGCGTCTGGTTGTCGTTCCACCCCACGCTCGGAAGGCGACCGACCGACGAGAGCTCGCCTCCCGCGGCGTTTCCTCGCACATCGGAGAGCGCGGGGGGCGCCGACGGCCAATCCGAGCCGGGGCCCGACGGCCCCGGGCCGGGGAGCCACACCCAGAGACCCGCGAGCCCCGCCAAGCTCAACCAGGTGAAACGCTGTCCAAGGCTTTCGCCCCTCATCGGTCCTCCCCCGCGCCGACGTCAGGAAGGATCATGATGTGGGAGAAGAGCTGTCCGGAGTTCATCATCCACGGCGCGCCGTCGCGTCGCTCCTTCGAGAGACCGACCGCCTCGGCCGTCGCGTACGGCGTGACGAGGATGTAGAGGCGCTCCACCTCATCGCTCAACGCGTTTGTGCCCGCGTCATAGCCGTCGGCGGGGCCGCTGAGCACGTAGAGTGCCGCCGGGCCATCCGGAAGGTCGAGGTCGCCGGCCTTCGCCTCCGCATTCAACCTGGCCGTGACGTCGCTCGCCTCCAGCCCGAGTCGCCGAAGCTCGCGCCGCCGCTCGAGGAGAGGTCGCAAGGACTCTGCATAGCACAGGGACCGAAACCGGTCATCGTCCGGATCGTCCGCCTCGCACACGATTCCGTTGGTGCCGCGCCGGAGCTCGACGAGGGGCTGGCCGTCTCGGTATCCGAGCACGGTCGCCTCCTCGCGCAGCGCCTCGGGCAGGGGAAGGACCGCCGAGGCCAGCTGTTGCGAGAGCGGCGGCTGCTGGCCCGTCAGGAGAGGAGGCAGGCAGAGCAGCAGAAAGCTCGGGATGGCAAGCGTCCATCGTCGCATGAGGTCCTCCCTATGTCCCGGTCAGCTGTCGCCCCCGGAGTGGCGGAGAACGGAGGCTACGAGGAGGTCCGCCCGCCGCGGGCGGCCGGACGCACACCGCGGTTATCGGATCGAGCGACCTCGGCACAAGCTTGGCGAGCCGTCGTCTCCCCGTCGTTAGCTTCGCGCTAACGCAGGCCGAAGCGCCTCCGACGACCCGCTCCGAGCCGGCGCGCTAACGGCTCCGGCCTGCATCAGCGGAGCTCGGCCAGGCGGTGGCGGGCAGCGGCCACGGTGCTCTCGAGCTCCGGCTCGGCGGCTGTCCACAGCTCGACGAAGCGAGCGTAGTGAGTGGCGGCCTGTGGACCGTTGCCCAGCACGTCGAGGATCTGGGCGCGACGGAGGTGGGAGGGGGCCAGGAAAGGCAGATCGTGCCCGGCGGGATCCGGAAAGGTCGAGTACCAGCGCATTGCCTCGGTCGCTCGCCCCAGCTCCTGATTCACGACTCCGCGCAGGTAGCGCTCGTAGCCGCGAGGATAGTCCAGCAGGTGCTCGTAGGACGCCCGTGGAGGAAGGGGGAGGCCGTCGAGAATCACGCGGGCCTTCTCCGGATTCCCTTCCCGCCGGGCGGCTTCCGCCCGAAGCACCCCCGCCAGCCGCCGCGCCAATCGGGACCCCGGACCTTCCTCCACCGCCAGGGTGTCGATGAGCCGGCGCGCCGTCCGCGCGTCCCCCATGCGCAGGGAGAGCAACCCCTCCAGGTAATACCGGCGAGGCCGGTACAGGCCAGGCCACAGGATCGGGGGAAACTCCGCGCTCTGCCACCAGATCGGGTCACTCCGCGGGGGGAGCGGCCGGTTCCGCTCCAGCGCGTCCAGGGCCCCCCACAGGCTGTCCCGCGACTCCAGCGAGTGGGGAGCGAGCGGAAGCACAGCCGCCATGGCTCGATACTCCAGCACCCGGGCCCTCGGCAGAGACCCCGATCTCCGCAACAGCTCCCCGGCTTCCCGAAACCGCCCCTGAGCCAGGAGGAGCTGGCCAAGGAGCAGCTGGAGCTTCGCCCGTTCCGCTCGGGGGAGCTCCCCCGCGAGCACGTAGCGGGCCATCCGGACGGCACCTTCCAGATTGTTCGTGTTCGAGGCGACGCTCGCGAGGACGTGTCGGGCGCGAACCGGGGCCGCCGCGACAGCTCGAATCGCTCGTTCCTGCCGAGCGAGATCTCCGGAGAGAAACGCCCGCAGGGCTTCAAGCTCCAGGGCCCACCGGCCCGTGGCACGGTATGCGTGAGCGAGGAGGGTGAGAGAGTCCAGCTCGGCGACGTTCCTTTCGCGAGCCGCCAGCCGGGCCAGATGGACGATCGGCTCGACGCGCGAGGGCTCCAGGGCTACGGCCCGCTCGAGCGCCTCCCGCGCTTCCAGCGACGCATGGCCGAGGCTGGGTCCCCAGTGGAAGCGAAGCTCGCCGAGCTGTTCCCAGGCCTCCGCGTGGCTCGGTCGCAGCGTGACCGCCTCCCGATAGTACTCCTCGGCCGAGTCCACGACACCTGCCAGGTGATACCGCCACGCCGCGACGAGCAGGCTGTCGTCCCGGGAGAGCCGGTCCGCATGGCGCAGGGCCGCTCTGGCGGCGGGGACGGGGATCCCCGAGCGTCCGCCCGCGTACGCCGCGCTGCTCAGACGATAATGGGCCAGCGCGAAGGCCGAGTCCTCGCGCACGGCTTCCTGGTACTCCCGGACCGCTTCCTCGTAGCGGCCGGCGCGCAGGGCTTCCTCTCCACGCAGGAACTCCTTGAGCGCATTCAGGTTCTCGGTCGCTCGCGTCGCCCGCCGCGCGACCTGGGTGACGCTCCGCAGACCCAGGAGCTGCGCCGCGAGCCGATCGGCCAGCGTGAATACGTCAGCCGTGGAAGCTTCCACGACTGCCTCCGTGGGACCGCCGAGGCCGAAGTGGTCGCGCCCGTACAACGCGGCACGCACCCGGAGCCTGCCGCCCACCTCGGTGATCTCTCCCAGAACGAAGGAGCCGGCTCCGAACCGGCGTGCCACCGCGGCCGCGGCGTCCGGCTCCCATCGGGGCTCGGAGCCGCCATCCAGGAAGCCGAGCAGGGAGCGAGAATCCACGCTCCGAAGAGCTCCGGCTCCATCCAGGTTAGCGGACAGGAGGCCGACCATCCCCTCCCGCAGGAACGCGAACTCCTCGTCCCCCTGGTAGGCGAACGGAAAGACGGCGACCACGCCCTCGGACCACGTCTCGGAGGAAGACTCGGTCCGGCCGACCAGCAGCCCGATCGCCAGCAGAGCGAGCGCACTCGCCGACAGCCCACTCATGACGGCCCACCGGCGCAAACCCCGCCAGGATCGCCGGGCGGCTGCCCGCGGGGGTCCCGCCTCCGACTCTCGTCGGCCGGGGGACGCCGTCCCGTCGGTCGGCACCGGGCCATCGGTCGAACCGCTCTCGGGCGACCGCGACGCCACCGAGGCCCCCGCCACGGCGGCCCCTGCCACCGGCTCCGTGGCGGCGTCACCCCGAGAGCGGAGGCCGACGCCGGCCCGGGCCCCGGCCCGGGCGGGCCCCGACCGTTTCACCTCCGCCACCACGGCCCGGGTCTGCGGTGAGGGCTCCACCCCGTACGCCGCCGAGACCCGAGCCGCGAACTCCTCGTACGCCCGGACCGCCCCCGTCCGGTCGCCGGCGCTCACGAGCAGAGAGAGCAGACGGCGCGCGACGACCTCATCGTCCCGCGACAGCACGAGGGCACGCCGAACGTAGTGTACGGCCAGATCATGGTTTCCGTCCGCCTCGGCCGCCGCCGCGAGCCGGCCGGCGACGGCCACCGCCCGGTGGCAGAGGCGACCCCGCTCCGCCTCCAACCAGCGCTCGAACTCGAACGCCTCCCCGATGAAGAAGCCCTCCAGAAGGTCTCCCCGATACAGCTCCAGGGCATCCGCCTCTCGACCCGCTTCCAGGCAGCGCTCGAACTCGACCGCGTCACACTGCACCCGGGCGAGATCCACGCGCAGTTCCCCATCGCCTCGGGAGAGGATCGTCTCGGCACCCAGGGCGCGGCGCAGGTAGTGGATCGCGTTCCGCAGCGCTCCGCGGGCGCGCGCCTCGTCCGACTCCGGCCAGAAGACGCCGAGGAGCGCGTCCCGGCGCTCCGGGCCACGGGCGCTCCGCAGCGTCAGGTAGGCGAACAGGGCCAACCGGCGCGGCTGCGCGAGCACGGAACGGATCTCTTGGCCGCCCAGATGACGCAACTCGACGGCACCCAGGAGGCGAAACTCGATCGTCATGCGAAGAGCCCGACCTCGGAAAGGAAGAGGGCGTTAGCTGACAGCTAACGACACACAAACGGGGCCGCGGGAGATTGTCAAGCACTGGAGCGGAGGGTCTCCCTCCCCACGCGGCCGCACCCCGGTCAGTGGCTGTTCCACTGTTATGTAGCTGACCACCTGAGGAACGGAATGTCCTCTACCTACACCGTGATCCCCCGGGGACGCCGGCCGGGTGGCCGAGTCGTCCCGTTGACCGCAGCACGACCCGAAACCGATGGAGGAGCTTCGATGCGAACCGCACACCTCATCCCGACGCTCGCGTGTCTGGCCGGCCTGGCACTCCCCGCGACCCTCCGTGCCCAGGACCAGGAAGAGGCACCGCCGGAGACGCGGGTTCTCACCGTCACCACCTTCCAGCTCCCCTCGGGCGAGGACGGACAGAAGGTGATGCAGTTCATCGATCGGGTGGTTGCCCCGCAGGCTCGAAACAACCCGAACATCCTCAGCTACCGGATCGCCCAGCACTACTGGGGCTCGAACTCCGCCGAGGTGAAGATCATCGCGGAGTACGCGAACTGGGCGGCGGTCGAGGCGCCGTGCGGCACTCCGTGCCAGGAGTGGGCGGAGGCCAACACCCCGGAGGAGGGAACACCGGAGCGCGAGGAGTTCGACGACCTCGCCCAGGCGTGGCAGCGCGCCTTCTTCCAGGGACACTCGGACGAGATCTACAGCGTAAACATGAGTCGAGCGAAGTAGGAGACGGCCGGAGGGACTCGGAGGGGGCCCGGCGCCCCGGAGCCCTCTCCGAAGCCCGACCTGCCGTCCGGAGGTGAGGGGGACGAGGGGCTCGAGACTCTCGTCGAGCGGGGTGGCCGGGCCATAACTTGTTCCGATGACCCAGGGACCCGCCGCGTGACGCCCACCTCCCGGGACCGGCCGCCGACC
The DNA here is from genome assembly GCA_046757485.1 of Gemmatimonadota bacterium. Classification (GTDB taxonomy): domain Bacteria; phylum Gemmatimonadota; class Gemmatimonadetes; order Palauibacterales; family Palauibacteraceae; genus JBHHYJ01. Next base: position 25,382 of record JBHHYJ010000002.1, read on the forward strand.
CGGCGGATCCCGGAGCTCACCCTGGCCGTTCTGGTGGGAGTGTACCTGGCCGTCTCCATCGTGGCCTACACGGATCATCCACGTCACGGATCCGACCCACCGCTGACCGACCTCGAGCGACGCGGCCTCGGCGTATGGCGTAGCCACGACTGCCAGGCGTGCCACCAGCTCTACGGCTTCGGCGGATTCCTGGGCCCCGACCTCACGAATCGGGTCACCGACGGGACACCGGATGCGGAGCTCCGCTCCATCCTCGAGGAGGGGGCCCGAGCCATGCCGGCCTTCCACCTCTCGCCAGCGGAGCGGCGCGCGGTCCTCGCGTTCCTGCGGGCCGTCGACCGCACGGGCCAGTCGCAGCCCACGCCGGTCGCGGCCCGCCGCCGAGTAAACCCGACCGAGCAGCTCGAGCGCCTGGCCGGCGCATGGTTGGAGAGCGGAGCTCCGGATCTGACCCGCGGCGAGCGTCACGGGCTCCAGGCATGGAGCCGCTTCGGCTGCGGTGCCTGCCACACGCCGTTCACTCTCGGTCGGCTGAGGGCGCCGGATCTGTCGCGCGCCGCCGTGGACCGTTCCGTTTCGGGCCTGCGCCGGGTCCTCCGGCACGGACGGCGAAACATGCCCCCCTACCCTCGGGCGGCGGAGCAGGCGGAGGAGCTGAGCGCCTTCCTCACGTGGGTCTCCTTGAATCGGGCCGAGCTGAGGGCTCTGAACGACCGCATGCTGGAGCGGGAGGCGTTTTCCTGGAGTGCCGTGCCATGGTGGGAGTACCGGTGACGGCGGCCGACGAAGGACGCCCTCTCGCCTGGGCCGCCCTTCTGGCCCTCGGCGCGTGCGCCGGGACGCTCGTCGCCGGTGTGGGAGCCGCGCTCGCCTACACCAGGTGGGAAGCGCTCCTGCGAGGCGCTCACCTGACGTTGCCGCAGCTCCGATCCGTTCACGAATCGTTCGCCTTCGCGTGGGTGTTTCTGGGTGGCGTCGCCGTGGTGTATCTCTACCTCTTCCGCGACTGTCGCCCCCCCGCCCGGTGGGCCAGGCGACGCCTCCTGTGGCACGTGGGGCTGTGGGCGACCGCGGGCATCGGCATACTCGGGACGCTCCTGGCGGGGCGCTTCACGGGGCGGGAGTACTTCGGCTACGACCCCGCTTTCTCCGTCCTCATCGGGCTCGGGTGGCTCTTGTTCGCCTGGAACTTCTTCGGACGGGGCGGGGCGTCCCTCCGTGGTCAGCCGGTGTACGTCTACATGTGGTCGGTGGCGATTCCGCTCTTCCTCGTCACCTTCGCGGAGGGGCACCTCTACCTGCTGGAGCTCGTGAGCCGACGGCCGGTGCGGGATATCGCCATCCAGTGGAAGTCCAACGGCACGCTGGTCGGATCCTTCAACCTGCTCGCCTACGGCTCGTTGATGTACGTTTCCGCCTGTATCCAGGGGAGCGGGCGGTACGCTCGCTCCCGCACCGCGTTCAGCCTCTTCTTCGTCAGCCTCCTGAACACGTTCACCAACTACGGACACCACACGTACCATCTCCCCCAGAGCTCCTGGATCCACTGGATCAGCTTCCTCGCCAGCATGCTCGAGGCGATCATCCTGGCCAAGGTGTTCCTGGATCTCATCGGGATGCTGAAGACCCGTCGAGCGGTGGCCGACCGGTCGGTGCCCGGGCGGCTCATCCGGTGGGGGACGGTATGGACGTTTCTGATGTTGCTCCTCGCGGTGGCCCTCGCGATTCCTCCTCTCAACGCGTTGGTCCACGGGACACACGTGGTCGTCGCTCATTCGATGGGGAGCATGATCGGCATCGACTCCCTGATCCTGTGGGCCGGCCTCGCGTACCTGATCGGGCACCTGCTGGGCCCGCAACATCCCGCCCTGAACGGTGGACGGGTTCGGATGGCGCTCCCCCTCCTCAGCGTCTGCCTCCTCGTGTTCCTGCTCGCCTACCTCGTCCGCGGCGCCGCCGCCGGGTGGGTCCGGTACATGGGACCGTCCGCCCCCGACCCTTCCCGGGTGTTCGAGCTCTTTCCCCTCGTCATGCTCGTCTCCGGCATCGGGCTGGCGGGGACCGCGCTGTGGGTCATCGGCCCATGGATGATCGCCCTGGCGCCGGTGGCGATCGGGAGCCGTCGAGAACGCCGGCCGATACGGCCACCCGCACGGTGACGAGCGCCGATCCTCTCTTCGCCACCCGCGGTTCGGAGGCACGCCGCGGTTGGGGCGTCGTGCCGCGGCACGCACCCGCAACGGGACAGGCCGAAACCGTTCCACCAGGTAGGTCGTACGGAATCCCGCTCCCGTTCCTTACAGCTTTCGCCCTCGACGCGAGGAGAGATACAGATGGGGTTCCTGGTTCATATCCTGGTGACGGCGGTCCTTCTCCTGCTCATCGCCAAGCTCGTCTCCGGCTTCGAGCTGGACGGGTTCGGGGCGGCGGTGCTGGCGGCTCTCGGTCTCGGCCTGGTGAACGCCTTCCTGCGACCTCTGGCCCTCGTCCTGTCGCTCCCGGTGACCTTCCTGACCCTGGGCCTGTTCATCCTGGTCATCAACGCGCTGATGTTGTGGCTGGCCGCGGCGCTCGTCCCCGGCTTCCGGATCCGGGGCTTCGGGGCGGCGTTCACGGGCGCCCTCCTCCTCAGCGTGTTCAACTGGGTGGTGGGCCGGATCTTCTAGGAGCTCTTCCCGGGCAGCTAGAAGCCAGACGTCGCCGATCCCGGCCACGCCCGGGGTGATCGAGGTGAAGACGATCGGCACGACGGTCGCGGGCCGTCCTCAGACGAAGAGCCGGGCGAGCCATTCCGCCACGCGACCGAGCTCGCGCACGTCGTGCTCCGTGAAGGCGGCCGGCCGATCGCTGTCCAGGTCCAGCTGCCCGTGGATCTCCCCCGACTCGGGATCCCGGATCAGGACGACGAGCTCGGAGCGCGTCTCCAGGCTACAGGCGAGATAGTTGTCGAGCGCGCGCACGTCCGGGACGTTGATGTCGCGGCCTTCGGCGACCGCCGTCCCGCACACCCCCACCCCTACGGGGATCCGGACGTGGTCCGTGGGCCGGCCGACGTAGTTGTGGAGGACGAGCTCCCCGGCGGGAGGCGTCGGAGGTCCGGGCCGCGGCGGCCCCCCTTCGCCCCCGACCCGCGCCGGCTCCGCTTGGCCCCCGGACCTCGTCGAGGGCTCCAGCAGGTAGACGCCCACCCAGTGGAAGCGCTCCTCGGCCGCTTCGATGAGGCAGACCGCCTCCCGCAGCAGGTCATCCCGGTCGCCTCCCGCCGCGCGCCGCGAGGCGAGCGCACGGATCACTTCCTCCGCGCTCAGCACCGATCGATCAGCCAAAGAGGCGTCGGCGCGGGGTACGCATCATCCGCTTGAAGGCCTGTCCGGGGCCGCCCCCTGGGAGGCAGCCGACGGCCCGTCCCACGGGCCCTCCGCGGGGAGCTCCACCCCCTTCGGCTCCGCCACGGCCTCGGTTCCCCTGAGCCGATCCACCGCGGCGATCCCCGGGCCCGCGAAGACGAGGGTGAGAAGGGCGGCGATGAGCACGACGTTGAACTCCACCCCATCGTGCCCGGGGCCGATCACATACCACCCGCCGGCCGCGTGCACGAGCACGATCCCGAGGAACATCTCCACGCACAGGAGGAGCGCGATCGGGGTGACGAGGAACCCGACGATGAGGAGGAGCCCGCCGAAGAACTCCAGGACCGTGATGAGCCACGCCCAGTAGAGCGGCGCCGGGAAGCCGAGCTCGCCCAGCATCTGCGTCGTGAAGCCGACGCCGCCGATCAGCTTCGGGGCGCCATGGGCGAGGTAGGTCACCCCGAGCACGACACGGAGAATCGCCAGCCCCAGCTGCGGATGCAGTCCTCTTCTCATCGGCCGCCGTCATCGGTGAGCCCGGGCCCGAGACCGGGGCGCAACCGAGCCGCTCGACGGCCGGATCCCGCCTCAGGCCACGACCAACAGCGCCGTACCGTACATGAGGAGGAGGCCGAGCGCCAATCCCCCGGCGTTCAACGGCTCGAAGATGCCCTGGGGCCACTCCCGGTGCACGAGCTTCCCGACGACCCACACGACCTGGAAGATGGCCCCCGCGCCGAGCGCCAGGAAGAGTGTGGCGGCGATCGGCGAGTACGAGAAGCCGCCGATCCACGCGCCGCCGATGGTGGGCAGGCCGGCCGTGGCGCCCATCCCGGCCAGCTTCCGAAGACCCGGTCGATCGCCCGCCACGGGCGCGACGATCGCCAGGCCCTCCGTCGTGTTGTGGAGCGCGAAGCCGATCACCAGAAAGCTCCCCAGGGCGATCTCGCCGACCGAGTACGCGGCGCCGATCGCCAGCCCTTCTCCCAGGTTGTGGAGACCGATCCCCACGGCGATCAGATAGGCGATGCGGAGCCGAGAGACGGCCCTCGTGGGCGCCCTGTCTCCCGCTTCCCCGAGAGCGCGGAGCGCGAGGACCGCCACGCTGACCCCGATCAGGGTGAGGCCCACCCCCTGAAACGCCCCCGGGACCCGCTCCGCCGTCTCCAGCGCTTCCTCCAGGGCATCCACGCCCAGGAAGATGAGGAGCCCCAGGGTGAGACTCAGGAAGAAGTGGAGCCACCGCCGATCCACGCGCCGGAGGAAAGGAAACCACAGGAGGCCGAGGAGAACCGGGACCACCCCGGCGTACAGGCCCAAAAGGGTGAACGTCCCCAGGTAGCGGGCGTTCGGCCGCGGCGTCAGGGTCGCCACCTCGACCACCCGGGTGAAGGTGAGCCCCGTGGAAGTCACGATGGTAACCTGGTGCGGCTCACCCTCCAGCCACGGATAGGCCACGGTGAGGGTTCTCCGCCCGAGACGTGGGATCGTGAGGCTCCCGTCGATCTCGAACAGCCGGTAGGCCACGTCCACCTGGAGCTGGGCGATGGTCGACGCTTCCGGTCCACCGTTCACGAGGTGAACCTCCATCGTGCCCGGCTCCGGGAAGGTGACCCGCTCGATCGTCAGCTCTTCGAGCGGCGGGAAAGCGGCCCGGAACGGCCCCGTCGGGTCGAACCGCACGAAGAGGCCTATCAGCCCCGCCAGCAGGAAGAGGGGCAGCAACCCCCATACCCACCGACGCCCCGAGGCCACCCCTCGCCTCTCAGCCATACTTGTACACCGGCACCCCGTCGTTGGCGGCCAGCGCGGGCACGGCGTCGAAGAATCCCAGCCAACCCAGCTCTGCGAACTCACTTTGGTGGGCGTGAAACAGGTGGAGGCCCGGATGCTCGAGCTCCATCTCCAGAATGTGCCGCTCGCCCTGGCAGAGCATCACGGTGTCGGTGAGCTCGTACTGGTCGGTCCGCGTGCCCGTCCGGTATACCCGGAACATCCCGGCGTGTAGGTGCAGGGAGTTCACCGGATCGAACTCGGTGATGTTGACCAGGTAGATGCGAACAGGCTCGCCCACTCCGACCCGGATCGGGTGGGTCTGATAGTAGAAGGCCGCGGTGTTGACCGCGTACACCTCGTTCTCCTCGTCGAAATTCGTGTCGAAGCCGTTCATCACCATCACGAGCTCGCGGGCGGGTGGGCGACCCTCCGCCGGATCCACGATGAAGGCCCCGTACAGGCCTCTGTGGATGTGCCGCTTGAGGGGCAAGGTGTGGCAGTGATACAGGTGGAGGCCGAACGGCTTCGCCTCGAACTCGTAGGTGAACTTCTCCCCTGGCTCCACGACCGGCTCCAGTCCGTCCATCTCCGGTGGGTGGGTCCCGTGGAAGTGGATCGTGTGGGGGTGGGATCCGGCGTTCACGAAGTGAACCCGCAGAAGGTCTCCCTCCGTGCAGCGGATGGTCGGGCCGGGAACCTGGCCGTTGTAGGTGTAGGCCGGAAACCATACTCCCGGGGCCACCTCGATCTCCCGGTCGAGGGCGACCATCTGGAACTCGCGGACCGTTCGCCCACCGCCCGTGCGACTCACCTGGCCGAAGTCGAAGTCGGTGAGGAACGTCTCCGGGTCGAAGCCGTCCCGAGGCTTTCCGTCCCCGATCACTCCCATCCGGAGCTGGTGGCTCCCGGGCGAACCTCCCTGTGGCCCGCTCAGCTCGTGCAGCGCCTCCTCTTCCTGCAGGCCGGCAGTCGGGACTCCGGCCGCCGCCAAGGAGGCGGAGGCACCGCTTCGCGAAGCGAGACGCAAGACCGCCGTGCCGGAGAGCCCGGCCACACCGGCCGCCCCCAGCTTCAGCCAATCCCGTCGCGTCAGCTCCTGCGGCTTCATGTCCCGCTCCGCGTGTTTTAGACTCGCCTAAAAAATCTTGCGCAATATCTCTCCCTCGTCGCCGGGCGTCAAGGGTGAGGCCCGGCGGCGTGGATGGATCCGTGCGGTTCCCGGTTCGAAACAGAGCCGCTTTCGGAGACTCCGCTCGACCGGGTATCTTGGTGGCCGACCGTATCGAGAGGCAGCTACGACCGTGTCCGCCGCATCCCGCACCCTCCGACCGTTTCCGCGGACCTCGCCTTCCGACCTTCCCGAGCAGATGGATGCGCCGGCGTGTGACCCGGCGGCGCTCTGGCGAGCGTTCGCGGTGATCACGCTCTGGAACCGCTGGTCCGGCGGTGACCGGCTTCTGTTTCGGCAGGTCGAACGGATCGTCGGAACGGGCGCACCGGGGCCGCTCCGGCTCCTGGACGTGGGGGCCGGGGCCGGCCACGCGTCGGTGCGCCTCGCGCGGAGGCTGGGGCGCGGCGGGCGGCGACCCCATCTCGTCCTGGCCGACCTCCACGAGGCCGCCCTGGAGATCGCCCGGAACCGGGCGCGAAGGAATCCGTTCTTGGTCAGGGGGGTCGAGCGCCTCGACTACGTTCGGTTGACCGGCCCCCGGCTCCCGTTCGGCGATCGGAGCTTCGACGTGGCGTTCTCCTCTACGACCCTGCACCATATGGAGCGGCCCCAGGCGGTCGCTTTCCTCCGGGAGATGGCCCGCGTCTCCCGGCTCGGCTGGGTGGTGGCCGATCTTCGGCGTTCCCGAACGGCGTACGTTGGGGTGCGGCTGCTGGCCGCTCTCCTCCCCCGGGACGCCTTGCCTCGCCGCGACGGCCCCGTGTCGGTGCGCCGGGCGTTCACCCCGCGGGAGGTGGAGGAGCTGTGCGTGGACGCGGGGATCCGGCCCGCGACTGTCTCGAGTCGGCTGTTTCGCCTCGCCATTCGGGGCACGCCGTGACCGCGAGCGGCAGGCGCCGGGAGGTGGAGGTGGTGGTCGTGGGTGGCGGGCCCGCGGGTAGCTCGCTCGCCTGGCACCTCGCCCGACACGGGATCCCGACCCGGGTCCTCGACGCGCGCGGCTTCCCCCGCTCCAAACCGTGTGGTGATGCCCTCAGCCCGGGTGCCCAGCCGCTCCTGGAGGAGCTCGGGGTCCTCGGCGCGCTCGAGGAGGCCGGCGCCGCGCGCATCCGCGGCTGGAAGCTCCGGGCTCCGAACGGAACGTGGTTCGCCGGCACGTTCGGGCCCGGAGCGGGGAGTGGGCCGCCGTACGGCTTGTGTCTCCAGCGGGATCGGCTGGACTCCCTGCTGCTGGAGGCCGCGCTGCGGGCAGGTGCAGAGTTCCTCCCCCGCCGCCGGGTCTTCGGTCTCCTCCGCTCGACGGCCTCCCCCGGGGACACGCCGTCCGGGAGCGGAGCCCGGCGGGCGAGCGGAACCCGAGGTGCGGGCGCAGGATTGCCGGGTGGCACCGCGCGGCCCGCGGGGCGGATCGCCGGCGTGGTCGCCCGAGGGGCCGATGGGCGAGAGGAGTGCTTTCCGGCGCGCGTCGTCGTCGGCGCCGACGGGCTTCGGTCTCGCGTCGCGCGGCTGTTCGGCGGCGTCCGTCAGGGTGCCCGCGAGCGGCTGGCGCTCGTGGGTCGCTTCGAGGGAGCGGAAGGCCCCCGAGGGCTAGGAGCCATGCGGATCAGCGCCGAGGGCGTTCTGGGATGGGCGCCGATCGGGCCGGGACGGAGCAACCTCACGCTCGTCGTCCCGCGGCGGCGGGCCGGGGAGATCGCTGCCGACCCGCGGGCGTTCTACCGATCCCGCCTACAACGCTACGGGGTGTGGGACCGCGTGGCGGGCGCCCGGCCACTCGGCGACCTCGCCGTGACCGGGCCGTTCGACGTGCGTCCCCGGCGGACGTCGGTCCCCGGCGGGATGCTGATCGGCGATGCGGCGGGCTACTTCGACCCGTTCACCGGTCAGGGGATTCACCGCGCCCTCGCCACGGGACGCCTGGCCTCCGTCGCGATCCGGGCGTTACTCGAGCACCCCGAGGAGGAGCCCGAGATCCGGCGGGACTACGACCGGGCGCTCGCGCGGCTTCTCCGTCCGGGCCGCCGGGTCCAGCGACTCGTGGACGCCTGCATCTCCTCGCCCGCCGTCCTGAACCCGCTGGCCGGTCTTCTCGCCCGACGCCCCGGGCTCGTCGACCTTCTCCTGGAGGTGACGGGGGACCGGCTTCCGCCCGCCGCCCTGCTGGACCCGCGGCTCCTGTGGCGAGCTTTCCAGGGCAGGTCCGGGAGCTCCCCCCCGACCCGGAGCGAGGAGCATGCACACGCGTAACGAAATCCTGATCAGAGGACCGCTGGAGACGTGTCTCCGGGCCGGAATGGAGGTCGAGCGGTGGCCGGACATCCTTCCTCACTACCGCGAGGTCCGCTTCCTTCGCCGGGATGGTCCCGGGGCGGGGCGGGTACGGATGGCGGCCTCCCGGGACTTCGGGCCCGTTCCGTATCCCGTCTGGTGGGTCTCGGAGATGGTGACGGACGGGGCCCGGGCGGAGATTCGCTATCGACACGTGGAGGGGATCACCCGCGGGATGGAGGTGAGCTGGCGGCTTCAGGAGGCGGGCGACGGCACTCGTATCGTCATCCTCCACGACTGGGATGGCCCCCGGTGGCCCGCCCTGGGAGGTGTGGCCGCGAGTCTCGTCATCGGGCCGGGCTTCATCCGCGTCGTCGCCGACAGAACCCTGAAGGGGATTCGCCGCCACGTCGAATCGGGCGGCCGTCCCGGCACGCGGGCGCGGGCAGCCGCCGGTGCCCTCCACGGGGAGGAGACGCGTGGCTGAGAGACGGCGAGTCGTCGTGACCGGGATCGGCTCTGTTTCCGCCGCCGGCGAGGGGGTCGAGGGGCTGTGGAGAGGCCTGCGCCGGGGCCGCTCCGGTGTCGGCTTGATCACTCGCTTCGACGCGACGCCGTTCCGGACGAGAATCGCCGCGGAGGTCCCCGGTTTTCGCGCTGAGGAACGGCTCGGAGCCAAGCGGGCCCGCCGCGTGGACCGGTACAGTGCCCTGGCCCTCTGCTCGGCGGCGCGCGCCCTGGAGGACGCGGAGCTCCGGCCCGAGAGGGTCGACCGGGATCGGGTCGCCGTCCAGCTGGGCTCGGCGCTGGGAGGGGTGGCCTACGCGGAGGAACAGCACGCGCGCTTCGTCTCTCAGGGTCCACGCCGCGTGAACCCGATGCTGGCCCTGTCCGTCTTCGGGGGAGCGGCGAGCTGCAACCTGGCGATCGAATTCGGCTTCACCGGGCCCAACTCCACGAACGCGATGAGTTGCGCTTCCGGAACGATCGCGATCGGCAACGCTTTCCGCCTCATTCGCGCGGGTGAGGCGGATGTGGCGCTCGCGGGCGGCGCCGAAGCCCCGCTGGCACCGCTCACCTTCGGAGCGTTCGCGCTCATCCGGGCCATGTCGACGAGGAACGCGGATCCGGCCACCGCCTGCCGCCCGTTCGACGCGGCGCGGGACGGGTTCGTGATGGGCGAGGGCGCGGCCGTCCTGGTGCTGGAAGAGCTGGGTCACGCGTTGCGCCGGGACGCGCCGGTGTACGCCGAGCTGTGCGGTTTCGGGACGACGAACGACGCCCACCACATGACCGCTCCGCTCCCGGGAGGCGTACAGGCGGCCCGGGCCATGAGGTTGGCCCTCGCCGACGCGGGGGTCGGCTCTGGAAGCGTGGATTACGTGAACGCCCACGGCTCTTCCACGCCCCTGAACGACGCGACGGAGGCCGTGGCGATTCGGTCGATCTTCGATGGGCGGGCGGGCGAGGTCCGCGTGAGCGGCACGAAGGCGTACTACGGGCACGCACTGGGTGCGTCCGGCGCCATCGAGACGGCGATCGCGTGCCTCGGGCTGGCGCGGGACTGGCTGGCCCCATCGCTCAACCTCGAACGCCCGGGCGAGGGGTGCGACCTGCGCTTCGTGCCGCCGCCGGGGGAGTCGTTTCAGGCGGAGTACGCCCTGAGCAACTCCTTCGGCTTCGGGGGGATCAACGCGGTGCTTCTTCTCCGGCGCTTCGACGGGTAAGCCCACGGGGACGCCGGGTGCGCAGCGGGCCGGCACGCGCCCGCGCTCGGGCCATGCGGGGCGGGCCCGGACAGGCCGCGCCGGCCAGGCTAGGCGGACGCCGCGCGCTCCCGCAGCCGTTCCAGCGCCCAGGCGGCGTGCTCGCGGACGAGAGGCGACGGGTCGCGCCGAGCCCGCCGCAGCACCTCCACCGCCGCCGCGTGCCCGCTGTTCCCGAGGCCCACGCACAGGTTGCGGAGCAGCCCGTCGCGGCCCGGGCGATAGAAGACGCTCCTCCGGTAGCGGGCTCTGAAGCTGTCGGCATCGAGGCCCAGGAGCTCCTCCGCCCACTCGATCATCGTCGACGGAGCGACGGGGGACCCCGGGCGGACCCGTCCGCCCGGCGACGCGTCGTCTGGAGCGGTGGGGTCGGCGTTCCACGGGCAAACCTCCTGGCAGATGTCGCACCCGAAGATGCGGTTGCCCAGGAGGGGGCGCAGCTCCGCGGGGATCGAGCCCCGCAGCTCGATCGTCAGGTACGAGATGCACAACCGGGCGTCCAGCTCCCGGGGTCCCCGGATCGCGCCCGTGGGGCACGCCTCCAGACACCGGGTGCACGTGCCGCACCGGTCAGGCTCGAACGGGCCGTCCGGCGGCAGCTCCAGGGTCGTGAGGAGCTCCCCGAGCAGGAGGTAGGAGCCCAGCTCGGGATGAATCAACAGGGTGTTCTTCCCGATCCAGCCGAGTCCCGCCCGCTGGGCGTGGTCGCGCTCCAGGACGGGACCGTAGTCCACGTACGGCAGCGTGCGGGTCCCGGGTGCCAGCTCCTCGATCCGCTCCGCCAGGCGGCCGAGGCGCTCCTCGAAGACCGCGTGGTAGTCCCGGTCCGCCGCGTAGCGGGCCACGACGGGAAAGAGCGGATCGCCGGCACCCTCGGGAGCCCGACCCGCAGCCTCTGGCGCGTAGCTCAGCGACACGACGATCACGCTGCGGCACCCCGGCAGGGACTCCTGCAGCGAGAGCCGGCGGCGGACGGCATCCTCCCGGACCAGGTATCCCATCTCTCCGTGCCAGCCCCGGCGCAGCCACTCCCGATAGAACCCCGCGTGGGCCGGGGGCTCGGCGGGCGCGAACCCTACCTGGCAGAAGCCCAGCCCGAGGCCGGCGGCGCGGAGCCGCTCCCTCAGCTCAGCCGGGCCGGTATCGGGCACCGAACGCATCCAGACGGCGGAAGTGGACGGGCAACCGCGCCACGAAGCCGTCCCACGCTCGAGCGTTCGCCGGGGACCACCCGACTTCGGCGAGCGCCAGCATCCGGGAAGGAGCATGTACTCCACCTGGCTCGGCTCCGCCATGTACTCCGTCCACACGTTGCCCTGGGCACCGAGGATGTGCTTCGCCTCCCCCTGCGACAGCTCGGCCGGAACCGTGGCTCGGCGACGGAGCCGCGCACCCGGCGAGCATCGCGGCCGTCAGCGATCCGACGAACGCGGCGGGGCTTCGTCGCCTCCGGCTCGGTCTCACGCGGGCGGCCCACGGTGGTTCTTCCACGGGCCTCCAGGGCCCGTCGATCAGCCGAAGCTGTGCGCGCTGGGACACAGCTCCGCCAAGGAACACCGCTCGCAGGCCGGCTTTCGCGCCGAGCACACGAGCCGCCCGTGCAGGATCAGCCGCCAGGCGAACTCCCTCCACTGCTCGCGAGGGAGGACCTCCATCAGCTCCCGCTCGATCTTCACCGGGTCCGTCTCGTCGGTGAGTCCGAGGCGGCCCGCGACCCGCCTCACGTGGGTGTCCACCACCACGCCCTCGACCTTCCCGAATGCGTTGGAGAGCACGACGTTCGCCGTCTTCCGGGCCACCCCGGGGAGCTCGAGCAGCGCCTCCATCGTCTCCGGCACGACCCCCTCGTGCTCCTCGACGATCTTTCGGGCCATCTCCTGAATGTGCTTCGCCTTGTTCCGGTAGAAGCCCGTGGGTCGCACGGCCTCCTCCAGCTCGGCCCGATCCGTCACGGCGTAATCGCGCGCCGTTCGATACTGCCGGAAGAGCTCCTTCGTCACCCGATTCACCCGCTCGTCCGTACACTGCGCGGACAGGATCGTGGCCACCAGAAGCTCCAGCGGGTCGTTGAAGTTCAGGCTGATCGTCGTGTTCGGGTACTCCGCGGCCAGAATCGGGGCCAGCTTGGCGGCCCGCTCGGGGGGGTCGCCTCTCACCACGGGGCGGGTCCCGCTCACCCCGCCCCCGGCCACCGGCTCCCCGACCTCGTCCGCCGCATCTCCCGTCGGATCTCCCGCCGACACGGGCTCACGTCACTCCTAGCTCGCGGGCACGCTTCACCCACTCGCCGATCTGCTCGAGAGTGAGGATCCCCACCAGCCGCCCGTCCTCCACCACCACGGCCTGCTCTTCCTTTCCGGGGCTGAGCCTCGCCAGGACCCGGTCCAGCGTCTCCCCGCGGTCGGTGACCGGCACCTCGTCCAGAGGCCGCATCACGTGCCGGACGGAGGTCGTGCGTCGCTCGACGGCCCCGAGCTTCGCCACGTCCTCCACCCCCACCAGGCCCAGCACGGCGCCGTCCTCGACGACCGGGTAAGCCCGGTGGGGATGCCCGAGGAAGTACTCCTCGATGAGCCGCTGCACCGATGTCTCCGGAGACACGGCGGGCGGTTGCGTCACCATTACCCGGGCGACGGATACCCGGGAGAGCATCTGGCGAACCGTGAACTGCCGGTAACTCGTCGCCGCGGCGTTAGCGAGGAACCAGCCGATGAACCCGGACCACAGGCCCGGAATGAGCGCCTGGAAATGGAAGATCTCGATCGCGCCGAACGCGATGAGGAGGGCCCCGAAAGCTCGCCCTCCCATGGTGGCCCAACGGGTCGCTCTCTCCAGGTTCCCGGTGACGTACCACACGACGGAGCGGAAGATGCGCCCGCCGTCGAGCGGGAATCCCGGGAACATGTTGAAGATCGCCAGCACGAGGTTCAGCAGGGCCAGGAAGCCGAGGACGGTCCGGACGGGGCCTGCCCAGCCGAGCGCACCCCCTACCCTGGCGAGCCCGAAGAAGGCGCCGGCCAGCAGCACGCTGGTGAGGGGGCCGGCGGCGGTGAGAAGAAACTCGTCCGACGCCTTCTTCGCCTCCATGCGGGTCTGGGCCACCCCGCCGAACAGGAAGAGGGTGATCCCCTCCACCTCGATGCCGCGCGTGCGTGCCACCGCCGAGTGGGCAAGTTCGTGGAGGAGCACGGAGAGGAAGAAGAGAAGTCCCGCCGCCGTGCTCATCCCGTAGTAGGTCGGCGGGGCGTACCCCGGGAGCTGGTGGGAGAACTCCGCTCCGAACGTCCACACGACGAGCGCGAAGACGAGGAACCAGGAGTAGTCGATTCGGACCGGGAACCCGAACCAGCGACCGATGCCGAACCCCCCGAGCATTCGCCCCTTCAGTCCGCCGGGGCCGGCAGGGCCCGGCACTCCACCTCGACGGGGGCCCGGGGGTGGGGGGCACCCCATACCTTCCACCACGGCCGAGTCTCGCGGACGACCACCCACAGCCTTCCGTGCGCCAGGTTGCGAACCCGCACGAAGGCGCTCCGGGTGTCCCGAGGCAGCCGAAGCCCGTAGGTCTCTCCGCGCCAACCGAAGCGCGCCTCTCCACCGCGGTGCATCCGGGCCTCCACGAAGATGTCCGACTCCAGCCGCACCGTTCCGTCCGGTCCCGGCGGAACGGCCCGGTAGAAGGCGGGATCGAACGACTGGCCCGCATGGCGGCGCTGGTTCTGCTCCACCGCCCAGTCGTACTCCTCCAGGCCCCGTTCTCCCGCCGCCGCCTCACGGTGATGGAGCAGCTCGTGGAGAACCGTCTCCCACAGCTCCCGTTCCCAGTCGAAGCTCCCGTCCAGCCTCGCCAGCGCCTGGAAGGAACCGTAGTACAGGACGAGGCGGGAACGGGTCTCTCCCTGCCCCCCGTACTGGCTCGGCCACTCCTCCGTGAAGCACTCCCCCAGGGTGTGCACCCCCTTCAGTCCCGGGTGAGGCTTGACCACGTCCTCGACGGCCAGGGCCTGCACCCCCTCGCGCAGCTCCGAGGGGATCTCCTCCCACCCCTCCGCCGCGCGCTCACGAAAGCGCTCCAGCCTCATGGACGAACGCTCGAGGCGCCCGGATCCGGCCCGCCTGCCAGGGTGCCGTACGCTCCCCGGAAGTGGACGAGCGGGGCTCTCGCAGGCTCCTCCGAGGCAGCGGAAGCCGCCCGCACCTGTCCCACGAAGATCGTGTGGTCGCCGGCCGGCACCGCCTGCACGACGGCGCACTCGCAGTAGGCCAGGGTCCGCGCGAGGAGCGGGGCTCCCGTGACCCCGGGGGTGGCCTCCGCTCCGTCGAACTTGGTCTCCCCCGTCTCGGCGAAGCGCCGGGCCAGGACCTCCTGCTCCCCGGCCAGCACGTTGATCGCGAAGATGCCGGAGACCTGGATCGCTCGATGGGTGTTCCGCTCGATCTCCAGGCAGGCGAGCACGAGCGGAGGTGTGAGCGACACGGAGCACACGGCCGTGGCGGTCATTCCGCACGGTACGCCGTCCCCGTCGCGGGAGGTGACCACCACCACACCCCCGGCCAGGTGGCCCAGAACGCGCCGAAAGCGCTCCGAGGAGATGGACATGCCGCAATCTACCCAAGACGCCGGAACCGCACACGAGGCCGGGGCCTCGCCTCTCCCGGAGTCCCTCCCTCAGCCCGCCTCGCCCGCCTCCTCCCCCGCGGCCGCCGCCCGGCGCGCGAGCCAGCCGTTCAGGAACAGGAACGCGGCCAGGGCCAGGGTCCACTGGATGAGGACGGTGCCCACGTTGAAGGAGGAGAAGAGCGTGAAGCTCCCCGCCAGGTCGGTCCAATCCACCGCCTGCCACAACCACCATCCCATGAGGACGACCGCCTCCACGATCACGAGACGGATCGCCCAGTTCCACCAGCGGCCCACCCGGAGATCCGCCCCCTCGCCGTTGACGAGCCGTCGCCGGAAGCGATCCACGCCGTGCTTCAGCACCAGGAAGGCGAAGAAGAACCCGCACAGCATGAGGCCCACCCCCCACACCCAGTCCTGATTCCGGAAGACCTCCATGAAGAGGGCGGACGGGAGACCGAGCAGGAACCCGAGGAGGCCCACGGCGAGAATGGCTCGCCGCCGCCCCACCCCCGCGTCCACCAGCACACGCGAGGCAAGCTCCAGCATGGCGATCAGGCTGCTCCACGCCGCGAAGACGAGCGCCAGAAAGAAGAGGACCATAAAGAACGGTCCGCCCGGCATGTGTCCGAACAGTTGGGGCACCCACACGAAGGTGAGCCCCTCGTTCCCCGCGCCCACGATCGTGTCGGCCGCGTCCGGCATCAGCGCGAAGACCGTGCACAGCACCATGATCCCGGCGAGGAGCGAGACCGAGTTGTTCCCGAAGCCGAGGAGGAAGCCGTTGAGCGTCGTGTCCTCCCGCCGACGCAGGTAGATGGCGTACGCCACGATCAGCCCCCAGCCCGCCCCCGTGTCCCAGGCGTTCTGGGTCAGAGCCTCCAGCCACACGCGGGCGGAGAGCAGATCGCGCCACTCCGGGGTGAAGAGGAACGCGAGCCCGCGGGAAGCTCCGTCCAGCGTCACGGCCCGGGCGGCCAGAACGATGACCAGAAGAAAGAGGCTGGGGATGAGTATCCGCGTGGCCCGCTCGATCCCCCGGACCCCTCGGGCCACCACGGCGACGCCGAGCCCGATCGCGACCGCGTGCGTCCCGACCGCCCATCCGGAGCCCACGTAGCCATCCCAGAACTGCTGGGCCCGTTCCGGGGAGTGCATCGGAACGCTGCCCAGCAGGGAGCCGGCGAGGTAGCGGATCGTCCATCCCATGACGACCGAGTAGTAGAACATGATCGCGGTCGCGGTGAAGGCGATCCACGCCCCCATCCAGGCGAACCGGGGGCCCGCCAGCTTCACGAAGACCCCGATCGGGCCGGCACGCGCTCCCTTCCCGGCCGCGAACTCGACCAGGATGAGCGGAACGGACCACAGCAGGAGGAAGACGGCCCAGGCGACGAGGAAGGAGCCGCCGCCGTTGGAGGCGGCCACCCGCGGAAACCGCCAGATGTTCCCCGTTCCCACCGCCATCCCCAGCATGGCGATCATCGTCGCCGATCGCGAAGAGAACCGTTGGCTCATGCGCTGCCCGCCTCGTTCGTAGGTACCGAACCCGGGCTCGCCGAGAGCTTGTCGAGCCACGAGGAGAGAATCCGGTTGAACTCTTCCGACATCGAGATGTGGGCGCAGTGGCCGCCGCGGGGCATGGGGACGTAGCGGGCTCCCGGAATCCCGGCCGCGATCTCCAGCGACCACTCCGCGGGACAGTAGCTGTCCTCCGATCCCTTGACGACCAGGGTGGGAGCGGAGATGGAACTCAGCTCCGGCCGCAGGTCCCTGCCTTTCAGGAGATTCACCCGGGCGGTGGAGACGCTCGCCGGCACGGTTCGCGGGCCCGTCCACAGCGCGTACTCCACCAGCCTCGCCCGGCCGGGAGAATCATCGTAGATCCAAACCGCGAGCCGGCTCCACACGGCCGCGGCCGCGGCGGCGAGGGAGGTGGGAAGGTAGCGGGTCGTGCCGATCGCCAGGGGCACGAGTGCCGTTCGGTTCAACCCCACGTGGTCGTACGCGACCCTCGCCAGGCTGTTGCACACCACGAGGGCCCGCACGCGCTCGGGGAAGCGGTACGCGAAGCGCAGAGCGATGGCGCCCCCCAGGCTCTGCCCGACCAGGACGACGGGGCCCGTCTCCAGCCGGTCCATGAGCTCGGCCAGATCCTCCGTCAGGCGATCGAACGTATGTGTCGGGGTGATCCGCCGTCGAAGGTCGGGGGCGACCGTTCGGTACCGGGCGGCAAAGAGGGGAAGCTGGAACCGCCACGTTTCCTTCACCCCGTCGGCGCCCGGCACCCACAGGATGGGCGTCCCCTCTCCCGCGTCCACGTAGGCGACGCGCTCTCCATCGGACAGCTCCAGCTCACCGCCGGGCAGGGGCGTGCGGTCCGCCCAAAGGACGGGCGGCGGAACCAGCGAGCGGTTGCGCCGCAGGATCGTCTTCCCGTACGCCACGGCGCTCGCGGCGAGCGCGGCCTTCGTCCAGAGCCTCAACGGGCCTCCTACGGCAGCCAGCGCCGTACGGCTTCGACCACCGGTTGGACGGCGAGGCGCTCCGCGCCCAGCTCCCTTGCCAGCAGGGTCGCATCCTCCCGCTGGCCTCCCGAGAAGAGCTCGAAGAGGAAGCGCCCGGCGGCGGGATTCCGGAACCAGTCCTCGTCGAAGCGGTCCCGCACCACCCGCCACAGCGTGGCCCAC
The DNA here is from genome assembly GCA_046757485.1 of Gemmatimonadota bacterium. GTDB lineage: Bacteria > Gemmatimonadota > Gemmatimonadetes > Palauibacterales > Palauibacteraceae > JBHHYJ01. Next base: position 43,021 of record JBHHYJ010000002.1, read on the forward strand.
AACATCCAGGCGCGCAGCTGCCGGGCCACCCAGAACCTTCGGTCCGTTCCCTCCAGATAGGTCCGGCCGTCGTACCGGAAGCCGGTCGCTTCGCTCATGATCTCGGCGTACGCGTCCGCCAGCTCCGACGGCCGGTCGCTCCTCCACACCTCCAGCTCGTACAGGAGCTTCCCGGCCTGGCGGCGGAGCTCGACGACGCGGAGCAGACCGGTCAGCAGAAGGTACTCCTCCAACTCCTCCCCCCCCAGTCGGGCCGCGCGCTGCACCCAGCAGCGCTCCTGGGAGAGGAGCTCGAAGAGGAGGGCGTACGCCTCCGTCACCGCCGTGTCGCCCAGGGCCCGGAACTCCCACGGGAGGCTTCTCTCCGTGTGGGCGAAGTGCAGCCCGTGTCCCACCTCGTGGAGCAACGCCCGGGTGTCGGGCCACCCGCCGGTGGACGAGACTCCGAGCACGACCTCATCCGGTACGCTCAGCGGAACGCAGAAGGAGCCCGACCAGCGGAGGGGCCGCTCCTCCAGGTCGAGGCGCAGCTTCCCTCCCGCCTCGAGCGGGAGCCCCGCGGCGGCCAGATCCTCACGAACCCGCTCCAGCGTCCGGGAGAGGCCGAAGCGGCCGTTCAGCCAGGGCATCCGCCGCAGCCAGGCGGCATCGGACCGTGCCGCCTGCTCCCGGGTCACGCCCAGGTGTCGCTCGAGCTGCCGGGCCAGATGAGCGGCGTGCGCCTCCCGCGTGGCGGCCAGGATCTCGACCGCCTGATGTTCCAGGGCGCCGACGTTCAGCCCGGAAAGCCGCCCCCGTGCCTCCACGTACGAGCCGAAGCCGAGATCGGCGATCGCCTCCCGTTCCCGATACAACAGATCGATCTGGAGGGAGCGGGCCTCCTCGAACCGCTCGTTCCGCGCCCTCTCCAGGGCGATGCGGGTCCCGCGGTTCGGCTCGTTCTCCAGGGTGCGGGCGACCCGGCGGATCGGCAGCTCACGGCGCCCCAGCCGCACCGTCACGGTGGACTGCCAGGCGCGCAGCTCGTCCTCCAGCGGAGCCACCGCCGCCTCGACGCGCTGTTCCGCCACCCAGGCGAGTAGATACCGAAGCCGCCGCTGCTCCTCGCCCGTGGCCTGGGCCAGTTCCCGCTGGATGGCGGGGATCGCCTCCTCCCCGAGGAGAAGCTCGTGAGACGCGTATCGGTCCGAGAGGTTGGGTCGCTCCTTGAGGCCGGCCTTCGTCTCGTAGCGCTCTCGGGCGATCTCTCTCTTCAGGCGCTCGGCCCTGGCGCGAAGCTCCGGGACCCGGGGGCCCATTCCGCAACGCCCTCGCCCGCCCTCAGGCGGAGGAACGGGAGAGGATGGCCCCCTCCAGGTGTTCGCCGAGCTCCTCGATCGACACGCGGACCTGCTGGAGCGTGTCCCGGTCGCGCACGGTGACCGTCTCATCCTCTAGGGACTGGCCATCCACCGTGACGCAGAACGGCGTCCCGGCCTCATCCTGGCGGCGGTAGCGACGACCGATGGAGCCGGACTCGTCGTAGAAGGCGGGCAGACGCGACCGGAGCCGCTCGACGACGCGCCGCGCCACGTCGGGCATTCCGTCCTTCTTGACCAGTGGAAAGACGGCGACCTTGATCGGCGCCAGGCGAGGCAGCAGGCGCAGCACCACCCGCGTCTCGCCGGCCACCTCCTCCTCGTGGTAGGCGTCGGTCAGCAGAACGAGCAGCGTACGGTCGAGGCCGGCAGACGTCTCGATGACGTACGGCACGTAGCGCTCTCCGCTCGCCGTGTCGAAGTACTCCAGCTTCTTGCCGGAGCTCTCCTGGTGGCGGGAGAGGTCGAAGTCCGTGCGGTTGTGGATTCCCTCGAACTCCTGCCAGCCGAACGGGAACCGGTACTGGATGTCGTACGCGGCCTTCGCGTAGTGGGCCAGCTCGTCGGGGCCGTGCTCGTGGAAGCGGAGGCGGTCCGGCCGGATCCCCAGTGAGAGGAGCCACTCCATGCGGCTCTGGCGCCACCGTTCGAGCCACTCCTCATCCGTGCCCGGCTTCACGAAGTACTGCATCTCCATCTGCTCGAACTCACGTGTTCGAAAGATGAAGTTCCCGGGGGTGATCTCGTTGCGGAACGCCTTGCCCACCTGCGCGATCCCGAACGGGATCTTCTGGCGGGAGCTGTCCAGCACGTTGCGGAAGTTCACGTAAATCCCCTGCGCCGTCTCGGGCCGCAGGTAGACGACCGCGGCTTCCTCCTCCACCGGTCCCATGAACGTCCGGAACATGAGGTTGAACTGCCGGGGATCGGTGAACTGCCCCTTCGTTCCGCACACGGGGCACTGCTGCGCCGCGGTCTCTCCCGCCTCCACCTCGGGGAGATCGTCGGCGCGGAAGCGGCGGTGGCAGCTCCGACATTCCACCAACGGGTCGGAGAACCCCTCCACGTGCCCGCTGGCCTCCCAGACCCCCGGGTGCATCAGGATGCCGGCGTCCAGACCCTCCACATCCTCCCGCCGGTGGACCATCTCCTCCCACCAGGCCTTCCGGATGTTCCTCTTCAGCTCCACGCCCAGCGGACCGTAGTCGTAGACAGAGCCCAGTCCGCCGTAGATCTCGGAGGACTGGAAGGCGTACCCCCTCCGCTTGCACAGGGAGACCAGTCGTTCCATCAGGTCCGGGGGTCGCCGATCCTGGGTGTCGCCCGCCATCGGCCGCTCACTCGCGCTCGTCTGCACGCCTCTCCTCGTCCGTCGGGTCGCGCCCGCGTGCGGACGCCTCGGCAAGGCAAGAGCCGGAGCCTCTCCTCGGCCCCGGCCCTTGCGTACTGAAGGATAGCCCGGGGCCAGAAGAGGCGGCAACCGAGGGCCCGCCCTCGCCGGACGGCCCGACCGCCTCCTACTTTGTGGCATCCCCACGGAGGCACGCATGGCGTTCGACACATCCCGAGTTCCGGAGGAGGCTTTCGGACCCGGCTCTCCCCTTCGGGTGATCGGTCACCGGGGAGCCGCCGGGGTGGCGCCCGAGAACACTCTTCTCTCCTTCCGCCGGGCCTTGGAGGCGGGCGCTCACGCCGTCGAGCTGGACGTGCACTGCACGCGCTGCGGCCACCTCGTGGTGATCCACGACGAGACGGTGGAACGCACGACCGAGGGATCCGGGCGCGTCACGGGAATGGATCTGACGGAGCTGAAAGAGCTGGACGCCGGGTACCGCTTCACGCGGGACGGGGGGGACAGCTTCCCGTACCGGGGCCACGGGCTCCGGATCCCGACGCTGGACGAGGTCATGGCCGACATTCCGGATCTGCCGGTGATCGTGGAGATCAAGTCCGCCCGGGCGGGAGTCTCCCTCGGGAACTGGCTGCTGGAGAGTCCCGACGCGGACCGCATTCTCGTCGGGGGGTTCAACCGGGCTCACGTCGAGCCGGCCGGGCGGCGGGCCCGGTGGCGGTGCGCCTACACGGATGAGCTCCGGAGCTACGTGCTTCTCGGCAAGCTCGGGCTCGGCTCCCTGGCCACGCCACGGGTGGATGCCGTCATGGTTCCCGAGCGACGCGGCTGGCTTCGAATCGTGACGCCGCGCTTCGTTCGGCAGGCCCACGGGGACCGGCTTGGAGTCTTCGTGTGGACGGTAAACGAGGCCCCGGAGATGCGACGCCTCCTGGAGTGGGGGGTGGACGGCCTGGTGAGCGACTACCCGGCCACGCTCCGCCGCGTCGTCGAGGAGCGGAGGGCGGAGGGACGGTGAGCCAACCACCGTCGGCACCCCGGGCGACGACGTTCCCGGCTCGAGGGGCGGGCCGTCCGGATCGAACGATCCTCCACGTGGACATGGACGCCTTCTACGCGGCCGTGGAGGTGCGCGAGAACCCGGAGCTCCGCGGCCGGCCGGTGGTCGTGGGGGCCGATCCTCGGGAGGGTCGGGGGAGAGGGGTGGTGGCCGCTGCCAGCTACGAGGCTCGGGCGTACGGCATCCACTCCGCGATGCCGATCTCCCAGGCGTATCGCCGGTGTCCCCGTGCCGCCTTTCTGCGACCCCGCCTTCGCCTGTACGCATCGGTCTCCGGGCGCATCTTCGAGATCCTCCGGAGCTACACGGACCAGGTGGAGCCGCTCAGCCTCGACGAGGCGTTCCTGGACGTCACCGGGAGCCGGGAACTTTTCGGGGACGGGGCACAGATCGCCCGCGGGGTGAAGGAGGAGATCCGTCGCCGGGAGAGCCTGACCGCCTCGGTGGGCGTGGCGGCATCCAAGTTCGTGGCCAAGCTGGCAAGCGATCTCGAGAAGCCGGACGGCCTCGTGGTCGTGCCATCCGGACGCGAGCGCGAGCTCCTGGAGCCCCTGGACATCTCCCGGCTGGGGGGCGCCGGCCCCCGGACCCGGGAGAAGCTTCGCCGCATCGGAGTCCGCACGATCGGGGATGTGGCGCGTCTTCCGCTCGCGGAGCTCGTGCGAACGTTCGGGGAGCTCCGGGGGCGCTTGTTTGCCGAGCTGGCCCGGGGAATCGACGAGCGCCCGGTCATCCCGGACCGGCGGCGCAAGTCGCTGGGACGCGAAACGACCTTTCCGACCGACGTCGGCGACCGCCGAACGGTGGAAGCGGCTCTGCTGGCCCTGTGCGACGAGGTGGCGCGGCATCTGCGGCGGAGGGGGCTCGCGGGAACGACCGTGACCGTCAAGCTCCGCTGGGAACCGTTCGATACGGTCACCCGCCAGGCGACCCTGGCGGATCCCATCAACACGCCCGAACGCCTGTGGCCCGTGGCCCGCCGCCTGCTGGCGGAGGCGGATCGGCCGGAGCGCCGGGTCCGACTCGTCGGCGTGACGGTCTCCGGCTTCACCACCGATGCCCAGCTCTCCCTCTTCCCCGACCGGAAGTCCGCGCTCGATACCCGGGTGGCGCGAGCCATCGATGAGCTGACGGAGCGGTTCGGAGAGGGGACGATCACCCGGGCCGCGCTCCTCCAGCGCGCCGAGGCGAGCTCGTGAGCCCGGCACGATGAGACTCCGGCCATCGCCGCGAGCGGCCGAGGATCGCCGGGGCTCCGAAGAGGGGGGGGAGCCGCCGAACGCCGCCCCGAGTCTCCTGGACGAGGTCCGGGCCCGTTGCGCCGACGTGGCCCGCCGCGCCCGCCACGTCCGGGTGGAACCGCGGCGCGTTCCCGGATACGCCGCGGAGCTCGCCCAGGCCGCGCTCGCCGGGGGGCGGCCGGAGGTGGATCCCGACAGTCACCACCTGGACCGAGGAGAGGAGACGGTGGCCTTCTTCCTCACCCTGGATGCCGTGAACTTCGGCTCCGGCTACTTCCCCCATCTCCGCAAGCGACCCGGTCTCTCCGGCTACTTCACCGTGGCCACCTCCCTCAAGGAGCAGTTCGAGGAGCACGGGGCGTTCACGGCGGAAGAGCTCACCCGAATCACCGCCGAGGAGTGTGGCCGGATCTTCGGTCAGGCCGGGGCCTCCGGGCCGGTGGCGGAGCTGATGCGCCTGTTCGCCAACGCTCTCAACGACCTCGGCGTCTGGCTGCTGGACGGCTTCGGGGGAGATTTCATCGGGCCGGTGGCGGCGGCGGGCGGAAGCGCGGAGCGACTCGTCGAACGCCTGATCGAGATGCCCTACTTCCGGGACGTGTCCCGCCACGACGGATCGGAGGTGCCGTTCTACAAGCGGGCCCAGATCACCGCCGCCGACCTCCACTTCGCCTTCGGGGGAGAGGGAGCGGGCGAGTTCACGGATCTGGACCGCCTCACGATCTTCGCCGACAACCTCGTCCCGCACGTGCTGCGGGTGGACGGACTGCTCACGTATGCCCCGGCGCTGGCCGCGCGGGTGGACGCGGAGGAGCTGATCCCTCCCGGGTCCTCCGAGGAGATCGAGATCCGGGCCTGCGCGCTCCACGCGGTCGAGCTCCTCGTGCGCGAGCTCGACGGCGGGTCGGACCCTGTGAACGCCATGCGGCTCGACTACCTTCTGTGGAACCGGGGCCAGGGGGCCGGCTACAAGGCACGCCCCCGCCACCGGACGCGCACCGTCTATTACTGAATGCCGCCGAGCGGAATCGGCCGAAGATACCACGGGGAGGAGCTCGAATGTCGAAGGTCCCGTCGCGCGAGGAGGCGCTCGCCCTCGTCCACGAGTACACGGAGAGCCCGAACCTCCGGAAGCACATGTACGCCGTGGAGGCGGCGATGCGCGCCTACGCCGAGAAGTACGGAGAGGATCCCGAGCTGTGGGGCGTGACGGGCCTGCTGCACGACTTCGACTACGAGCGCTGGCCGAACGACGAGCACCGCCCCGACGCGGAGCACCCGTCGACCGGGGTGGCGATTCTCCGCGAGCGGGGCGTCTCCGAGGGGATCTGCCGGGCGATCCTCGCTCACGCGGACTACACGGGGGTCCCCGCGGAGTCGCGCATGGCCAAGGCCCTGCGGGCGGTGGACGAGCTCACCGGCTTCCTGGTCGCCTGCTCGCTCGTGCGACCGAACGGCATCTCGGACCTGAAGCCGAAGTCGGTCAAGAAGAAGATGAAGGACCGCTCCTTCGCCGCGGCCGTCGATCGGGAGGAGATGCGGGCAGCGTGCGAGGCCCTGGGTGTGGAGTTCACCGACCACCTGGCGTTTGTCATACAGGCGATGAGGGAGATCGCCCCGGAGCTGGGGCTCGAGGGCACCGAGTCGGGCTCACCCCAAGGCTGACTCTGGCCGGAGATTCGGGGCGCCCCCGCGCCGGACCGTCGTGATCCGAGATGGCTGCCATGAAGACGATCATCGAGCCGTTCCGAATCAAGAGCGTCGAGCCGATCCGCATGACCTCGCGGGAGGACCGCGAGGCGCTGATTCGTGGAGCCGATTACAACGTTTTCCGGCTGCCCGCCCGCGACGTGATCATCGACTTCCTCACCGACAGCGGCACGGGGGCGATGAGCGCCAACCAGTGGGCGGCGGTCATGCGAGGTGATGAGTCGTACGCGGGCAGCGAGAGCTTCTATCGTTTCGAGGCCGCGGTCCGGGAGATCTTCGGCTTCAAGCACGTGATCCCCACCCACCAGGGCCGGGCCGCCGAGCGGATCCTCTTCAGCACGGTGTGCCGGGCCGGCGATGTCGTCCCGAACAACACGCACTTCGACACCACGAGGGCCAACATCGAGTTCACGGGTGCGGAAGCTCTCGACCTGCCCTGCCCGGAGGCCAGGGAGATCGGAACGCCCCACCCGTTCAAGGGGAACATCGATCTGGAGGGGCTCGAGGCGACGATCCGGGAACGACGGGAGAGAATCCCGCTCGTCATGCTGACGATCACGAACAACTCCGGCGGCGGGCAGCCCGTCTCGCTGGCGAACGTCCGGGCCACGGCCGAGCTGTGTCACGCCCACGACATCCCGCTGTACATCGACGCCTGTCGCTTCGCGGAGAACGCCTACTTCATCCGCCGGCGGGAGGACGGATACGGAGAGAAAAGCTACCTCCAAATCGCCCGGGAGATCTTCTCCCACGCGGACGGCTGCACGATGTCCGCCAAGAAGGACGGGCTGGCGAACATCGGGGGCTTCCTGGCCACCAACGACGACCGCCTGGCGCGCCGGGAGGAGGAGCTGCTCATCCTGACCGAGGGTTTCCCCACCTACGGGGGGATGGCGGGGCGCGATCTGGAGGCGATCGCCGTGGGGCTCTACGAGGTGCTGGAGCCAGACTATCTGGAGTATCGGGCCGCCTCCTCCCACTACCTGGGACGTCACATCGCCGAGGGGGGAGTCCCGATCGTCCAACCGCCGGGCGGTCACGCCATCTACATAGACGCCGCCGCCTTCTGTCCCCAGATCCGTCCGCTCCACTTCCCCGGCATCGCGCTCACGGTGGAGCTCTACCGGGAAGCCGGAATCCGGAGCGTGGAGATCGGGAGCGTGATGTTCGGCTCGGCGGACCCGGAGACCGGGGAGGCCGTCCCGGCCCGCCAGGAGCTCGTGCGCCTGGCGATCCCCCGCCGCGTCTACACCCAGAGCCACGTGGACTACGCCGTGGAGGCGATCCTGTCCGTGTACGGGCGCCACGACGCCCTCCGGGGCTTCCGCCTCGTGGAGGCGCCCCCGGTCCTCCGGCACTTCACCGCTCGCTTCGAGCCGCTGTAGGCCGCTTCGGGTTCGGTTGCGGCGGGGCCGCGAGTCCCATGTGGCGCCGGACCGGCCTACCAAGCGAGGGGCCTCATTCGGGGGTGCCGCCGTCAGCCGCGGCTCAGCGCCCCGACGACCTCGCCCAGCGCCGCCATCGCCTCCCGGAGCTGGTCGTCGCACAGATACGGCGCCGGCCCGAGACGCAGGAGCTCGCCCCGGTGATCGGTTCGGACGTCCCGCTCGCGAAGGAGCCGGGAGATCTCCGCGGCCCGGGGGCTCCGGAGGGCCAGGAAGCCGCCGAGCTCCCCGAGATCCATTGAGCGGTCGCGGCGGATGAGGCGGGGGTCGGCGTCCAGCTCATCGAACCGCTCGGCGAGGAGCCCCACCTGGTGCTGGCTCACCTCGCGCAGGAACTCCGGTGCGAGTCCCTCCTCCTCGCAGAAGGCGAACACCTCGGCGGCCCGGTAGTGGCTCGTCGGATCGTACGTGCTCCCGGCGAACCGGTCCGGTCCGCGGCCGTACACGACGGGGGTCGGGCCCTGGTCGGCCCCCTCCTCCCGCTCCGTGCTCGTCCCGCGCTCCAGGGCGCCGTCGGGGCCGGAGGGGGGACGCCCACGGCCTGCCAGCGGCGCTCCGCGCGTCCCTTCCAGGGCGCCGAACTCGCTGAACCAGCCGGTGATCGCGGGGCGGAACTCCCGGCCGGTCGGAAAGCGGAGGAAGCAGTTCCCCTCTCCGAGCTGGCAGTACTTGTAGCCCCCGCCCACCACGAACGCGCCCTCCAGGCCCTCCCCCCCGAGCGACAGGGGCACGGCGTTCAGGGAGTGGTAGGCGTCCATCAGCAGCTCCGCCCCCCTCCGCTCGCACGCCCGGGCGACCTCGCCCAGGCCCCGCACGATGCGGGCGTCCTCGTAGAAGACGGAGGAGACGAGGGCGGCCGCCGTCCGGTCGTCGATCCGCTCGGCGAGGCGGGTGGCGACCGTGCTTACCGGATCGCGGCTCACCCTGACCACCTCGAGGCCCTCCTCCGCCAGCCGGTCGAGCTGGCGCCGAATCGTGTGGAACTCCCCGTCCGTCGTGACGAGCCTCGGCCGCTCCCGGAGGGGGCAGGCGGAGAGGAAGCGGACCACGAGGTCGTGCGTGCTGGAGGCGAGCGCGATCCGGTCCGCCGAATCGCCCAGCAGGCGGGCGAACCCGGCGCGCACCCGGGCCGCCCGCTCGAACGCCCGCTCCCACTTCTCGTCCACGCACTCCGCCGCGTCCTCCCATGCCCGCCGCTGGCCCTCGAACCCCCGGTCGGGCCACGCCTGGTGGGAATGGCCCGTCAGCAGCAGCCGCTCCTGCACCCGGAAGGCGGAGTAGTGGGGCGCCAGCGCGTTCGGACGCCGATAGAGATCCTCCGGGCTCCGCACGGCATCCCGCCTCACAGCTGGGTGCGAATCTCCCACAGGTCCGGGAAGAGGGGGCGGAAGATCCGCCTCTTCAGGTACTCGACGCCGCTCGTCCCGCCCGTTCCCCGCTTCGCGCCGATCGTCCGCTCCACCATCTTCACGTGCCGGTAGCGCCACTCCTGAAGGCCCTCGTCCAGGTCCACCAGCCGCTCGCACAGCTCGGCGGCCGCGGGGTTCTCCCGGTACACGTCGATGAGCACGCCCTGCAAGCCGGGCGACGGCTCGACGGGGCGGGTCACGTCGCGGCCCAGGAGCTCCTCCGGGACCGCGTACCCCTCGCCCGCCAGGTAGTGGAGGAAGGCGTCCCACAGGGTCGGCTCCTCCAAGCGGCGCTCGAGCACCGCCCGGGCCTCGCCCCCCTCGGGGTAGCGCTCGAAGACCCTCTTGTCCTTCAGGCCGAGGAGGAACTCGAGCTCCCGGAACTGCCGGGACTCCAGCCCGCTGGCCGCCTCCAGCCGCTCCCGGAAGGCGAGGAACTCCAGCGGCGTCATCGTCTCCAGGATGTCGAGCTGCGAGACGAGGACCTTCAGGATCGTCAGGACTCGCTTCATCGTGTGGAGGGCCGGGGCCGTCGCATCCCCTTCCAGGAGGCGGCAGGCGTACTCCAGCTCGTGCAGCAGCTCCTTGAACCACAGCTCGTACACCTGATGGATCACGATGAACAGCATCTCGTCGTGATCCCGGCCTCCGGAGCGCGGCTGCTGGAGGGCGAGGAGCTCGTCCAGCTTCAGGTAGCCGGAGTAGGTCAAATACTTCGAGCCGCCTCCGCCGTCCGTCTCGTCTCGACCGGCCATCTCCGTCTCCCCGCTCATCAGTATCCCCACTCGAAGCGAGGCGTGTAGTCGTCCAGCACGGAGTAGGGGAGGGGCCACGGGAGGTCGTAGCCCAGCGCGTACGCCGCATGGCGCGTCCAGTAGGGATCCCACAGGTGGGCGCGCGCCAGGCAGCAGAGGTCCGCCCGCCCGGCCGCCAGGATCGTGTTCACGTCCATGAAGGAGGAGATGTTGCCCACCGCCATCGTGTGGATCTCCGCCTCGTGCCGGATCCGATCGCTGAACGGCGTCTGAAACTGCCGTCCGTAGCGTGGCTTCGCGTACGGTACCGTCTGGCCGGCCGAGACGTCCACGATGTCACACCCGTGCGCCTTGAGCATCCGGGCGACCTCGACCGCGTCCTCCGCCTCCATCCCACCCGGAGCCCAATCCACGGCGGAGATGCGTACGGAGAGCGGCTTGCGCGCCGGCCACACCGTCCGAACGGCGTCCAGAACCTCCAGCGGAAACCGCATCCGGTTCTCCAGGGGGCCGCCGTACTCGTCCGTGCGGATGTTGGTGAGGGGGGAGATGAAGCTCGCGAACAGGTAGCCGTGCGCGAAGTGGATCTCGACGAGATCGAAGCCCGCCTCCTCCGCCATGCGGGTGGCCCGAACGAACTCCTCCCGCACGCCCTCCATGTCGTCCCGGTCCATCTCTCGCGGAACGGGGCTGTGGGGATAGTATGGCACGGGCGAGGCGGCGATGATCGGCCAGCCCCCTACCTCCAACGGCTCGTCGATCCCCTCCCAGGCGAGTCTCGTCGAGCCCTTCCGGCCCGCGTGCCCGAGCTGGAGGCCGATCTTGGCATAGCTGTTCTCGTGGACGAAGCCGACGATGCGGCGCCATGCTTCCACGTGCTCGGGTCGATACATGCCGGCGCACCCGGGCGAGATCCGGCCTTCCCGACTCACGTCCGTCATCTCGGTGCACACGAGGCCCGCGCCCCCGATCGCCCGGCTGGCGAGGTGGACGAAGTGCCATTCGTTCGGCAGCCCGTCCTCGGCCAGATACTGGCACATCGGCGAGACGACGACCCGGTTGGCCAGCACGAGATCCCGGAGCTTGAATGGGGTGAAGAGCGGCGGGGGCGGAGGGTTCTCGGGCCCGGCCACCCCCGTCTGCTCGCTCGCACGACGGGCCACCCACTCGTCCACGCTCGCGGTGAAGGCCGGATCCCGGAGCTGGAGGTTCGAGTGGGTGATCCGCAGGCTGCGGGTGAGGATGTTGAAGGCGAACTGGGTCGGCTCGGTCTGCATGTAGCGCTCCGTCCCCTCGAACCACTGAAGGCTCGCGTGGGCGGCGCGCTGCAGGCTCTCCACGCCAGGCCGACGTTCCTCCTCGTAGGAGGCGAGGGCGGCCGGCACGTCGTGACGGTGTTCGGCGAGCGCCTCCGCGAGCGCGATCGCGTCGAGCATTGCCATGCGCGTGCCGGAACCCACGGAGAAGTGCGCCGTGTGGGCCGCGTCCCCCACCAGCACGACGTTGCCGTGCGACCAGCGCTCCGTGGAGACGGTGGGAAACTGCCGCCAGATGGACCGGTTCGCGATCAGATCGTGCCCCTCGAGCTCCGCGGCGCACAGGGCCTCGCAGAAAGCGAGCGTCTCCGTCTCGTCGGCCTCGCCCAGCCCGGCCGAGCGCCACGTTTCCTCTCGAGCCTCGACGATGAGGGTGGAGCTCGCCTCCCCGTCGCGGGCCGGCTCGTACTGGTAACAGTGCACCCGCCACAGCCCGTGGGCGTCTTCCTTGAAGTAGAAGGTGAAGGCGGGAAACGGCTTCGTAGTCCCGAGCCACACGAACCGGTTCGGCCGCCGGTCGATCACGGGCCGGAACTCCACGCGGTACAGCTCCCGAACGGCGCTGTTCACGCCGTCGGCGCCCAGGATGAGGTCCGCATCGGCAAACGGAGCCAGCTCCGTGACCTCTGTCTCGAAACGGAGCTCGACCCCCAGCTCCTCGCACCGCCGGTTCAGAATCTCGAGCAGCGTGAGGCGCGCCAGGCCGGCGAAGCCGTGGCCCGTGGAGCTGAGCACCCGGCCCCGATAGTGGATGTCGATGTCGTCCCAGTGGTAGAACTCCCGGGTGATCGCCTCGAAGGTGGGCGAATCCGCCTCCTTCAGCTCCTCCAGGGTGGCGTCGGAGAAGACGACCCCGAAGCCGTACGTGTCGTCCCGGGCGTTTCGCTCCAGGACGAGGATCTCGTGGGACGGGTCCGCCTTCTTCATCAGGATCGCGAAGTAGAGCCCGGCAGGCCCTCCGCCCACGCTGACGATCCTCACGGCCGCTCTCCGGCCTCCGTGCCGTCGGGGCTCTGGGGCCGAACGGTGCCACCCCGGGCAGGCTCCGTGCCTCCGGCCGCCTCGTCATCCTCCCGATCCGCGGCCGCCGCCTCGATCAGCCCCTTGGCGATGATGAGCCGCTGGATCTCCGTCGTGCCTTCGTAAATCCGGAGGGCGCGGACGGAGCGGTACAGACGGTCGAGGGGGTTCTCCTTCAGCACCCCCCTCCCCCCCAGGATCTGCACCGCGTCATCCACGATCCGCTGGGCCGCCTCCGTGGCGAACGCCTTCGCCATGGAGGCCTCCGTCGCGGTTCGGTCGGCCCCGGCGTCCGTCTCCCAGGCCGCCCTGTAGACGAGGAGACGCGCGGCGGCCAGCTCGGTGGCCATCCGTGCGAGCTTCTCCTGCACGATCTGGAAGCGGGCCAGGGGGCGGCCGAACTGCTCGCGGCGCGAGGCGTGGCGCACGGCTTCCCGCAGAGCCCGAGCCGCCATCCCGCACGCGGCGGCCCCGACGGTGGGCCGCAGGCGCTCCAGGGTGAGGATCCCGATCCCGAACCCCTCTCCCTCCGCGCCCAGCCGGTCCGAGGCAGCCACCCGGCACCCATCCAGCTCGATCTCTCCGAGAGGGTGGGGCGCGGAGAGGACCTGTGCCTTCACGAAGCGCAGACCGGGCGCGTCCGCGGGGACGACGAAGCAGGTGATGCCCCGTCGACCGTCGTCGGGGTCCGTGGTGGCGAACGTCACGTAGAAGTCGGCGATCCCGGCGTTGGAGATGAGCGTCTTCCGCCCCGAGAGAACGTACTCGTTCCCGTCGCGGCGCGCCGTCATCCGAAGAGAGGCGACGTCGGATCCGGCCTCCGGCTCCGTCATCGCGAAGGCGGCCATCAGCGTCCCCTCCAGGAGCCCGGGAAGCCAGCGGTCTCGCAGGGCTTCGTTCCCAGCCAGCAGGAGCGGCGTTCCTCCGAGGGTCTGAAGCGCGAAGACGGCGTCGGCGAGCGGCGAGGCGGCGGCCAGCGCCTCCCGGATGAGGCAGCAGGCCCGGAAGTCCTGCTCCGCGATCGGGGCGTACCAGCCGCCCGCGCCCAGCCGGCTCAGGATCTCCCGGGCCTGGCGGCGGGCCTCGGCGTCGTCGGCCGGCTCCGGACGGCCCGCGAGCTCCTGGCTGACGAGCTCGCCGATCCGCTCCGCGAGCTCCACGTGGCGTGGCTCCAGGAAGGCGCGCACCGGCCGGATCGAGGGAACCACGGACGTCTCCTTCCCGGGCGGCGTCAGACGAACTCCGCGTCCCGCTTCGTCACGAACGCCTCGTATGCCTCCCGGAAGTTCTGGTTCTGCATGCAGATGGCCTGGACCTGCGCCTCCGCCTCCAGGGCGCTGGCCAGATCCATCGAGGCCTCCCGGTTCAGCGCGTCCTTCGTGATCTCCAGGGCGAAGGAGGGGCCGCGGGCCAGCTTTTCCGCCAGGGACCGCGCCTCCTCCTGAAGCCGCTCCGCCGGTACCACCCGGTTGTAGAGGCCGATCCTCAGCGCCTCGGCGGCGTCGATGAAGTCGCCCGACATGAGGAGCTCCGTAGCGCGGCCCAGCCCGACGATGCGGGGGAGGAGCCAGGAGGCGCCCATGTCGGCCCCCGAGAGCCCGACGCGGGTGAACAGGTAGGCGATCTTCGCCGTCTCCGCGGCGATCCGCACGTCGCACGCCGTGGCGATCACCGCCCCCGCGCCTGCCACCGTGCCGTTCAGGGCCGCCACCACCGGGCGTCGGCAGCGGCGGATCGCGAGGATCAGGTCGCAGGTCAGCCGGGTGAACTCCAGGAGCCCCTCGTAGTCCCGCTCGAAGAGGGGGCCGATGATCTCCTCCACGTCGCCGCCGGAGCAGAACGCCCGACCCGCGCCCGTGATCACGACTGCCCGTACGCCGGGCTCCGTGTCCAGGGCGCGGAAGGTGTCCCGGAGCTCCGCGTAGACCTCGAAGGTCAGCGCGTTCAGCCGCTCCGGGCGGTTCAGGGTGATCGTCGCCACGGAGCTGTCGGGGTCCTTTTCGTACAGGAAAGAGCGGGGTGTCAGCACGTTCCCTCTCCGTTGGTTCGCCGGCTCTCTTCCGGCGCCGGCCTCTCGCGCCGGTCTCGTTCGCGTCCTCACGTGCCCGGCGGCCGGCGGGCCGCGTCCGCCGGGCCCTCCTCCCTCCCGGGCGAGCTGGCGAAGGACTCCGGCGCTACGGCACGACCGCGGTCGCCTCGATCTCCAGCAACGCCTCCTCGTCTGCCAGCCCCTTCACCTCCACGAGCGCCATGGTGGGGTAGTGCCGATCCATCAGCCGGCGGTAGGCTACGCCCAGCGCCCTGCGGTTCCCCAGGTACTCCTCCAGGTCCGTGACGTACAGCGTGAGGCGCCCGATGTCCGCCGGTTCCCCGCCCGCCTCTCGGACGACGGCCACGACCTTCGAGAGAGCCCGCTCGAACTGCTCCACCAGGCCGAAGGTGCGGACGACGCCGTCCGCGTCGCTCGCCGTCTGCCCGGCG
Source organism: Gemmatimonadota bacterium (assembly GCA_046757485.1). GTDB lineage: Bacteria > Gemmatimonadota > Gemmatimonadetes > Palauibacterales > Palauibacteraceae > JBHHYJ01. The sequence continues at coordinate 58,167 of JBHHYJ010000002.1, forward strand.
ACGAACAGGAGGCGCCCGGGCGCCGTCGTCAGGAGACCGTGGTTCCAGCCGCGGGGGGTCCCCAGCGGTTCCGGGTTGATGATGCGGTATCTCACTCGAGCCTCGCTTCCTGGACGGGGTCTCCCGCCGGTCGACCGGGGTGACGCGGCTCCCTCACTCGTCCGGCGCCACCCCGCCGTCCGGTCCGGCCGCCGATCCGTCTCCCATGACGATGGCCTCCCCGTTCGTTCGGCCGCCCTCCTCGCCGCACAGGGCGAGGACCGCCCTGGCGACCTCCGCCGGGGAGAGGAGCCGGGACTGGCCCGCGGCCCGCAGGATCGCCTCCCGCGCCTCCTCCTCCGTCCTCCCGGTCTTCCGCACGATGCGGCGGACGGACTCTCGGGTCATCTCCGTGTCCACGTAGCCCGGGCACACGGCGTTCACGGTCACCCCGGTTCCCTCGACCTCCGCCGCGGCGCAGCGCGTGAGGCCGACGACGGCGTGCTTCGAGGCGGCGTACGCCGCGATGTAGGGCGCCCCCCCGAGACCCGCCACGGACGCCACGTTCACGATCCGCCCCCGGCCCCGCTCCACCATGCGGGGCAGGAAGGCGCGGAGGACGAGGAACGTCCCCGTCGCGTTCACCGCGAGCGTCCGGTTCCACTCCTCGAGCGTCAGACCCGTCACCGGGGCGGAGCCCGCCACCCCGTGGCTGTTCACCAGGATCTCCACCCGGCCCACGAGCTCGGCCGCCTCCCCCGCCAGGCTCCGCACGCTGGCCGGGTCCGTCACGTCGCAGCGGACCGCCGCCGCTACGTCACCGCGCTCGCGCAGCTCGGCGGCCACCCGCTCGATCTCCTCCTCCGTGCGGGCCGCGACCACGACCGCGGCTCCGGCGCCGGCCAGCTCCCGGGCGACCGCCGCACCGATCCCCCGGCCCCCGCCGGTGACAACGGCCCCGCGCCCCGCGAGCCTCCCGTCGAGGGCTCCGCGCGCCCCGCTCACGGCCCCCCTCCCGCTCCCCCCTTCCGTCTCCCTTCGCCTCCGCCTCCCACGGAACGATCGATCTCCGCCCGCACGGCCTCCGCCAGGATCTCGCCCAGCCGCTCGATCGTGCGCCGGCCCTCCGCCTCCGTGGCCTCGGCCGGAGCGCCGAAGTACGCGCGCGGGCCGCCCGCCTCCTCGAAGCTCGCCTTCCCGTCCCGAATCGCCTCGGAGAGAGAGACCGGGTTAGGGGGAAGCTCCCGGCACACCGCCTCCCGCACGAGCTCCGGCCGCCGGGCGAGGACGATCGAGGTCTCGTACCGACCGGCGTGGCAGGCTCCGCTCCGGAACTCCTCCGTCAGCCGGAGCGCCCACGGCTTCCGGGTGAGGTCGGGGAAGACGACCCGCGCTCCGGCCTCCCGCCGCGCCTCCTCGGCGCCCGTCCGGAGCGCCGCGAGGTGGGCCGGGTCCAGGTGCGCGTTGGCGATCGCCAGGTGCCCGATCCCGTGCCGGGCGAGCCCGCGGGCGACCTCGGCCACGAGGGCACTCACCGTCGCGGGGCGCGCCGAGATCGTCCCGGGGAACCCGGCGCCGAACTCCGCCGCCGTGTACGCCAGCGGGGGGAGAAGGAGCGGCTCGAATCCCTCGCCGGCCAGTCGCTCCGCCGCCGCCTCGGCCATCGCCTCGGCGATCAGGACGTCCGTGCCCAGGGGGAGGTGCGGGCCGTGGGCCTCTACCGCTCCCACGGGCAGGACCGCCACCGCCCGCGACCGATCCCGGTCCCGGAGCTCCTCCCAGGTCATCTCGAACAGCCTCGACACCGGCATCGCGCGGCCCCCGTCTCCCGTTGCCCGTCATTCTAGCCGCGGAGTATCATCCGGCACCATGCCGTTCTCGCCACCCCCAGCGTTCAACATCGCCGACCACTTCCTCGACGCCCGCATCCGCGAGGGCCGGGGCGGCCGGACGGCGATCCTGACGGACGACGGCCGCCTCACGTACGCCGACGTCCAGGCGCTCGCCCACCGGTTCGGGAACCTCCTGCGCGCGGCCGGCGTGGCCCCGGAGCAGCGGGTCCTCCTCGCCCTGCCGGACGGCCCGGCGTTCGTCGGCGCGCTTTTCGGCGCGCTGAAGATCGGCGCGGTGGCCGTGATGCTGAACCCGGAGCTCAGGCCCGCGGAGATCGAGCAAGTGTGCGGCTACACGCGGGCCGTGGCCGTGGTCACGTGGCCCGGGGGCCGGGAGGCGTTCGAGGCGGCCGCGCGCGGGTCCGGGCCGCGGACGATCCTGGTGGCGGGGGACGCCGGGTTCGAAGCCGATCTCGCTGCCGCGTCCCCCGAGCTCGAGGGCTTCCCGACCCACCGGGACGACGCGGCGATCTGGCTCTTCTCCGGCGGCACGACGGGCCGTCCCAAGGCGGTCATCCAGTCTCACGCCTCCTTCGCGAACACGACGGAATGCTACGCGAAAGGCGTGATCGGGTACGGCGAGGAGGACATCACCCTCTCCGTTCCGAAGCTGTACTTCGGCTACGCCACCGGCTCGAACCTCTTCTTCCCGTTCGCCGTCGGCGGGGCGACCGTCCTCTTTCCCGAGCGGTGCACGGCGGAAGGCCTGTTCGACAGGATCGAGCGTTTTCGGCCGACGATCCTGGTGAACGTACCGACCATGGTCCAGCGGATGGTCGGCCACCCGGACGCCGCGGGCCGCGACCTCTCCTCCCTGCGGCTGGCCACCTCCGCCGGCGAGGCGCTGGCGGCGGATCTCCACCGCCGCTGGGCGGAGACGTTCGGCGTGGAGCTCCTGGACGGGCTCGGGACGGCCGAGATGTGGCACATCTTCCTCTCCAACCGGCCGGACGAGGTCCGTCCGGGCACCCTGGGGCGGGCGGTCCCCGGCTTCGACGTGCGGGTCCGGGATGAGGAGGGGCGGGACCTCCCCCCGGGCGAGGTCGGGTGGCTGTGGGTGCGGGGCCGGTCGCGGGCCATCGGCTACTGGCAACGGATGGAGCAGACGATGGAGGCGTTCCGGGGCGAGTGGTACGTCTCCGGCGATATGGTCCGGCGGGATGCGGACGGGTACTTCACCTACTGCGGCCGGGGGGACGACATGCTGAAGGTCTCCGGCAAGTGGCTCTCCCCCGTGGAGGTGGAGGAGTGTCTCCTCGAGCACCCGGCCGTCCGGGAGGTCGCGGTGGTCGGCGTCGTCGGTCCGGACGGGCTCACGAAGCCGCACGCCTACGTCGTCCCGGCTGTGTCGCGGGAGGAGGGCAGTGGAGCGTCGGGGGAAGCCGGAGGCGTGCGGGAGGAGGCCCGGGAGGCGCTCGAGGGGGCCGGCGCGGAGCTCGAGGAGGAGCTCCAGGCGTTCGTCAGGGAGCGATTGGCCCCGTACAAGTACCCCCGCCGGGTGATCTTCGTGGAGGCGCTCCCGCGGACCCACCTGGGCAAGGTGGACCGGGGGCGCATCCGGAGGACGGGCGGGCCGGCGTAGGGGGCCCCGCCGGGCATCGGGAGCGAATCGGACACCTCTGCCCTCGATGGCTGACCACGGCCCCGGAGCTTCCGGATCCGTGCTCCCGCCCGGTCGTTCCTTTAGATTCTCCCCGCACGCGGCCCGAGCCGGAGGGAGATCCCGTGTCCGCCACCGCCATCGTCGTCATGGTCATGATCCTCGCGTTCGTGTGGGGAGGCTTCCTCCTCATCCTGGCGACCGCCATGCGAAAGGAGCGGCGGAAGGGGGAACCCGCCTCGCCGGGCGGGACGTGAGGCGAAGCGCTCCGCCCACCCACCGCGCGCACTCGGCCCGGCCGGGACCCGCCCGGGCCGTCCGTCTCCCGTTGCTTCTTCCGGTCCTTCTGATCGCCGCTCTTTCGGCGGCCGGTTGCTTCCGCACTCCTCCCCCTCAGCCGCGGCCTCGCGGCCAGCCGGGCCAGACCGCCGAGCCAGGCCAGACCGCCGAGCCAGGCCAGACCGCCGAGACCGCCCCGGCCCGCGACGGAGCCGAGGCCGCCGGGCCCGCGAGATCCCCCGAGACGGCCCGGATCGAGGTGGAGCGCCTCAAGGCGCTCGGCCCGATCTACACCCCGTACGAGGTGAGCCCGCGTCTCCGGTGGGACGAGGACACGCAGCGGCTCCTGGTGGAGACCCTGGCTCCCGTGCTGGAGGAGAACGAGCTTCCAGTCGGAACGCATGCGCTGGTCTGGGTGCTGATCGGGGCGGACGGAGCGGTGGCCGACGCGGTGATCCAGACGACCTCCGAGTCGGAGGCGTTCGACGAGGCGGCCCTGAAGGTGGCGAAAGGACTCCGGTTCTTGCCGGCCGGCGTCGGCGGACAGCCCGTCGCCGTGTGGGTGATCCGGGAAATCTCCCTGACGATGGAATGAGAAAGAGGCCGGAGCGATGATGAGACGACGGACCCGATCCCGGCACCGTACCGCAACCACCCCGCTCGAGGATGGGGTCGACCGCCAGGGCCGCCGGAAGGGCCGGGTGGGCTCCGCGGGAGTCCCTCTCCTCGTGGCCCTCGCCGCGTGCGGAAGCGAGCAAACCGTGAAGGAGAGCGCCCCCGGTGTGAGCCCCGGAGGAGAGGTCCAGCTCGCGGAGGGGGTCGATGCCTCCGCCCTCGCCCGACGGGTGGAGCAGTTCGCCCCGGTCACCTTGACGTTCGACGCCTCGCTGCTGGACGTGCGCCAGAAGGGCGTCCTCAAGAAGCTGGTCGAGGCCTCCGACCGCCTCCAGCGCGTCTTCCTCCGCCAGGTGTGGCGGAAGAACCCGGCCCTGGCGGACGCCCTGGCGGACGCCACGGGCCCGGGCGCGGAGCCCGCCCGCCGCTACTACGAGATCATGGCCGGGCCGTGGGACCGGCTGGCCGAGGACGAGCCGTTCCTGGCCGTCGGCCCGAAGCCGCCCGGCGCCGGCTACTACCCGGAGGACGCGACGAAGGAGGAGATCGAGGCGTGGCTCGACGCCCGCCCCGAGGACCGGGAGGCGTTCACCTCCTACTACACGGTGATCGAGCGGACGGAGGACGGGGGGCTCCGGGCCGTCCCGTACAGCGAGGCGTACGGGGAGGAGCTGGCGGCGGCGGCCGGCCTGTTGAGGGAGGCAGCGGAGCTGGCCGAGAATCCATCGCTCAAGCTCTTCCTCGAGACCCGGGCCGACGCGCTCCTCTCCAACGACTACTTCGAGAGCGAGGTCGCCTGGATGCGCCTGAAGGAGAACCTCCTCGACCCGACGATCGGCCCGTACGAGGTGTACGAGGACAACCTCTTCGGCTACAAGGCGGCGTTCGAGTCCTTCCTAGCGATCCGAGATCCCGAGGAGAGCCGGAAGCTGGCCGCGCTCGTGAGCCACCTGCCCGAGCTCGAGCGGGCCCTGCCGATCCCCGACGAGCACAAGAACCTGGACCGCCCCTTCACCTCCCCCATCTCCGTGGTGACCGAGGTGTACACGGCCGGCGACACGCGGGCCGGGGTCCAGACGCTCGCCTTCAACCTGCCGAACGACCCCCGGGTACGGGAGCAGGAGGGCTCGAAGAAGGTGATGCTGAAGAACGTGGTGGAGGCGAAGTTCGAGAAGATCCTCCGGCCGATCGCCGGGCAGGTGATGGACGGCGGCCAGGCCGAGGAGATCACCTTCGAGCCGTACTTCACCCGCATCGTGATGCACGAGCTGGCCCACGGGCTGGGGCCCGACTACGTGACCGGCCGGCCCGACCTCACGGTGAACAAGGCGCTCCAGGACCGCTACTCCGCCATCGAGGAGGCGAAGGCCGACGTGGTGGGCACTCACAGCCTCGGCGTGCTGGGGAAGCGGGGCGTGTACGACGCGGAGTTCGTCCGGCAGGTGCATCTCAGCCACGCGGCCGACCTCTTCCGCTGCGTGCGCTTCGGCGTGAGCGAGGCGCACGGCAAGGGCTGCCTCATGCAGTTCAACTACCTCGTGGACCGCGGGGCGCTGGAGTACGAGCCCGACGGGGGCACGTTCCGGCTGGAGGTGGAGAGGATGTCCGCGGCGATCGCGACCCTGGCCCGGGAGTTCCTCCTGCTGGAGGCCACCGGAGACTACGAGGCCACCGGCGCCTTCCTGCAGCGCTACGGGGGAGAGATCCCCGAGAGCCTCCGGGCCGCCCTCGACAAGCTCGCCTCCGTCCCGGTGGACATCGCCCCCCGCTACGCCGTCAGGGAGCTGATGTCGGAGTGGTAAGGCGCGGTGCCGGGCGCGAAGCTTCCCACTGACGATCACGCCCGATAGCTTCCCTCCCCCGATGCCCCGAAGAGACGACCTCCAATCGATCCTCCTGATCGGCTCGGGCCCGATCGTCATCGGCCAGGCCTGCGAGTTCGACTACTCCGGCACCCAGGCCTGCCGTGCCCTGCGGGAGGAGGGCTACCGGGTCATCCTGGTGAACTCGAATCCCGCCACCATCATGACGGACCCGGACCTGGCGGACGCGACCTACGTCGAGCCCCTCACCTCGGAGTGGGTGGAGCGGGTGATCGAGAAGGAGCGGCCGGACGCGCTCCTCCCCACCATGGGCGGGCAGACGGGCCTGAACCTGGCCCGGGAGCTGGACGACGCGGGCGTGCTGGAGCGGTGCGGGGTGGAGCTCATCGGGGCCGACCGGCGGGCGATCGAGACGGCCGAGGACCGGGAGGAGTTCGCGAAGGCGATGGAGCGGATCGGCCTCGCCGTCCCCCACGGGGGCTTCGCCAGGTCGTTCGAGGAGGCGCTCCGGATCGTCGAGAACGTCGGCTTCCCCGCCATCATCCGCCCCTCCTTCACCCTGGGCGGGACCGGAGGGAGCATCGCGTACAACCGGGAGGAGTTCGAGGAGAAGGCCCGGACCGGCCTGGCCCGCTCCCCCATCGGCGAGATCCTCATCGACCGCAGCGTCATCGGCTGGAAGGAGTTCGAGCTCGAGCTGATGCGGGACGGGGCGGACAACGTGGTCGTCGTATGCTCCATCGAGAACTTCGACCCGATGGGCGTCCACACGGGGGACTCGATCACCGTCGCCCCCGCCCTCACCCTCTCCGACCGGGAGTACCAGCGGATGCGGGACGCGGCGATCGCCTGCATCCGGGAGATCGGGGTGGACGCGGGGGGCTGCAACATCCAGTTCGCCCTGGAGCCGGAGACGGGGGAGATGCTGGTGATCGAGATGAACCCGCGCGTCTCCCGGAGCTCCGCCCTCGCGTCGAAGGCCACCGGCTTTCCGATCGCCCGGATCGGAGCCAAGCTCGCCGTCGGCTACCGGCTGGACGAGATCCCGAACGCGATCACCCGCAAGACCCCCTCCTGCTTCGAGCCGGTCCTGGACTACGTGGTCGTCAAGGTCCCCCGCTTCGCGTTCGAGAAGTTCCCCGGGGCCGACGCCACCCTGGGGGTCCAGATGAAGGCGGTGGGCGAGGTGATGGCCATCGGCCGTACCTTCCAGCAGGCGTGGCTCAAGGGACTCCGGGCCCTGGAGAACGACCGGGCCGGGTGGCTTCCCGGCGAAACGCCGGAGGACGACCGCCTGCCGGACGGGACGGGGGAGAGCCTGCGGGCCGCCCTCCGCACCCCCACCCCCGAGCGCCCGTTCCAGCTCCACCGGGCGCTGGCGGCGGGCCTGGCCCCGGAGGAGGTCGCCGAGCTCACCCGCATCGACCCCTGGTTCCTCTTCGAGCTCGCCGAGCTCGTGGACGCGGGCCGTTTCTTCGCGGCGGTCCCGGAGGTCGGGCCGACGGAGCTCCTCCACATGAAGCGGCTCGGCTTCGGGGACGCGGAGCTCGCGGCCCTCCGGGGCATCTCCGAGCGGGAGATCCGGGAGGCGCGGCACGCGCACGGGATCCGGCCCGTGTACCGGACGGTGGACACCTGCGCCGGCGAGTTTCCGGCGGCCACCCCCTACCTCTACTCCACCTACGAATCTGAGAACGAATCCGTCCGTTCGGAGCGCCGGAAGATCGTCGTCCTGGGGAGCGGGCCGAACCGGATCGGGCAGGGAATCGAGTTCGACTACTGCTGCGTCTCCGCCGTTCTCGCGCTGCGGGAGGAGGGATTCGAGACGATCATGGTGAACTCGAACCCCGAGACCGTCTCCACCGACTTCGACATCTCCGACAAGCTCTACTTCGAGCCTCTCACCGTGGAGGACGTGCTGGAGATCGTGGAGCACGAGCGGCCCGACGGGGTCATCGTCCAGCTCGGCGGGCAGACGCCGCTCCGGATCGCCCGGCGGCTGGAGCGGCTCGGGGTCCCGATCCTCGGCACCGGGGTGGATGCGATCGACGAGGCGGAGGACCGACGCCGGTTCGAGGCGCTCTGCCGCCGCCTCGGGGTCCGCGCGCCGGACGGAGGCACGGCGACGAGCGAGGAGGAGGCGCTGGCGATCGCCGGCCGGATCGGCTACCCCGTCCTCGTCCGGCCGAGCTACGTGCTGGGCGGCCGGGCGATGGAGATCGTCTTCGACGAGCCGTCCCTCCGGGAGTACTTCGGGCGCGCCGTCCGGGCCTCCCCCGAGCACCCCGTCCTCCTGGACCGCTTCCTGGAGGACGCTTTCGAAGCGGACGTGGACGCGGTGGCGGACGGCGAGCGGGTGGTGATCGGCGGCGTGATGCAGCACATCGAGGAGGCGGGGGTCCACTCCGGGGACTCCGCCTGCGTCCTCCCCCACTACCTGCTCGAGGACGCGCACGTGGAGGCGATGCGGGATCAGACCCGCGAGTTCGCCCGGGCGCTCGGGGTCCGGGGGCTCATCAACGTCCAGTTCGCCGTACACGAGGGAGAGGTCTACACCCTGGAGGTGAACCCCCGGGCGAGCCGGACGGTGCCGTTCGTGAGCAAGGCGACCGGCGTGCCCCTCGGCCGGGTCGCGGCGCGCGTGCTGGCGGGCCGCAGCCTGGACGAGCTGGAGCTCCCCGACGACATCCCCCCGCGGGAGGTGGCCGTGAAGGAGGCCGTGCTCCCGTTCGACAAGATCCCCGACGCGGACCCGCTCCTGGGGCCGGAGATGCGCTCCACCGGGGAGGTGATGGGGATCTCCCAGAGCTTCGGTCTCGCCTTCGCCAAGGCGCAGATCGGAGGCCGCAACGCCCTGCCGACGAGCGGCCACCTGGTCGTCACCGTGCACGACCGGGACAAGCCGACGGCGACTCCGATCATCCGGCGGTTCCACGAGCTCGGCTTCACGATCCGGGCCACGGAAGGCACCGCCCGGTACCTCCGGAGCCGCGGGATCCCCTGCGAGACGGTCTTCAAGATCCACGAGGGCCGGCCGAACATCCTGGACCTGCTCCTCTCGGGAGAGGTCCAGCTTCTCCTCAACACGCCGCTCGGGAAGCACGCGCAGCAGGACGACTACCTGATCCGGCGGACCGCGGTGGCCCGCGGGGTGCCGTACACGACCACGCTCTCCGCCGCCTCCGCCGCGGCCGACGCGATCATCGCCCTGAAGAGCCGCGCCTACGCGGTGCGGAGCCTCCAGGAGCGGGCCGCGGCCGAACAGGTCGAGACCGTGGCCCAGGTCCGCCTCTTCGCGGGCTAGCCGGAGGCTCCGGACGGGCTGTCGGGCCCGGCCCCGCGAGATCCCGAAGGGTGGTTGGATCGTTGCGCGGCAGGCTCGCTCAGCCGCGCGGGCGGAAGTCGGTCTCGCAACCCCTACTCGGAAGCGCTATTCTGGGGTCGTTCCTTTCGCCCCGGAGCCGCGACCGCGGCCTACTCCAGCACCGGAGGCCCCCATGTGGAGAAGCATCCGAAGGCTCTCGTTCCTGTCGCTCGCCGCTGCCCCGCTCGCCGCCTGCTATGGGGAAGAAGGCGAACCGGCCGTGGACGTGGAGGCCGAGGCACAGACCATACGCACGATTTCGCAGCAGTGGCTGGAGTACCAGCGCGCGCGCGACGCCGCCTCCATTGCGGGCCTCTTCGCCGAGGACGGAGTCGGCCTGTACCCGGACAATGACCCGTGGGAGGGGCCGTCGGGCGTCCAGGCGGGTCAGGAGGAGGAGTTCGCCGAGTTCCCCGCCGTCGAGTGCGATTGGTCCACCGTCTCCGTGGAGGTCGACCCCGGCGGCCGAATGGCCTGGGAGCGCGGCGAGTTCACCTGCGACCCGGACGGGCCGGGGGCTCTCGGAGCCGACTCCGGCAGCTACCTCACGGTCTACAAGAAGATCGGCGGAGAGTGGAAGGTCGCCGCCGACATCTCCACGACCCACCACCCGGGAACCCCGGCCGAGAGCGAGGGCTAGCCGCTGTTGACAAGCACGTTCCCGCCGGGCGCTCTCCGCAGGCTGGCGCCCGGCCGGTAGACGCGGGGCCCGCGCTCGATCCGTGACTCGCCGGCCCTCTCCCTGTCCCAGAGCTGCGACCTCCTGTTTTGTAAACTGTCCTTGCCAGTATGACAAGTCTGCTTGACATCATGTGAAGGTAGCATTACATTCCCGCTGCGGATTAAGAGAGCGGGCGACCTTCACGTCGTCCCTGCCCTGCTAGCAACGACCGGACGGAGGAGGAAGATGACCGTGTGCGCGGAAGGGGACCGCCGGGCCGTCGCCGCGAGGGCGGCGCGGACGCTCGGCGCTGCCTGCGTGGCCGCCCTGATTATTCTGGTGGCCTCCTGGTTCGAGAAGGGTGAGCCGACGGGCACGACCCTGCGCTACCTCCTCGCCGGCGTCCAGATCGCGGCCGGCGTCCTGGCCGTGATCGCCATGGCGCGCTGGAGCCCGTGCGGGGATGAGCTCCAGCGCCGCATCCGGCTCGAGGCGCTCTCCTTCGCCTTCTGGAGCACGGCGGTGGCCACCTTCAGCTACAGCTTCCTGCACGACGCGGGGCTCCCGGAGGTGGACTATGCCATGATCTTCCCGGCGATGATGCTCCTCTACGCTCTGGGGACCGGGGTCGCCTGGCGGCGCTACCGATGAGCACCGGTCCCCGACAGCGGTACGGCCGGCAGCGGCAGGGCTGCGCCGAGCAGCGGAGCGGGCGCGCCCGGCCATGGAGCAGGACCTCGCGATGCCGGAGCGGGCGGCGGGGCCGGTGAAAAACCGCCTCCGAGTCCTGCGGGCGGAGAGGGAGTGGACCCAGGAGGAGCTGGCGGCGCGGCTGGGTGTCTCCCGTCAGACGGTCCACGCGATCGAGGCGCGGAAGTACGACCCGAGCCTTCCCCTGGCGTTCAAGATCGCCGAGACGTTCGAGCGGCCGATCGAGGAGATCTTCGAACCGGATCGTGCAAGGTAGCCCGCCCGCGGTCGACGACCGCGTCGATCGCGACAGCGACCGGGACAGACGGTGCGAGACAGGGAAAGACGAGACACGGAAAAGCGACGAGGAGTTCTTCCGATGCAGACCGACGCACTCGAGTCCGGCAAGCCGAGTGAGCTGCCCCTCCTGGTGGCCGCCGGAATGCTCATCGTACTGTATATGGTCGTGAAGCTGGCCATCGCAGCGGGCGATCTGCCCGGCCCGGTCCGGCTGGCGCGAGGACTGCTTCCGGCCACCGCGATAGGCCTCGGGATCCTGGCCGAGCTCCGCCTCGTCCGTCGGCTGGACGAGCTTCAGAGGCGGATCCAGCTCGAGGCGCTGGCGTTCGGATACCCGACGGCCCTGCTCATCTTCGTGGCGATCCGCTTCCTACAGGCGGACGGGTTCCTGGCCGGCTGGGAGCTCGGCGACGTGTGGCCTTTCATCCCGTTTCCGTACGCGCTCGGGCTCTGGCTGGCCGTGCGGCGATACACTCCCACCACACACGCGAACGACGAGGAAGAGAGATGAGTCAGAGGAACACGATGAAGAGGAAGTCGATGGAGCTCGCACCGGCCTCGGCGGCACGAGCGGGGCTGCTCGCCGCCGGGTGGCTGGCCGCCGCCGGGTGGCTGGCCGCTCCCGACCCTTTGGCCGCCGCCGCACTGCGTGCCGCTCCCGGCCCGCTGGCCGCCCAATCCGCCCGGGGGGCGTCCGACCAGGAGATCCCGCCGCAGATCGTCGGCACGTGGCTGGGAACGCTCACCGTCCAGGCGGGGATCGAGCTCCGAATCGTCTTCCACATCGACGCGGGGGAGGAGGACGGCTTCACGGCCACCCTCGACAGCCCCGACCAGGGAGCCACGGGGATTCCCGTCGACAGCGTGGAGTTCGACGGAACCACCGTCCACCTCACCCTCGCCGCGATTCGCGGCGCCTACGAGGGAACTCTGCAGCCCGACGGTGAGCACCTGGAGGGAGAGTGGACCCAGGGAGGCGCTTCGCTTCCGCTGGACCTGGAGAGGGTGGAGAAGGTCGAGGCGGCCCGGCGCCCGCAGGAGCCGAAGCCTCCGTTTCCGTACGCCTCCGAGGAGGTGCGCTTCCCGAACCCGGAGGCGGGAATCGAGCTCGCCGGCACCCTGACGCTCCCCGAGGGAGAGGGTCCGTTCCCCGCCGCCGTGCTCATCTCGGGCTCCGGACCGCAGGACCGCGACGAGGCTCTCCTCGGACACAGGCCGTTCCTCGTCCTCTCCGACTACCTCACCCGGCACGGGATCGCGGTGCTCCGGTTCGACGACCGGGGGGTGGGAGAGTCCGGCGGCCGTTTCGCGGATGCCACCACGGAGGACTTCGCCGGCGATGCGCTGGCGGCCGCCGCTCATCTCCGGAGCGTTCCGCGAGTGGACCCGGAGGGTATCGGGCTCATCGGACACAGCGAGGGAGGTCTCATCGCTCCGCTGGCTGCCGCGAGATCGGATTCCATCGCCTACGTCGTCCTGATGGCGGGGCCGGGCCTGCCGGGCGAGGAGATCCTCTACCTCCAGGGGGAGGCGATTCTCCGGGCGAACGGAGTGAGCGAAGAGATGATCGCGGGACAGCGCAGCGTACAGGAGGGGATGTTCGCCATCGTGCGGGAGGAGACGGACGCCGAGGCGCGGAACGCGCATCTCCGCGAGTACCTGGCGATGCGCCTCGCGGAGCTGACCCCGGAGGAGAAGGCCGCCGCCCAGATCCCGGATGACGTCGAGGGCTGGATCACCGCCCAGGTGGCGCGAGTGGGAACCGAGTGGTTCCGCTTCTTCCTGACCCACGACCCACGGCCGGTGCTCCGGCGGGTCGCCGTGCCGGTGCTGGCGATCAACGGCGAGCTGGACCTCCAGGTGCCGGTCGCCGAGAACCTCCCTGCCGTGGAGGCGGCGCTCCGAGACGGCGGCAATCCGGACGTCACCGCCCTCGAGCTGGAGGGCCTGAACCACCTCTTCCAGCACGCGCAAACCGGCTCGCCCGCCGAGTACGGCCGCATCGAGGAGACGTTCGCGCCGGAGGCGATGCAGGCGATCGCCGACTGGATCTCGGCGCGCTTTGCAACCCCCGGCGCCCCCGGCTCGTAGGGATGCCCGTGCCGACGCCCGAAACCGATCTCCCGAACCGCGAACCCGCGAGGCAACCGTGAAGACCCATCGGATCCGACCAACGAAGTCCCGTCCCCCCGCGCGACCGGCGGCCCGGGTCGGGATCCTTTCCGCCCTCCCCCCGCTCGCGCTGCTCGGCGTCACCGCGTGCGGCGGAGAATCGCGCACCGACTCCGGAGAGATCGCCGAGGCGATCCCGCCCGTGATCCCGGTTCAGCAGTTCTTCGACAACCCGGAGATCGCAGGGGCCCAGATCTCGCCGGACGGCGAACGGGTCTCCTACCTGAAGCCGTACCGGGGGAAGTTGAACATCTTCCTCCGCCCCGCGGGGGGCGAGGAGGAGCGCCGCATGACGTCGGACACGATCCGGCCCGTCGTCGGCTACTTCTGGTCGGCGGACGCGAGCCGTCTGCTGTACGTACAGGACAAGGGCGGCAACGAGAACTATCACGTGTACGGCGTGCCCGTCGCCGGCTCCGAGGAGGCGCCGCAAGCGACCGACCTCACCCCGTTCGAGGGGGCGCGGGCCATCATCTTCGATGTGCCCCGGGAGACGCCGGAGAAGATCCTCATCGGCCTGAACCGGCGCGACCCCAGCCTGTTCGACGCCTACTGGCTGCACCTGGAGACAGGAGACCTGGAGCTGGTGGCCGAGAATCCGGGGAACTTCGGAGGGGTCCTACTGGACCACGATCAGCGCCTCCGCCTGGCGATCGGCCAGGGGCCGAGGGGGGAGTCCATCCTCTACACCCGCGGCTCGCCGACGGAGGAGTGGCGCACGGTGGCCAGCTACCCGGCCGAGGAGAGCGTCACACCCCTCCGCTTCGACCCCGACAACCGGCGCGTGTACCTGAACAGCAACCACGGCGCGAACCTGGGCCGCCTCGTGCTCCTCGACCTGGAGACGGGCGAGGAGGCGGAGGTGGAGGGTGACCCGGAGGGCGAGGTGGACCTCGGCGGGGCGCTGTTCAGCCAGCTCACCGACGAGCTCCTCGCCACGGTGTATGTCGGAGATACGGTCCGCATCTACCCGAAGACGAAGGAGCTGGAGGAGGACCTGGCAGAGCTCCGCAAGATCCACTCCGGGAGCCCCAACGTCTCCTCCATGACGCGGGACGAGCGGATGTGGATGGTCGCCTTCAACTCGCCCACGGACCCCGGCGCGACGTACCTGTTCGACCGGGAGACGCACGAGGCGGAGTTCCTCTTTCGGCCGCGGCCGTGGCTGAAGCCGGCCGAGCTGGCCGAGATGCGGCCCGTGCGCTTCCAGGCGCGCGACGGGCTCACGATCCACGGCTACCTGAGCCTGCCGAGGGGGGTGGAGCCCGAGGGTCTGCCGACGGTGCTGCTCGTCCACGGAGGGCCGTGGGCCCGCGACACGTGGGGTTACCAGCCCGAGGCCCAGCTCCTGGCGAACCGGGGGTATGCCGTGCTGCAGGTGAACTACCGGGGCTCGACCGGCTACGGGAAGGAGTTCTACAACGCGGCGGTCAAGGAGTTCGCCCGCAAGATGCACGACGACCTGGTGGACGGTGTGGAGTGGGCCGTGGCGCAGGGGATCGCGGACCGCAACCGGGTGGGGATCTACGGGGGCTCGTACGGGGGGTACGCCACCCTGGTGGGCATGACGTTCACTCCGGAGGTCTTCGCGTGCGGGGTGGACTACGTCGGCCCCTCCTCGCTCGTCACCCTCATCGAGTCCTTTCCCGCCTACTGGCGGCCGTTCCTGGAGGGGACCTGGTTCCGCTTCGTCGGTGATCCGGCGGACGAGGCGGAGCGGGAGGACCTCATGAGCCGCTCACCGCTCTTCTTCGCGGACCGCATCGAGGATCCCCTCCTCATCGCCCAGGGGGCGAACGATCCCCGAGTGACGAAGCCCGAGTCGGACCAGATGGCCATCGCGCTCAGGGACCGCGGGATCGAGGTGGACTACCTGCTGGCCCCGAACGAGGGGCACGGGTTCCTGAACGCCGACAACCGCATGGCGTTCTACCGGTCCATGGAGGTCTTCTTCTCCCAGTGCCTCGGCGGGCGGGTGGACGAGAACGTCGCCCCGGAGATCGAGGCGAAGATCGCCGAGCTTTCGGTGGACGTGGACACGCTCGTCCTGGACGCCGGAGAGTGACTCCGCAGCAGCCGACCGGCGCGTGGAGGACGCGAGCCGGTTCCGACGCCGCGGCGGGGTGGCGCGCCGCGGCAAGCGGGCCGAGATTGGCCTTCCCCGGGGCCCCGCCGCAGGACACGGGTGGCAGGGTGAGGTGTTTCCGTCACGAAAGGCACTTGAGGAGGGAAGGTATGTTGAAGAGGAGGCTCGGGCTGGTCCTGGCCGCACCCCTGCTCCTGACCCCGGTCTCCCCGGCGAAGGCGCAGACGGTCGAAGAGGTTCTGGCCAAGTACTACGAGGCGATCGGAGGCCTCGACAACTGGAAGGAAGTCGAGGCGATGCGCCTCACGGGAACGCTGTCGGTGAGCATGGGGGTCGAAGCCCCGTTCACGTTGCTCCGCAGGCGTCCGAACCAGTTTCGGATCGAGTTCACCTTCCAGGGAATGACCGGCGTCCAGAGCACCGACGGGGAGACTGCCTGGATGCTCATGCCGTTCACCGGCCAGACGACGGCCCAGGCGATGCCCGAGGCGGCCGCCAAGAGCTTCAAGGAGCAGGCGGACTTCGACGGACTTCTCGTCGGTTGGGAGGAAGCCGGTTCACAGGTAGAGCTGCTCGGCAAGGAGGAGGTGGGGGGCAGCGAGGCGTACAAGCTGAAGCTGACCACCGAGTCCGGGAGCGTAACCTACTACTTCGTGGACGCGGAGAGCTACCTCGTCACCCGCATCGAGTCCACCGAGCCGGAGCAGGGAGAAGAGGTGCGGAGCGCCGAGAGCCTCGGCGAGTACAAGGCGGTGGGAGAGCTGCTCATCCCCCACCTGCTCGAGATCGAGTCGCCCTCCGCCCCCGGGGCCACCCAGGTGCTCACGATCGAGAAGGTGGAGCTGAACCCGGAGCTGGAGGAAGGGGTTTTCTCCATGCCCGCCGGCGGGACGGACTGAGACGGCGACGCAGCCCTCCCTTCCGCTGTTCACGGCCCGGCGGGGCCCGCCCCCGCACGGTCCCGCCGGGTACCCGCCCTTCGTCCCCACCCGCCCGAGGCGTCGTGCGGCACGCTCGTTTCTTGACATTACGCGATATATCGGTTAGCTTCCGATATATCGGCAAGGAGGAGGCATGCGAGGCCGGTACCGCGACACGGCGTTCGACGCCTGGGCCACCTGTTGTGGGCCGAACTTTTTCGCCTTCGCCCGCCCCCGGGGGCGGGGAGGGCGGGTCTTCGCCCGGGGCGACCTGAAGTACATCATCCTCGAGCTCCTGGCGGAGGGACCGTTGCACGGGTACGAGGTGATGCGCCGCCTGAGCGAGGAGTCGGGAGGCTGTTACTCGCCGAGCCCGGGATCCGTGTACCCGACGCTTCAGATGCTCGAGGATCAGGGCTACGTGGTCTCCGAGCGGGTGGACGGGAAGCGCATCTATCGCATCACCGACGCGGGGCAGGCGTTCCGGGCGGAGCACAGCCGGCGCGTACATGACATCGTCGACCGCGTGGCCGACTTCAGCGAACGCTTCACCGGGAGCGGGATGCGTGACGTCACCCGGTCCTTCGTGCGACTCGCACAGGTGAGCTGTGAGCGGGCGATGAAGCGTGCGGGTGACCCCGACGCGATGAACCGGCTTCGCGAGATTCTCGACCGTGCCGTCCGAGATATGGAAGCTGACAGCGCCGACGAGGGCGCTCCGAACCCGGCGTAAGTGAGATGCCTGATGCTCTGATCATACTCCTCGTTGCGCTGTTCGCGCTGCGCCTTGCCCGCCGTGGCTCTTGCTGCGGATGGAGCTGGAAGCGGGACCGGCTCGAGGAGGGAGCCGACCGTCCGCGACACTACGTCGAGACCCGACGCTCGGCCGCGCTTCCGTCCCGCACCTCCCCGCAGATGCCTCGCCGGGCCCTCTCCGCCCCACAGGAAACGCCGCTCGAGACCCTCCAGCGTCGCTTCGTCGACGGTCGCATGACCCTGGAGGACTACGAGCGCGAGCTGGACCGCCTGTACGTCTCCGAGCGCTCTTCCGCACCTTCCGCGGAGGCCCCGTCCCGCGCCTAGTACACCCGAACACAACTACGCTTGCATTCGAGCGCCGTGGGCTCAGATCCAAAGCGCCGCGACGAACGCGCCCGGTCCAGTTGCCCCGGGTTGCATAATAATACCGATACAGGTATGTTTATGCGGTCATGCTCCGAGTCAGCGTCGCGGGCGCAGCCGGCTACACGGGAGGCGAGCTGGTCCGGTGGCTTCTCGGCCACCCCGGCGTGGAGCTGGTGCATCTCGCGGCCGGGAAGTCGGCGGGACGCCGCGTTGCCGAGCTGTGGCCGAGCCTCCGGGGGCTCACGGACGGCCTCCTTGTCGAGGCGGAACCCGGCCCCCTGGCGGCTGACTCCGATGTCGTCTTTCTGGCCCTCCCCACCCGGCCGGCGATCGACCTCGCTGCCCGGCTCATGGCGGCAGAGGTTCGCGTCGTGGACCTGGGAGCCGGCTTCAGGCTGAGGGATCCGGCCACCTTCCACCGCTCGTACGGGGGGGAGCACCCGGCCCCCGGGCTTCTCCCCGAGGCGGTCTACGGCCTCACCGAGCTCCACTGCACGGCGATCCGGGACGCCCACCTCGTCGCGAATCCCGGCTGCTACCCGACCGCCACGGCTCTCGCGCTCGCCCCGCTCGTGCGCGAGGGATATGCCGAGGGACCGATCGTCGTGGACGCCAAGTCCGGCCTCTCGGGCGCCGGCCGCCATCCGTCGGAGAAGACGGCGTTCGGAGAGGTGAACGAGAGCCTTCGCCCCTACGACGTCGGGACCCACCGGCACCAGCCCGAGATCGAGCAGACGCTGAGCGGCCTCGGAGCGCACGGCGGCGTCTTCTTCGTCCCGCACCTCGTCCCGCTGACCCGCGGGATCCTCGCCTCCTGCTACATGCGCCTCGCCCGCTCCCTGGACGGCGAACGGGCGCTCGAGCTGTACGGGGACACCTACGCGAGCTCTCCGTTCGTCCGGGTGACCCAGGAGCTCCCCCGGACGAAGGCGACGCTCGGCTCGAACTTCTGCGACGTGACCGTGCGGGTGGACGAGGAGCGGGGCCTGGCCACCGCGATCGCCGCGATCGACAACCTGGGGAAGGGCGCCGCGGGGCAGGCCGTCCAGAACCTGAACGTGATGTTCGGTCTGCCGGAGACGGAAGGGCTGTGGACGGCGCCGCTCTACCCGTGAGCGGGACGGGCGCCGCGCCCGACCCCGGCCTGGCGCACCCGGGCGCCAACGGCTCGGCGGGCGCCGCCCGGGAGCCGACGTCCCACGCCGCGAGGGCCGTCGGACTCGAGGCGGGGAACGCGACCTCCCCGGCCAGCTTTTTCGCCTCCGGCGTCCACTGCGGGATCAAGCGGAAGCGACCGGACCTCGCCCTTCTCGTCTCGGAGGGCGCGGCCACGGTGGCCGCGATGTTCACCACGAACCGGCTGCAGGCGGCTCCCGTCCTCTACAGCCGCGAGGTCGCCGCGCGAGGGACGGCCCGTGCCGTCGTCGTGAACAGCGGAAACGCGAACGCCTGCACCGGGGAGGCGGGCCTCGCCGACGTCCGGGAGATGGCGCGCCTCACGGCTCGTGAGCTGGGTGTCGAGCCGGAGGAGGTGCTCGTCGCCTCGACGGGGATCATCGGAGTGCCCCTCCCGATGGAGGCGATCCGGGAGGGGATCCCAGCCGCGGCCCGGACCCTGGGCCGGGAGGGAGAGACCGCCGCCCGGGCGATCCTGACGACCGACGCCTTCCCGAAGACGGCCGCCGCGCGCTTCGAAGCCGGGGCCAGGAGCTTCACGGTGGGGGGCATGGCGAAGGGAGCTGGGATGATCCACCCGAACCTCGCCACGACCCTCGCCTTCCTGACCACCGACGCCCCGGTCCAGGCGGGCCCCCTGCGGGAGGTCCTCCGGCGGGCCGTGGACGTCTCCTTCCACGCCATTACGGTGGACGGGGACACGAGCACGAACGACGCCGTCTTGCTGCTCGCCAACGGGGCGGCGGGGGGAGCGCCCCTCGCCTCGGCACCGGAGCTGGCCGCTCTGGAGGTGGCGGTCACCCGGGTGGCCCGGGAGCTGGCGAAGATGGTCGTGCGCGACGGCGAAGGCGCCACCCGGGTGGCGGAGCTCCAGGTGCGGGGCGCGGCCAGCGGGCGGGAGGCCCACGCCGCGGCCATGCACGTCGCCAACTCGCTGCTCGTCAAGACGGCCCTCTACGGGGGCGAGCCGAACTGGGGCCGGATCCTGGCCGCCGCCGGGGCGGCGGGGGTGGAGCTCCGGGAGGAGCGCATCGGGCTCCGGATCGGGGAGGTGGAGGTGGTCCGGGGCGGGCTGGGGGTTCCCGGTGCTTGGGAAGCGGCCGCCGAAGAGCTGAGGCGGGACGAGGTCCACTTCGACCTCGACCTGGGAATCGGAACCGGAGAAGCGGCCGTGTGGACGTGCGACATCGGACCCGAGTACGTGCGGATCAACGGAAGCTACGCGACGTGACCCGAGAGCCGGAATCCTCGACCGAGCCTCGGGGCCCGGGACCGGCTCTCGCAGCAGGGCACGGACCGGACACGGCGAACGTGTCCGGACGGGCGCTCGCCGCGGCGCTCGAGTACGCCGCCGCCTGGAACGGGAAGACCGTCGTCGTCAAAGTCGGGGGGAGCGTCCTCCGGGGTGGCGATCCCGGAACCGTGCCCCGCGATCTCGCGCTCCTCCACCTGGCCGGCGTCCGCGTCGTGGTCGTGCACGGGGGCGGGCCGGAGGTGAGCCGTGCCCTGGAACGGCTCGGGATCCGGCCCACCTTCGTCAACGGCCTCCGGGTCACCGACGCAACCACCCTGGAGGTCGTCGAGATGGTCCTCACCGGCCGGGTGAACCCCCGCCTCGTCGCACGCCTGGGCGCCGCCGGCGCCCCGGCTGTCGGGCTTTCCGGGAGAGACGGCGGGCTGCTGCGGGTTCGTCCCCACCCGGAGGCGGAGCGCCTCGGCTTCGTCGGGCAGCCGGAGCGGGTGGATCCCCGGCCCCTCGTCACCCTGCTCGAGGAGGGCTTCCTGCCCGTCATCTCCCCGATCGGGGCGGGGGCCGACGGCACTCCCTACAACGTGAACGCGGACGCCGTGGCCGCGGCGATCGCCCCGGCGCTCGGCGCCGAAAAGCTCATCCTCCTGACCGACGTCCCGGGGGTCCTGCGGGACACGCCGGAAGGTCCGGAGCTCGTCTCGGAGATCGATGCCGGCGGCATCCGCCGGCTTGCCGCGGAGGGCGTCATCTCCCGCGGGATGGTCCCCAAGGTGAACGCGTGCTTGGCGGCGATCGCCGGCGGGGTAGCGAGCGCTCACATCGTCGTGGCGGCGGCTCCCCACGGACTCCTCCTGGAGCTGTTCACCGAGGAAGGGATCGGGACGATGATCCGGAGCGGAGACGTCGCCTTCCCCCGCCGGGCCGTCGCGGAGGGAGGCCGGCGTTGATCTGCCGCGCGGAGGACGCCCGGGGGCCCGAGGACGGAGCATCCGAGGCGGGCTACGGGAGCGGCGCGGTCCAGGGCCGCCCGCCCGGGCCGGAGACGGCGGCCGTCATCGAGGCGACGGCCCGCTACCTTTTCCAGACGTACAACCGGGCCCCGGTCGCCTTCTCCCACGGGCGGGGAACCCGGCTCTGGGACCTGGAGGGAAAACCGTACCTGGACTTCGTGGGCGGGATCGCGGTCTCGAGCCTCGGGCACGGCCATCCCGCGCTCGTCGAGACGATCGCCGCCCAGGCCGCCCGCTACCTCCACGTCTCGAACCTCTACCACATCCCCGAGCAGACGGACGCGGCGGAGCTCCTCGTCGAGGCGAGTGGCCTCGAGCGGGCGTTCTTCTGCAACAGCGGCACGGAGGCGAACGAGGGGGCCATCAAGCTGGCCCGGAAGCGCGCAAGGGAGCGGAAGGGCCCCGACGCGCACGAGATCGTGGCGGCGGAGAACGGCTTTCACGGCCGCACCCTGGGCGCCCTCTCCGCCACCGGAGTGGAGCGCTACCGGGCACCGTTCGAGCCCCTCCCGGCCGGCTTCCGGTTCATCCCGTACAACGATGCCGAGGCCGCCGAGGCGGCCGTCGGGCCCCGAACCTGCGCGGTGATCGTGGAGCCGATCCAGGGAGAGTCCGGAGTGATCCCGGCCACCCGCGAGTTCCTCCACACCCTCCAGCGCCTCTGCCGCGAGCACGACGCGCTGCTCGTGCTGGACGAGATCCAGACCGGCGTGGGACGGACGGGAGAGCTGTTCGCTTTCCGGCACTATGGTCTCGAGCCCGACGTGGTGACCCTGGCCAAGGGGCTGGGGGGCGGGGTCCCGGTGGGAGCCGTCCTGGCCCGCGAAGAGGCGGCCTCCCACCTCGTCCCGGGGGACCACGGGACGACGTTCGGCGGGAATCCCCTCGCCTGCGCCGCGGCCTGCGTCGTGCTGCGGACGATCATCCGACCGGGATTCCTGGCCGGCGTCCGAGCGGCGGGTGAGCGGCTGCGGACGGGGCTCGCGGGCTTCGTCTCACACGGGGTGCGGGAGGTGCGCGGGCTCGGCCTCCTCGTCGGCGCCGACCTCGAGTCGGAGGCCGCCCCCGTGGCGACCCGTTGTCTGGACGGAGGCCTCCTCGTGAACGCGCCCCGGCCTCACACGCTGAGACTCGCTCCCCCTCTCACCGTGGCACCCGAGGAAGTGGACGAGGCGCTGGAGATCCTCGCGGAGGCGTTGAAGGAAGCCGCGGCTCCCGACCCGCGCTAGAAGCCTGTTGAAGAACCACGTCGGGTCGCGTTACGAGCGCCGTGGGGCCAGGGGGCACCCGCCGGACGCGGGTCGGCCGCGACGGCCATGCATCGCCCTCCCCACTTGCATACATATTCACCGCAATGTATAGTAATGCAGCCAAGCTCACGACCTCCCCTCGCACCTGCAACGGTGGCCTGGAGATGAAGAAGCTCCACAGAGTCGCCCTCGCCTACTCCGGAGGGCTGGACACCTCGGTGATGATCCCGTGGCTCCGCGAGAACCGAGGATGCGAGGTCGTCGCCGTGGTGGCTGACGTCGGCCAGCGGGACGACTTCGCGGCCGTTCGCCGCAAGGCCCTCGTCACGGGGGCGGTCGAGTGCCACGTGGTCGACCTGAAGGAGTCGTTCGCCCGCGAGTGCGTGTTCCCGGCGCTCCGGGCGGGGGCCGTGTACGAGGGCCGTTACCTGCTGGGCACCGCGCTCGCGCGACCCGTGATCGCCCGGGCGCAGGTGGAGATCGCCCGCGCAGCCGGCTGCGACGCGTTGGCTCACGGCTGCACGGGGAAGGGAAACGATCAGGTGCGCTTCGAGATCGCGTATCGGGCCCTGGCCCCGGATCTCGCCGTCATCGCCCCCTGGCGGGAGTGGGAGCTCCGCTCCCGGGAGGAGGCGATGGCCTACGCCCGGGAACGGGGAATCCCCGTCGCCGCCACAACCTCCCGGCCGTACAGCGTCGACCAGAACCTGTGGCACACCTCGTTCGAGGGCGGGGTCCTGGAGGATCCGGCGATTCCTCCCCCGGGAGAGATGTTCGACCTCACGGTGGATCCGGTGCTGGCCCCCGACCTCCCGCAGACGGTGGAGATCGGCTTCGAGTCGGGCTTTCCCGCGTCGGTGGACGGCGAGCGGCTGGAGCCGGCCGCGCTCATCTCCACCCTCAACGAGGTGGCGGGCGCCCACGGGGTGGGCCGGATCGACCTGGTGGAGAACCGGGTGGTGGGGATGAAGAGCCGGGGGGTGTACGAGACGCCGGCCGGCACCGTGCTCATGGCTGCCCTCCGCGACCTGGAGGCGATCACCCTGGACCGGGAGACGGCCCGCTTCAAGGAGCGGATCGGCCCCCGCTATGCCGAGCTCCTCTACCAGGGCCTGTGGCACTCCCCCCTGCGCGAGGCGTTCGACGCGTTCCTGGAGTGCTCCCACGCCGCCGTGACCGGGACGGTGACCCTGCGCCTCTTCAAGGGTTCGTGCCACGCGGTCGCCCGGAGCTCGCCGTGGTCGCTTTACCGGGAGGACCTGGCCACCTTCGGCGAGGATGCGGCGTACGACCAGCGGGACGCCGCCGGTTTCATCAACCTGTGGGGGCTTCCGTCGCACGTCCGCGCCCGGGTCCGCGAGGAGGGGCCGGGCGCAGCCGCCGCCGGGCCCGAGCCGTCACGCCACGCGGAGACCGGGGCGCCGATCCCGTCGGAAGCCGGGGTGCCCGTCGCCGCCGGGCCGGATCTCGCGGACGACCGTTCCGACCCCGACGCCGCCGGGCCGGAGGTGGCGCTCGGGGGATGAGCCCCCCATCCTCCCCTTCATGACGACCCCTCGGGAAGGCGAGATACAGGGCGAGACGCTCTGGGGAGGACGCTTCGCCTCTCCCCTCCATCCGGCGATCCGCGCCTTCACCACCTCTCTTCCGTTCGACCGCCGCCTCGTCCGCCACGACCTCATCGGGAGCCTGGCTCACGTCCGGATGCTGATGGAGCGGGAGATCCTGGACCGGGAGGCCGCCCGGGTGATTCTCGAGGGCCTCTCCGGGATGCTGTGGGAGGTCGAGGAGGGCGGCCTACGGGTGGAGGGGGAGGACGAGGACGTCCACAGCTGGATCGAGCGCACGCTCTGTGAGCGGGTGGGGCCCGCCGGCGGCGGTCTGCACACGGCCCGCAGCCGGAACGACCAGACGGGCACCGCGCTGCGTCTCTACCTCCGGGAGGCGCTCCGGGACGTGGTCCTCCGGATCCTGGCGCTCGAGGAGGTGTGGCTCGCCCGGGCCGACGAGCACCGGGAGAGCTGGATGCCGGGCTACAGCCACCTCCAGCGGGGCCAGCCCGTGAGCCTCGCCCACCACCTGCTGGCACACGTCTGGGCCCTCCTGGCGGACGGCCGCCGGCTGCGCGCGGCCCACGGATCGGCGGGCCTCTCGCCGCTAGGGGCCGGCGCCCTGGCCGGCACCTCGCATCCGATCGACGCGGCCCGCAGCGCCGCCCTCCTGGGGTTCGACGCCATGTACCCGAACGCGCAGCTCGCCGTGGCGGACCGGGATTACGTGGCGGAGGCCGTCTTCGCCTGCGCCCTAGTCATGGTCCACCTCTCCCGCTGGGCCGAGGAGGTCGTCCTGTGGGCGACGGCAGAGTTCGGTTTCCTGTCTCTCGAGGACGCCGTCGCGCAGGGGAGCAGCCTGATGCCCCAGAAGCGGAACCCGGAGGCGGCGGAGATCCTGCGCGGCAAGTGCGGGCGCGTGGCCGGGGACCTGGCCACGCTCCTCGTCGTCATGAAGGGCCTTCCGCTCTCCTACGACAGCGACCTCCAGGAGGACAAGGAGGCGCTCTTCGACGCCCTGGACACGGCGGCGGGATCGCTGCGCGCGGCCGCCGTGCTCGCCGGGGGGATCCGCTACCGGACGGACCGGCTGGCGGCCGCGCTCCACGAGGGCCACCTGACGGCCACGGAGCTGGCGGATCACCTGGTTGGCCGGGGCGTCCCGTTCCGGACGGCGCACGAGCAGGCGGGCCGGGCGGTGCGCGAGGCGGAGGGCCGGGGGGCCGAGCTGTGGGAGCTCTCCCGGGAGGCGCTCCGCGCCTCCTGCCCGGAAGCCGGAGACGATGTGCTCGAAGTGCTGTCGCCGGAGGCGTCCGCGCGCGCACGGCGCTCGCCCGGCGGGCCCGCGCCGGAGCGGGTGGAGGAGCAGCTCGCCGCGGCCCGGAAGGCGGCCGAGGAGCTCGGGTCCTGGGCCGAGGGCCTCGAGCCGCCTCCCATCTACCGGGCCCACCAAGAGGGCCGGCTTCTGGAACAGGAGGTGTCGTGAGGCGCCGTGAGGCCGAAGGAAGCGTGCGCGGCCGAGAGAAGGAAGCATGAGCCGAGGGGAGCGGGAGCGCGTCATCCTGCAGATCGTCGGCGCCGGGGAGATCCACACCCAGGCCGAGCTCGTCAGAGCCCTGGCCGGGCGCGGCATCCGCATCACCCAGGCGACCGTCTCCCGGGACATCAAACGGCTGGGCCTGGTGAAGGTGCCGACGGCGGACGGCGGCTACCGGTACGCGGCGCCGGAGTTGGTGAACCACCCGGCGCGAGGCGCGACCGCCCGTGAGACCGCGCGCGAGAACCTTCGCAACGCTTTCCAGGAGTTCGTCATCGGGCTCAAGACCGCCCAGGGGATCGTCGTCGTTCGCACCCACACGGGGTGCGCCAACGCGGTGGCCGTGACGATCGACGAGGCGGAGCTGCCGGAGGTCGCGGCCACCCTGGCCGGCGATGACACGATCTTCGTGCTTCCGGAGTCGGCGGGAGAGGCGGATCGAGTGCTGGCCGAGCTTCGGGGCCTGGCCGGGCGCTGACGAGCTTCCGAGGCCGGTCCCGCTCCTCCAGGCTCGACGTGAGCATCTCCTCCCTCCGTGGCTGCCGTGAGGCCCCACGGTAGCGAAGGAGACCCGAAGGCGGACATTTCTATTGCAACGAAACCGGACATTTCTACTGCAACAGTACACGGGTCCCCGCGAGGCCCTTGCTCCTCACCGACGACCCGGCGAGCTTGCATCCA
>JBHHYJ010000003.1:0-82425 GCA_046757485.1 Gemmatimonadota bacterium
CCCTGACCCTCGATACCATCCCCGCAACGACGGAGTTTTTCAGCAGCCTGCTAGAAGCCTGTTGTTCTTGAACAGGCTTCTAACGGCGACCGCCGGCCATCCGCTCGGCCTCCGGTCGTCGCCTCAGGAACAGCATCGCGGCCGTTCCCAGAACCGGGCCGACGGCGAGAGGGGCGAACGCCCACCTCCACCCGAGACCCTGCTCCCAGATCGGCACGAGCCGGATCGTGAGGACCGTGAGCAGGAAGCCCACCGCGGTCTGGAAGGTGAGCGCCGTCCCCACGTACGCCGGCTCGGCCAGCTCGGTCACCGAGGCGGAGAACTGGGCGGAATCGGCGACCACCGAGAACCCCCACACGAGGCAGAACGGGGCCAGCACCCAGGCGGAGGCGCCGAACAGAGGGCCCGCCGCCAGGCAGCAGGCTCCGCTCACGGCCATGCTCGAGCTGGTGACGGCGGTCCGCCCGGCCCGGTCCGCCGCCACCCCGGCCACGGCCGCTCCGAGCCCGCCGACGGCGATCGTCCCGAACGCCAGGAGGCCGGCCAGCTCGGGGGTCGTGCCCGGCCGGCCGTCCGCCGCGAAGCCGGCCGCCAGATAGGCCGGGATCCACGTCCACACCGCGTACAGCTCCCACATGTGACCGAAGTAACCCCCGTTCGCCAGCATCGTGGCCCGGTCGCGCAGGATCCGGCCCAGGGCCCGGGGATCGAACGGGGCGGGAGGGGCCTGGTACGGTCCGTCGCGAGTTCCGACGGCGGCCAGGAGTCCACCCGCCACCGCCAGGCCCGAGGCGAGGTACAGCACGGCGCGCCACTCGCCGATGCCGCCGAGGATCCGGAGGAGATGCGGCAGGGCGGAGCCCAGGGTGAGGGCGCCGACCAGGATCCCGATCGCGGCACCCCTCTGCTGCCGGAACCAACCGGCCAGAATCTTCATTCCGGGGGGATAGACGCCGGCGAGAGCCATGCCGGTCACGAAGCGGAGCGGGAGCGCCACCTCCGGCCCCCGGGCGAAGGCGGCGATGGCGGCCGTGCATGCGGCGCCCAGGAGGGCGGAGCCGGCCAGCAGCCAGCGCGGGCTCCACACGTCGGACAGGGTGAGGAGCGAGGAGAGGACGGCACCGGAGACGAACCCGAGCTGGACGGAGATCGTGAGCCAGGCGGCGGTCCCCGGGGTCGTCCGCCACGCCTCCGTGAGCTCCGGGACGATGGCGGTGGCGCTGAACCACAGGGACATGACGAGGAGCTCCGCCACCGCCAGGAGGAGCAGGACCCGGCGGCGGCCCGGCAGGGAGGCCGCGGTCACGAGGGCTCCCGGCGCGATCGGGTCAGGCCGCCCTCGACGTGCGCCGGACGGCGGACGTCGAGGGACATCGGGCCGCGTCAGCCCCCTTCCGCCTCATGCTGCCGCTGGAGACGCTCCACGACCGCGGGATCCGCCAGGGTCGTCGTGTCTCCCAGGGCCCTTCCCTCGGCGATGTCCCGCAGGAGCCGTCGCATGATCTTGCCGCTCCGGGTCTTCGGGAGGTCCGCGGTGAAGATGAGGTCCGACGGGCGGGCGATCGCGCCGATCTGGGCGGCGACGTGCCCGCGCAGCTCCTCGCGCAGACCGTCGGACAGCTCGTGCCCCTCCTTGAGGCTGACGAAGGCGGCGATCGCCTGGCCCTTCACCTCGTCCGTCCGTCCGACGACCGCCGCCTCCGCGACGGCCGGATGATCCACCAGGGCGGACTCCACCTCCATCGTGCCGATCCGGTGGCCGGCCACGTTGAGCACGTCGTCCACCCGCCCCACGATCCAGAAGTAACCGTCCTCGTCCACGCGGGCCCCGTCACCGGCGAAGTACGTATCCGGCCACTTGGACCAGTAGGTCTCGGCGTACCGCTCGGGATCGCCGTAGATGCCGCGCAACATCGCCGGCCAGGGGGAGGTGATCGCCAGGTACCCGCTCTCCGCCCGGTTCCCTCGCTCGTCCAGAATCGCCGCGTCGATACCCGGGAACGGGGTCGTGGCCGAGCCCGGCTTCGCGGCGGTCACGCCGGGAAGCGGGGTGATCATGATCGCCCCGCTCTCCGTCTGCCACCAGGTGTCCACGATCGGGCAGCGTCCCCCTCCGATCCGCTCGTGGTACCACATCCATGCCTCCGGGTTGATCGGCTCGCCGACCGTTCCCAGGAGTCGGAGTCGGGCAAGGTCGTGCTTGGCCGGCCACTCCTCCCCCCACTTCATGAACGCCCGGATCGCCGTGGGCGCGGTGTAGAAGACGGTGACCCCGTAGCGTGCGCACAGCTCCCAGAAGCGGCCCCGGTCGGGCCAGTCCGGCGCTCCCTCGTACATGACGATCGTGGCCCCGATCGCCAGAGGCCCGTACACGATGTAGGAGTGTCCCGTGACCCAACCCACGTCGGCCGTACACCAGAAGACGTCCTCGTCCTTCAGGTCGAACACCCAGGTGGTGGTGGCCACGACCTGGGTCAGATAGCCCCCCGTCGTGTGCATGACGCCCTTGGGCTTCCCGGTCGTCCCCGACGTGTAGAGGATGTAGAGGAGGTCCTCGGAGTCCATCTCCTCCGCGGGGCAGTCCGCCGAGGCGTCGGCGATGAGCTCGTGATACCATCGGTCCCGGCCCTCCCGCATCGGGACCGACGCCGCCTCCCGCTCCGGGTGCCGCCGCACGACGATCACGTGTTCCAGAAAATCCAGCCCGTCCACCGCCTCGTCCGCGTTGTGCTTCAACGGCAGGAGAGTTCCACGTCGGTAGCCCCCGTCCGCGGTGATGAGGAGCTTGGCCCGCGCGTCCTCGAGCCGATCCCGGAGGGACTGCGGCGAGAAGCCCCCGAAAACGACCGAGTGGGGAGCCCCGATCCGCGCGCAGGCCAACATGGCGATCGCCGCTTCGGGGACCATCGGGAGATAGATTCCCACCCGGTCTCCTCGCCCGACGCCCAGCTTCCGCATGGCGTCGGCGAGCCGCGAGACCTCCAGGTGGAGCTCCCGATACGTGAAGGCGCGCCGATCGCCGGGCTCTCCCTCCCACAGGAGGGCCGTCTTCTCGGCCCGCCGCGTCTCCAGATGCCGGTCGAGACAGTTGTGGGCCGCGTTCAGCCTGCCGCCTACGAACCAGCGGGCGAACGGCGGCTCCCACTCCAGCACCCGATCCCACTTCCGGAACCAGTCCAGCCGTTCGGCCCACTCGGCCCAGTACTCCTCCCGGTCCTCTCTCGCCCGCTCGTACGGCGTCCGATCGGACACGTGCGCCGTTCGCCTGAAGTCGGCCGGAGGATCGAACCTTCGCTCCTCACGCAGCAGCACCTCGATTTCACGACCCCGGGCTCCGTTCATCGGCTCGCCTTTCTCGCTCAGGGGTGATCCTCCGCGCGGTGAGACTCGGAGAGGCTCTTCGGCGGACGGGACGGCCCGCGTCGGAGTTGCGGCAGGCTCGATCAGGGTGAGATTAGAAAGATGACGTCAGGGCACGCAAGCCACGGCTGGAGCCCGTTTGCGGGCCGTCGAGACGGGGCCGTCCGATGAGCGACCGCACGCTCCTGGTTCTGCTGGGTGTCGGGATGGTCCTGGCGCTGGGGTTCGGGATCTGGGCGGGCCTCGGCTACCCGGGCCTGTACGGTCGGTACGAGTCCACCGGAAAGAGGGCGCCCCGGCGCACCCCGGTCGAGATGCTGATGGACTGGGTGGTCCGTCGGCTGGACCGATGAGCGACGGGCCGGGAGGATGACGGGTCACCCGAGGCGAGTGCGGCGGGTGCTCGCGTGGGTGCTGGCCGCGAACCTTCTGGTCATCCTCGGAAAGCTGTTCATCGGCCTGCGGTCCGGCTCGATCGCGGTACTCGGCGATGCGGCCCACTCCGGGGTGGACGCGATCAACAACATCGTCGGGTTGATCGCCGTGCATCTCGCCGCCACTCCGCCCGACGAGGAGCACCCGTACGGGCACGGCAAGTTCGAGACGCTGGGCGCGCTCGCGGTAGCCAGCTTCCTCTCCGTCACCTGCTTCGAGCTCCTGGAGAGCGCGATCCACCGCCTGATCGCGGGCGCCCCCCCTCCCCGGGTGGAGCCCGTGGCGTTCGCCGTCCTCGTGGCGGCGATGGTCGTGAATGTGGGCGTGGCCTGGTCCGAGTCCGGCTACGGACGACGGCTGTCCAGCGAAATGCTCCTGGCCGACGCCCGCCACACGGCCTCCGACGTCCTGGTGACCGCCTCCGTGCTGGGCGGCCTCGTCCTGGTGCGGCTCGGATGGGGCTCGGCGGACGCATGGCTGGGGATGCTGGTGGCGCTGGTCATCGCCCGCAGCGGGCTTCAGATCCTGCGCACGACGATTCCCGTGCTCGTCGACAGCCGGGTGCTCGAGGCGGAGAAGATCCGTGCCCTCGCGGAGGGGACGCCGGGCGTGCTGGGCGCCGCCGAGATTCGCTCCCGGGGCAAGCCGGGCGCGGCGTTCGCCGAGCTCACGATCCGTGTGGATCCGACCCAGGATGTCGAGGCGGCGCACCGGATCGCCGACTCGGTGGAGAAGCGGCTGGAGCGGGAAGCGGGTTTCGCCGGCGTCGTGGTCCACGTGGAGCCGATAGACGAATCACCGGGCGGAGCGCAGGATCGGGAAGAGGCGCGGGTCGGAGGCGTCGGACGGGAGCATACACCCGGCGGGACGGGGGCCGAGGGAGGGTGAGCGCGGGCCGCCGGGGGGCTAGGCCGGGGAGCCCTCCAGACTCCACAGACAGTGCGGCTCTCGCCGTCCCTCGCAGAGTGGATGGGCCACCGCCACCTCGCAACGCTCCGATGTCGCCAGCAGCCTCTCCATCGCGCCGGCCACCAGCGCGCACCCTTCGCTTCCCCCCACCGCCCGGGCCGGGAGGCAGTGTTGTACGATGAGGCCCACCGGCCGGCGCTCGATGCGGACCTGCCCGCCGGGGTTGGCCCGCTGGACGAGCCGCCCCAGGTGTCGGAGAGCGAGCCGGTGGCGGAGCCCGGGCGGGGCGGCCGAGCTCGCGACTCGCGACGGGATCCCCCGATCCTCGAGATAGAGCTCCGCCAACCTGAGCCCGGCACGGGCGAAGACGAGCCGTGCGTCCGGGCGCCGGCCGATGAGCCCGAACAGGCTCACCACCTCCTGCTCCGGCAACCCGTCTCGATTCCTCCTCAGCCGCGCGTAGCGGTGGATCTGCTCCTCCACGGCGCTCGACAGTCCCAGCCGGCGGGGCACGGCCGGAAGATCCTCATCCCCGGGGTCGTCCTCGGGGGGGGTGTCGATGAGGCGCAGCGACTCGAGAAGCGCGAGAGCGACCGCGGGGGAGACCCGGCCGCCGGTGGGGTGCGGAGTGACCATGTCGCGCGGAACGCTACGGCGGGGCCCGGCGAAGGGCAACGTTGAGGACAGCTCTCCTCCTCGGACTCGTGGCGATCGCCGCGCTCGGGGTGTGGCGCCGAGGCTGGCTGACGGCAGGAGGCGCCCTGGCGGCGGCGGCCATCGGCAGCGGCGTGTCGGCCGCGGCGGGCGGCGGCGCCCTCGCGCTTCTGCTCCTTTTCTTCGTCTCCTCCTCGCTCCTCACGGGGCTGTGCAGGGCGGTACGATCACCGATGACCCCGGGCCGCGAGCGGGGATCTTCGGAGGCCGGTCCGGATGCGGGAGCGGCAGGAGGCCGCCGGGCCCGCCAGGTGCTGGCCAACGGGGGAGTGGCGGCCCTGGCGGCGCTCTGTGGTCTGGCGGGGTGGCTACCGTCGGCGCACTATGCGCTCGTCGGGGCCCTGGCAGCCGCGACGGCTGACACGTGGGCGACGGAGGTGGGGACGGCGGCCGCCCGGACCACCCGGCGGGCCACGACGTGGCGACGGGTCAGGCCGGGGAGTTCCGGTGGCATCTCTCTCCCCGGCACGGCGGCCGGCGGGGCGGGCGCCGCCCTGCTCGGTGGAGCGGCAGGCTGGTTTCTGCCGGGTACTGCAGGCCCGTGGCTTCGCATCGGGTTCGCGTCGGGCGTTCTCGGGATGATGGTGGACTCCCTGCTGGGGGCTTCCGTGGAGGGCCGACGGGCGTGGATCGACAACGACATCGTGAACCTGGGGGGAACGCTGGCGGGGGCGACGTGCGCGTGGCTGCTGGCGATCTCCGGTTCGTGAGGCCTCACCCCGCCGCCCTCGGAGAGCTCCGGTGAGCGACGCCGCGAACGGCTCTCGCGGGCGCGCGTTCGGAACGCTCGCGGTGCAGGGCCCGGAGCCGGAGCCAGGTTCGGGCGAAGCGGGAGCGCCGCACGCTCCGCCTCTCTTCCAGACGACCGCCTTCGCCTTTTCGGAGGCCGCCGCGGCCGTGGCCGCCTTTCGGGAGGGAGGGGAGTACATCTACAGCCGGCTCGGAAACCCCACCGTCCGGGCCCTCGAGCGGCACGTCACCTGCCTGGAAACGCATCCCGTGGAGCGCGCGCCGCTGCGTCCGGATCCGTCGGACGTGGACTCCCGCTTCTTCGCCTCCGGGATGGCGGCGATCAGCGCCGTGGCGCTCGGGGTGGCGGCGGGGGGCCGCATCCTGTGTCAGGATGGGATCTACGGGACGACGGTCGCGCACCTGGAAAGACTCGGCGAGTACGGAATCCGGGTGGATTTCGTCCCCGCCGGAGAGCTGGCTCCGCTGCGCGAGGCCGCGGAGGAGAACCCGCCCGCCCTCGTGTACGTGGAGAGCCCCGCCAACCCCTTGCTCCAGGTGACGGATCTCCGGGCCGTGGCGGAAGTGGCCCGATCCGTGGGGGCGGTGCTGGCCGTGGATTCCACCTTCGCCACTCCCGCGCTCCAGCGGCCGCTGGCCTGGGGGGCCGACCTCTCCGTCCACAGCACGACGAAGTTCATGAGCGGCCATGGGGTGGCGCTGGGGGGCGTGGTGAGCGGACGCCGGGAGCTGATCGAGAGCGCCATCCATCCGGCTCGCACCTACTTCGGAGGGGCGCCGGACCCGTTCGCCGCCTGGATCACGGGCCTCGGCCTGCGCACCCTGGCGGTTCGCATGGAGCGGCACGCTCTCAACGCCGCCGCCCTGGCGGCGTCTCTGGCGGGTCACGCGAAGGTGGAGCGGGTCCTCTATCCGGACCCGGAGTCGCTGCCGGACGGGCAGATGGCGACAGGGGGCCCGATGGTCGCCTTCGTCGTGTCGGGCGGTCAGGAGGAGGCACTGCGGGTGATCGACAGGTTGGAGATCGCCACCCTGGCGCCCACGCTCGGCACGCTCGACACCCTGGTCCAGCACCCGTACACGATGAGCCACGGCGTGCTTCCCGAGGCCCGAAGGCGAGCCCTGGGCATCGAGCCGGGGTTGGTGCGGGTCTCCGTCGGTCTGGAGGATCCGGCGGACATCCTGGAGGCGTTCCACCGGGCACTCTGAAGATCGCTGAGAGTCTCGCACCCCGGGCCGGGCAACAGCGCGCTGCGGAGAGGATCCACGCGCGCTGCCGACCGGGGTTCTTCCACAGGCTTCCGGCGGCTCGCCGGGCCGACCTGGCGACGTTGTTCCGAGCCGCGGACGGCCGCATCTTCCGCGTCATGTACGATCCACAGGCGACGGAACGGAAGTGGCAGGCCTACTGGGCCGAGCGGAAGACGAACGAGCCGGACCTGGACGCGTCGGAGCGGCCGTTCTTCAACCTCATGATGTATCCGTATCCGTCGGCGGAGGGCCTCCACGTCGGGAACCTGTACGCCTTCACGGGAGCCGACATCTTCGGCAGGTTCCGGCGGCTGCGCGGGGACGACGTGTTCGAGCCGATCGGCTTCGATGCGTTCGGGATCCATTCCGAGAACCACGCCCTGAAGGTGAACGTCCACCCGATGGAGCTGATCCCCCGGAACATCGCGAACTTCGAACGTCAGCTCCGCCGGGCGGGCCTCATGTACGACTGGTCACACACGGTCGACACGACCGACCCCGGCTACTACCGCTGGACCCAGTGGATCTTCCTCCAGCTTCACCGCGCGGGCCTGGCGGAGAAGAAGGAGGCTCCCGTCAACTGGTGCCCCTCCTGCCAGACCGTGCTGGCCAACGAACAGGTGATCGCCGGGCGCTGCGAGCGCTGCGACACGCCGGTGGAGACCCGCATGCTCAGCCAGTGGTTCTTCCGGATCACCGAGTACGCGCAGCGGCTGCTGGAGCACCTCGACTGGATCGACTGGTCGGAGACGACCAAGACGGCCCAGCGGAACTGGATCGGCCGCTCCGAGGGCGCTCGTCTGTGGTTTCCCGTGGCGGACCCGGAGGAAGCCGGAGAATCCTCGCCGGAGACGGCCGCATCGCCGGGGATGAGCGAGCCGGCAGGGAGCGGTGGTGCGGCCGGCCCGGCCGAGAGGCCGGATCCGCGCGGGGACGCGATCGAGGTTTTCACCACCCGTCCGGACACGGTCTTCGGGGCCACGTACATGGTCCTGGCTCCCGAGCATCCGCTGGTAGACCGCGTGACGACTCCGGAGCGGCGGGAGGAGGTGGAAGCTTACCGGGCCCGCGTGGCGGGAGTCGATCTGGTGGAGCGCCGGAAAGCCGAGGAGAAGGAGAAGTCGGGCGTCTTCACGGGCGGGCACGCCGTGAATCCGGCCACCGGGGATCGGGTACCCGTCTGGATCGCCGACTACGTGCTGATGGAGTACGGCACGGGCGCGATCATGGCCGTTCCGGCCCACGACCAGCGGGACTACGACTTCGCCCGCGAGCACGCTCTGCCGATCCGCCGGGTCGTGGCGCCCGCCGCCCGCGACGAGGGAGAGATGGCGGGCGACGGGGACGCCGGGGCGGCTGAGGCGGAGCTGGCCGAGGCGTTCGTGGAGCACACCGAGGGCGAGGTCCTCGTGAGCTCGGGACGCTTCTCCGGCATGCCGGC
The DNA here is from genome assembly GCA_046757485.1 of Gemmatimonadota bacterium. Classification (GTDB taxonomy): domain Bacteria; phylum Gemmatimonadota; class Gemmatimonadetes; order Palauibacterales; family Palauibacteraceae; genus JBHHYJ01. The sequence goes on from JBHHYJ010000003.1 coordinate 8,861, forward strand.
GGACGAGGGTGGGGCAGCGATCGTGGCGTGGCTCGGAGAGCGGGGTCTGGCGGAGCCCGCGGTGAACTACCGACTCCACGACTGGTGCATCTCCCGACAGCGATACTGGGGCCCTCCGATCCCCGTCATCTACTGCGATGCGTGTGGCACCGTCCCGGTCCCCGAGGAGGATCTCCCCGTCGCGCTGCCGTACCTCGAGGAGTTCAAGCCCGCGGCGAACGGGGTCTCTCCCCTGGCCCGGGTGGAAGAGTTCTTCCGCACCACGTGCCCGGGCTGTGGGGCGGAGGCGAGCCGCGAGACGGACGTCTCCGACACGTTCCTGGACAGTGCCTGGTACTTTCTTCGTTACCCGAGCGCCGAGTTCGACGACCGGCCGTTCGATCCCGAGCGTACCCGGAAATGGCTGCCCGTGGACACCTACATCGGGGGCGAGGAGCACGCCGTCCTCCATCTCCTGTACTCCCGCTTCATCACCATGGTGCTCCACGACCTCGGCCATCTGGAGTTCGAGGAGCCGTACCGACGCTTCCGGAAGCACGGCCTGCTCATCAAGGAGGGAGCCAAGATCTCCAAGTCGCGGGGGAACGTGGTGGTCCCGGACGCCTATCTGGAGCGCTACGGGGCGGACACGTTCCGCACGTATCTCATGTTCCTCGGGCCGTTTCAGGAAGGCGGCGACTTTCGGGATGTGGGGATCGCGGGGCCCGAGCGGTTCCTGCACCGGGTGTGGGACAGCGTAACGGCGGCGATCGAGGAGGGACGGAGGGGGTTCGACGAGCCGGAGACCGAACGGGCGCTCCACCGCCTGATCCGCAAAGTCACCGAGGACCTGGAGGCCCTCTCCTACAACACGGCGATCGCCGCCCTGATGGACTATCTGAACGTGATACGGGCGCGGGGACGAACGCCTTCCGTGGACGAGGTGCGGCCCTTCGTGGTTCTCCTGGCCCCGATCGCCCCGCACGTCGCAGAGGAGTTGTGGGAGCGCCTGGGCGAGGAGCCGAGCCTCTTCGAGCACGCCCGGTGGCCCTCCTGGGACGAGGAGAAGACGCGGGAGGAGGAGCTCGAGCTCCCCGTGCAGGTGAACGGCCGACTACGGGCCACGATTCGCGTGGAGCGGGGCGCCTCGCGGGAAGCGGTGGAGGAGGCGGCCCGCCGAGACGAGAACGTTCTCCGTCACCTGGAGGGGAGTGAGATCCGGAAGATCATCCACGTCCCCGACCGACTCATCAACCTCGTCGTGCGCTGAGGGCTCCGGGTCCCGGGCTCACCAGCTGACGTTTCCCTCCTGGGACGTGTCGATCTCCGCTCCCGCCGGCCCCTCGGCGAAGAGGAACGACTTCATGTTCTGGAGGAGAAACTCCCGGGCGTTCACGTCCATGAGGTTCAGCCCGTAGTGGTTGATGAGCAGCATCTGCTGCCGCTTCCACGCCTCCCAGCACTCCACACAGATCTCCTCCGCCACCCGGCGGCCGAGCTCGTTCGGGAACGGGGCCCGGCCGGTCGGCGGAACGTCCTCCCGCTCGCAGCGGGCACAGTGGATCCTCTCCGCGTCGCTCACTCTCTTCGCCTTTCCGTCCGCATCCGGGGTCCTGGGCCTCCAATCTGCTCGCCGGCCGGGCAGCCTACAACCGGCCGAAGTGTGCTACACCGGTATCACCAGGACCGAGCAGTTCGCCTCCCTGAGGACGATCTCCGTCACCCGCCCGAGGAGCACTCGGCCCGTTCGTGTCGGGGCGTGCCGCTGGCCGATGATGATGAAGTCGGCCGACTCGTTCTCCGCCAGAGTGAGGATCTGGGTCATCGGGCGACCCCGGACGACGATCGCCTGCACCTCGAGCGCGTCGCGCAGCTCTTCGGGGAGCTGGCACAGCGCCTCCTCGCGCGCTCCCCCCTGCACCTGTTGAAACGCCTCCTCCACCTTGACGGGCGAGCTTACCGCCCGGAGGTACGCCTGGAGGGTGGGGGAGACGACGTGCAGCAGGAGAAGCCGGGCCCCGAAGTGGAGGGCGGCTCGGGCTGCCATCTCGGCGATCGGTTCGCTCCCCTCCCTGAGGTCCAGGGCGGCCAGCAGGGTCCGGGGCTCGACGGCGGCCGCAGTCGTCGACCTCCGCCACACGAGAACGGGGCGAGAGGACTTGTCCGCGATCTTGCTGGCGGTCGCCCCCGGGGCATCCAGCGGCCATATGCGACGCGTGTGCGCCCCGACGACGATGAGCTCGCTGTCGCTCTCCTCCGCCGCTTGATTGATCCGGCGCGGTGCCCAGCCGCGGGCCAGGGAGATCCGGGGTTCGATGCCGCACTCCTCCGCCAGGTGCTCGAGGTTGCCCCGCACGTCCAGCTCCCTTTCCAGCTCGAACTCCGCGTCGCTGCCCATCACCTGGCGCAGGTAGACGGGTGGCCGGAGCGTCTCGATCGCGTGGAACAGGGTGATCTCCGCGTCCGGAAAGCTGTCCGCGGTCCAGCGCAGCGCGTCGACGGATGCGTCGGAGAAGTCGATCGCCGCCAGAATCCGTCGGTACATGGGCATCAGCCTTTCTCGGGCGCGGCCGTCGCGTCGTCCGCCCGCTGGAGCTCATCCAGGGCGCGCCACGGATCGCCCGCGGCCGCCTTCTCGAGGATCATCCGCACGGCCGAGCGCAGGTCGCCGCTCCGCCGATAGACCGCCTCGAAGTCGTCCAGCCGAGTGTAATAGAGGAGCCGGGAGAGGATCCACGCGTTGTTCAGGCTCTCCGGATCCAGCGTTCCGTAGCGGCCCGCCCGGAGCCGCGGCCGCACCTGGTCGCGGAAGCGCTCCGCCGCCTTTTCGAAGACATCGCGTTTGCGTCGCCGCATCTCCGGGGGGGGCAGCTCCTGTGCATACAGCTCCTCGAGCGGCTCGAGGATCGAGCGGAAGAAGCGTCCGAACGTTCGAGTGTCCTCCCAGCGGCGGCGCGCCCGCTCGCACAGCCGCTCGTCTCGCACCGCGTCGCAGAAGAAGGTCACCGCTCCCCGGTTGCCGACGAAGTTCGCGAAGCTCTCGTTGAAGTGGGCCTGCCCGGCCGGGAAGAACGTCGTGTGGGTGATCTCGTGGACCACCGTCTCCACCAGACTCACGCTGTCGAGCGCCAGGGTGGTCGACAGAAGGGGGTCGGGCAGCCAGCCCAAGGTGCTGAAGGCGGAGGTGGGCCGCACGGAGACGTCGTACCCCTGCCGCTCCAGGCGCCTCCCCTCCTCGAGCGCTTTCCCGAAGTCGAAGTATCCCCGGTAGGGGACGCGGCCCACGATCGGAAACCACCATGTCTTCCAGCGGAGGGCGAACTCCTCTGCCGCGGTCACGACGAGAAGCAGGGTATCGCTCGTCACCTCCGCGTAGCTCCGGTAGCTCTCCCCCGGATCGAGCCCCAGCGCCTGCCTGGCGAAGTCACGGCTGTCCTGCACCAGGCGCAGCTTCGCCCGCACCTCCGCCGGGGCGGTCGTGTCGTGCACGACCTCCCGGATCGGTCTCCGGCTTCCGAGGATCCGGGCCTCCTCCCAGCCGGCTCGCAGAACGTATCCCGGAGAGCACGCGGCGGCGGCCCCCAGGATCGCCGTGCAGGCCGGGAGGAGGAAGCCGCGGAGCAGAGAGCGGTTCGCGAGTCTCGTCATACCCCGAGATTTTCACCTGGGCGAAGAAAAGGCCACCCCGCCGAAGAACGCCCGCCCCGGGACAGGGTATCCATGCGGGAGACAGGATGGCCACGGTTGGAACGGGAGGCGAGCTTGAGCGAGGAACGGGAACGACGACCCCCGCCGACGGAGGAACAGGTTCGCTCCGCCCTCCTGCGCTTCGGGGAGCTGTTGACCCGCCTCGACGAGGAGGGGAAGCTCCTGCGCAACCTGCCGTTTCTCCTGGGCCGGCTCGGGGATCTGCGACGCCTCCTCTTCGAGTACGAGGTGCGGGTCACGGAGCGGCTGCTGCCGGTGGAGGACCCGGTGGAACGGGATTCACGCCGCATCGTCCGGGACGCGATGCGGGGAGAAGAGGAGATGACCGACGAGTGGGGGTCGTGACCCGGTAGGGCGGCCCATCGTGGTTCTCCAACGGGTTTCTAGCCTTGTACGTAGTGGAGGTGCTCCCGGACCAGGTCACGACGGTAGCGCCGGCCGGGACCGTCGGCGTCGCTTCGGTATCGGCGATACGGCCGGCGGAAGCATCGGTAGCTATCGGCACGCCCGCGGGCCCGCAGCGCCGCCTCGATCGCTCCTCTGTCCAGGAGCCCCTCGTCGTTGTAGCTGAAGAGGATGTGCCGCGCGTCAGCTACCTCCAGCAGTCCGGCGAGTGCCTGCTCCGCCCGCCCCTTCCGACACCAGTCCGATCGACGGTTCTCATCCGGGATGAGCCCCGTCTTGCCACGCAGCGGGGGCGCGGGGCTCCAGCCGGTGGCCAGCAGCTCCGGAATGTGGTAGTAGGCGGGGTACTGCCGGCCGTTGTACGGGGGATCCAGATAGAGGAGGTCCACCGGCCCGAGGCGTGCCAGCAGGTCGCGGGCCGGACCGAGGAACGCGGTGCTCCGGCCGGCGCCGTCGCGGGCGCGCGTCGGACGGACGGGCCGGAGGCGGAGCGGCCGGAGGGCGTTCGGCTGCCAGCTCTTGACGAAGGAGGCGTACACGCCCGTCGTGTTGGCGACGCGATCGGCCGCCTCGATGAGGGTCGCGATGAGGAACTGGGCTCGCCGGGGGTCGAGCGCCCCCGTCTCCACCCACGTCGCGATTCGCTCGCGGACGGCATCGATCCGGCGGGCGTTCTCCTCCGTGAAGTACATGCGGCCGTGGGGCCGGCCGCCGCGGCCGCCGGGCGTGTAGTGGGTCGTGAGGAAGCCGGCCCGACCGGGCAGGGCATCGAGCCACGCGAGGACGGTGGAGTAGCTGGCGCTCGAGCGGCCGGGCGAGCGGCGCGTGGCGGGAAGGATATGGGCGGGAAAGCGAGGCGTACGATCGAGCTCCACGCGGGCCACCTGAAGCGCGTAGGAGACGGCCATGAGGTCGCCGGCATGGACGCGCCATCCCCGCCGCTTCAGGGCCCGAGCGACGCTCGCCGTGCCCGCGAACGGATCCGCCGCCACGCCCGGCGGGACGCCGAGGCGCTCGATGGCGCGTCCGATGAACGGGATGAGGCGGGTCTTGTTCCCGAGGTAGCGCACATGGGCAGGATAGAGAGTGGGTAGAGGGAGCGAAAGCGGGCGCGGGCCGTCGGGGCCGACGCGGAGCTTCCGGCGCGAGGAGGCGGGTCGAGAGGTCGCTCCCCGACGGGGAGGCGACCGGCACGCGACGGAGCGGTGATGCGGCTACGTGAGCGGGCGTACGGGTTCGCCATGGAGGCGGCGGGCGCCGGCTCGCCGGCCCTCGGCGCTCTCCTCCCCGCCGTGGCGAGCGGTGTGGCGGAACGGCGAGCGGCTCCCGCCGCGATCGGGGAATGGGCACGCCACGGGCGCGACCTCGCTCGGCCGCTCGTGTGGCTGCACGGCGCGTCGGCCGGTGAGCTGATCGCGGCCGAGGAGGTTCTCCGCTTCGTACGCCGAGAGGAACCGGTGCAGGTCGTGGCGACCTACTCCTCTCCGTCGGGCGCGCCAGCGGCCGCGGCACTGGAGCCCGACTACCACGGGCACCCCCCGTTCGACGCGCCCCGGCCCTGCCGGCGGGCCGCGGAAGCCGTGCGCCCCGACGCCCTCGTTTTCACGCGCGGCGACGTTTGGCCGCACCTGGCTTTGGCCGCCCGGCGAGCCGGGGCAGGGACGGGGCTGATCAACGCCACCGTGGCGGCGGACAGCTCACGCCTGCGGACGGCGGCCCGCTGGTTGCTGAGCCCCGCCTACGGGCGTCTCCGTCGGGTGGGCGCGGCCTCCGAGGCCGATGCGGAGCGCCTCCTGAGACTCGGCGTGCGCTCCGATGTCGTACGGGTCACCGGAGACGGCGCCTTCGACCGGGCCGTGGCGCGGCACCGGAACCCCTCTCCCGCCGCCCGCCCGCTGCTCGCCTGGCTGACGCGCGAGGACTCGAAGAGGCCGGAGCCGGGTGACCGGGGCGCCGACCGGCCGCTGCGGCTCGTGGCGGGCTCCACATGGCCGGAAGACGAGGAGCCTTTGCTCGCGGGCGTGGCGAAGGTCGAGCGGCGGGGGTGCCCGGTGGAGCTGGTGCTGGTTCCTCATCGCCCGGAACCCGAGTCGGTGGCCGCTCTGGCCGGGCGGTGCGCCGAGCGTCTGGGACGCCCGCCGAAGCTGTGGTCACGGGTGGACGGCCCTCGCCCGCGCGGAGAGTCGCCGCTCCCCCTGATCGTGGATGTGGTGGGAATCCTGGCGGACCTGTACGGCCTGGCGGACGTGGCCTACGTGGGAGGGGGATTCGGGAAAGGCGGTCTCCATTCCGTGGTGGAGCCGGCGGCGGCCGGGTTGCCGGTGCTCTTCGGACCGCAGGGCGCGCGGTGGGAGGCGGTGGAGCTGGAGGAACGGGGCGGCGCGGTGCGGGTCTCGGGTCCGGACGTGGCGGAGACCCTGGAGCGCCTGGCGGACGAGTCCGTGCGGAGGAGGATGGGAGGCGCCGCCCGTCGTTACGTGGAGGAGCGTTGCGGAGGGGCGGCGGCCGGGGCGGCGCTGGTCCTCGAGCTCCTGGGCGCGCGCTCGCGGCGCGCCGGTTGACGGGCGCCGCGGCGGTCCCGGCGCCGCCCGCCGGAGTCGTCAGCTGCCGGCACTCTCCGTGGGGGGAGACGACGGGGGCCGGTGCGTCCGCACCAGATTCGGCTTGGGCCCGAGCACGTACCACAGGAGACATCCGACGATCGGACACAGGAGGATCACCCCGCTCCACAGGGCCTTCTCGCGGGTGCCCGTCCGCGCGGCGATCACCAGGATGATCGCCCACAGATCCAGGGCGGCCAGCAACGCGAGCAGCAACCAGCGGCTGTCGACCGCGGCCAGAGCTTCCACGAGACCGCTCACGCGGCCGCCGTCGGGACGGCGAACTGAAGACGATACAGCCGCGCGTACAGTTCGCCGCGCTCCAGCAGCTCCCGGTGAGTGCCCGCCTCCCGAATCTCGCCGTGGTGCAGGACGAAGATCCGGTCCGCGTGCTGGATGGTCGAGAGTCGGTGCGCGATCACGATGCTCGTCCTCCCCTCCATGAGCTTCTCGAGGGCCTCCTGGATCTGGTACTCCAGCTCGGAGTCCACGGAGCTCGTCGCCTCGTCCAGCAGCAGGACTTCGGGGTCGCCGGCCAGCGCCCGCGCGAAGGAGAGCAACTGCCGCTCCCCGGCGCTCAGGTTGGCCCCCCGCTCCCCCAGACCGTGCTCGTACCCGTCGCGGAGGCGTCGGATGTACCGATCGAGCCCCACCCGGCTGGCGGCGGCCCGCATCGCCCCGTCGGAGATCTCCGCGCGCCCCAGCACGATGTTCTTGCGAGCCGTCCCCGAGAAGAGATACACGTCCTGAAGCACCAGCCCCATCCGGGCCCGGAGCTCGGCGAGAGGAATCTCCCGGAGCTCCACCCCGTCCAGGGTGATCCGGCCTCTCTGGGGCTCATAGAAGCGCATGAGCAGGTTGAGGATCGTCGTCTTCCCGGCTCCCGTGGCCCCGACGATCGCCACCCGCTGGCCCGGTTCCACCACGAAATCGATCCCCTTGAGCACCCACTCGCGGCCCGGCGCCGGGGATCCGTCGCCCCCGCCTTCCCCGGGTGGTGCCTCCGTGTACCGGAACCACAGGTTCTCGAACGCGATGCGTCCATGCGCCGAGGGCCCGAGAACGCGTGGCCCCTCCGGCTCCCCGATCTCCGGCTCTTCGTCCAGCAGACGGAAGATGCGCTCCGAGCTCGCCATGGCACTCTGGAGGATGTTGTACTTCTCCGAAAGATCCTGGATCGGCCGGAAGAAGCGGCGGGCGTACTGGAGGAAGGCCGCGATGACGCCGATCGTCACCTCGCCACGGAGAGCGGCTCCTCCGCCGTACCAGATGATGAGGGCCAGGGCGATCGCCGCGAGGAGCTCCACGATCGGGAAGAAGAGAGCGTAGTACGTGATGGAACGGAGGTGAGCCTTGAGATACTCATCGTTGATCTGCCGGAAGCGGCCCCGGGTCGCTTCTTCCTGCCGGAAGAGCTGCACGACGCTCATCCCGCCGATGCGCTCCTGCACGTACGCGTTGATGCGAGCCAGACGCACGCGAATGTCGCGATACGCCCCGCGCGCCTTGGCCCGGAAGAGCGCGGCGGCGAGGAAGACGAACGGCAGGACGGTGAAGGTGGCGAGGGCCAGCTTCCAGTCCAGGGCCAGCATCGCCCCGATGATGAACAGAAGGGTGAAGACGTCGCCGAAGATCGTTACGACGCCGGTGGTGAACATCTCGTTCAGCACCTCCACGTCGCTCGTCAGCCGGGTCATGAGCCGCCCGACGGGGTGTCGGTCGAAGAAGGAGAGGCTCAGGCGCTGGAGGCGGGCGAAGACCTGGTTGCGAAGGTCCTGCATCACCCGCTGGCCGATCCAGGTGGTCAGGAGGGTGCGACCGTACTCCAGGGCGCCCGCCACCAGCAGGGCCGCCAGGTAGGCGCCGCCGAGGAGAGCGAGAAGCCGATGGTCGCCGGCCGGAATCGCCCGGTCGATCGCCACCTTCGTGAGCCAGGGACCGACGAGCTCCAAACCCGAGGCCGCTATGAGGGTCGCGACGGCGACGGCGACGTGCCACCGGTAGCTTCGCAGGTAGCGGAGCAGACGACGCATGAGGCGAGCGTCGTACGCCTTCCCGAGCGCTTCCTCTTCTCTGATCGCGGTTTCTGGACTCGTCCGCACCGGTCGTCCTTCGCAGCGCCATCCGGCCGAGCGTCGGCCCGGCCCGCGTCTCCCGCCGAAAGCTGGGCAAGATAGGCGGGGCTCGCGAGGGGGGCGAGCCGTCCGCCTCCCGTGTCGCCGGCGCCCCCCCGGGGGCCCGTCGTGGTTCTTCAACAGGCTTCGAGGCGGCGCACCTGGCACCTGCGGCCGTCACCCCGGTATCATCTCGGCCGATGAAGGATGCGATCCAGATCCGGGGCGCCCGCCAGCACAACTTGAAGGGAATCGACCTGGAGATTCCCCGGCGATCTCTCACGGTCCTGACGGGCCCCTCCGGCTCGGGCAAGTCGAGCCTCGCCTTCGACACCGTGTACGCGGAAGGCCAGCGCCGGTACATCGAGTCGCTCTCCACCTACGCGAAACAGTTTCTGGAGCGCATGGAAAAGCCCGCCGTGGACCGGGTCGAGGGCGTGAGCCCTTCCGTGGCGATCGATCAGCGGAATCGGGTCAAGACGAGCCGCTCCACGGTGGGCACGGTCACCGAGGTATACGATTACCTTCGCCTCCTGTGGGCCCGGGTGGGGCGGACGCGCTGTCCGGGGTGCCGGGCGGAGGTCGTCCCGGACACCGTCCACTCGGCGGCGGCGGAGATCCTCGCGTGGGCCTCGGGCCAGCGGCTGTACGTGGCGTTCCCCCTCCATCTGAGCGCCGGAATCGGTCACGAGCTCGCGGCCGCCAACCTCCGGGCTCAGGGCTACCTCCGGGTGCTGGCCGACGGAACGGAATGGCATCTGGCAGAGTCGGAGGCCGAGCCTTCGAGCGGGGCCGCCGTCCCCGATCTCGCCGCCGCCCGCGAGCTGCTGGTCGTCGTGGATCGACTGCGCGTGGATCCGAAGGCGCGAGAGCGGCTGGTGGACTCGCTCGCCGCGGCGTTCGCCGAGGGGGACGGCCAGGCCGTGGCGCTCCGTGGGAGCTCGGAGGGTCTCGAGGACTGGCGTGCGCGGGAACGGCGCACGTTCTCCGAGGCGTTCCGGTGCGGGTGTGGCCAGGAGTTCGCCGAGCCCCGGCCCTCCCTGTTCAGCTTCAACAGCCCGGCGGGGGCATGTCCCGCGTGCACCGGCTTCGGTGCGACCCTGGAGTACGACCCTGACCTCATCGTGCCGGACCCGAGCCTGTCGCTCGCGGGGGGGGCGATCGATCCCTGGGCCAAGCCACGCTATCGAGAGCAGCGAAGCCGGCTGGCGAGCTGGACCCGCCGGAAGGGCGTCGATCCGCGGACGCCGTGGCGGGAGCTGCCGGAGAGCGCCAGGCAGGAGCTTCTGCACGGAGGGGCGGGGTTCCAGGGAGTTCTTCCGTTTCTTCGCTCCAAGGAGAGGAAGCGCTACAAGCGGTACATCCGGGTCTTTCTGCGGCAGTATCAGACGCCGCGGAGATGCGCTTCCTGCGGCGGCGCCCGGCTCCGACCGGAGGCGCTGAACGTGGAGGTGGGCGGGCTGTCGATCGCGGCGGCCGCGGCGCTGCCGATCGACGAGCTGCGAGGGAGGCTGAACGGCCTGGAGCTGCCGCCGTTCGCGCGCAAGATCTCCGCCTCGGTACTGGAGGAGCTGGCCGACCGGCTCGGTTTTCTCGCCGAGGTGGGCCTCGGCTACCTGACGCTGGACCGTCCGGCCCGCACGCTGGCGGGCGGCGAGATGCAGCGGATTCGTCTGGCCAGCTGTCTCGGGAGCCACCTGGCCGACACGCTGTACGTGCTCGACGAGCCCACGATCGGCCTTCACCCCCGCGACGTGGAGCGCTTCCTGGACGTTCTGTGCCGGCTCCGGGACCGGGGGAACACCGTGCTCGTGGTGGAGCACGAGCCGCGCGTCCTTCGTCGCGCCGATCTCATCGTCGAGCTGGGACCCGGAGCCGGCGAGCGGGGCGGCGAGGTCGTCTTTCGGGGAAGCTGGGAGGCGCTTTGCGAGGCCGACACGGCCACCGGGCGGGCCCTGGCCCGACGGGGACGACGGCCGGTGCGGATCGGCTCCCGACAGCGGCGACTGGCGCTGGGCGCGGGCGCGGGCGGCCCCGCCGGCGGTTGGCTACGCCTGCGCGGGGCCGAGCTGCACAACGTTCGGGGGCTGGACGTGGAGATCCCCCTGGGGTGCCTGACCGTGGTCACCGGCGTGTCGGGCGCCGGGAAGTCCACTCTGGTGCACGACATCCTGTATCGGGCCCTCGAACGGCGGCTGCACGGACGAAGCAGCGCCAAGGAGCATCTGGGCGAGACGACCGGCACCCTGAGCGCCCTGGAGGGCTCCTCCTCCCTGGATGCCGTCGTGCTCGTGGATCAGTCCCCGATCGGGCGTACGCCCCGCTCGAATCCCGTTACGTACATCAAGGCGTTCGGGGAGATCCGTCGGATCTTCGCGAAGCAGCCGCTGGCCCGACGGAGGAACTACGGCCCCGGACACTTCAGCTTCAACGTTCGCGGTGGACGGTGCGAGGCGTGCAAGGGCGTTGGTGTCGAGCAGGTCGAGATGGTCTTCCTGGCGGACGTCGCCGTGCCGTGCGACGCGTGCCGCGGCGCCCGCTACCGAGCGGGGGTGCTGGAGGTCGAGTACCGGGGGAGAAACATCCGGCAGGTGCTGGAGCTTACGGCCGACCAGGCGATCCGGTTCTTCCTGCGGGAGGATCGTCTGGGAGGGATCCTGTGGCAGCTCCAGCGGGTGGGGCTCGGTTACCTGCGGCTCGGACAGCCGGCGACGACCCTCTCCGGGGGCGAGGCCCAACGTCTGAAGGTAGCCAGGGAGCTGGCCGTCCGTCCGGGCTCCGGCCGACGCCTGTACATTCTGGACGAGCCCACCGTGGGCCTCGGCCTCGGCGAGATCGAGACCCTGGTCTCGGTGCTGCGGGAGCTCGTGGGTGAGGGCCACACGGTCCTGCTCGTGGAGCACAACCTGGACGTGATCGCCCGGGCGGACTGGGTGATCGACCTGGGTCCCGAGGCGGCGGCGGGGGGCGGTCGCCTCGTGGTGGCGGGAGAGCCCGAGCGCGTGGCCCGCGCCCGCGCCTCCCACACGGGACGGTATCTCCGTCGGCACCTGGCGGCGGCCGACTCGGCCGGGGAGGCGCGGGCGGGATGAGGGTGAGAAGACGGAGTCGAGCGATGTTCCAGACAGTCGAGGGAACGCCACCCACACTCTTCCCGGCGGCCGACTCCGCGAGGGCCGCCCGGAGCGTAGAGGTGCGGCGGACCGTGGCCGTCGCGGGCGTCCTGGGTTCGCTGGCGTGCGGCGGGGTGGCGGGCTTCGCACACGCCCAGGAGCCGCCGCCCTCCCCGGCCGCCGGGAGCTCGCTGGATGCGTCCAGGATCGCCACCGGAGCGTTCCGGTACGTGATGCTGCTACAGGGGAGGAAGTTCGGGGAGTTCGGCCTCACGGTGACCCGGCGGGAGGACGGCAGCTTCCAGGTCAGCGAGGAGGCCGCGGGCGCCGCGGGGCGACAGCGAAGCACGTACCTCTTCACCCGGGATCTCCGCCCCGTGTCGGCGGACCAGGAGGGCACGTTCGGGGAGGTGAGCGCTTCCCTTCATCTGACGTACGAGGGTCCCTGGGTGCGGGGTCGTGCACGGCTGCCGGCGGAGGAGGACCCCCCCACCGACAGCCCCCGGGTGCGCGAAGTCGTCGTGGACACGCTTCTGGCGCCGGGCACGCTGGACGAGCAGATGGAGCTGGCCGTGATCCTGGCCGGCCCGCTGCGTCCGGGTGCCCGGATCGAACGACCGATCTTCAGCCCCGGTCGCGGAGTCCGGCGCTTGCGGGCCGCGGTGACGGATGAGGTCACCGTGAAGGTCCCGGCGGGCACGTTCGAGACGTACCGGGTAGAGATCTCCTCGGCGGAGTCGGGCCTCGTGGTGTACGTGACCCGGGACCTCCCACGACGCCTCGTCAAAGAGGAGCTGGGGGGCGGGGCCGTTTCCATTGAGCTCGAGTCGGGCGGCTGAGCCTCGGGTCGATCCTGTACGGGAGCAGGACAACGGTCCCGCCGCGCCCGCCGGCGGAAGCCCTGCGGGTCCCTCGCGCCGCCTGCCAGCGGAGGCCGGTGCAAGCGTCTCCCGTCCCTGGCCGGAGGGCATTCCGGGCCGCTCATCGGATTCGCGCCGGGCTCGGGCGGCGGCTAGATTTTCTCCGTGGCAGGCCTACGGCCCGCCGCCGGGAAGCGGCTGCGGGGCGACCGATCGGGGCGACTCCCGCCGGCCGCCGACGAAGACTCTCCCGCCGGACGTTTTGACCCGAACAGAGCGGCTTTCATGGCGACATCCGAACGCGTGGAGCGAATAGAATCTCGCCTGCTGGAAGATGAGATGCGGGATTCGTTCATCGACTACTCGATGAGCGTGATCGTGCAGAGGGCATTGCCGGACGTGCGGGACGGGCTGAAGCCGGTGCACCGCCGGATCCTGTATGCCATGCACGAGCTCGGCCTGGCGCCCAACCGTCCCTATAAGAAGAGCGCCACGGTCGTGGGCGACGTGCTCGGGAAGTACCATCCGCACGGCGACGCCGCCGTGTACGACTCTCTCGTCCGCATGGTACAGGAGTTCTCGCTGCGCTATCCCCTCGTGGATGGCCAGGGGAACTTCGGCTCCGTCGACGGGGACAGCGCGGCCGCCTACCGGTACACCGAGGCCCGCCTGGCGCCGATCGCCATGGAGATGCTGGCCAACATCGAGAAGGACACGGTCGGCTTCGCGCCCAACTTCGACGATCAGCGCCGCGAGCCGACGGTGCTGCCGGCGACGCTCCCGAACCTCCTCGTCAACGGCTCGTCGGGGATCGCGGTGGGGATGGCCACCAACATCCCGCCCCACAACCTGCGGGAGGTCGTCGCGGCGTGCGAGCGGCTCATCGAGGATCCCGAAGCGCGGGTCGAAGAGCTCGCGGAGCTGGTGCGGGGTCCGGATTTCCCGACCGGGGGGTTCGTCTACGGCACTCAGGGAATCGAGCAGGCGCAGCGTACGGGTCGCGGTCGCATCGTGATGCGAGCTCGGACCCACTTCGAGGAGCGCGAAGGGGGCCGGGAGCGGATCGTGGTCACCGAGATCCCGTTCATGGTGAACAAGGTCCGGCTCATCGAGCAGATCGCCCAGCTCGTGCGCGACAAGAAGGTGGACGAGATCGCCGACCTGAGGGACGAGTCCGACCGGGACGGAATCCGCCTGGTGATCGAGCTGAAGCGAGACGTCATCCCCGAGATCGTCCTCAACCAGCTGTACAAGCACACCCAGATGCAGTCGACCTTCGGGGCGATCATGATCGCCCTGGTGGACGGCGTTCCGCGGGTCCTGAACCTGAAGGAGATGCTCCAGCACTTCGTGGAGCACCGCCATGACGTGGTCGTGCGACGGAGCGAGCACGATCTCGGGGTGGCCAGGGACCGGGAGCACGTCCTGGAGGGCCTCAAGGTCGCGGTCGACAACATCGAAGAGGTGATCGAGATCATCCGCGAGGCCCGGGACGCGAAGGTGGCGGGCGATCGTCTCCGGGAGCGGTTCGAGCTCACCGAGCGTCAGTCCGAGGCGATCCTGAACATGCGTCTGGCCCGCCTCACCGGGCTCGAGATCGAGAAGCTGGAGGAGGAGCTGGAGGAGGTGCGGGCCGAGGTGAAGCGGTTGGAGGAGATCCTCGGCTCGCGGGCGCTCCGCATGCAGATCGTCCGCGAGGAGCTCCGGGCGGTGGCCGACAAGTACGGGGACGTGCGGCGCACGGAGATCCTGGATGTCCGGGCGGAGCTTACGGAGGAGGACCTGATCGCCGAGCAGTCGATGGTGATCACCGTGAGCCACGCGGGCTACATCAAGCGCATTCCCCTGGACGTGTACCGGCAGCAGCGGAGGGGAGGGCGGGGGATCGCGGGCATGGAGACGAAGGAGGAGGACTGGGTGGAGCACCTCTTCCTGGCCTCGACCCACGATTCGCTCCTCATCTTCACGGCGGACGGCCAGGTCTATGTCCTGAAGGTGTACGAGCTTCCGAGGGCGGGTCGAACGGCTCGGGGGAAGCCGATCGTGAACCTGATCCCCGTGCACAAGGAGGATGTCATCGCGGCCGTCCTTCCGGTCAGGGAGTTCCGCGAGGATCGCTACCTGCTGTTCGCCACGCGGAACGGCCAGGTCAAGAAAACGAGCCTGGCAGAGTACGTGAACGTTCGTTCTCCCGGGATCAACGCGATCAACGTGGTGGGCGACGACCGGCTCATCGAGGTGCAGCTCACCGACGGGACGAACGACGTGATCCTGGCCACCCGGAACGGCATGGCGATCCGCTTCCCGGAGTCGGACGCGCGTCGGATGGGCCGGGTCACACAGGGCGTGCGGGGCGTGAATCTCGAGGAAGGGGATGAGGTGGTGGGCATGGTCGTCGTTCGCCGGGAGGCGAGCTTGCTGACGGTCACGGAGAGGGGGATGGGGAAGCGGACGCGGGTCGGCGAGTACCGCCCCCAACGCCGCGGCGGGAAGGGGCTCATCAACCTGCGGATCACCGAGAGAACCGGGCGGGTGGTCGCGGCAAGGGAGGTGGCGGATGAAGATGAGATCATCCTCGTCACCCGAAACGGAGTCATCAACCGCCAGCGGGCCGCGGAGATCCGGGTCATCGGGCGGAACACACAGGGAGTGCGCCTCGTGAACCTGGACGATGGGGATGAAGTCGTGGACATGGCTCGCGTGGTGACCGAGGAGGAGGCGGCCGCGGCGGCGGAGGCTCCCGGAATCGGACCCGGCGACACGAAGCCTGGCGCCGCCGCAGCTTCCGCGGAGGGAGCGGGACGGGCGGGCGGGGAGCGGGAGTGACGGCCGACCCCCGCACCGCCACCACCGTGCCTCCGGCGGTGCCCGACGACCGGGTCCGGAACGCGGGCGGGTCGCTCGTCTCCCTGAAGGAGATCCGAGAGGCGGCCCGGGCGCTCGCCGGCGTGGCCCGCCGGACCCCGCTGTTTCCGGTATCGCTCCCCACCGGCGGGCCGCACGCCGTGCCGCGGGAACCCGCCTCGCCCCCCGAGGCGTGGCTGAAGTGCGAGAACCTCCAACACGTCTCCGCTTTCAAGCTTCGGGGCGCCTACAACTTCGTCCGGTTGCTGGAGGAGGAGCGGCGCCGCATGGGGCTTGTCACCTACTCCTCCGGCAACCACGCGCAGGGCGTGGCGTTCGCGGCCCGCGCCTTCGGAATTCCGGCGACCGTCGTGATGCCCGAGGACGTCCCGCCCATCAAGCTGGAAGCGACGCGGGCGTTGGGCGCGGAAGTGGAGCTGGCCGGGACGACGAGCCCGGAGCGCCAGGCCCGGGCCGAGGAGATCGTTTCGGAGACGGGCGCGGTCATGGTCCCGCCGTTCGATCACCCTCACATCATCGCCGGGCAAGGTACCGTGGGGCTGGAGGTCATCGAGCAGCTATCGGGGAGGGAGACGCCCGCGGCGCGAGGCGGACGAGGACTTCCGGCCCTCCTTCTGGTTCCGGTGGGCGGGGGAGGCCTCATATCGGGCATCGCCGCGGCAGTGCGAGCCGTCGCCCCGGGGGCGAAGGTGATCGGCGTGGAGCCGGAGGGAGCCGCCTCGATGGCCGCGTCGCTGGCGGCGGGACGCGCGGTCACGCTGGAGCGGGTGGATACGCTGGCGGATGGTCTGAAGCCGGTCCGGCCCGGCGACCTCACCCTGCGTCACTGCCAAGAGCTGGTCGAGCGGGTGGTCACCGTGTCGGACGAAGAGATCGTGGAAGGAGTGCGGTGGCTCTTCGGCCAGCGCCTGGTCGTGGAGCCGAGCGGCGGCGCCGCGGTCGCCGCTCTCCTGGCGGGTCGCGTGCGGATCGCCCCTCCGGCGGAGGGCGCCACGGTGGCCATCCTCTCGGGCGGGAACCTGGATCCGGCGCTTCTGGCCCGGTGGGTGGCGTCGTGAGCGGCCGCGAGCTCGGCCTCCCGGGGCGCTCGTAACGCGGCCGCTGGAATCCTTCAGGGACCTGCTAGGTGGGAAGGTGGAGAACCGTTCCCTTACCGCGGTTCCGGGAATCGCCGTGGGCCACGCGACGGAGGAAGCCGACGCCACGGGTTGCACGGTGATTCTGGGCCCGTTCGTCGGCGCGGTGGAGTTGGCGGGGCAGGCCACGGGGAGCCGGGAGCTGGACGTCCTCTCACCTCACCACCTGGTCCCGAGCTGTGACGCGATCCTCCTGACGGGAGGCTCCGCCTTCGGGCTCCGGGCGGCAGACGGCGTGGTGAGCTGGCTGGAGGAGCGCGGGCGGGGGTTTCTCACCCGGGAGGGCCGCGTCCCGATCGTCCCGGCCGCGGTCATCTACGACCTGGGGGTGGGGCGGGCCGACGCGCGACCGGACGCCGGCATGGGGTACGCGGCCGCGGCGGCGGCGTCCACGGCCGCCGTGCGGGAAGGACGGGTCGGCGCCGGAACGGGAGCTTCGGTCGGAAAGCTCATGGGTCGCCGGGGGGCGGAGCGGGGTGGCGTGGGGAGCTGGGCCTGCCGCCGCGCCGAGTCTTCCCATACGGTCGGGGCTCTTGCCGTGGTGAACGCGTTCGGCGACGTGCTGGACAAGAGGGGCACGATCGTGGCGGGATGCCGGGCCGATGACGGTACGTATCTCGATACGGCGAAGGCGCTTCGAGAGGGAGCCGTTCGGCCGCTCGGGTACGGGGGCGCGGAGAACACGACGCTGGGAGTGGTGGCCACGGACGCCCCGCTCAGGAGGACGGAGCTTCAGGTCGTGGCCCGTCACGCGGCGGGAGCGCTCGTCCGACGCATCTCACCGGCGGGCACGGCGTTCGACGGTGATCTCGTCTTCGCCCTCTCCACGGGCCGCGGCGAGGCTTTCGAGGCGGGCCCGGGCGACCTCCTCACCCTCGGGCTCCGGGCCCGGGCGACGCTGGAGCGGGCGATCGAGCGGGCCGTGGATCGGCAGCCGGGAGGCGGATAAGGAGGTGAGCGCCGCCCGGGGTGACGATCGGGACGCCGAGCCGTGCCTTCTCCTGCTGTTCGACGTGGATGGCACGCTGGTGCACGTGAACGGCGCGGGGCGGGCCGCGCTCCGCACCGCGATGACGGAGGTGTACGGCGAGACGGGGCCGATCGAGACGTTCGACTTTCACGGTCGGACGGACCCGGAGATCGTGCGGGGTCTGCTGCGCGCCGCCGGCCGGGCGGATGCATGGATCGACGAGAGCCTGCCTCTCCTGTGGGAGCGCTACGTGGGCCTTCTCAGAAGGGAGCTCCGCCTCCGCAGGGAGACGCTGCGGGTGTGTCCCGGCGTGGGCGAGCTGCTGGAGCGGGTCGCGGTCGACCCCTACCTGACCGCCGGCCTCCTGACCGGCAACGTGGAGGCGGGAGCGTGGGCGAAACTGGGGGCCTGCGAGCTGGGTGGAGCGTTCGCCTTCGGGGCGTTCGGCTCCGATTCGGAGCACCGAGGGGATCTGCCCCCCGTGGCGCTGCGACGCGCCCGCCGGCACACGGGAGTGGAGTTCCGGCCGGATCGTGTGCTGGTCATCGGGGACACACCGGAGGACGTCCGCTGCGCGGAGGCCACGGGGCTGCGCTCCCTGGGAGTGGCCACGGGCCGGTACTCGGTCGGCGAGCTGACGGAGGAGGGAGCGGACGCCGTCGTTCCGACGTTGAGGGAATGCGGGCCTCTGCTGGACGAGATGCTGAGAAGCCTGTGCAAGACTCAAAGCGGGCCGCGCGCGCGGGTCGTGCCCGGGGCAGACCAGCGAGCAGGAGGCTTGTCTAGCAGGTCCGGCCGAGGAGCCTGACGGTGGAGGAGTTCGAGCTCAAGGCGAGGCTGGAAGAGGGTCCCGAGCCGCTGCGGCAGCGCCTCGAGGCGGCGGGCTGGCGCCTGTGCTTCCGGGGGGAGATGCGCGATCGGCGCTTCGACACCCCCGGCGGCGAGCTCGAGCGTCGGGACGAGGTGTTGCGTCTGAGGAGCTATCTGCCGGAGGAGGGGCCGGCCCGCGACCTCGTGTCGTGGAAAGGGCCGGCTCGCGAGGTGGACGGCTTCAAGCTCCGCGAGGAGCTGGAGACGCGGGTGGAACGGGGCGGGAAAGCGCGGGAGATCCTCGCGCGGCTGGGGTTCCCGAGCGTGTCGCTCGCCATCGACCGGCGGGTGGAGGTGTACGAAAAGGAGGGCGTGCAGGTTCGGATCGAAGAGTACCCGCGCATGGACCGCCTGGTGGAGATCGAGGGCGCCCCGGCGCAGGTGGAGGAGCGGCTCGTGGATCTGGGCCTGCCACGCGAAGCCTGGCGGCCTTGGCCGCTGTCGGAGTTCGTCGCGCGCTTCGAGGCCCGCACGGGTCGGCGGGCTCGGCTGTGCCGGCCGGTCGCGGCGGAACGGGCTCCGCCGGACTCCGGATCCCCGTCGCGGAGCGAGGAGTGAGCGTGGCGGTGCCGGGAAGCGAGCCGTCCGGACGTCTCCTCGACGTCTACATCGAGGGAGAGCCGCTGCGCCGCCGGGCCGCCGTCGAGGTGGGCCCTGACGCCCTCGAGGTGAACGGCCGCATCCTCCCGTTTCGTTCGATCTACTGGATGGCGAGGCGAGCCGGGCTTCTGCTGCTCTTCGGAGAGACGTTCACCGCGGCCCTGAAGGGGCGCAGGCGGGAGCTGGAGGAGCTCGCCCGGGCCGTGGAGCAGGGGGGCGCGCGCAGCGACCGCCGCCGTCGCGTCCTCCTGCGGCCGTTCGCGCCGGAGGTCGTGGTGTGCACCGCGGGGGTCGCGGTCCGAGGAACGTTGGCGGGTGAGGAGGTGAGCGGGCTTCATCTGGCCGTCTTCACGCAGCGGGCCCTGCACCTTCTCGTCCGGGGGCGCTGGCTCTCCCTTCCGTGGCCCGTGGACCGGGCGCGGCGGGAGCGGCCCGCCGGGTCCGAGGCGACGCACGAAACGCTGGTTCTCCGCAAGGAGGGAAGCTCGCTCCGGCTGCGCTACCTGTTCCCCGAGGAGATCCGGGCCGCGCTGCGCGTGGCGACGCGCCTGCCCGGGCCGACGGAGGAGGAGACCCCGGCCGGCGCGCTGGAGCTCTTCGCGCGCGGAGAGGTCGCCCCGCCCGTCCCCCCTCGCCTGCCCGACTTCCGCCTGACGGTCGAGGAGGTCCGCCGCGAGTCCGCGGCGCAGGCCGCGCGGATTCCGGACGGCGCACGGGAAGGGGCGGGACTGCCGGGCGCTTTCTTCCAAACGCATTTTCGGGAGCTGGGGGAGATCGTGCTGGGGCCGCTCCTGGCCCGCCGCTCGGCGGCGGCGGCGGCGGCCAGCCTGCACGCTACGCTGGAGGTGCTGGACGCAGGCGAGCTGCGGGCCGACACGGACGCGGCCGTTGCGGCTTCAGCCGCCCGCCTGGCGGAGGCGTTCGAGGCCGAGGCGCGGAGAGTGCTGCACGGCGCAGGAGGACGGAGGAGGCGGAGAGTCGTTCCCCGTCTCACGGAGGCCGAGCGGGACGCGCTGACCAGCCGGCTCCGACAGCCGCTCACGGCACTGTCTCCGCTCTTCTCCCGGCTGGAGTCCTGCCAGGAGAGCCTCCTCCAGGGGCTGGAAGCCTATGAAGGCGGGCCCCCGGAGGGGATGGGAGAGGCGCTGGAGGGGGCGGGAGAGGAGTGGCGAGCCGCGCTCGCCCGCCTGGACGGAGCGTTCGGGAACCTCTGGAAGCGTCTGCTGGGCGAGGTCTCCGACACGTGGAGGGAGGTGTTGATTCCGCGGCTGGTGAGCGCCAGGAGCACTCCCCGGCGGCGAATGACGGACGCGACCCGGCTCGTCGTCTTCG
Source organism: Gemmatimonadota bacterium (assembly GCA_046757485.1). Lineage (GTDB taxonomy): Bacteria > Gemmatimonadota > Gemmatimonadetes > Palauibacterales > Palauibacteraceae > JBHHYJ01. Next base: position 29,413 of record JBHHYJ010000003.1, read on the forward strand.
CGGGAGCGGTCCTGCTGGCGGTCGGGCTCCTCCTGTTGTTCTTTTGAGGGGACCGCCGATCACCGGAGCCATCGCAGGTAAGGAGTAGGACGTGGCGAAAGGCAAGAGCGAACCCGCCCGCTCCGGCGGACCGGGGCTGGGCTTCTATCTGATCCTCGGGGCCGTTGCCCTCGGGGGAGTCCTCTTCCTCGTGCTGGCCCGAAACGGAGGAGGAGGCGGCGACGTGAACCGTCCGCTGCCCGCCTGGGCCGGTCAGGTGGAGCCGGACTCTCTGGCCGGCATTCCGCTCGGGCCGGAGGATGCGCCGATCACGATCGCGGAGTTCGCCGACTTCCAGTGCCCGCACTGCGCCCAGTTCGGTGCGTTCACCGGACGCCTGATTCGGCAGAACTACGTAGAGGCCGGCGGCCAGGTTCGGTGGGTGATGTACGACTACCTGGTCGGATTCCCGAACTCGATGGCGGCCGCGCTGAGCGCCCGGTGCGCGGACGAGCAGGGCAGGTACTGGCCGATGCACGATCTGCTCCTGGCCCGCCAGACGAAGTGGGGCGCGAAGGGGTCGCCCGGCAAGCTGTTTCGGGAGTACGCCCGAGAGATCGGCCTCGACGGCCAGACGTTCGACGCCTGCTTCGAAGAGCGCCGGCACCTGGACAAGGTGCTCGGCTCCTACGAGTACGGGAAACAGCTCGGCGTGCAGGGGACTCCGACCCTCTTCTTCAACGGCCGGAAGCTGGACGGTGGCAGCGAGATGAGCTACGAGGGTCTCGAGCGGCTGATCAAGGCCGCGCAGGACTCCGTCCTCGGCGCCCGGGCCGCTGCCGATGCGGCCGGAGGGATCCCGGGCGGTGGAGGCCCGTGACGGCCGCCACGCATCGCAAGGCGATCGCCGTCCTGGCGCTCGCCGGGCTGTTCCTCTCGACCTACCTGCTGCTCTTCAAGCTGGGGATCTACGGCGAGCTGATCTGCGGGGAGGGGGGCTCGTGCGACCTCGTGCAGGCCTCCTCCTACGCGACGTTTCTCGGAGTTCCGGTGGCAGGCTGGGGAACGGCGTGGTATGCCGTCGTCTTCGGGCTGGCCGTCACGGCACTCCAGCCGCGCCTCGCCGGAGCCCGTTGGCCCGGCAGCGGGCTCCTCGCGCTGGCGACGATCGGGCTGCTGTTCTCGGCCTACCTGACGGGAGTGGAGCTCTTCGTCCTGCACGCCATCTGCCGGTGGTGCGTGGCCAGCGCCGGGATCACGCTGGGCATCTTCGGGCTGGCCGTGACACGCCGCTCATGAGCGGTGCCACGGCCGCCCGTCGCGCCCTCAGGCCACCGTCCAGAAGCCTTCCAGCGCCACACCGTCCTCGGAGCTCCGGAGCTTCTCGAACGCCCGGTTGCGGATCTGCCGGATGCGCTCCCGGGTCACGCCGAGGAGCTCGCCGATCTGTTCGAGGGTCATCTCCTCACCGTCATCCAGCCCGTAGTACAGGACCAGGATCTTGCGCTCGCGCTCCGTGAGATAGCGCTCGAACATACGCTCGAGGAACTCGCGGCGGCGCTGGACCTCCACATCCTCCTCGATGTCCCCGTCGTCCATTCCGGAGAAGCGCTCCCCGAAGGAGGCGCTGTCCCGGTCCGTCTTGTCCAGCGGAGCATCCAGGCTCAGCTCGGCGGACGCCACCCGTCGGAGGGCCCGCACCGTCTCCACCGGCTCGCCCATCTCGTCGGCGATCTCCCGATCCGTGGGAGACCGCCCCAGCTTCTGGGTGAGGGCCGTCTCCGTCCGCGAGAGCTTCACCAGGTTGGAGTTCTGATTCAACGGGATGCGGACGGATCGGGTCTGCTCCGCGAGGGCCTGAAGCACGGTCTGGCGGATCCACCACACCGCGTAGGAGATGAACTTCACCCCCTTGTCCGGGTCGAACTTCTTCACCGCCTTCAGGAGCCCCTCGTTCCCGATGCAAACGAGCTCCGCCAGGTTCAGGCCCCGACCCTGGTACTTCTTCACGTACGAGATGACGAAGCGCAGATTGGCGGTGACGAGGCGTTCCGCCGCGGCGCGATCCCCGGCCCGCGCGCTGCGGGCGATACGGCGCTCTTCCTGCGGGTCCTCGATCAGCGGGTACCTCTCGACGTCCTGGAGGTACTGATCGAACGAGTCCAGCGCACGAGAGTCGAAGAACATACTCTCTCCGGCTCTTTCTCCTAAGGTGATCCGCGAACCCTTACCGCCCCCCGGCCCGGCCCGGCCTCAGGAGGGGGCTCTCGCCCGCCGCCCGGCCGCGCCCGCTCCGCCAACTTCCTTTCCGGCGCGAGGCTTGATACAGGCCTGTTCTCGACGTGTTCCCGGCTCCGCGGGCGCTCCAGGCGCTCCTCGAGGCCGCTCGTCATCCCCGTCGCAGCGCCTCTCTGAGCCACTCCTCATCCTCGGAGGAAAGGCCCGCAGGGCCGGGGGGAGAACGTTCCGCCGTCTCGGTCTCGGGTCTCGCGTCGGGAACCGCCTCGTCCGCCGCTTCCGCGCGCGCCGCACCGGAAACCCCTTTCCGCGGCGTTTCGTTCCCCGCGGTGGGAAACGGCTCCGCCGATCCGGCGGCCGCCCTCCAGCGGCGGAGCCGGTTGCGCACGAGCAGAGCACCCGCCAGCAGGAGCAGCGGAGGGAGCACGTAGACGGCCAAGTTCACGCCCCGCGCGGTCGGTTTGAGGAGAATCCACTCTCCGTAGCGCGCCACGAAGTACGCCTTGACCTCCTCCGGGGTGGCACCGGCGGCGAGCTGATCCCGGATGACCGATTGCATCTGCCGGGCGAGCTCGGAGGAGGACTCGAGGACGGATTGATTCCGGCACACCGGGCAGCGCAGCTGGGCGGCCAGCTCCGCCGCCACGGCGTCCAGCTCGGGGGAGAGAGGGGTCGTCCGGCGTCGCCCCGTCTCCTCTCCCTGCGAGCCCTCGGCCTGCCGGGCCGTGGTGCGGGGGATGGGGCCCCGGCGGACGGCCGCCGCCTCCCACGGGGCCGCCGGCGCCCATCGAGCGGCGCGAGCGTCGGCTGGCGCGTCCGGGACGCGGCTCGGCGCCGCGGTCAACGGGACGAACGGGGCGCCGAGACCGACCAGAAGGGCCGGGACCCGGAAGTGCAGGAGTCGGGAGGCGCTCATCCCCGATCGGTGTCCGTCGCGGGGAGGGGGCCCCTCGCGGCGAGGAGGGAGTCGATCGTCGTCTGCACGAGCTCCCAGGTGAGAGGACCTATGTGCTTGCGGACGATCGTGCCGTCCGGAGCCAGGAAGAAAGACTCGGGAACCCCGTACACGCCGAACTCGATCGCCACCCGGCTCCCCGGGTCCACCGCGCTCGGCCAGTCACCCCCGAGCTCCCGCATGAACCGTCGGCCGTTCTCCGGAGAGTCCTGATACAGGATTCCCACCAGGGCCACTTCGGACTCGGGGTACACGCGGCGCAGCTCGCGGAGGACGGGATGCTCGTCGCGGCAGGGAAGGCACCAGGAGGCCCAGAAGTTCACGAGCGCCACCCGGCCTCGGAGGTCGGCGAGACGAAGTGTATCGGCGTCCAGGCCGCGGAGGGCGAACTCCGGGGCGGGCTGTCCCGGCAGAGGAGACTCGATGATCCGGGCATCCCGGGTGAGACCGAAGGCGAGCAGGGCCAGGAACGGAATCGCGGCCAGGGCGGGGAGCCACCGAGCCCAGGGGCGACGACGCGGCCCGGCCGGCCCGCCTCCGGGGCCGCCCCCGCTTCTCGGCCCGGGGTGGCTCTCGTGGGTTGCGCTCCCGTCCGTCACGCCACGCTCCGGGTTCGCGCGACTCTCGCCGTTCATACGGGCACCGTCTCCCGCTCCTCGGACCGGGGGGGCGGGGCCGCGGACTCCGAGAGCGTCCGCTCCGGCGCCCGGCGCCGGACACCCGTCGGCCGGATCGCCAGGATGCCGCCCAGGGCCACGATCACGCCTCCGATCCACAACCACGGTACGGCGGGGTTCACGATCGCCCGCACCGTGGCGTGGGCTCCCTGCTCGGGGTCGAACGCCATCAACGTGAGGTAGAGGTCCTCGCGGAGCGAGGAGCGGACCGCCGGGGTGGAGATCGGCTGCTCGGAGGTCGGGTAGAAGTTCAGACGCGGCTCCAGCTCCCCGATCGGACGGCCGTTCTTGCGGATGGCGAAGGTGCTTCCGACCACGAAGCGTTGGGGCTCCTGCCGGGCCCACACCTCCTCGAAGCGGACTCCGTACTCGCCGATCGCCAGCTCCTCCCCCTGGCGCAGCGTCTGCTCTCGCTCGGTCTTCCAGCTCCCGGAGATCGCGAGGGCGACGATGATCACCACCACGCCCAGGTGGACGGTGTAGCCCCCGTACCTCCGCCCGTTCCTCGACAGGAGCTCCAGGAACGCGCTCCCTGTCGAGCCCCCCGAGATCCGGCGGCGGGCCGAGATCCCCCGGCGGAACTCCTCCACGATCGTCGTGAGGACGAAGCCGGCGAACGCGAACGTCACGATCGGGTAGGGGCGCCGGACCCCGATCAGGAGAGCGGCGGCCGCGAAGATCAAGCCCACGCCGGTGGGCCACAGAAAGCTGCGCTTCAACCGGTCGAGGCCGGCCCTCCGCCAGGGCAGCGCGGGACCCACGCCCATGAGGAAGAGGATCGCCAGGCCGATCGGCACGGCGACCATATCGAAGTAGGGCGGACCGACGCTGATCCGCCGCCCTCCCGTGGCCTCCACCACCAGGGGCCACATCGTTCCCAGGAGGACGGTGAACGTGAACGCGACGAAGAGGAGGTTGTTCACGATGAACGCGCTCTCACGGGAAGCCACTCCGTCCAGGGTGCCGGGCGCGTACAGGCGGTTGCTTCGCCAACCGATGAGGGCCAGGGAGGCGAGGGCCACCAGGGTGATGAAGCCGAGGAAGAGGGGCCCGATGAGGCCTTCCGTAAACGCGTGCACGGAGTCCAGGATCCCCGACCGGGTGAGAAACGTGCCGAGCAGCGTGAGGAGGAACGTCCCGATCACCAGGCTCAGATTCCAGGTCTTCAGCATCTCCCGCCGCTCCTGGACCATGGCCGAGTGCAGGAACGCGGTCGCCGTGAGCCACGGGAGGAAAGAGGCGTTCTCGACCGGGTCCCATGCCCACACGCCGCCCCAGCCGAGCACCTCGTACGACCACCAGCCGCCCGCCACGATCCCCACGGAGAGGAACGCCCACGCCGCGACGGTCCACCGGCGGGCGGCCCGCAGCCATCCCTGGCCGAGATCGCCGGACACGAGTGCGGCGATGGCGAACGCGAACGGGACGGAAAGTCCCACGTACCCCAGGTACAGCATCGGGGGATGGAGCCCCATGAGGGGATGGTTCTGGAGAAGCGGGTTCGGCCCGGGCCCGTCCGGCGGGACGGGGAAAACGCGGCCGAACGGGCTCGCCGGACCGAGGAGGAGCCCGTAGAAGAAGAGCCCCACGACGCCGAGCGTGGCGTGCACGTACGGCATGTACCGCGCGTACGCGGGCCGATTACGGTTCACGAACGCGACCAGCGCCGCGTATGCCGAGAGGATCCATCCCCAGAAGAGGATCGAGCCGTCCAGGCTGCTCCACAGGGAGATCGCGGTGTAGAAGGGCGGCGTCTGCCGACTCCCCACGCTCGCCACGTACTCCACGCTGAAGTCGTGGGTGAGGAGGGCGATCTCCATGACGACCATGGCGACCGTCATGGAGAAGAAGGTGGTGTAGATGCCGAAGCGGGCCGCCTGGACGAGCGCCGGTCGGCCGCCGCGCCCGCCCACCGCACCGGTGAGGAACGCCGCCCCGGCGCCCAGGAAGGCGGCCGCCACCGCGGCGGTCCCCAGGAGGCTCAGCACGCCGCGCCGTCCCGCGTCGCCGCTGGGGGGACGCCGCTGATCACCCGCCCTCCTTCTCCTGGATGAGGGACTCGAAGACGTGGGCCGGCTTCTCTCCCTCGGGCGGCGGCCGATACTCGTTCGAGTGCTTCACCATCACGTTGGTGGACTCGAAGACGCCCTCCGAGTTCAGGCGTCCCTCCACCACCACGCCGAGTCCCTCCCGGAACATGGCCGGCGGGGCGCCGGTGGAGCGCACGCGGACCGAGGCTTCGCCGTCGGTGAGCAAGAACTGCAGGTCCCGCGTCTCCGCATCCCAGCTCACCGACTCGGGCTGTACCTGCCCTCCCAGCCGGACCGCCTGCCCCGTCAGGCCGGCGTTCTCCGCCAGCAGCTCGGCCGGCGTGAGGAAGTAGACGACGTTCTCCCGCAGGCCCCCGAGGACCAGAAGCAAGATCGCGCCGACGACCGCCGTCAGGCCGACGGCGGCCCACAGCCGGCGCTTGCCGCGGCGCGCCCCCGCGGCGCGCGCCCGGCCGAGGTTCGCCGGACCTCCTCCACTCGCTCCGGCCGCCCCGGTCACGCCCCCGATCCTTCCTCTCGCGATTCGGCGGCGGGCCCGGCACCCGGCCCCCGGGTCGAACCGGCGGCCAGCGCACGCCCGGCACGCCGGGAGCGACGCTCGAGTCGCCACGCGTACCAGGCCAGGACGCCCCAGGTCAGACCGTAGCCTGCCACCAGATAGCTCATCTCGCCCCCGATCTCACGCGCTCGCCTCCGCCTCCTCGAGCCGCTGCTCCGCGGCCGCGAGCCGGTACCGGCGCACCATCAGGTATGCGTATACTAGCGTGAAGGCGAGGAGATTCACCAGCAGTGCGCCCACGATCGACGGAGCCACGGAGCGAGGCGTGGACGGAGGCTGATGCAGCGTCCGCCACCAGTACACGGAGAGGTAGACGATCGGCACGTCCACGAACCCCACGATCCCCACGATCGCGGCCCAGCGGGCCCGCCGCTCGGGATCCTCCGCGAAGGAGCGCACGGTCAGGTACCCGACGTAGATGATGAGCAGGATCGCCGTCGTGGTCAGGCGGGGATCCCACGTCCACCAGACCCCCCAGGTCGGCTTCCCCCACAGGGAGCCGAGCGCCAGGGTGAGCGCCGTGAAGACGACGCCGATCTCCGCCGAGCTGGCCGCCACCAGGTCCCAGCGGCTCTTCCGCTGCACCAGATAGAGGACGCTCATGACGAAGACGACGAAGAAGGCCAGCATGGAGAGCCAGGCCGCCGGGACGTGAACGTACATGAGGCGCTGGACCTGGCCCTGTAAGGCGTCCGCCGGTACGACAAAAAGTCCCACCAGGCTGCCCACCACCAGCGAGATCAGGGCCGCCGCACCGAGCCCGGGGAGTCCCCGGAGCTCCCGAACGATTCCTTCGCTCACCCTATTCCTCCAGGACCAGCGGGAAGACCCACGTACACACGACGAAGAAGATGATGTCGAAGGCCACCAGCAACCGGAGCCAACCTCCCAGCCGACCCAGCGGATCCCCGCCGAGGACGAGCGCCGTCGCGTTCACGGCCCCGAGCAGCGCCGGGACGAGCAGTGGAAAGAGGAGCAGCGGGAGCATCACCTCTCTCGCCCGCAGGTGTACGGTGAGTCCTGCATAGAACGTTCCAACGATCGAGAAGCCGAGGGTGCCCAGCAGAGCGATGAGGATCAACGGCCCGGCGTGGGGCCACAGCTCCATCTGGAAGAGGATCGCCGCCGCGGGAAAGAGAATCGCCTCGACGACGAGGAGGATCGTCAGGTTCCCCAGCAGCTTCCCCACGTAGATGGCCCGCAGGTCCCCCGGGTAGAGACGCAGGTTTCGGAGCCCACCGCTCAGCTCCTCCGCCTGGAACGTCCGCCCGAGGGAGAGGGTGCCGGTGAAGACGATCCCCACCCACAGGAGCCCTCCGGCCAGCCGCCGGAGAAGCTCGGGGTCCGGGCCGATCGCGAAGCTGAAGATGATGAGGAGGAGGGCCGCGAAGAACGCCATCGCGTTGATGCCCTGCTTCGTCCGAGCCTCCGTGAGCAGGTCCTTCCACAGGATTCCCCACGTGCGCAGGAGGAACTCCATCAGAGCCCCTCGGCCGGCCGCAGTCGAGCCGCATCCAGGACCTCGGCCGGGGGACCCTCCGCGGAGATCCGACCGCCCGAGAGGACCACGAGCCGATCCGCACCCAGCACTGCCTCTCCCCTTTGGTGGGAGGCCAGGACCACCGTCGCTCCGTCGGTCCGTGCCTGGGAGATCACCTGGTCCACCAGCCGGATCCCTTTCGCGTCCAGGCTCGCGTACGGCTCGTCCATGAGCAGGAGGTCGAGGCGTCGGAGGAGCAGGCGTGCCAGCTCCAGCCGCTTTCGCATGCCGGCGGAGTAGCCCCGCACCCGGACGTCGGCCGCGTCCGCCAGGCCCACCCGTTCCAGGGCCTGGAGAATACGGCTGCCGTCCGGTCGCTGGCCGCCCATCAGGATCGCGAAACGGAGGTTCTCGGCCCCCGTCAGCTCGTCGTACAGATACCCCGTCGCGGTGAGCAGCCCCACCCGGCTGCGGATCGCATCCCCTTCCGGGCCGACCGGGTGGCCGAAGACCTCCACCTCTCCGCGCGACGGCTTGACCAGGGTCGCCAGGATGCGGAGCAGGGTGGTTTTTCCCGCCCCGTTCGGGCCAACGAGGGTGACGGAGGTCCCTCGCTCGACGATGAGGTCGACGTCACGCAGGGCCCACCGCCACCCGAACCGCTTGCAGAGTCTCCGGGTGAGGACCGCGGGGCTGGGAGGCACGAAGCCGGAGCCGGGAGTGCCGGAAGGGGGTGCGGGCATGGCCCACGAGATGCGCTGCCGAGCCCCGGCACGCAAGCCGTCGCTGGCTGCCGGGCAAGGTCACGGGTAGCTTGGGCGTCGCCCGGGACGGCCTCCGGAGCACACGGCCGCTCGAGCCGACCGCAACGGCAGCGGAGTTCTGCGAGACCATGGATCTGGACGACATCGCCCGCCTCGCCCGTCCCTCGGACGCGAAAGTCCTCCTTTTCGTGCTCGACGGCCTGGGAGGCCTTCCCCGGGAACCGGGGGGGGGCCGGACGGAGCTGGAAGCCGCCCGTACCCCGAACATGGACCGGCTCGCCCGCGAGGGCGACTGTGGCCTCCACGAGCCGGTCGGCCCGGGGATCACCCCGGGGAGCGGTCCCGGCCACCTCGCGCTTTTCGGATACGATCCGCTGTGCTACCGCATCGGGCGGGGCGTTCTCGAGGCGCTGGGGGTCGGGGTGGATCTCGCACCCGGGGAGGTGGCCGCCCGGGGGAACTTCTGCACGGTCGACGCCCGGGGACGGGTGGTGGACCGCCGCGCGGGGCGGATCTCCACGGAGGAGTGCGCGCGGCTCAGCCAGCGGCTATCCGAGCTCTCCGTGGAGGGAGCCGAGATCTCCGTGCGCCCGGTGAAGGAGCACCGCTTCCTCCTCCTCGTCCGGCCGTCGGCCGTCTCCGGCGCGGAGGTCGGGGACACGGACCCGGGCCGGCCCGGCGTGCCGCCCGGCGCGGCGGCGGCGCTCGACGAGCGGTCCGAGCCGGCCGCCGCGGCCGTCAGCCGCTGGGTGGAGCTCGCCCGGGAGAGCCTGGCGGGGGAGGAGCGGGCGAACATGGTTCTCCTGCGGGGGTTCTCCCGGCTGCCCGCCTGGCCCCGCTTCCCGCAGGTCTTCGGAGTGCGGGCCTTCGCCGGCGCGGCCTACCCGATGTACCGGGGCGTCGCCCGCTTGGTGGGGATGGAGGCCGCGGCATGCGGCGAGTCTCCCGAGGATCTGGCCGCGGAGCTCGAGGGGCGGATCGCCGACTACGACTTCCTCTTCCTCCACTTCAAGGGGACGGACAAGGCGGGTGAGGACGGCGACTTCGACCGCAAGGTGGCCCTCATCGAGGCGGCGGACGCCGTCCTCCCCCGCCTGCTGGACACGGGGCCGGAGGTCCTGCTTCTCACCGGCGACCACTCCACCCCGGCCCGCCTCCGGAGCCACAGCTGGCACCCGGTTCCGTTTCTCCTCTACGGGGGCCCGGGACGCTCGCCGGGGATCGAGGAGTTCGGCGAGCGGAGCTGCGCGGCGGGGTCCCTCGGCCTCCGCCGGGGATGCGAGCTGCTGCCCCTCGCGATGGCCCGCGCCGGCCGCCTCGCGAAGTTCGGAGCCTAGCTCCGGGAGCCGTCCGAGTCCCGGAGCGTGCCGCCGCCAGGATCCTAGGAGGCCGGCTTTCGCCCGTACTCCAGCCCCGCGCCGCCGACCGCCACCCCAGTGCCCACGGTGATCACGCCGAAGACGAGGTCGTTGAACAGCGCGGCCGCGTGGATCAGGTAGCCGTGGAGGAACGGGGCGAACATGCTGTACGCGCCGATCAGGATGAGGAGCCACCCCGTGAGGCGTCCCGGCGACAGGAGGAAGGAGAGGGAGAGGGCCACGATCCCCGCGCCGATCAGAAGATCCTGCCAGATGAGGAATCCGGTCGGATACCTCCACACGAACGGGGCGATCGCGTACCAGAGACCCACGGCCAGCCCGACGTACGGTGACTTCATGCCCACCTCTCGAGTCGTGACGGAGCGCGCCCGGGGGCGCCCGCGAGGGGCGTATGATGCCTGCCGCCAGCCGGCCTGTAAATGCCGCCCGCCTGGCGCGGCCGTAGACCTCCGGCCACGGGAGAGCCAGGGCGGGCGGTCAACCCCGTGGTCCGCCTACAGGCGAGCGCGCCGCAGGCGGTTCGCGTTCCCCACCACGGTGACGGAGCTGAACGCCATCGCCGCCTCCGCGATCACCGGGTGCAGGAGGCCGAAGAAGGCGACCGGGATCGCGACCGTGTTGTAGAAGAAGGCCCAGAAGAGGTTCTGGCGGATCTTCCGGAAGGTGGCCGCCGAGAGCCGGATCGCCCGCGCGAGGCCGTCGAGATCGCCCCGGACCAGCGTGATGTCCGCCGACTCGATCGCGATGTCCGTCCCCGTGCCGATGGCGATCCCCACGTCCGCCTGCTTCAGGGAGGGCGCGTCGTTGATCCCGTCCCCCACCATCGCGACGACCTCGCCGGCCGTCTGGAGCGCCCGGATCGCCTCCACCTTCTGATCCGGGAGGAGAGAGGCCCGCCATGCCTGGATGCCCACCCGGCCGGCCACCGCGGCGGCCGTGCGCTCGTTGTCGCCGGTGAGGAGGAGCGTGCGCAGCCCGCGACCCCGCAGCTCGCGGAGGGCCGCCGCCGCCTCCTCCTTGAGCGGGTCCTCGACCCCCAGAAGACCCACCGCCCGCCCGGCCGTCGCGACGTACATGACGGTGCGCCCCTCCTCCTCCAGATCCGCCGCGGTCGGGGCGAGGGCGGAGAGATCGATCCCCCTCTCCTCCATGAGCCGCTCGCTCCCCACCTCGACCCGCTGGCCCCGCACGGTCCCGCGCACCCCCCGTCCGACGACGGCCTCCACCGACTCCGCCTCGGGGAGGGCCAGGGACCGTCCTTCGGCCGCCGCCACGACGGCCCGGGCCACCGGGTGCTCGGAGTCCCGCTCGACGGCGGCCGCCAGACGGAGCACCTCCTCCTCCCTCTCCTCCTCCGCCGGGAGGATCCGGGTGACGGAGGGCTCGCCGCGCGTCAGGGTGCCCGTCTTGTCGAACGCCACCACGGTGGCGGCGTTCAGGGTCTGGATCGCGGCTCCGTCCCGGATGAGGATCCCCCGCTCGGCTCCCAGGCCCGTGCCGACCATCAGCGCGGTCGGCGTGGCCAGCCCCAGGGCACAGGGGCAGGCGATCACCAGGACGGCCACCGCGGCGAAGATCGCCAGGGAGAGCGTGCCGAGCTCCGGGTTGACCCACGGGACGAAGCCGGCGGCCCAGCGCGCCACGCCCCGGAAGAGCTCCGGCGCGAGCAGCCAGCCCAGCAGCGCCGCGAGCGCGGTCGCCAGGATCGCGGGGACGAAGACGGCCGTCACCCGGTCGGCGAACTCCTGGATCGGCACCTTGCTCGCCTGGGCCTCCTCCACGAGGCGGATGACCGATGCGAGAAACGTCTGCTCGCCCACGCCCGTCGCCTCCACCCGGAGGACGCCCTCCCGGTTCACCGTCGCCCCGATGACCCGGTCCCCCGGGCCCTTCTCGACCGGCATCGACTCTCCCGTCACCAGGGTCTCGTCCACGGCGCTCCGCCCGCGGAGGACGACCCCGTCGGTGGGGATCTTCTCGCCGGGCCGCACGACCATCACGTCGCCCACCCGGACCTCCGAGACCGGGACCTCTAGCTCGTGGCCGTCCCGCACGACCCGGGCGCGCCGCGGCTCCAGGGAGAGAAGCTTCTGGATCGCCGAAGAGGCCCGCCCCCGCGCCTTCGTCTCCACGTAGCGGCCCGTGAGGTGGATCGCCATGATCATCGCCCCGACCCCGGCGTAGTTCATCAGCGGCGGGCCGAGGCCCAGGTCGTGGAGGATCGCCACCCCGCCCGTGAGGGCGGAGACCCCGCTCCCCAGCGCGATGAGCACGTCCATGTTCGGGCTCAGGCCCCGCGCGGAGCGAACGGCGCTCCGCCACGTCTCACGGCCCGGGCCGGAGAGGACGAACGTGGCCAGCAGCAGCATGCCCGCGTCGAAGATCCCCCGGGCCGGCCAGGCGATCCCGAGCAGCATCTCCGGGATCATCCACAGGATGACGGGCACCGTGAGGGCCCAGGCCCGGACCATGCGCCTCTTCGCCCGGCGCAGCTCCTCGCGCGACCGCTCGCGCCGGACCCGCTCCCTTTCCGCCCGGTCCTCCTCGGGGGAGATCGGGGGCTCCAGCTCGTAGCCCGCCCCCTCCACGGCCTCCTTCAGCTCCTCGAAGGTGATCCGCCCGGCGGGGTAGGTCACGGTGGCGGACTCCGAGGCGAGGCTCACGCTCGCCTCCACGCCGTCCAGCCGGTTCAGGGCCCGCTCCACCGCGGTGCTGCAGCCCGCGCAGTGCATCCCTCTCACCCTGAACACCCGGCGGCCCTCGGCCGCCACTTCGGGCGGAGCTTCCCGGCTCCGTGTCGCGCTCATCTCTCCTCCAGCCTGATCAGAGGCCTCCACCCGCACCGGCGGTGCGGTCACCTCCGAAGACTCCGAACCTCATCCCCGCGGGCGATCCACCCCACGGGACCACCCGCGCGGCCGCCCTCACTTCAGATAACGGCCGAACAGCTCCAGGATCTCCTCCCGCACCTGCTCGGCGGCCTCTCCCCCCTGCCGAATGGCCACCGTCGCGCACCGTTCCAGATGGCTCGCCAGGAGCAGCTTCTGCGCGGCGCGCAGGGCGGAAGAGACGGCGGCGAACTGCTGAAGCACGTCGGGACAGTAGCGTTCCTCCTCCACCATCCGCTGAATCCCCTCCACCTGCCCGCGGATCCGCGACAGCCGGCGGGTGAGGTCTCTCTTCGTCCGCTCCTCGAATCCCATCGCGTGAGCGACCCCCGCTTCCATGTCTGCCTCCTTCCGTTCCCGCTCGGAGAGAGGATCGTTCCGGCGCGAGAATACTATACCATAGTATAGTACACGGCGCCCGGCCGCCACCCCGGGGAGGGGTACGACGGTCGCGGGCCGTGACCCAAGCCCGGTGGGCGGGTGGACGCAGCCACGGCACCCGCCTTAGACTCCCGGCATGTTCGGCAAACTGCGCACGGCTCTGGAGGAGGCGCTCACGAGGCTCGAGCGCCGGAGCGGGTCCGGCGTCGAGGAGGACGTGAACCGGTTGCTTCGTTCGATGCGGGAGGAGCTCATCGAAGCGAAGGCCCGGGTGCCGGAGATGGAGGCCCATCTCGAGCTGCTGGAGCGCCGCCGGGTGGCAGAGAAGACCCGGGCGGAGGACTGCGTGCGGCGGGCCGCCCAGGCGGAGGCGATCGACGACGAGGAGACGCGGGAAGTCGCCGAGCGATTCGCGAAGCAGCACCTGGCTCGCGGCGAGGTCCTGGAGCAGAAGATTCAGGCCGCGAGGGCGGAGCTCACCCTGCATCGCGAAGAGGTGGACCGCATGACCGCCCATCTGAAGGACGCCATCGCGCGCCAGGACGCGCTGGCGATCCAGGCGAGACGGGCGCGGACGATCGAGACGACCGGGGGTGCGGGCTCGGATCTGCTCGAGGAGCTGGAACGCGTGACGGAGAGGATGTCACGGCCCTCGGATCTGGAGGCGGCTGAACGACAGCTGGACCGGGAGCTCGAGGGAGAACCGGATCCGGCGGACGATCCGGAGCTGTCTCGGCTCGATCGCGAGGCCAGGGCGGAGGAGCTTCTCCGGGAGCTGAAGCGTCGCATGGGCGTGGAGCGCGGGAACGGCTGATCCGGGGCCGCCGATTCGTTGCCCGACGCCACGGAGCGCTCGGCAGCGAAGCTCCCGCGAGCCTCTACGCCGCCGTGATCGCCCTCAGGCGGTCCACCTGGTCAGCGATGAGGCCCGTCCGCTCGCGGATCCGGGCGTCCGCCAGAGTCGTACCGGCCAGCGTCGAGCCCTCCGGCACCTGAACCTCCTCGAGGCGGAGAGAGATCCCCTCCCCCCGGGTCACCACGTCCAGAAAGCTCATCACCTGAGGCCGCAGGAGGACGGATGCCATCTGGGTGCCTCCGCTGATGTTCGGGCTCACCACGTGGTCGGCGCCCGCCCGGTAGAGCTTGCTCACCGTCTCTTCCTGGAACGCGCGGGCGACGATGGTGAGGTCTGGATTCAGGTCCCGGGCGCTCAGGCACACGAAGAGGTTGTCCGTGTCGGCGCTGAGCGATGCCACCAGGCCTCGCGCGTGGCGGATCCCCGCGGAGAGCAGCGTCTCGTCCTCGGTGGCGTCGGCCTCGAGAACGAGGGGACCGGAGTCCATCTCCCGCAAACTGTCCGCGCGTTCGGGGTCGAGCTCGATCGCTACGAGCGGCATCCCGCTCGCCGCCAGCTCCTCCATCACCTGCCGGCCCGTCCCGCCGGCACCACACACGACGATATGGTCACGCAGCCTGTCGATCTCTTTCATGGTGCGCCGTGTCCGGAAGACGTGAGCCAGGTCCATCTCGACGATGGCGGATGTGATGAGGGCGAACCACAGGCCCATGGAAGTGATCCCGCCCGCGAGCAGAAAGCCGGCCAGCAGCCGACCGGCGTCGTTCAGGGGGTGGACTTCCTGGTAGCCGACGGCCGTCAGGGTGATGACCGTCATGTACAGGGCGTCGGAGAAGTTCCACCCGGGCAGGGCGAGGAAACCCAGGGTTCCGAGCACCAGCAGCGCCGTCCCCAGCGCGAGGAGCCACACGAAGCGGCGCCGGAAGAGGGCGATCCGGCGCAGCGTGGCGGCCAGCCGGGCGGAGGGCCACTCCACCTCCCTCCTGGCGGATGCGAGGTCGAACACGGCCGGGGTCAGCGCTCTCGGTCGGGGCGGGCGACGATCTCCCGCCCTCTGATGTGCGTGCCCATCAGGCCCCGGATCACCTCCTCGGCGATCTGTGAGTCCACCTCCACGAGCGAGTAGGTCCCCCGGATCTCGATCTTGCCGACGTGAGCACCCCGCGCGCCGGTCTCGCCGGTGATCGCCCCCACGAGGTCTCCGGGGCCGACGCCGTCACGCTTCCCCACGTTGAGGTACAGTCGAGTCCAGGCCGACCGCAGGGCCGGCTCTCCCGCCACGGAACCCGAGAGCGTCCGCGACCCCTCCCCGATCTCTTCCTCCCGCTTCACTCGGGTCAGGGCCGTGGCCACCCGGAGCGGGCCGAACTCCTCCAGCAGCGGTTCCAGCAACAGCAGCTCGGCCCCCGTTTCCCCCTGCTCGATCGCGGCACGGAGACGAGAACGGAACCGGGCGACCGCATCCATTCCGGCCTCCGTCGGCTGTACGGACAGCTCGCGGGCGGCCCAGCCGGCCCGCAGGGCCATGAGCCGGAGCTGGGGAACGTGGAGGGGCGAGATGACGACCAGCTTTTCTCGGCCCGGCTCCAGGCGGTGAAGCAGATCGGCCAGCCGGGTGGGTAGCCACGTGAGGACGTTGACCCCCTCCGCCGCGGCCCGTTCCTCAGCCCACGCCACTCCCACTCCGGGCTCGGCCGGATCTTCGACGAGGCGGAAGCCGGCCGCCTCCAGGTGGGCCGCCGCGCGGTGAGCCGTCGGTCCATCCCGGCAGTGGACGAGGGCTCGGTCCGTTCCGCTCGCTTTCGCCAGCCGCCGGAGCCCCTTCGCCAGGGCGTCCAGCCGGGCCTCCTCCCCCGCGGCGGGCGCGTACCACAGGCGGGTTTCGCCACCTCGCTTCGCCGTCTTTCCCGGCTCGCCTCTCTCGGCCGCCGGACCGAGCAGCTCGGGAGGCCAGCGGCGGGCCCGCGGGAGGCGGCGCTCCACCAGCTCATCGAACGCGCCGCCGGCCGACCGGGCGCAGAGGATCTTCTGTCCCTCCGTCTCCAGGGTGTCCAGAAAGACCTCCGCCGCGGGCCAGTCTCCCAGGGCCTGGAGAGCCTCGACGTCGTCCACGATCAGCAGGCGGAGATCGGCGGTCGACAGAGCCCCGGTGCGAACGGCGCGCAGCAGCCCCTGCGGGCGTCCGGCCAGAAAGGAGGCGCTCTCGGCTTCCCCGTCCCGATCGGGGGACCAGGTGAAGGCCCGAAGCCCGCTGTGCCGGTTCAGCAGGCGAACGGCCCGGGCTACGCGGGCCGCGCTCTCCCGGGTGGCACACAGGGCGAGGCCCTCGAGGCGTGGAGGGTCCGCGACGCAGCGGATCGCCGCGGCGAGCCCGTAGAGCAGCTCCCGACCCGACCCCTCGCCTGCCAGCAGGGCGACGTGGTGTCCGCGCTGCACGGCGACGGCCAGCGCCTCCACCACCTCGGGCAGCGGGGCGTAGCCCAGCTCCGCGGCCGCGCCGATCTGTTCCGGACTCAGGGGCTGCGTGGGCGTTTTCTCCTCCGTCATCCTGCCTCGGTGCCGCGGGAAAGCCGGGCCGACGGGTCGGGCCGCCGTCTGGAGCCGCTCGGAGCGCGCGGAAGGTGCACGGGACCGGAGGCCACGGACGAGCAACGGTTAGCGGCCCGGCCCCGGAACGTCAACCGAGGTCTCCCGTCCCGCCGACTCGCGGGGCGGTCCCCGGTTGACGCGTCGGGGCGCGCCTCCCTAACGTTCGCGACCGGGTGGGCAGAGGGGCTCCCGTAAGCCTCGCCGCGCCGCCTTGGTGCTGGCCCCACGGCGCTCGTAACGCGACCCGCCGTAGTCCTTCAACAGGCTGCCAGACGGGATAACAGCATGCTCGATCTCCTGCAGGGCGCCAGCGACCGGGTGTGGGGCCTGCCGCTCATCTTCCTCCTGGTCGGGACGGGTCTCTACCTGACGCTCCTCCTGCGTGGCCTTCAGTTCCGCGAGCTGAAGCACTCGCTGTGGCTGGCGCTCGTGAAGCGGAGGGAGGAGGGGGCGGAGGGAGACATCTCTCATTTCCAGGCGTTGATGACCGCCCTGGCCGCGACCGTGGGCACGGGCAACATCGTGGGCGTGGCCACGGCGATCGGCGCGGGGGGCCCGGGAGCTCTCTTCTGGATGTGGGTGACGGGCCTCGTCGGGATGGCCACGAAGTACGCGGAGGCGGTGCTGGGCGTCCGCTTCCGGGAGACGGACGCCCGGGGCGAGAAGTCCGGCGGTCCGATGTACTATCTGGAGCGCGGCATCCCCTGGCGGCCGGTGGGCAAGACGCTGGCCCTGGCCTTCGCCCTCTTCGCTTCGGTCGCCGCCTTCGGGATCGGCAACGGCGTTCAGTCCCAGGCGGTGGCGGATGCGGTGAACCAGTCCTTCGGAGTTCCCCACTGGGTGACGGGTCTGGTGGTGGCCTTCCTGGTGGCGACGGTGATCCTGGGGGGTATCCGGTCCATCGGCCGCTTCACGGGCGTCTTCGTCCCGGTGATGATCGTCCTGTACATGGGAGGGGCCGGGCTCGTCATCCTTCTGAACGTGGAGCGCGTGCCGGAAGCGCTTCGTCTCGTCTTCGAGGGAGCGTTCAGCGGGGGCGCGGTCGCCGGAGGCGCTTTCGGTTACACGGTGATGCAGGCGATGCGCTTCGGCGTGGCTCGAGGGATCTTCTCCAACGAATCGGGGCTGGGGACGGGCGGGATCGCGGCGGCGGCCGCACAGACCGAGGAGCCGGTACGCCAGGCCCTGGTTTCGATGACTCAGACGTTCATCGACACGATCGTCGTGTGCAGCTTCACCGGGATCGCGATCCTCAGCACCGGAGCGTGGCTCGCCGAGGCGGATGGAGCGAACATGACCCAGCTCGCTTTCCACACCGGCCTGCCCGGAGAGTACGGGGGATGGATCGTCGCCATGGGGCTCAGCCTGTTCGCCTTCAGCACGATGCTGGGTTGGGCCTACTACGGGGAACGGAACCTGGAGTACCTGGCGGGGGTGCGGGCCGTCGTTCCGTACCGCCTGGTCTTCGTGGCGGTCATCTTCGTGGGCGCCATCGCGAAGCTGGACGTCGTGTGGGCGCTGTCGGACGTCCTGAACGGGTTGATGGCGTTCCCGAACCTGGTGGGGCTGCTGCTGCTGTCGGGGATCGTGTGGCGGGAGACGCGTTCCTACTTCGGCCGGCATCCGGTGGAGGGCACGGGGAGGGGCTCCACCCCGGGGCGGGGGTTGTAGGGTTCAGCCGCGAAAGCGGGGGTAGTGGCCGAGGTCGTACGCCCGGATCGAAAGAGCCTCCCCCGGCCGTACGCCCAGCGCCTCCAGGGTCAATGACTCGTCCCGCACCTCCCGCTCCGCGTACTCGGTGTAGTAGTCGACTGGGTCGTCCGTGTCACGCAGAAGCATGGCGCGCAGGCCGATCAGCTTCGCCTCGGCGACGCTCGTGGTCGCCGGCAGCTCCGCCACGTGCTCCAGCCAGCGGTCCGGCATGATGAGCCGCACGGTGAGCCGGGGGCCCGGATCGGCACTCGTCTCCGCTGCCTCAGACATGCCCGAGGGTGTAGAGGAAACGTTTCGTGAGGTCCGTCACGTCGAGCCCGACCCCCCGGTCCGTCTCGGCGTACACGTTCGTATGTCCGTGAGCCCGATCCACCCGGAGCGAGGCGGTGCCGATCTCGCCCGCGAAGGTGACGGAACCCGGCGCTTCCCGGCTGACCGCCAGCGTGGAATGCTCGGCGAAGAAGCGCTTCGCCCGCGCCACCACCTCCTCGGGGGGCACTTCCGTCATGACCACGTACTGCATGTCATCCCGGCTTTCAAGGTCCTCATCCTTACCCGGCGGCGGCAACTTCGGCCTCCCGCGCAGCGGCGTCAACTGAAGTTGAGCCCCGGCGCTCTCTGCCGGTGAGAGGATCGATGGAGAGGTGGCCGCGGAACCGTGGGGCGCGGGGAGCCCGGCTCGTGGCGGCCGCGGCGGGACTCGGCCTGCTGGCCGGGACGATCCTGGCGGCCGACGAGGTGCGGCCGTTCTCCACCTGGTACTACGCGTTCGCCTGGTATCCCGTGCTCCTTCTCCTCGACGCCGGGGTCGCGGCGCGGGCCGGCCGGTATCCCCTGCTGGGACGCCCCGCGTTCGCCGTCTCGTTGTGGCTGTGGTCGGTTCCCGTGTGGCTTCTCTTCGAGCTTCTCAACTTCCGGGTGGCGAACTGGTATTACGTCTTTGCTCCCGGAGGTCTGGCGCTGCGGCGGCTGAACGCGTTCCTCGCTTTCGGCACCGTGCTGCCGGCGATCTTCCTCGGCCACCGGACGCTGGAGGGTCTGGGCCTCTTTCGAGGGGCGCGCGGCCCTCGCCTCCGCGCGCGGAGGTGGAGGGGCGTGCTCCCCCCTGCCGGTGGCCTCTTCCTGGGGCTGGCGATGTGGCGGCCGCTCCTGTTCTTTCCGTTGGTGTGGGGGGGGCTCACCCTTCTGCTGGAGCCGTGGAACTACCGGCGGGACCCGGGAAGGTCGCTGCTCGGCGATCTGACCCGCGGCCGGTACGGCCGCCTCCTGCGGCTCCTGGCGACGGGTGCGGGAATCGGTCTGCTGTGGGAGCTGTTCAACTCCTTCTCGGAGACGCGGTGGATCTACACGGTCCCCGGCCTGGAGACGGGGAAGCTGTTCGAGATGCCGGTCCTCGGGTATCTGGGGTTCCCGGTCTTCGCCCTGGACTGTTTCGTCATCTACCAGGCGCTCGTTAACGTGGGGATCGCCCGGCCGGGGTGGGGTTCCGGGCGGTCATCGGAACGGGAAGGGGAGGGCGCCGCGGCGGAGGGAATCCCGGCGGAACGCTCGGCGCGGCCCGTGGAGGGGACGGAGCTTCGCCGGGTGAGGAACACGGCCGCGTGGAGCGTGGCCGCCCTCTTTGCCCTGACCGTCCTCGCGGGCATGGACCGCTGGACGGTGGACTCCGTCTACCCGCGGCTGCGGGACCTTCCCGGAGTCGAGGGCACGGCGGTGCTCGCGCGGCTACAGGGGGCGGGTCTGGGCGAGGTGAGGGAGCTGGCGGCGTCGGACCCGGCCGATCTCGCGGACCGGACCGACCTCCCGGCGACCGAGGCGAGCCGGCTGGTAGAACGGGCGCAGCTCGCCCTCCTGCGAGGTCTCGGAACGACGAACGCCGCGGCGCTCGTCGACTCGGGGATCGGAAGCGTCTGCGCGCTGGCCCGATCGGCGCCCCCCGTCGTGGCCGGGGCGATCCGCGCCCGGCGGAGCGATCCCCGGGCGGGTCACGTTCCGAGGATCCGGGGCTGGCTACGCGCGGCCCGGAGAGAGTGCGAACGATCGGCAGCGAGGAGCGAGAGCGGATGAGGGGCGTAGCGAGGAGCGAGCGCGGATGACGGGATTCGGCCGGTTCTTCCTTCCCGGTCCCACCGAGGTGAGGCCGGAGGTGCTGGAGGCTCTGAGGCGTCCCGCGATCGGGCACCGCAGCGCGGAGATCGTGGAGCTCATCGAGGGGATGAAGCCGCGGCTCTCGGCCCTCTTCCGGACGGAGCGCCCCGTCTTCCTCTCCACCTCCTCCGCCACCGGGATGATGGAGGCGGCGATCACGAACCTCAGCCGCCGGCGCGTCCTGTGCCTCGTGTGCGGGGCGTTCAGCGAGCGGTTTCGGCAGATCGCCGAGGCGTGCGGCCGCCCCGCCGACGCGCTGGAGACCGAGTGGGGCGAGCCGAGCCGGCCCGAGGCGCTTCGGGAGCGTCTCGCGGCGGAGCCGGGGCGATACGATCTCGTCACGGTCGTCCACTCGGAGACCTCGACGGGGGTCCTGAACCCGGTGGCCGAGCTGGCCGCGGTCGTGCGAGAGCAGGAAGGGCTGCTCCTGGCGGTGGACACGGTCTCCTCCCTGGCCGGGGCCCCCGTGCTGACCGACGATTGGGGGCTGGACTTCGTTCTGACGGGAGCCCAGAAGGCGCTCGCCCTGCCACCCGGCCTGGCGCTCGCCGTCGCCTCCGAGCGCGCCCTGGGGCGCGCCCGCGAGGTGGAACGCCGGGGTTTCTACTTCGATCTGCTGAAGTTCGAGCGGCAGATGGAAAGGTCCCAGACACCGAACACGCCGTGCGTGTCGCTGTTCTTCGCCCTGGATCGCCAGCTGGCCAGGATCGAGGCCGAGGGCCTGGAAGATCGCTGGCAACGGCACGAGGCCATGGCCCGCCGCACCCACGCTTGGGTCGAGGAGGTCGCCGCGAGGACGGGCCGGCCGTTCCGGGTCCTGGCCCCGGAGGGCTATCGGTCGCCCACCGTGACGGCCGTCCGGCTGCCGGACGGCCTGGAGGGGCCGTCGGTGGCGGCCCGCCTGGGCGAGCGAGGGTACACGGTGGCTCCCGGGTACGGGAAACTGCGGAGGGATGGCATCCGGATCGGACACATGGGGGACCACACTCCGGCGGAGCTGGAAGAGCTTTTGGGCGTGTTGGGCGACGTGCTGGAGGAGGCGTTGGCGGCGTGAGAACGTCGGAGCCGGGGACGATGGCGGAGAGGGCGGAGAGGGCGGCGGGGCCCGCGGTGAGCGACGGGGTGGAGGGCGACGCCGCGGCCACGGCCCGGCGGGTGGTCCTGGCGGACCCCCTGTCGGACGAGGGCCTGGCCGTGCTCCGCGAGTCGCCGGGGCTGGAGGTGGTGGACCTGTCCGCGGAGGAGCGGGCCTCCCTCATGCACTCCCTGGGCGGGGCGTCGGCGCTCATCGTGCGGAGCCGCACGCGGGTCGATGCCGCGCTTCTGGATGCGGCGGAGGCACTGGAGGTCGTGGGACGGGCGGGGGTCGGGGTGGACAACATCGACGTGCCGGCCGCGACCCGCCGGGGGATCGCCGTGCTGAACGCCCCGGGCGGAAACACCCGCTCGACGGCCGAGCTCACCTGGGGGCTGATCCTCGCGGCGGCTCGCAAGATCGCCGCGGCGGACCGCTCGATCCGGGCCGGCCGCTGGGAGCGCAAGGCCCTGCGCGGGGTGCAGCTGCACGGAAAGACCCTGGGTGTCGTGGGTGCGGGCAGGATCGGCTCGGCGGTGGGCGCCCGGGCGCGGGCGTTCGGAATGCGCGTGCTGGTCCACGATCCGTACCTGACTCCGGAGCGGGCCGCCGAGCTCGGGCTGGAGCGGACCGAGCTGGATGCGCTGCTCGCCGAGTCGGACGTGGTGACCCTCCACGTGCCGCTCACGGAGGTCACCCGCGGGATGATCGGCACCGCGGAGATCGAACGGATGAAGGCGGGGGCGTTCCTGGTGAACGCGGCCCGCGGGGGACTCGTGGAGCAGCGCGCCCTGGCGGAAGCGCTGGGCTCCGGCGAGCTGGCCGGTGCCGCCCTGGACGTGTACGAGATGGAGCCGCTGCCCCCCGAAGATCCGCTGCGCTCCGCACCGAACCTGGTCATGACGCCCCACCTGGGCGCGGCGACGGGAGAGGCACAGCGGGAGGTGGCGGTGGAGATCGCGGCGGCCGTGCGGGATGCCCTTCTGCTCGGCGACTACCGCACCGCCGTGAACGCGCCGTACGTGGAGCCGGGGGAACGTCGGCTCCTGGACCCCGTGATGGAGCTGGGGCGGCGGCTCGGCACGCTGCTGGCCGCCCTCACGGACGGGCCGTGCGGGAAGCTGGAAGTCCGGTACGGCGGCTCCGTTCGGAACGTGCTGCGGCCGCTGGCGGCGGCCGCTCTCGAGGGCTACCTGCGCCCCACGGTGGACCGCCATCTGAACGTGGTGAACGCTCTGTCGGTCGCGTCGGAGCGGGGAATCCAGGTCGGCCGCGTGCGGCTGGGCGAGCCGCCGGACTACTCGAACTACGTGGAGGTGGCGGCGGCCTTCGGAAGCGGGGAGGCCGAGGGAGGGGAAGCTTCCCGTTCTCGGGCTCCGCGCTCCGGCGACCCGTCGAGCTCGCCCGCCCGGACCCCGGAGGGCGAGGCCGTCGTCGGGGGGGCGCTGCTGGGAGAGGGACAGCACCCGCGCATCGTGCGCATCGGAGAGTTCCACGTGGACACGGTCCCGGACGGAGTGCTGCTCCTGGTGAGAAACCGGGACGTGCCCGGAGTGATCGGCCAGGTGGGGACCGGACTGGGTGCCGGGAAGATCAACATCGCCGAGTACCACCAGGCCCGCCGCGAGGCCGGGGGAGATGCGCTCGGGGTCATACGGGTGGACGGCCGCGTGCCGGCCGAGGTGCTTGCCGTCCTCCGGGCGCTGGCGGCCGTCCAGGAGGTGCGGCAGGTCGAGTTTCGGCGCTGAGCGGACCCCCACCAGACGGGCGGCCGCGGCGGTGCTCCGGTGATCCCGGTGAGAGGCCGGCGACGGCCTCGGTCTACCCCGGCCGCCACACGGCCGCCGCGTCGGGGGCGGGCGGCTCCACCGCCTCCGGGTGCAGCAGGCCGGCCAGGATCTCGACCCCGGCCACCACGCGGGGCCCGGAACGGTTGAAGTAGGAGGAGGCGTCGACCACGAAGGCTCGCTCTCCCCGCACCGCCCGGGAGGCGATCTCCAGCAGCCGTTCCGCGTGCGCGTCGGCGTCCCGGCGCGCCGCCTCCAGGTGGTAGCCGCAGGGCATCACCACGAGCACGTCGGGGTCCAGGTCCCGCAGCGCCTCCCAGGGGAGCTCCCGGGAGGGGGCCCCGGCGTCTCCGAGGAGGTTCTCGCCCCCTGCGATCTCCACCATCTCCGGTACCCAGTGTCCGGGGGCGAACGGGGGATCCAGCCACTCCACGGCCAGGACTC
The DNA here is from genome assembly GCA_046757485.1 of Gemmatimonadota bacterium. GTDB lineage: Bacteria > Gemmatimonadota > Gemmatimonadetes > Palauibacterales > Palauibacteraceae > JBHHYJ01. Next base: position 53,376 of record JBHHYJ010000003.1, read on the forward strand.
GGGGTCTGGCGGCACCGGCCACGGCGCTCCGGACGGCGTCGAGCCGGTCCCGGAGCCGGATCAGGACGTCGTCGGCCTGCCCGGCGGCCCCGGCGGCCCGCCCGACCTCGAGGAGGGAGCCGAGGATCTCCTCGATCGTGTGGGCATCGAGGGAGAGGACCCGGGCCTCGAGCGCCCGACGCTGGACGATCTCCTCCACTCCGGCCGCCGGCACGGCACACACCTCGCACACGGCCTGGGTCAGGATGAGCTCCGGGCGGAGCTCGGCGAGGAGCGCCTCGTCCACGGCGTACACGCTTCCGTGCTCGGCCATCGCCCGGCGGACCGCCCGGTCGACCTCGCCGCTGGACAGGCCCTCCGGGTCGAAGACGGGACGGCTCACCCGGGGGCGGTCCAGGATCTCGGGCGGGTGGTCACACTCGTGGGAGATCCCCACCAGCCGCTCCTGGAGCCCCAGGGCGAAGAGCATCTCCGTGCCGCTGGCCAGCAGGGAGACGACGCGCACGGCTCAGCTGCCGGGCGGGCGGCGGGCCGCCACCCTCAGTAGGTGGGCATCTCGGGATCGATCTCCTGGGCCCAGGCCAGGATCCCACCCCGCAGGTTCACCGCGTTCGTAAAGCCGATGCTGCGCAGATAGGCCACCGCCCGGGCGCTCCGGCCCCCGGATCGGCAGTGGATGACGAGCTCTCCCTCGCGATCGATCTCCTCCGCGCGCTCGGGGACTTGGTCGAGGGGGATGAGCCGCGCGCCGGCCAAGCCCAGGTTGCAGATCTCCCACTCGTACGGCTCTCGGACGTCGATGAGCTGGAGCGGGGCTCCGTTCTTCAGCTTGGCGCTCAGCTCCGCGACATCGATCTCGGGCACCGTCTCTTCCTCCTCTTCCTCCCTCCCGACGCCGCAGAAGAGCTCGTAGTCGATCAGCTCGGTCAGGGTGGGCTCGTCGCCGCAGACGGGGCAGTCGGGGTCGCGGGCGATCTTGACCTCCCGGAACTCCATGCGCAAGGCGTCGAGGAGCAGGAGTCGACCCACGAGAGGGTCGCCGATCCCCAGGATCAGCTTGACCGCCTCGGCCGTCTGGATCGTCCCCACGATCCCCGGCAGCACCCCCAGCACGCCCGCGTCCGCGCAGCTCGGGACGAGGCCGGCGGGAGGGGGCTGCCGGAAGAGGCACCGGTAGCAGGGCCGACCCGGCAGGCCGAAGACGGAGACCTGCCCCTCGAAGCGGAAGATCGCCCCCCAGACGGTCGGAATCCCCAGAAGCACGGCCGCGTCGTTCACCAGGTAGCGGGTCGGGAAGTTGTCGCTCCCGTCCACGACCAGGTCCCAGCCTGTGAAGACCTCGAGCGCGTTCTGCGAGTCGAGTCGGTTCTCGTACGTGACGATCTCCACCTCGGGGTTCAGCGCCTCGAGGCGTCGGCGGGCGGAAGCGAGCTTGGACTCGCCCACCGCCTCGGTGTCGTGCAGCACCTGTCGCTGGAGGTTCGTGAAGTCGACCGCGTCATGATCCACGATGCCGATGCGGCCCACGCCGGCCGCCGCCAGGTAGAGGCCGAGGGGAGATCCGAGCCCGCCCGCCCCGATGAGGAGCACGCGGGCCGCCTTGAGCTTCTGCTGGCCCTCCACGCCGACCTCGGGGATCATCAGGTGCCGGCTGTAGCGCTGGAGCTCCTCGGGGCTCAGCTCGGCGGCCGGAGACGAGGCGTCCGGGCGGGTCGCGGAGCGCCCTCCGGCGATGGAGGGGACGATCCGCAGCTCGCCTCCCTCCGGGAGCCGGGCCTCCTCCGGGCTCAGCTCGCGGAGGTTGCGCTCGCCCACGTACACGTTGACGAACCGGCGCAGCTCGCCGTCTTCGTCGTACAGCTGGGCTCGAAGCGGCTCGTTCTCCTCCGTGAGCCGTTCCAGCGCCTCGCCCGCCGACGAGGCCTCCACCTCCACCCGCGACCGCCCGTCCACGAAGGAGCGCAGCGGCGTGGGGATTCGGACCGTCACCTTCGCCATGTCGATACCTTCCTCCGAGATGGGTCCGGGCTCGGGGCACCTTGCCCCGCCCGCCGTTTTCCGAGCCTGTCCTGTCCGCCGCCACCACGCCTGTCCGCCGCCGTGACGCCCAACCGCCGCCCGCCGGGACGGGGCTTCTCCGACGTCCTCAACCGATCCGCACGGGACGCTCGACGAACGTGCCTTCCTTCAGCTTCCAGACGCGCCCGTCCCGGGCCCGGCCGCGGCTCACCTCGACGATCAGGTAATGATACCAGGGCCAGGCGAGCTTCCGGTCCGTGGCCGAGGGCACCGGCCTCGCGTCGGGGTGGGAGTGGTAAAAGCCGAGCACCTTCGGCCCGCCGGCCTCTTCCTCCTCCAGAAGACGGCGGAGCGTTTCCGGGTCCAGCCGGTAGCGGTCGTTCCGTCCCGGCCATCGGTTGGCCGACGCTTCCAGGCGGGTGACGCGCCGCTCCTCGCCCTCGAGCCTCCCGAGCAGCACCCCGCACGCCTCGCGGGGGTACGCGCGCGCCAGCTCCTCACGAACCCGGGCCAACAGCCGACCCGGGATCACCAGGCTGTCGCCGGGAGCCGGCGACGGAGCGACCTCTCCGCCCGGGCTCACTTGCTCCACCACGGGCCGCCCAGGTACCGGGTGCCGGCATCCGGGAGCACGGGGACGATCGTGCCGTGCTCGAGCCGGGCCGCCACTCGCAGGGCGGCCGCATAGGCGGCGCCGGACGAGGGCCCGACCAGGAGCCCCGCCTCCCGCGCGAGCCGCACGGCGTGCTCCTGGGCCTCCTCCGTGGCCACGCCGAGCCGCTCGTGCGCCACGCTGTCGTCATAGATCGCGGGCCGGAGCGCGGTCTCCATGTGCTTGAGCCCCTCGAGTCCGTGCAGCGGTTCCGCCGGCTCCACGGAGACGATTCGCACGGTGGGCCGGAGCTCCCGCAGCCTTCTCCCCGTCCCGACCAGCGTGCCGCTCGTCCCCAGGCCGGCCACGAAGTGGGTCAACCGGCCACGGGTCTGGGCCCAGATCTCCGTCGCCGTGCCGAGGTAATGGGCTCTCCAGTTCTCCGCGTTCGCGTACTGGTCGGCGTACCAGAAGCGCCGCGGATGGGCGGCCGCCAGGCGCCGCGCCCGCTGAATCGCTCCATCCGTCCCCTCCAGCGGATCGGTGAGCACCAGCTCCGCGCCGTACGCCCGGAGGGTGCCCAGGCGCTCCGGGCTCGCGTTGGCGGGCAGGCAGAGAGTGACCGGGAATCCGATCGCCGAGCCCAGCCACGCGTAGGCGATCGCCGTGTTTCCCGAGCTCGCATCCAGGAGTCGCCGTTCGGGCAACATGCCCTCGCGAAGCGCCCGCCGGACGATCCGCCAGGCGGGACGATCCTTGACCGAGCCCCCCGGGTTGAACCACTCCGCCTTCCCCAGGATCCGGACCCGCGGGCCCGGGGATGGGAGCGGGAAGAGCGGCGTGCCGCCGATCCGCTCCACCAGCGCGCGCGCCGTCGGCCCCAGCCCGAGGCCGGCCGCCTCATCCCGCCGGGCGCCGAAGGTCGTCCGCGGGGTTCCGCCCATCCTAAGAGGCTGTGTCCTCTTCTCCATGCTCATCCGCCCTCGGCAAGACCCACGCGCGCGGCCTCCTGCGGTTCTTCAACAGGCTTCCAGGGGAAACGAAAAAGGCCGCGAGCCGGAGCTCGCGGCCTGCGCCGCATCCGGTGAAACACCGAGCTACGGCCGGCTTGCCGCGGGCTCCCCGCTCGAGGGGAGGGTACAAGCGCACGGACACCGGGGGCGGAACGCCCCGCGACCGGTCGGCTCGCTCTGGCGGCAACGGCTCACGACGATCCTCTTCTTCAGGTGTGTCGGTGCGATCCCTCCCGGGCCGAACCTGTCTGTGTACGCGGAGGATCGGAGAAAGGTTCCGGCAAAGGGGGGGCGGCCCGGGAGCGCTCCGAGTATGCGACCCGCTCGCGTTCTGTGGCCGCCTGCTACAGCCGGACGGCGAGGGAGCGACGCAGCGCCTCCAGGTTCTCCTCGACGGAGCCCGAGCCCCGAAAGACGGAGGATCCCGCCACGAGGACCGAGGCGCCGGCCTGCACCGCCAGCGGGGCCGTCTCCGGGTCGATCCCGCCGTCCACCTGCACGTGGAGCTGTCGCAGGCCGAGCTCCGCCGCCACCCGCCGGACCTCCTCCACCTTGCGCAGCGCCGCATGAATGAACGCTTGCCCCCCGAAGCCGGGGTTCACCGTCATCACGAGGACCAGATCCACCAGCGGAATCACTTCGTGCAGGGCGGATACGGGCGTGGCGGGGTTGATCGCCACCCCGGCCCGGGCCCCGAGACGACGGATGTCGGTGAGATCACGGTGCAGGTGGATCGATGCCTCCTGGTGGACGGTGAGGAGGTCCGCCCCCGCATCGGCGAACGCGCCCAGCAGCCGATCGGGACGTTCGATCATGAGGTGGACGTCCAGGAACCCTTCGGTCGCGGGTCGCAGCGAGCGAACCACGGGAAGCCCGACGCTGATGTTCGGAACGAAGTGGCCGTCCATCACGTCCACGTGAATCCAGTGCTCCCCGGCCGCCTCGACCTCGGCCACCTGCTCGCCCAGCCGCGTGTAGTCGGCCGCCAGGATGGAGGGGGCAATGAGCGTTCCCTCGGGCATCACCCGCATCGTACGTACTCCTCTCTCAGAGCGTCGGTGGCCATCGAGCCGACCCGACGGCCTCGAGGCCCGGATCCGCGGCGACTTCGAGTCAGATCACTCCCAACCGCTTGCCCACCGTGTCCAGCGCGTCCAGCGTGCGGTCCAGGTGCTCCCGATCATGTCCGGCCGAGACCTGGCACCGGATGCGCGCCTGCCCCTTCGGGACGACCGGGTACCCGAACCCGATCACGAACGCTCCCTCCTCCAGGAGCTGGGTGGAGAGGGAGATCGCCGTGGCCGTCTCGCCGACCACCACGGGGACGATCGGGGTCTCCCCCTCGATCGGCCGGTAGCCGAGGCGGGCGAGCTGCTCCCGGAAGTAGGCCGTGTTCTCGCGGAGCTTGGCCACGCGCTCCGGATGCGACTCGAGATGATCGATCGCCGCCAGGGCGCCGCACGCGGAGTGGGGTGGAATCGCGTTCGTGAAGAGCTGCGTGCGTGAGCGCTGGACCAGGTACTCCACGACCTCCCGGCTGCCGGCGGTGAAGCCACCCGCCATTCCCCCCAAGGCCTTTCCCAGGGTGGAGGTGACGACGTCCACCTCCCCGTGGATCCCGAAGTGCTCGGGCGTACCGCGGCCCGTTTCGCCCAGCACGCCCGTGGCGTGGGAGTCGTCGATCGCCATGACCGCGTCGTACCGGTCGCACAGGTGGCGAATCTCGACCAGCGGCGCGATCTCCCCCTCCATGCTGAAGATCCCGTCGGTGATGACGAACCGGTGCCGGGCGTTCCCGGACTCCTTCAGGGCGTCCTCCAGAGAGTCCATGTCCATGTGCCGGTAGATCCTCCGCCGGGCCTTGCAGAGACGAATCCCGTCGATGATGGAGGCATGGTTCAGCTCGTCGCTGATGATCGCGTCCTCCTCGGAGAGAAGCGGCGCGAACAGGCCCTCGTTGGCGTTCCAGCAGGAGGTGTACGTCAGGGAGGCGGGCATCTCCAGAAAGTCGGCGATCCGGTCCTCCAGCTGCCGGTGGATGTCGAACGTGCCGCAGATGAAGCGCACCGACGAGGTGCCGGCTCCGTACCTGTCCACTCCCTCCCGGACGGCGCTCATGACGTCCGGCTCGTCACACAGCCCCAGATAGTTGTTCGAGCACAGGTTCACGACCTCGCCGTGCCCCTCCAGCTTCACCACGGCGGACTGGCGACCCAGGATGTGCTGGAGCTCCTTGTACACCCCGCGCTCGTGCATCTCCCGCAGCTCGGCGGCCAGTCTCTCCTGCAGCCCCCGGTTGCCGTCACGCGTCGCCACTTCGGATTCCTGATAGAGGGTCATCGTCTCGATTCCCGGCTGAAGTCTTCTCTTTCTTCGGCGACCTGTTACGGGTAGTACCTCGTGGCCTCCCTCTCCGTCACCCACGCCGTATCCACCCGGATGACGGGACGCGAGCCGTACCGGCTGCACAGGGTGAAGCCCGCCAACCGACCCTCCACGTGCACCACGCGGTCCGTCTCCTGCTGCGCGGCGATCGCGGCGGGCGCTCCGTGGAGCGCGAACGGGCGCTGGTTTCCCATCCAGCCGGGGCCAAAGAGCACACAGCCACCCGCGCCCTGCACCGTTCCGTCCCCCACGGCCCGCATCCGGGCGAAGCGCCCTGAGTCGACCGCGGTCAGCGTGCCGAAGGAGCGCCCGTCGGCGGTACGCACGGCGTACCGACCCGGGCGACGAAGCACCAGAGAGCGGGCCTCGTAGAAGCTCACGCGCTGCCTGGCGCACATCGCCCGAAACGTGCTGCGCCGGGCGGCCAGCTCGATGCTCGTGTCCGTCACCGCGAGCGTCGCCGTATCCAGCCGGCCGCAGGTGTTGTGCGCTACCGGTCCGGCGAACTCGAAGGAGAAGGCCTGACCGACGATCACGGTTTCCGGATACGCCGCCCACGTCACGAGCGCCGCTCCCGGCGTCGGCTCACCGATCCGCCAGCAGGCGGTCAGCAGGGCCGCCGTGCCGCACGCCGTCGCGCGGAGTGCCCGCCGCATGATCAGGTCAGCGCGAGCACGACCTTCGCCGCCTCGCCGCTCCGCATCGCCGCGATGCCCTCCTCGAACCGCTCGAGCGGGAGGCGGTGGGTGATCACGGGCTCGACGTCCAGCAGGCCTGCCGCCAGGAAGTCGATCATGCGGATCCAGGTGGCGTACATCCGCCGGCCGACGACCCCGTACAGGTGAAGGCCCTTGAAGATGACGTCCCGGGCGAGATTGACCTCCACGGCGCCTTTCGGGAGGCCGAGAAGCCGCACGTGTCCCGCGTTGCGGCAGATCCGCAGGGCGGTCGTCACCCCGTCGGGGTGCCCGCTCATCTCGCACACGACGTCGGCACCGTATCCGCCGGTCATCTCCCGAACCGCCTTCTCCGCATCCTCGCTCGCCGGATCCAGGGTTAGATCGGCGCCCATGCGCCGGGCGATCGCCAGGCGGTCCCCGTGGGGTTCCACGGCGACCACGGCCGCCGCCCCCGCCGCCTTGGCGATCCCGACCGCGAACAGACCGATCGGTCCGCAGCCGACCACCGCCACCGTCTTTCCCGCCACGTCCGTGTGCAGGACGGTGTGGAACGCGTTGCCCAGAGGGTCGAAGACGGCGGCGTGATCGTTGGAGATGGTGTCCGGGATCGGGACGAGGTTCGAGGCGGGCAGGGCCACGTAGTCGGCGAAGGCGCCGTCGCGATCGATTCCCACGATCTCCGTCCGCGGGCAGACGTGGGCGCTGCCCGTTCGGCACAGCTCGCAGTGACCGCAGGACACGTGTCCCTCCGCGGCGACCCGATCCCCCCGCGCCACGTTGTCGACGAGCTCTCCCAGCTCCACGACCTCTCCCACGAACTCGTGGCCGAGGACGAGAGGGGGAGTGATCCGGTTGCGGGACCAGGTGTCCCACTCGTAGATGTGCAGGTCGGTGCCGCAGATGCCCGCCCGGGTCACCCGTACCAGCACCTCGTCCGCCTGAATCCCGGGCCTCTCGACCTCCCCCAGCTCCAGCCCCACTCCCGGCGCGGTCTTGCGGATCGCCCTCATCGTTCGGGCAGCGACATGGCTCGTCCATTCCGGTAGCCGTACGGCGAGTCGGAGCGTTCCCGTGCGATGTGTCGGAGCCGCCCCGGCGGCGAACGGCCGTGAAATGTGCCCGGCCTCACGTGGCCCGGCAAGCCGCCGGCTGCCCGGCCGGGCAGACCGCCGCAGGAGGAACCTGCCGGCGACCGACCCCTACTAAGAGGTGGCCCGCGCGGGGGGAGGGAACCGGACCGGGTGGAGCCTCGGAGGGGGGCTGAGCGGGTCAGATGATCGGGGGTGCCGTGGGAGCCAGTGCGGACAGCGTCGCCGCGGAGCGTCTCCCTCCGGGAGGGAAGCCGCGCCCTCGCGGCGACCGGCTGTACAGTCGGCCCCTGGGGTGGGGCATCCTGCTCTCGGCCCTGGTCCATGCCGCGGCGTTCCTCCTGTGGCGGGCCCCGCTGCCCTCTCCCCAGGCAGGGGAGGGCGCCTCGCGGCTCACGGCGCCGGAGCCGGTGCGCGCCGGCTCGTTGATCGGCGTGCGGCTGAAGGTGGAGAGACTCGAGATCCCGCCTCCCCCGCGCTCTCCTGTCGAGCTGGAGGAGCCGCGGGTGGCATACCTTGCCCACCGCCCCGTGGTCGCGGAACCGCTGCTCGCAGCGCCGGAGTCGCGTTCCGTCGGGCTCGGCACCCTGGACGGAGGGGCGGCCGACAGGCTCGGCAAGCGAGGCGCGTCCACTGGTCTCGTCTCTCCCACGCCCCGGGCCGTCTTCCCCGAATGGGATCCGCCCCCGGCGATCCGCGGCACTCAGGTCCGAGTCCGCATCCTGGTGGATCGCGAAGGCATTCCGACCGGCAGGATAGAGCTGTTGCCGCCGACCGCGGACGCCGCTTTCAACCGGCGCCTGCTCGAGAAGGTGAGACGCATGGAGTTCCATGCGGGTCGCATCGACGGCGTTCCGGTGGAGGCCTGGGCCGAGCTGGTCTTCGTCTTTTAGAAAGCCTCTAGTTCGGGGGCGACGCCTCCGGCGCCAGGCGCCCCCGCCCCAGCCAGCGGAGAGCGAAGACCTCGCAGTGAGGCGCCGCGACCCGGTGGTACTCGGCCAGGGGGGCGTTCCTCGCCGTCAGCCACAGGACCCGAATGAGGGCCAGATGACTGACGATGACGGCCGGTGCCTCATCGGCCGCGAGCTGGGCGTGTCCGATCTGGTCCAACGCCTGCACGGCGCGCTCCGCCAGCCCCGCGAGTGATTCGCGACCCTCCAGACGGAACGCCGCCGGCTCCTCTCGCCAGCGACGGTAATCGCCAGGCCATCCCTTCTCCACCTCCGCCTCGGTGAAGCCCCGCCACGGGCCGATCTCGATCTCGTGCAGGTCATGAACCGTCCGAACCTCGGCCTCCCACGCGTCGGCCAGGAGCTCGGCCGTCTCGACCGCCCGGCGCACGGGGCTGGAGTAGACGTGACGGATGCCGTGTGAAGCCAGCCGGTCGCCGAGCGCCCGCGCCTGGCCCCGGCCGGTCTCGTTCAGAGAGTCGTCGCTCCAGCCGGCGTAGCGGCGCTCCACGTTCGCATCCGTCTGAGCGTGTCGGACCAGGTACAGCAGCGGCGTCTCGGCCATCCTCTTCCGTTCGGACCGCGGGTCTCCGCTCGTCACCCGTTCGTCGGGAGAGAGAGTATACCGGCCCCGTGCCCGATCAGGGAGACCGCCGGTTGAGAGGCGGTTGACCGGCGGGAGCAACCTGTGCGGAAGAGACGGATGCCGAGGGAGATCGTGTGGGAGCTGAACCGTGTCGAGCGTCGGGCCCTGCTGCTGGCCTCGATGCTGATCACCGCGGGGGCCGGAGTTCGCACTGCCGTGGGGCCGGGAGCGATCGACTTTGCGTGGCGGCCCGCCCCGAGCGAGCCGACAGCGCCCCCGAGCGCGGCGGAGGTACGGGCCCGAGTGGAGGAGGAGGTGGCTCGTGAGGAAGAGGCTTCGCGCCCTCTGTCCGGCGGGGAGAAGCTGGATCCGAACTCCGCTCCGGAGGAGCAGCTCCGCCGCCTGTCCGGGATCGGAAGCGTCCGGGCCCGGGCGATCGTGCAAGCTCGGCAGGCGGAGCCGTTTCGCGCTGCGAGGGACCTTCTTCGCGTGCCGGGGATCGGCGAGGCCACTCTGGCGCGCATCGCTCCGCACCTGATCTTCGGGGGACCGGGGCCGCGCGGGGTCGTGACCCCGCCCCCGGCCGGCCGAGGGACGACAGGAGATCCCGGGCCACGGCTCCGAGTGAACGTCAATCAGGCGTCGGCGGAGGAGCTGACGCGCCTGCCGTGGATCGGCCCGACCCGCGCTCGGGAGCTGCTGGAGACGCGCCGTCGCCTCGGACGATTCCGCTCCGTTGACGAGCTGATCGAGGTGCGCGGAATCGGTCCCCTCATTCTCGAGCGGCTCCGACCGTACGTGTACGCGGGCTCGTAGCCGCTCCGCAGAACGCAAGGCTCTCTCGGCATATCGCAAGAACCGCCGTCTCACGGGGGAGCGGGCCAGCGCCCGGACGGAGCTGCGGACAGGCGGTTCCGGGCCCGCAGGAAGCCCGCCGCGGGGGGAAAGGCACGGTGGACGCAGCCGAAGGAGACGCGCGGGCGGGAAGCCCGCAAATGGCCTTCAGATGGCATGTTTCTTGACCGCTCGGCCCCGAGCAGCTCACGACTACCGCGGACGGGGGACGGTCGTTTTGAGTCAATCGTCACAGACAGCTTCTGCCACCGCAGCGCCGCTCGAGCTCTCGGGATGGACGGACCTGTCCCTCGCCGAGCGCAAGGCGGTGGAGCGCCTCCGGGAGGCCGGGCTCCTCACGCAGGAGGGGCTCGAGAAGGCCGTGCACGAGCACCGCCAGACCGGAATGAGCCTTCCGTTCGTGCTCGTCTCGACCGATCTCGTGCCGGAGGCCGAGCTCACGGCCGTCCTCTCGGAGCTGTACGGCGTTCCGGCCGTGGACCTGTCCACCATGGCGCTGGACCCGAAGATCCTGAATCTGATCCCGGTCGACTTCGCCTCGAAGCACCTGGTCCTTCCCCTGAAGCGGGTCGGCCGGACGCTGACCGCCGCCATGGCCGATCCTACCGACCTGAACGTGGTCGACGACCTGAAGTTCATCACCCGCTTCGACATCGATGCCGTGCTGGCCGGGGAGTTCTCGCTCCGCACGGCGATCGACCGGTACTACGAAGTCGCGACGGCGAAGCTCGGAGAACTGCTGGAGGAGCTGGAGGAGCAGGAGATCGAGCTCGTCGAGGAGGAGGAGGAAGAGGACCTCTCCGCGGCGGCGCTCCGGGCACAGGTGGAGGACGCGCCGGTCGTCAAGCTGATCAACGGCGTCCTCACGGACGCGGTGCGGCGCGGGGCCTCCGACATCCACGTGGAGCCGTACGAGAAGGATCTCCGCATTCGCTACCGGATCGATGGGGCCCTGCTCGAGATCATGCGGCCCCCCGTGCGGATGAAGGCGGCCCTCATCTCCCGGATCAAGATCCTCGCCGACCTGAACATCGCCGAGCGGCGGATCCCGCAGGACGGCCGGATCAAGATGAAGATCGGGAAGAGGGTGATCGACTTCCGGGTCTCCACCCTGCCCGTCCTCTTCGGAGAGAAGATCGTTCTTCGGATCCTCGACAAGGGCAACCTCCGGATGGATCTGGAGACGTTCGGGATGGAGTCCCGGGCGGAGAAGGAGTTTCTCCGGGCGATCGCCAACCCGTACGGCATGGTGCTGGTGACCGGGCCGACCGGGTCGGGGAAGACGACCACCCTGTACGCCGCCCTGAATCGGATCAACCTGGAGGACGTCAACATCATGACCGCGGAGGACCCGGTCGAGTACAACCTGCACGGGATCAACCAGGTGCAGGTGCGGCCGGAGATCGGGCTCACCTTCGCCTCCGCTCTCAGGGCGTTTCTGAGGCAGGATCCGAACGTGATCATGGTGGGAGAGGTCCGGGATCTGGAGACGGCGGGGATCGCCGTGAAGGCGGCCCTGACCGGACACCTGGTGCTCTCCACCCTGCACACGAACGACGCCGCCTCCACGATCACCCGCCTGGTGGACATGGGGGTGGAGCCGTTCAACGTCTCGGCGGCCGTGAACCTGATCACCGCCCAGCGCCTCGTGCGCCGCATCTGCAACAACTGCAAGGCGGAAGCGACGTACCTCCCGGAGGCCCTGGAAGCGGCCGGAATCCCGTCGGATGAGCTGGCCGACTACAACTTTTACAAGGGCGAGGGGTGCGACGCCTGCAGCGGCTCGGGGTACTCCGGCCGCCAGGGCCTGTACGAGGTCCTCCCCCTCTCCAGCGAGATTCGGCGCCAGGTGCTTCAGGGGGAGTCGGCAGACGAGCTCAAGGCCCAAGCGATCGCCGAAGGAATGCTCACCCTGCGGGACGATGGCCTCCAGAAGGTGAAGCGGGGGGTGACGACCCTGGACGAGGTGCTCAAGGAGACGTCGCTCTGAGCGCGGACGCGGCCCCGTAGGCGACGACGGCTCGAACGAGAGAGAAGAACGGAGAACCGATGGAACACCATACGCCGATCAGCCTGAGGCTCCTCCTGGACGAGATGATCGACAAGGAGGCGTCCGATCTGCACCTGACGGTGGGCGAGCGGCCGACGCTCCGCATCGACGGCCGGCTGATCCCCAGCTCGGTGGAGCAGTCGCTGACCCCGAAGGACTCGATGGCCCTGGCGTACAGCGTGCTGACCGAGCAGCAAAAGAAGCGGTTCGAGCAGGAGCGGGAGCTCGACTTCTCCTTCAGCATCGAGGGGGTCTCCCGCTTCCGGGCGAACATCTACCGGCAGCGGGGAAGCATCGGCAGTGCGATCCGAGCGATTCCGTACAAGATCCTCAGCTTCGAGGAGCTGGGGCTCCCCCCGGTGATCGAGCGCTTCGCGGAGAAGCCCCGGGGGCTCATCCTGGTGACGGGCCCGACGGGATCCGGGAAGTCCACGACCCTCGCCGCGATGATCGACAAGGTGAACCGGGAGCGGCGGGGCCACATCATCACGATCGAGGACCCGATCGAGTTCGTGCACGATCACAAGAACTGCCTCGTGAACCAGCGCGAGGTGGGGAGCGACACGGCGAGCTTCCCCTCCGCCCTGAAGTACGTGCTCCGTCAGGATCCCGACGTGATCCTCATCGGCGAGATGCGGGATCTGGAGACGATCCAGGCGGCCCTCACGATCGCCGAGACGGGCCACCTGGCGTTCGCCACCCTGCACACGAACTCGGCGGCGGAGAGCATCAACCGGGTGATCGACGTCTTTCCGGCCCACCAGCAGCAGCAGGTGCGCGCCCAGCTCGCGTTCGTCCTCGAGGGGGTGGTGACCCAGACGCTGCTTCCCAGAGCGAGCGGCAAGGGCCGCATCGTGGCGTGCGAGGTCCTCTCCGTGACGCCGGCCGTCCGGGCGCTCATCCGGGAGGACAAGGTCCACCAGATCTACTCCGCCATGCAGGCGGGGAAGAAGTTCGGCATGCAGACGCTGAACGACGCCCTCTACCAGCTTTACATGCAGCGCCAGGTGGAGGGGGACGAGTGCCTCCGCGTGAGCCCGGATCCGGCGGAGCTGAAGCGGATGATGGGCGCCGGCCGGGGGTTGGCGGCCGCGGCAGGCTGACGCGGGACCTCCGGGGCCGCTCGCGAATCGCGGCACGGCTTGCGTTTCGCGCCGTGTCCGGGAAGCCGAGAGCGCTGCCTCCGGTGAAGGGAAGTACGGGAACGACAGTGTCTTTCAGAGAGTTGCAGGCGGATCCCGGGCTCCGGTACCGCGCTTGCGCCCCCACCCGGCGGGAAGCGGGGGTCCGGATTCGCCGATGGGTGGATCGGGCCTCGAGCGGAGGGCTGGTCGCCGGCGGGTCGATGGGGTGAGGAGGATGGGAGCCGGCCGCCAGCCCTCGCTTTCTGGAGCGGACAGAACCTCTCTCGCGGAGTAGCGGAAATGCCCGTTTGGACCTACAGCGCCCGCAGCCTCACCGGCGACCTGCGCCGGGACGAGATCGAGCTCCCTTCCAAGGATCACGTGATCAGCTATCTGCGCAAGCAGAAGCTGATTCCCGTATCCGTGCGCGAGAAGCCGAAGGAGATCACGTTACGCCGCGGGGTGAGCACCCGGGAGATCGTCATCTTCACCCGGCAGTTCGCGACGATGATCAACGCGGGACTGCCGCTCGTGGCGGCCCTGAACATCCTGGCCAAGCAGACGGACAACAAGTTTCTCCGCAAGACCGTGCAGGACGTCCTGTACGACGTGGAGTCGGGCAACACGCTGGCCGACGCGCTCCGATCGCACCCCAAGATCTTCAGCGACCTGTACATCAGCATGGTGGCGGCGGGAGAGTCGGGAGGGATCCTGGACACGATCCTCCTGCGTCTGGCCTCCTTCCTCGAGAAAAACGAGGCTCTCACCCGGAAGATCAAGGGCGCGATGATCTATCCGGCCGTCGTCCTCAGCGTGGCGGTCGTCGCGATCGCGATCCTGCTCCTGTTCGTAATCCCGACGTTCCAGGAGATGTTCGCCAGCTTCAACCAGCAGCTTCCCCTCCCGACCCGGATCGTCATCGGACTTTCCGAGCTCCTTCAGGGCTACTGGTGGCTGCTGATCGGAGGCCTCTTCACGGGCGTCTTCCTGTTCCGCCGCTGGGTGAGGACGGCGAAGGGCCGCCTGCAGTTCGACCGCTTCCTGCTCCGCGTCCCGGTTCTCTCGGGGCTGGTGCGGAAGGCGGCGATCGCCCGCTTCACGCGGACGCTCTCCACGATGCTGAGCTCCGGTGTGGCGATTCTCGACGGCCTGGAGATCACGGCTCGCACCTCCGGGAACCGGGTCGTGCACGACGCGGTGATGGCGAGTCGAGCGGCGATCGCGGGAGGCAAGTCGATCGCCGAGCCCCTCAAGGAGACCGGGGTCTTTCCCCCGATGGTGACCCAGATGATCCACGTGGGAGAGGAGACCGGCGACCTGGACGGCATGCTGACCAAGATCGCCGACTTCTACGACGAGGAGGTGGACGTGGCGGTGGAGAGCCTGCTGAAGGCGCTCGAGCCGGCGCTCATCGTCGTTCTGGGAACGATCGTCGGAGGGATGATCGTGGCGATGTACCTGCCGATCTTCGGCCTGGTCAACGTAATCCAGTAAGCTCCGAGCCCTCGCCGTACCTTTCGGACAGCATGGAAGCCCGCCACGGCGGGCTTCCGCGCATCCGGGCAGCCCCGGGCTCGGGTCGCCACCGGAGCCGACGGCGGCCAGGCGCGGCCGCCGGCCGGGCCCGACCCCCCCGCTCCCGCGCCGTGACACGCGGCGGGCCGGCCGGTATTCTCCCCCCGTGAGCCCGCGCCGTCTCCGGTCGGCGCACGACTCTTCCCCGTGGCGAACGGGCGCCGGTTCGTGAAACGTCTGAAGAAAGAGCTCCAGCTCTTCGACGTGTACGCCATCAGCACCGGAGCCATGTTCAGCTCGGGATTCTTCCTCCTGCCCGGGCTGGCGGCCGGCAAGGCGGGGCCGTCCGTCGTGCTGGCCTACCTGCTCGCCGGCCTGCTCGTGGTCCCGGCGATGCTCAGCAAGGCGGAGCTCAGCACCGCGATGCCGCGCGCCGGCGGCACGTACTACTTTCTCGATCGCAGCATGGGCCCCATGGTGGGGACGATCGGGGGGTTCGGCACCTGGCTCGCGCTCGTCCTGAAGAGCTCCTTCGCTCTCATCGGCATGGGGGCGTATCTGAGCCTGTTCCTGAACGTCGAGATTCAAGCCCTGGCCCTGCTGCTGACGGGCCTCTTCGTCCTGCTGAACGTGGTCGGGGCGAAGCAGTCGAGCGGGGTGCAGCGCGTGCTGGTCGTGACGCTGCTGGTGATCCTGACCTTCTTCCTCGCGCAGGGCCTGGCCGGCGTGGGCTCCATGGGGCTCGGGGAGGTGAGGAGGACCCGCTTCACCCCGTTCCTTCCGTTCGGGACGGACGGTCTGGTCTCCACCGTGGGGCTGGTCTTCGTCTCCTACGTGGGCCTCACGAAGGTGGCCAGCATCCCGGAGGAGGTGAAGGACCCGGAGCGGAACATCCCGCTGGCCATGTTCCTCTCCCTGGCCACCGCCACGCTCGTCTACGTGGTGGGCGTCTTCGTGATGGTCGCCGTGCTGGAGCCGTCGGCGCTGCGGAACGACCTGACTCCGGTGGCCACGGCCGGGGAGGCGGTGATGCATTGGCTGCCCGGCCGGCTCGGGATGATCCTGATCGCGGCCGCCGCGGTGGCGGCGTTCTCTGCGATGGCGAACGCGGGAGTGATGGCCGCCTCCCGCTACCCGCTCGCCATGGCCCGGGACCGCCTGATCTGGCCGGGCTTCTCCCGGCTGGGCCGTTTCCACACGCCTTCCCGAGCGGTCGTCGCGACGGGAGGCATGATGGCCGTCGTCCTCCTTACGCTGGACGTGGAGGGGGTGGCGAAGCTCGCGAGCTCGCTCCAGCTCCTCCTCTTCGGCCTGATCAACCTGGCCGTCGTCGTGATGCGTGAGAGCCGGCTTGCCGCCTATGATCCCGGGTTCCGCTCCCCCCTCTACCCCTGGATGCAGATCGCCGGCTTCGGGGTCCCGTTCCTCCTCATCGCGGAGATGGGCGGGATGTCGATCCTGTTCACCCTGGCGGTCACCGCGGGCTCGATCGGCTGGTACGTGTCTTTCGCGCGACCGCGGGTCGAACGGCAGGGAGCGATGTTCCACCTCTTCGAGCGCCTCGGCCGGCAGCGCTTCTCGGGCCTCGACGAGGAGCTTCGGGAGATCCTCAAGGAGAAAGGACTCCGCAAGCAAGACCCGTTCGACGAGGTGGTGGCGGGAGCCTCGGTGGTGGATCGGCCGGGGGCCCTACACTTCGAGGCGGTGGCACAGGAGGCTGCGGGTCTTCTGGCCGCCGATCTGCCGGTCACCCCGGAAGAGCTGGCCGGCCGTTTCCTGGAGGGAACCCGGCTGGGCATCACGCCGGTGGCGCACGGCGTGGCGCTTCCCCACGCCCGCCTGGCGGCCGCCGCCGGGCCGAGCATGGTGCTCGTGCGGGCCCGGGAAGGGATTCAAGGGGGCCTGGCGTCCGAGGACGAGGACGGTCCGGGGGAGCCGATCCGCGCGGCGTTCTTCCTGGTCAGCTCGGAGGAGGATCCGAGCCAGCACCTGAGGATCCTGGCCCAGCTGGCCGGCCGGGCCGACGACGACGGATTCATGCGCGAGTGGCTGTCGGCGACCAACGAGCAAGAGCTCAAGGAAGCGGTGCTCCGCAACGAGCGCTATCTCTCGCTGTGTCTGCATCGCGGAACGGCGGCGGCGGCCCTCATCGGGAGGACGCTCCGCGAGGTTCACATGCCGGAGGGGTGTCTCGTCGCCCTGGTGCGGCGCGACGGGGAAGTCGTGGTTCCCGGCGGCGGCACCGTGTTGAAAGCGGAGGATCGTCTGACCATCATCGGGAGTCCGGACGGGATTCGGCAGCTCGAGGACCGTTACAGGGGGGCGGCGTGAAGCTCCTTCTGTGAGCCGCCGCGCCTTCCGGGCCGGGAGGGAGATATGAGGACGCTCCAGGCCGGGGTGCTTGCGCAGGCTTCGGAGTCCGAGGCGACCCCTAGCAGGTCGCCGCTCCTGCTCCTCGCCCTCACCGGGACGCTCGCCTGTGGGGGGAGCGCGGTGGCCAGGGTCGAGATCGTCGAGCCGGCCGACGGGGCGGAGGTCGCGGGGTCGGAGGTCCGGGTCGTGCTGGCGGCATCGGGCGTCGAGATCGCGCCGGCCGCCGACGAACGCCCGGGAACGGCCCATCACCATCTCTTCGTCGATCGCGACCCGACACCTTCGAGCGACACGATTCCGGCGGGCGTCTCGGGGATCCTCCACCTGGGGCGCGGCCAGGAGAGCTTTGCGCTCGGGGGCCTCGCTCCGGGCTCCCACCGGGTGATCGCGATCCTCGCGGACCGCGACCACGTGCCTCTGGCTCGGGCGGCGGCGGACACGGTGCGGTTCGTGGTCCTCGCGGGCGACGAGGGATCGGAGGCCCCGGAGCGGTGAGCCTCTCGTGGGGTGGACCGGCGGGGGTCCGGGAGGGGCAGTGACGACGCTTTCGGTGCGAACGAGCACCCGAGAGGAGCTCGTGGAGATCACCTCGGATGTGGAGCGGGCCGTGGCGGCGTCTGGAGTGCGGGAGGGGATCTGCGTCCTGTGGTCGGAGCACACGACCGCGGGCCTCACCGTGAACGAGGGAGCCGACCCGGCCGTGGCCCGGGACATCTCCGCCTGGCTCGAGGCGAGCGTGCCGCGCGGGGCCCGCTACCGGCACCTGGAGGGAAACGCGGACTCCCACATCAAGACGTCGCTCGTCGGCCCGGGCCTCACCCTCATCATCTCGGAAGGCCGGGTGCGGCTCGGCCGATGGCAGGGCGTCTTTCTGTGCGAGTTCGACGGCCCGCGGGAGCGGCGTGTGACGCTACGGGTCGTCCCGGCGGAGGGATGAGGCGGGTGTCCGAGCCGCCGACGCTTCCCCTGCGGGGGATGGTGGGGCGCACGGCGGAATCGGCGAAGGAGCTTCTGGGCGAGCCGTCCGCCGAGCGCCGGATCGGAGCGGACCGGTGGCTCGTCTACCGGTATCCGACCCTGATCGTTCGGCTTCGCTGTCGGCGAGCGCCCGGGAGCGAGGAGGATCGCGTGGCGTCCTGGACGGCCACCTTCGGCACGGCACGCACGAGCCTGAGGGAAGCGGCCGGCCCCCTGGGGCTGTGGCCGGCGTGCGCCCCGGACGCGCGGGCCGGAGCCCGAGACGGCCTCCTGCGTCGTGCCCTGGCGGACCCTGCGGCCGCGATGCCTCGCTCGCTCACCGCCTCCGTTCGACAGGGTTCGATCCGAACGATCAGCGTGTTCGACGAGCCGCCCGAGTGGACCGGCCCGGAGCGGGAAGCCTCGGAGTAGGACGGCGATCGTTGGAATCGAGCCGATCGAGCCCCGGAGAGACCCGCACCCCGCTGGAGGCGGCCAGGGTGCTGTACTGGATCTACGCGGGGCGCCTTGTCGTCACGCTCGGCGTGTACGGGACGGCACTGCTTCTGAGCGACGTCTGGCTCCGCGGCGCGGCCGAGAACCTGGATCCGCAGATCCGGGTCGTGTCACTCGCGGGGCTGGCCCTGGCGGGCCTGGTCACCCCCCTCTCGTACTGGTACAGCCACGGAGGGCGTCCCCGCCCCCTGGGGCCCGGCTTCCTGTACGTTCAGGCGGCGGTGGACCTGCTGCTCGTCACGGGGATCGTCCACATCACCGGAGGGAGTCGAGGGGTCTTTCCCCCGCTCCTGTACATCGCCCTCGTCTCCGGCTACGCTCTGATCCTTCCCCTGGCCGCGGCGGTGAAGACCGCACTGGCCACCGGCCTCGCCTACCTGCTGGAGATCGCGATCGCCTATCCGGAGATGTTGGACATCACGGTTCTCGTCCAGGTCGGGATCTTCACGGTGGTGGCGACGGTGAGCGGCGTCATCGCCGCCCGGCACCGCCAGCTGGGCCAGGCGCTGCACACCGTGGAAGGGGAGCTCCGCCGCCTCCGCCTGGGGACGGCGGACATCCTGCGTACGATCGAGGCGGGCGTGGTCGCGCTCGACGCGGAGGGCCGGGCCGCGTACCTGAACCCCGCGGCGGAGGAGCTCCTGGGCCTGCACGCGGAAGCGTGGGTGGGGCGGGACCTGCTCTCGGAGCTGATACGCCGCGCGCCGGAGGCGGCGAGAGCGGTCCAGGAGACCCTGCGGACGGGGCGGCCCGTCCGGAACCGGGAGGCGGAGGTTCACCGTGATGCGGCGGGGGGGGAACGTCGGCCGGCGACGGTGCAGGCGACGGCGTACTCCCGTCCGGGGACGCCTCCGCTCGTGATGCTCGTTCTCCAGGACGCCCGGCAGGCGCGGCAGCTCGAACGTCTCCGGCTGCGGGCGAGTCGCCTCGAGGCCGTGGCCGAGCTGTCCGCTTCTCTGGCCCACGAGCTGAAGAACCCCCTGGCTTCGATCCGGAGCGCCGTCGAGCAGCTGTCGGGCGATCGGCCGGCCGGGGAGCAAGCGAGCGTCCTGAGCGGCCTCATCGTGCGAGAAACGGACCGCCTCGCCCGCCTCCTGGGTGAGTTCAACGACTTCGCGCGGGTGGACGTCGCCCGACGCCAGCCGGTGGACGTCGAGCAGGCCGTCCGGGAGGCGGTGGAAGTCGTGCGGCAGCGCCCGGAGGCCGCCGGAGAGAGAGCCTCGTTCGAGGTGGAGGTGGAGGAGGCGCTTGACGACCTCTGGGGGGACCCGGACCTTATCCACCGGACGCTGGTGAACCTCGTCTTGAACGCGGTGCAGGTAGGCGGGAGGGAAGGGTCGGTCAGCGTCCGGGTTGTGGTGGACTCCCCCCCCGCCGAGGCGTCGGTCCGGGACGTCGCGGCGGGGGCGCCCGTGCGGATCCGGGTCATCGACGACGGCCCCGGCATCCAGGCGGAGGAGCTGGAGAGGATCTTCGACCCGTTTTATACACGGAGGAGCGGAGGTAGCGGCATGGGGCTGGCCATCGCCAACCGGGCCGTGCAGGCGCACGGCGGAGCGCTGCTGGTCAGCTCGGAACCGGGCCACGGAGCCACCTTCAGCGTCGTCCTGCCCCGCCGGGAACCGGAAGGGCGGAGGGCGTTCGAGGAGGAGGGCTGGAGCACCGTGAGGGCCCGACGCGGGAGCGAGGGTCGGGTGGACCCATCTCCGGCCTCGGCCGCGTCCGAAGCCTCCGAGGCGTGACGAACTCCATTCAGGCGAGCGAGGCCGTCCCATGAGCAAGGAAAAGCCCCGCGTGCTCGTCATCGACGACGAGCAGAGCATGGTCGAGACGCTCAGCGTGCTGCTGGCGGGCGAAGGGTTCGAGGTGCTTTCGGCCCTCTCGGGGGCTGAAGGACTCGAGAAGTTCGCCGACACGAACCCGGATGTCGTGCTCACGGACGTGCGCATGCCGAAGGTGACCGGGGTCCAGGTGCTGGAGTCGATCCGGGAGGAAGATCCCGACACGCCCGTCGTGCTGATGACCGCACAGGCTTCTCTCCAGTCGGCGGTCCAGGCGGTGAACCTCGGCGCGACCCACTACATCCAGAAGCCGTTCAAGAACGAGGAGCTGGTGGCCGTCCTGCGAAGCTCCATCGATTTCGGCCGCGTGAAACGGGAGAACACCAAGCTCAAGAAGGAGATTCAGAGACGGGAGCAGCGCGATGCGATCCGCCCGATCGGGGGAAGCCCCGCGTTTCTGAAGGCGCTGGAGATGGCCGAGGCGGTGGCGGCCAGCGACTCCACGATCCTCATCCGGGGCGCCAGCGGAACCGGCAAGGAGATCTTCGCCCGCTACATACACGAGCTTTCCGACCGGGCAAGCCGCCGCTTCCTGTCGCTCAACTGCGCCGCGCTTCCCGAGGGACTTCTCGAGTCCGAGCTGTTCGGGCACGTGAAGGGCTCCTTCACGGGCGCGGTGCGTGACAAGGAGGGCCTCTTCGTCGCGGCCTCGGGCGGCAGCTTCTTCCTCGACGAGGTGGGCGAGATGGCGGCCTCCACCCAGGTGAAGCTCCTGCGCGTCCTCCAGGAGAGGGAAGTGATCCCGGTCGGCTCCACCAAGGCCCTCCCGGTGGACGTCCGGCTCATCGCCGCCACGAACCGCGACCTGGAGCGGGACATCGAGCAGGGTCGCTTCCGGAGCGACCTGTACTACCGCCTGAACGTCATCTCCATCGAGCTTCCACCCCTCCGGGACCGGGTAGATGACATTCCGTTGCTGGCGGAGCATTTCCTGGAGAGAGAAGCGGAGCGGACCGGCGAGCCGGCCAAGGCGCTCTCCGCCGAGGCGATGGAGGTGCTGCAGGGCTACCGCTGGCCGGGGAACGTCCGGGAGCTGGAGAACGTGGTCGAGCGTGCGGTCGTGCTCAGCCGGGGGGACGTCATCAAGCCGGACGCCCTCCAGGCCCGCCTCAGGACGAAGGAGCCCGTGCCCCTCATCCAGGACAAGCCTCCCGCCAACCCGACCCTCGAGGTGATCGAGCGCGCCTACATCGAGCACGTTCTGCGGGCGGAGTCGGGCAACAAGAGCCGCGCCGCCGAGGTGCTGGGGATCGATCCCAGCACCCTGTACCGCAAGATCAAGCGGTTCGGACTCGACGTGTGAGGGATCCCTCTCCGCTCGGCGGCGGGGAGGGGTCGTGGGAGGGTGGTTGCAGATGGGGAAGGGTCGTGCATCCTGCAAGGCCGAGGGGCTGACGGGAGCCTTTTTCGGTCGACCACCGCACCATGTAACTCCAGTCATAACAATAGGTTGAATAATCCTGCCGTGCGGGGCACGGGGGTTGCCCGGGAACGCTGCGGAGGCGGGGGCCTCTAGGCGACTCAGGGTTCTCGGGACAGCTCCCGGGCAGGCAACCACAGCAAGCGAGGAGTGAGATGCGCAACGCGAAGGGATTCACCTTGATCGAGCTGCTGATCGTCGTGGTGATCATCGGCATCCTGGCCGCGATCGCCCTTCCGCAGTTCGCCAGCACGAAGGAGAAGGCGTACGACGCGGCGGCGAAGAGCGACCTTCGGAACCTGATGACCTCCCAGGAGGCGTACTTCGCCGATGCCCAGACGTACTGGGGCGGAGCCGTGGCCGCTGGTACCGCCGTCGACATGGACGGGAACAGCACGACGGACTTCGTGGCCAGCCAGAGCGTCGCCCTGGGGGCGACCTCCGCCACGAACGGCTTCACGGCGACGGCCAAGCACTCGAGCTCGTCGAAGACGTGGTGCGTGAACACGACGCCGGCGGCCGGGAACAACTCCGGCAAGATCGCGTCGGGCACCAGCTGCTGAGCTGAGCGGCAGAACGCGCCAGCGAAGCTGACGTGAGAGAGGGCGCCGCGGCACGGCCGAGGCGCCCTCTTCTTCTTTTTGGGCAGGTCCGCGGGCGGGCGGCGGGTCCGGGCGCTCCGGGTGGCGAGCCCCCGGCGGTCGCCGCGCCGTTGTCAACGGGCCCGAGGCATCGTCTCTTGGAGCGGCTACGGAGCTCCGAGGGTTCCGATGGGCGACGGAGGGAGCGGTCGGTGAGGGGGAAGGCTCAGCTCGGGGGCGGGGGGGCGGTGCGAGAGGTGGTGGCCGTGCTCGGCCTCTCCCTGCTGGGGTCGCTCTTTCTGTGGGAGCTCCTCACCATGGCGTGGGTGCCGGTCGCCCGCGACATGCAGATGTTCTTCATCCCCCAGCTCCACCTCCTGTGGTCCGCCCTCCAGGAGAGCCGGATCCCGTTGTGGACCCCGTTCTACGGAACCGGGGCTCCCCTGATGGCCAACTTCCAGTCGGGCGTCTTCTACCCGCCTCACTGGCTGTTCGCCGTGCTGGGATTCTTCCCGGCCTTCAATCTCCTGGTCGTTCTCCACTTCATCTTGGGCGGCGTGGGGATGTACGCCTTCGCCCGGCGCACGCGCCTCTCCCCGTTCGGGAGCGCGGTGGCCGCCGTCTCCTTCATGTTGGGGGGCTACTTCGCCTCCCTTCTGAACCTGTTGAACGCGCTCCAGGCGGCCGCCTGGGTCCCGTTGGTCGGCTACTTCCTCCTCCGGCTGGCCGAAGAGCGATCCCGGGCCGCCTTTCTGGGCCTGGTCGCGACCGCCACCCTCGGTTTCCTGGCCGGTGAGCCCCAGACGTTCGTGATCGGCGTCCTGCTCGTGGGGGCGTTCGTCGGTCTCCGGCTGCTCGACGCGCGGCCCACCCGGGCCGCCGCCTGGCGGCTCCTCCTGCTGTTGGGCCTGGCGGTCCTGGCGGTCGTGGGCCTCAGCCTGGTGCAGCTCCTGCCGACGGCCGAGATGTTGGCCCACTCGAGCAGGGGCACCGGGCTGACGTACGAGGAGGCGACGGGCTTTTCCATCGATCCGTTGCGCCTCCTGCACCTCGTCTTCCCGCCCGACTACAGCGATCCGGTGTACCGGTTCGGGGTGAGGAGCCAGATCGGCACGACGGATCCCTGGCTCTTCTCGATTTACCTGGGGGCCGTGCCCCTGGGTTTGGGGCTGTTCGCCTGGCGAGAGGCCGGGATCCGCCGGGAAGCCCTGTTCTGGACCGGCGCCATGGTGGCCGGGGTCCTCCTCGGCCTCGGTGACCACCTGCCACTGTATCGCTGGTGCTTCGAGCTCGTGCCCGGTTTCGCCGCCTTTCGCTTCCCCGAAAAGTTCTTCCTCGCCACCGGGGTGGGCACGGCGATGCTCGCCGGGCGGGGGCTCGACTCGCTGAGGGTGCGTGGGGCGGGGCGCCGCTTCGCGGCCTCGGCCCTGCTTCTCCTCGCGGTGGGGCTGGGTGTCAAGCTTGCGTGGCTTACGGGCAAGGAGGCGTTCTACACGTTCGCGCGGAGCCGGGTGCCGACCCAGAACTTCGTGTGGAACTTCGACTTCACGTGGCTCGTCTGGGGCCGACACCTGGACATCCTTCTGGCCCTGACCACGGTCGGCGTCGCGGCGATCTGGCTGCACCGGCGAGGCAGGCTGGCGCCGCAGAGGCTCGCGGCTCTCCTCCTCCTCCTCGTCACGGGAGATCTCTTTCTCGCCCACCGGGGGCTGAACCCGGTCGTGGAGAGGGCGTTCTACGAGCGCGAGCCGCTCCTCGCCCGCTATCTGCCGATGGAGGAGCTGCGGCTCACGTATCGATACCGGGCCACGCCGTTCGACGAGCTCTCGGGGATCGTGCGCATCCAGCCCCGGGTGGCGCTTCAGGCGCAGAAGTGGCTATGGCAGCAGACGATGGCTCCGAACACGAGCCAGTACCGCCGGATCCTGGCACCGGACACGTGGGACGCCATCAAGCTCCGTCGCTACGTGGACCAACACGAGATCTATCGGGTCCTGCCGGACGCCGAGCGGCGCTGGCGCCTGCTGAGGCTGACCAGCGTGAAGTACGCGTACCACCGGGCGTGGCTCGCCGCGGAGGGGTACCGGGCCGCGGTCGTGCTGGATTCCGTTCCCGGATACCTGTACGAGGTGCGCGATCCGCTCCCGCGGGCGTACGTGGTCCCCCGGGGAACGTTCTACCGGGACGAGGTGGAGGCGCTGAACGCGGCGCTGGACGCCGGGCGGGACCCGGAGCGGGAGGTCGCTCTCGTCGGGTCGCCGGAGTTGGCCCGGAATGCATCGGAGCGGGCCGAGGCGTGGTCGGCGCGGGCTCGCGGGCAGGCCGAGATCGTCTCCGACAGCGGCGAGGTGATCCGGGTACGCCTCTCGGTTCCGGGGGCGGGCTACCTGGTGCTGACCGACAGCTACTATCCGGGATGGAGCGCGGTGGTGGACGGGGAGGAGCGGCCGGTGTACCGGGCGAACTTCTTCTTCCGTGCCGTGCCGGTCGGGCCCGGTGACCGGGAGCTCGTCTTCCGTTACCGGTCACGACCCTACGAGATCGGCCGATGGCTCTCCCTCGCGGCCGGGCTCACGCTGCTCGGCGGACTGGGCCTCAGCCGCCGCCGACGGCGGCGGTTCGGGCCAAGCGGCGAATGAAGGCCGGGCGGGCGGCGGGGCGCCTCGCCGGAGCCTTCCTGCTCGTCGTTCCGTTCCTTCCGCTGCGCCGACTGTTCGGCGAGGTGAAGGGGGGGACGTTCCTGGCCCACCCGATGGAGTGGGTCTCGGGCGCCGCCCTGTTCGGGGGCGGGGCCTGGCTCCTGTCGCTGCTTCTGCCGGCGGAGTGGCCCGGCAGGTTGTACGAACGGGTTGCCCGGTGGAGCGCCCGGGTCCGGATGCCGATCCTCCTCGGCCTCCTCCTCGCGAGCCTGCTGGGCCTCGCGTCCGCGGGGGTCTTTCGAGGGAAGCCTCTCCTGGTCGACTCGGTAGCGCAGCTCTTCCAGGCCCGGATCTTCGCGGCGGGCGCCGTGAGCGCGCCCGGGCCGCCGAATCCGCCGTTCTTTCTCATCCAGCACCTGCTGGTGGACGGGGGTCGGTGGTACTCGCAGTATCCGCCCGGCCACGCGGCCCTCCTGGCGATCGGCCTTCGCCTGGGTGCGGCCTGGGCCGTCCCCCTTCTGCTCAGCCTGGGGACGAGCCTGTTTCTCTTCCGCTTCTCGCGCACCGTGTACGGAGAGACGACGGCACTCTGGACGCTCTTCCTTCTGATTCTCTCGCCGTTTTTCTGGTTCATGGGAGCGAGCTACATGAACCACGTTTCCTGCCTCTTCTTTCTGGCCCTGGGCCTGTATGTGTGGGCCCGCTGGGAGCAGGGCGCCGGTTCGGGGTGGCTCGCCGGGGCGGGCGCCGCGCTCGGCGGCGCGTTTCTCTCTCGCCCGCTGACGGCGCTCGCCGCCGCGGCCGTCCTCGCGCCGATGGCCACGGCGGCCGCCTGGCGCCGTGGAAGGCTGGCTCACCTCGCCGGGGGCGCCGCCGGCTTCCTGGCCGTCGCCTCTCTGTACCTGCTGTACAACGCGTGGACGACGGGGGATCCGCTTCTGCCCGGCTACATCCGGCTGTGGGGCAGCGATCACGGTCTCGGGTTCCACGCGACGCCGTGGGGGGACCTGCACACGCCGAGGACGGGGCTGCGAAACGAGCTCGTGGACCTGGCCCTGCTGAACGTGTATCTGTTCGAGTGGCCGATTCCGGCGCTTCTGCCGATCGCTCTTTTCTTTCTCGCGGGCCTCGGCTCCGAGCGTTGGGATGCGAGGCTTCTGGTCGGCTTTGTGGCGATACCGGCGGCTTACTTCTTCTACTGGCACCGCGACGCCCGCCTCGGCCCGCGTTTCCTGTACGGCGGGCTCGTCTTCCTGATTCCGTTGACGGCCCGGGCGATTCCGGCCCTGCTCCGCCGACTCGACGGCCTCACGCCCGCGCGGCTGAGCCGGGCGCTGCCGGGAGGGTGGGCCGTGCCGGCGGCCTGGCTGCTCCTCCTGTGCGGCGGGTATGCCCTGGCGTACGCCGTCCCCCAGCGCTTCCGGGTCTACTCCTCCAGCCTGCCCAGCATGCGGGAGGATCTCGCGCGGGAGGCGGCCGAGGCGGGGATCTCCGAGGGCCTCGTCTTCGTCTCCGTGAGCTGGGGGAACCGGCTCCTGGTGCGGCTTCGCGACCTGGGGCTACCGGCGTCGCTGGTGGAGCGGGCGTATCGAAGCGCGGATCACTGCGACCTGGAGCTTCTGGAGCGGCGGGCGCGGGCCGAGGGGTGGGATGCCCCGACGTCGGCCCGTGAGGTCCGGCGACTCGTCGGGGCGGCCGCGGTCACCCTCGCGACCCCGGAGTGGAACGGAGATCCGACTCTGCGACTTCGGCCGGACCGCGTGCTCCCCACGGCCTGCCGGGAAGAGATCGAGTACGACAGGGGCGGGTACACGGTGTACACTCCGCACCTCCTCGCCAACCGCCCCGCGCTCGATGGCACCCTCGTCGTGGCGCGGGATCTCCGGGACCGGAACTCGGAGCTCCGGGCCCGCTATCCGGGCCGGCCCGCGTACGTGTACCGGGGAGGACGGTTCGTCGGGCTTTGGTGAGCCGTGGCGCTCGAGCCCGGAAGGCTCGCCTTGCATTCTGCACGCGAGCCCGCGTTCGGCCACAGCCAGCGTCGAGCAACGCTCGTAACCGGGTTGAAACTACGGGAGTTAAGCTGCCTGTGCCATCGGCACGCGGGTTGCGCCTCGGGGGCGCGTCCGACGACGACAGTCCAGCGAATCCAGTCACGGAGATTCGATGCGTTCGAAAGCTCCAGCGCGCCGCCCGGCGCGGGGTCCGTCACGCGTGCGCCGCAGGACCGAGGCGTTCACGCTCATCGAGCTCCTGATCGTGATCATCATCATCGGGCTGCTCGCCTCCATCGTGATTCCCCGCTTCTTCAGCACGAAGGAGCGGGCCTTCGTGGCCGCGATGCGGAGCGACCTGCGAAACCTCACGATGGCCCAGGATGCCTACTTCAGTGAGACCCAGACGTACACATCGAACCTTAGCCTGCTGACCGGCATGTTCGCTCCCTCGCAGAACGTCACCGTCACCGTGGACAGCGCGACGGCCACCGGGTGGGGCGCGAAGGCCACGAACCCGGGAACGAACGTGGTGTGTACGGTGGCCGTCAGCCGCATCCAGGTCGGCTCACCCACGTGTGCGACCCCATGAACGGCCCAACGCCGGTGCCGGCCGAGGGCCGGAGCTCCCCCGGGAGCGGGGCTCGCCTGTACGAGGGCCGCCGTCGCCCGACCGCGATCGGCCGCCTCGCGGCGGTTGATCCGGAGTTGATCCCCGGGCGCACCGTTCACCGGCCCCCTGACTCGGGCCGAAGGAGGGTGCACGTCAGTGGGGAAGGTCCGGGTGTGGAAGAAAGCGCTGGGGGAAGGAGTCTCGCTGCCGGGTCTGCTCGTCGCCCTGGCGGTGGTCGGCAGCCTGCTGACGATGGCGGCGCCGGCGATCCGCACCTCCCTGGAGGTCTACTCGATGGACCGCGCCGCGTCTCTGACGCGTGCGCTCCTGAATCGCGCGCGGCTCCTGGCCGCCGCCCGTCGGGAGCCGGTCCGGATTCGACTCGGGACGACGGGAGACCTGCTGCTGGTGGACCCCGCGGACAGCCTCCTGGCCAGCGCGCCGATTCAGGGAGGCGGGCTGCTCCGGCTGGACTCCGTGCGGATCCGGCCCGCCAGCCTCCGCTTCAACGCTCGCGGCCAGGCGGCGCCGGGGAGCATCTACCTGTACCGGGGTCGCCGAGGCGTGCGGCTCGTGAGCAACTTTCTCGGCCGGGTTCGCCAGGAGCGACTCTCCCTTCCCTGAAACGGCTTCCGGACTCCGCCCGCGGCCTGCACAAAGAAGTGCCCGCGTGTGCAAAAACTTCACGCCGCGGGGCGCTGAGAAGGACCGTATGCCGTTGCCGCATGCCGAGTTGGAGCCGGGCAATCATCTTGCCGTGGGGAGAGCCGGCCACCCCGCCTTCGGCGGCGGGGGTGAGGGCAGCCCCTGGAGCGCCTGGGAGCCTGCCCGCGGGTGGGGAGGAGGGTCGAGGCGGGTGCGACAGAGGAGGCCCGCCAGGGGTCGCAACCGGGGAGTGCGGAAGGGCGGCGATGGCCGGATCAGGAAGGGGGTTCACGATCGTCGAGCTGTTGATGGTGATCATCGTGGCCACCGTGCTGCTCGCGATCGCGTACGGCGGGTACCGCCAGTTCAACGAGGCGGCGGTCGTGCGCAAGGCCGCGGTGCTGGTCGGCTCGGACGTCGGCCTGGCCCGGACCCTGGCGATCCGGCAGCGGGGCAACGTCTCGCTGGTGGCCGAGGAGACCGGCCGCACCTACCAGATTCGGGACACGGGCGGGGCGGTGCTGGCCCGCCGTACCTTCGATCCGGCCGCGGCGCTGCCCCTCGACGTGCTCGACGTGCAGACGGCGGGCGATTCCCTGACGTTCAACTCCCGC
>JBHHYJ010000004.1:0-78496 GCA_046757485.1 Gemmatimonadota bacterium
GGCCGCCGCGGCGGCCGGGCTCGGGGGCGGCGAGCGCCTGGCCTACTGCCCGGACGTCTCCCGCCTCGGGGTCGCTCCCGAGGTGGAGGCGCCGTGCCGTGCGGCCGCCCGGGAGCTGGAGCGGACCGGGAGCGAAGTGGAGGAGGTGGAGCTGGATCTGTCCGCCGGGCGCGAAGCGTTCCTCGCCCTCCGCGGCCTGTGGATGGTCGTGCAGCACCGTCGGCGGCTGGGGGAGCTGGACCGCCTGGGCGAGAACCTGGCCGGGAACATCCGGCGCGGACTTACCCTCACCGCCCAGGAGCTGGCGGCGGCCGAGGAGGTGCGGGGAGAGATCTGGCACGCGCTCCGGACCCTCTTCGAGCGCTTCGATGCGCTGCTCACCCCGTGCACCTCGGTGCCGCCGTTCCCCGTGGAAGAGCCTTATCCGAAGCGGATCGCGGGCCGGGAGATGGAGACGTACGTGGACTGGATCGCCCCGACCTTCGTCTTCAGCCTCGCCGGCCTTCCGGCCCTCTCGGTGCCGTGCGGGAGGGACGCGAGGGGGCTCCCGGTGGGCCTCCAGGTCGTGGGCCCGCCCCGGGGAGAGGAGCGGGTCCTGGCCGTCGGAGCCGGGGTGCAGAGGCGGTGTCCCGTCGGCCGGCCGCCGCTGTGAGGGATCGGCCTCCCGACTTCCGTGCGGCATCGGCAGCCGCAGCTCCAGCTCAGCGACGAGTCAGCAGACGCAGCTCAGGTCCCGCTCGAAGACGCGGTTCAGGAGCAGAGTGGCGGCCGTCCGCACCTTGTTCTGGAGCCCGACGAGCTTCAGCAGGTACGTCAGCCGGTAGATGGCCCACGCGGGGTGGCCGGTGACGCGGAAGCCGAGGAGATCCGCCAGGGCGACGCCGCCCCCCAGGGAGACGATCTTCCCGGCATGGTGTGCCTGATACGGCTCCGGCGGGCGGCCGGCGATGGCGTTCTCGACGTTGCCCGCCGCCCGCACCCCCTGGCTGATCGCGATCGGGGCCACGGGGGGGTAGGGCCGCCCGGTCCGCGGGTTCACCAGGGACGCCACGTCCCCGACGGCGTACACGTTCTCGAACCCCTTCGCTCGGAGGTGCACATCCACGGAGAAGTGACCGCTCTTCTTCCGGGAGAGGGGGGAGTCCGCCAGGGGCGCGGACGCGGGAGCCGTGCCGGCCGTCCAGATCAGGGTCTCCGTCTGCACGGCGTCCTCCCGGGAGTCCGTCTCACCGGGACCCTCTGCGGCCTTCGTGAGGACGGTCCGCCCGTCGAATCCGGCCACGAGCGTCCGGAGGTGAACCTCGACGCCCCGCCGTCGCAGCGCCGCCAGGCCGGCCCGGGCCAGGTCGGCGTCCCATCCCCGGAGGATGGAATCGTTCGCCTCGACGATGAGGACCCGGGGCGCATCGCCCAGGGAGTAGTATCGAGGCAGGACGCCGGTCAGGAGCTGCCAGATCTCGCTCGCGGCCTCCACCCCCGCCGGACCGGCCCCGGCGACGGCGAAGGTCAGCAGCCGGCGCCGAACGATCGGATCCCTCTCCAGCGAGGCGCGCTCGGCGAGCGCCAGGACGCGATCCCGGATCGCCGTCGCCTCGGCCACGGACGTCAGCGGCAGGCTCCGCCGCTCCAGCTCCTCGTTCGCGAAGTAGCGGGGACGCGCCCCGAAGGCGAGCACGGCGTGATCGAACGGGACCGGTCCCGCCGTCGTCTCCGCGACGCCGCTCGACGGGTCGATCCCCTCCACCCGGCCGAGCAGGAAGCGGAATCCGTACCGGCGCGCCATCATCCGGTAGGGAAACGTCACGTGCTCCCGCCCCAGGCTGCCGCCGACGACCTCGGAGAGGAGGGGGGTGAAGGTGAAATGGTTCGTGTCGGAGACGAGCGTCACCTCGACGCTGCCTTCGGGGAAGTCCGCCGCCGACAGGTAGGTGGCGGCGTACAGGCCGCCGAATCCGCCTCCGAGGATGGCGATCCGGGTCGGAGCTCCGCTCATGAGGCCCCGAACGGGTTGGGAAGCAGAGGGAGGAGGTCCCGGTAGTAGACCAGCATCGTGCCGATCGTCGTAGTGGCGGCCACTACGAGGATCCCCACCCCCTGGGTGACGAGGCACCAGAGCATGACTCGGCGGTCCTCCTGAAGGTAGCTCTTCTTCTTGGAGCTCTGATACAGGAACAGGCCGTAGATGCCGAGGAGAAGCGTGGCCAGAGCCGTCTTCAGCACCAGCCACCCGCCGTGGGGACTGGAGAAGCGGACGATGATCCCGAAGAGGCCGTCCCGGATCCCGGCAATCATGGAGAGCGCCACCGTGATGACGCCCAGCCACGTGTTGACCCGCGCGAAGCGGTAGATCCGATCCTCGAACACGCTGGACGCCAGGCCCCGAAAGAGCCAGGTGTACATGGCCACGAACGCCATGAGGAGGAAGGCGATGTGCAGGTGGACGAAGAGCGGGTGCAGCACGCGCATGGGGGCTTCAACTCCCTCCGTTGATCGATCGTCGGTTCCGTTCCGGGGGCCGCACGATGACTGGACGGCGGCCGCGTCACCCTCCGAACCGATGCGCCCGAGCCCGGGTTCCTTCCGTCCTCCCGGCGGACCCGGTCGCGGCGCCGTCGCCGCTCGGTCCCGCACGGTGCTGCTCTGGCTCTCCGCGCCAGCGCTCGGGGGAACGCTGCTCGCTCCTCTGCCCGCCGTCGGCCAGCTCCGGCGGGACCCGGCGGTCCAGCCCGTGGCGACGGTGCACGCCGGGGACCTCCTCCTCGGGCTCGGGGCGGCCTGGGGGGCGGACGCCCGCTTTCCCCTCTCCGCACTCACCGGCGACCTGCTCTCGGCCCCCCGAGTGAGCGTCGCCTGGGGGATGGCCTCCCGGGTGGTGCTCGAGGTGCGGGGAGACGCCTATCAGGTGCTCTCCGTGGACGAGGCGGGTCCGTCGAACGTCCCCCTGGACGAGGGGGTGGCGGACGGGACGACGGCCGACGCGGGGGACTTTCGCATCGGGCTTCTCTTCGCTCCGATCGGCTCCGAGGACGGCTTCTCCGCCGGAGGCCGGCTCGAGGTCAAGCTGCCGAACTCCGACGAGAGCAAGGGAATCGGCCCGAACACGACGGACTTCCGGGCCTCCCTCCTGGCAGGATTCGGGCGCGGCCCGTGGCGCTTCACCGGCGACGTGGGGATCGGGATCCTGGAGGCGCCCCTGGAGAGCTTCGAGCAGAACGACGTGGCCGTGTACAGCGCGGAGCTGCTGTACGCGCTCCCCGGCCGGCGGGCGCGGCTCGCGGTGAGCCTGGATGGCCGGGCCAGCACGCGGGGACACGTGCCGATCGGGACGGAGGATCTGGGGGAGGTTCGGGTGGGGGCCGATCTGCGGCTCGGTCCCTGGCTGCTGGACGCGGATCTGTTGGCCGGCTACGCGGGCAACACCCCGGAGTGGGGGTTCGGGGCGGGCCTGGCCTGGTCGCCGGCGGGCGAGCAGGGTGAGGTCTTCCGCCGGCGCCCCCCCGGCAGGTGATCCGGCGGACCCGTCGCCACCAGGTCCCGCTCGTGGCTCGTGCGGCCGAGGAGCCGGGCCGGCCGGCCCGTCGCTCCTTCAGGCATGTGGGATCGCGGCCGGCCCTCACCGCGGCCTCGGTGGCCGAGACGACGTTCGCCCGCCCGTAGGAAGCCGCGAGCCGAGCTGTCAGGGACGGCCTCCCACGGCCGTGCCCCCCGATCGCCGGGCATCCGCCGCCAGGTCGAGGCTTCCCCCCGAGGTCTTCAGCGCCGCCTCGACACCTCCGAAGTACATGGACGGCTCGTCGAGGCAGCGAACGGGAGCGGAGGTCTCCGGAAC
Source organism: Gemmatimonadota bacterium (assembly GCA_046757485.1). Classification (GTDB taxonomy): domain Bacteria; phylum Gemmatimonadota; class Gemmatimonadetes; order Palauibacterales; family Palauibacteraceae; genus JBHHYJ01. Next base: position 3,830 of record JBHHYJ010000004.1, read on the forward strand.
GGGGATTCCCGCCTCGTGGACGACCTCGTAGCCCTCCCCTTCCTCGCGGAGCGCCACGTGCAGCCTCGGGTGGGCGACGGCTTCCTGCAGCGACATCTCGAGTCGAACGAAGTTGAGCAGCGTCGCCAGGATCGCGGTGGTGATCCGGTCCGCGCCCGGGGAGCCGATCGCGAGGATCTCGCCCCGCGGCCCCCGGGCGACGCTCGGGGCCATGTTCGAGGGGAGTCGGGCACCGGGGGTCCAGGCGTGGACGCCCCGGCGGTTCAGCTCCGGCTCCCCCAGGCAGTTGTTCAGCCAGAACCCGGTGCCGGGTGCCATCACCCCGGAGCCGTAGCCGTCGGAAAGGGTGACGGAGCAGGCGAGCCCATCCGTGTCCACGGCCGAGGTATGGAGCGTCGAGCCAGGGCCGCGGGGCGGGGCCTCCCCCCCGTCGTCCGGCGGCCGGTGCGCGCCGCCGCAGGGCAATAGCTCCGACCCGCGTGGACGGCCCTCGCCGCTCGGGAGATCGCGCGTGAGCGGGAGACCCGCCGCGGCGGCCTCCAGCAGCCGGTGTGCCTCTTCCTCCCGTTGCTCGCTGCGGTCCAGGTGGCGCCGGCGGTACTCGAAGACGGCCCGCTCGACGCCGATGAGCCGCCCCACCGCGTCCCGCGTCCAAGGCTCGGACGGAGCCCCGTTCATCAGGAGGATCATGGCGGCCAGCGTGACCCCGCCGATCGCGGGCGGGGGGTTCGTCGCCAGTCGCCACTCGTCCAGGTCGACCTCCAACGCGGGTCGGACTCGAGCCTCGTACGCCGCCAGGTCCTCCCGGGTGAGAAGGCCTCCCTCGGCCTCCACGTGCTCGCACACGCGGCGTCCCAGCTCGCCCCCATACAGCTCCTCGACCCCCCCGTCGGCCAGCCGGCGGAGACTCTCCGGCAGGTGTGGGATCCGCACCTTCTCGCCGGGCTTCCTGAGCTGCCCGGCGGCGGTGTGAAGCGCGGCGTGGCTGCGGGGATCGAGTCCGTAGATCCGCTCGTGGGCGTAAGTGAGGTACCGGTGGGAGGCGAGGGGGAGGGGAAAGCCCCGGACGGCATGCTCGTATGCCGGCTCGAGCAGCGTTCCCCAGGGCAGCGCTCCCCAGCGCCGGACCGCGAGATCACAGGCGGCCAGCGCCCCGGGGGTGGCCACCGAGCCGGGTCCGACGCGAGTCCTTACCCCACCGCCGTACTCCAGGTACACCTCCCGCAGCCCGCGGCCGAATCGTTCGGCCGGAAGGTTGCGGCCCGGCATCTCCGCCGCCCCGTCCACCGTGACGGGCGGGGCCCCCGGGGGCCAGATCGTGAGAAAGCCGATCCCGCCCAGGGAGCACATGGCGGGGTGGGTGATCACCGAGACGAGAGCCGCGGCCACGGCGGCATCCACCGCGTTGCCCCCCTCGTCGGCGGCCCGGGCACCGGCGTCGGCGGCGCTCTGAGAGACCGAGGCGATCCCGACTCGAGGCATGCTTGCACCCACCCACCGTGGTTCTTCCACAGGCCGTACAGCATAGGAGCCGAGGCGGGCTCCGTCGAGGTGCTCGGGGGCGGCCTTGGGGGCCGCGAGACCCGGGGAGAGCTTCGGGTGGCGCCGGCGAAGCCCCGGCCGGAGTTTGGCGGTCGACCTGCGAACGGAGGCCGGGGTGAGACCTTTCGTGATCGTGAACCCGGCGGCGGGGCGAGGCCGGCCCGTCCCCGGGCTGGAGCGGGGCCTGCGGGATCTGTCGAGGGCCGAGGTGCGGGTGACGGAGAGCCCCGGTGACGCCGCTCGATGGGCCAGGGAGGCGGCTCGCTCGGGATGCGGTCCGCTGCTCCTGGCGGGGGGCGATGGCCTGCTCCACGAGGTGGTGAACGCGCTCGTGCCTCTGTCCGAGCGGCCGCTCCTGGGGCTGATCCCCACCGGTACGGGAAACGATTTCGCCCGCAGCCTGGGCATTCCGCTTCTCCCCGAGCCGGCGCTGGGGCTGCTCGCTGGCGGTCGCACCCGCGCCGTGGACGCCGTCCGGCTGCGGGTCATGGAAGGCGGGCGCGGCCGGCGACCGCCCGCCGAGGGAGGAGCGGCGCCCGCCGAGCAAGAAGCGGTGCCCGCCGAGAAAAGAGCGGCGCCCGGCGGAGAGAAGGAGGTGCGGTACATGGTGAACGTGGCGGTGACCGGGTTCGCGGGACGCGTGGCCCGGCGGACGACGGGCACGACGAAGCGTCGCTGGGGAGGCTGGGCGTACCGGCGGGCGAGCGCCTCGGAGCTCCTGCGGCTGTCGGCGGATCGGACGGAGCTGGAGGTGGACGGGGAAGCGCTCCGGCTCTCCACGTACGCGGTCGCGGTAGCCAACGGCCGGTACGTGGGCGGCGGAATCCCGCTCCTCTCGGAAGCCCGTCCGGACGACGGTTGGTTGGACCTCCTCGTCGTTCCGGCTCTGCCGGCCGCCGCCGTGGCCGCTCTGCTTCCTCGCATCCTGTTCGGCCGGCACGCCGGGAGCCACCGCCTGATCGTCCGGCGCGCCCGGTGCATCCGGCTCCGCGCCGAGGGTGGCCTGGGGCTCAACGTCGACGGGGAGAACGTGGACGCGGGGGCGGTGGAGTTCGAGCTGCTCCCGGCCGCGCTTCGCTTTCTCGTACCCCCGGCGGCCTGAACCGGCAGCCGCGCATGGACGCATGGACCCCGATCTTCTGACCCGGCTCGCCGCTCGGGCGGCTTCGGTCGCCCACGGGAGCGGACTCTCCGTGGCCGTCCCGTTCACCGGGGAGACGCTCGGCACGGTGCCCCGGGCCGAGGGGCGGGACGTGGCGGAAGCCGGCGAGCGAGCTCGGCGGGCCCAGGAGGTGTGGGCGGAGCTCCCGATCGCACATCGGGTACGGCCCCTCCTGCGTTTCCACGATCTCCTCCTGGCCCGTCAGGAGGAGGTACTGGACCTCATTCAGCTCGAGTCGGGAAAGGCGCGCGGTCACGCGTTCGAGGAGGTGGCGGACGTCGCCCTCGTGTGTCGCTACTACGCCTACCACGCGGCTCGCCTCCTCCGCGACCGGCGTCGGAAAGGGGCCTTTCCCGGCCTCACTCTCACCCGTGAGACCCGCCGGCCGGTGGGTGTCGTGGGGATCATCTCGCCGTGGAACTATCCGCTCAGCCTGTCGGTGTCCGACGCCGCGCCGGCCCTGGTGGCCGGGAACGCGGTCCTTCTGAAGCCGGACACGCAGGGAGTCTTCACGGCCCTGTGGGCGGCTGCCCTGCTGGAGGAGGCAGGGCTTCCCCCGGGGCTCCTCCAGATTCTTCCGGGAGAGGGTCCCGAGCTCGGTCCCCCGCTGATCGCCGCGGTCGACTTCCTGGCCTTCACCGGCAGCACGGCGACGGGACGCGCGGTCGGTGCCCGAGCCGCCGAACGGCTCATCGGATGCTCCCTGGAGCTGGGCGGCAAGAACCCGATGATCGTCTTCGCCGACGCGAGGCTGCAACGGGCGGTGGCGGGAGCGCTGCGGGGCTGCTTCTCCAGCGCCGGTCAGCTGTGCCTCTCGATCGAGCGCCTGTACGTGCAAGACGCCATCCACGATGCCTTCCTGGAGCGGTTTCTGGACCGGGTGCGGTCCCTCCGCATGGGTGCGGCGCTGGACTACACGGCCGACGTCGGCTCCCTCGTTTCCGCCGCCCAGCTTCGCAAAGTGGAGGCCCACGTGAGCGACGCGCTGGCGAAGGGGGCCACCCTGCTGGCCGGTGGGCGGCCACGCCCGGATCTCGGACCGTACTTCTACGAGCCGACCGTCCTCTCCGGCGTGAGCGAGGGAATGCTCGTCCACTCCGAGGAGACGTTCGGGCCCGTGGTCTCCGTGTATCCGTTCTCCTCCACCGAGGAGGCGGTGGAGCTCGCGAACCGTTCCTCGTACGGGCTGAACGCGAGCGTCTGGAGCTCCGACCTGCGCTTCGCGCGCGCGGTCGCGGCCCGCCTCCGGGCCGGCACGGTGAACGTGAACGATGCGTACGCGGCCGCGTGGGCGTCGGTGGATGCCCCGATGGGCGGCGTCGGTGACTCCGGGGTCGGACGCCGCCACGGGGCGGAGGGGATTCGCAAGTACACCGAGGCCCAGACGATCTCGGTGCAGCGTCTCGTGACACCGGGGGCGTTGGGGGGCCGGGACCGGTCGGCGACGTGGCTCACGCGGTTGCTGCGCGGGCTCCGGCATCTGCCCGGCCTTCGCTGATCCGTCGCGGAGCGCTCGGGGTCACCCGGCGGCCCGGAGCGCGTGCCCGCGGGGCGGAAGCCCTCCCTGGCAGGTCGCCGAGAGGGCCCGGCAGGGGTTATCTTTTGCGTTCCGGTTGGCCAGCGCGAAGGAGTGGCGAGGTGCGCGGATGGGGCTACAGCGAGGCGGCCGGGACGGATCATCTGGCATCCTTCCTGATCGGCTTCCTGGCGTTCCTGCTCCTCGGAGGCGGTCCGGGGGGACACCTCGGCCCCTCCTCCGACGTGGCCGTCGTGCAGGGAAAAGGGGCGCTTCGGGGCGAGGCGGGGGAGCCGTCCGGGCTGCTCGCCGAGCTGCGCGCCGCCCAGCGTCGCTTCGAGCGGATCCGACGCCAGCACCTGCGGCGCGTGCCGTACGTCTCCGGGCCGTGTGACGAGATCATCGGGCGCTTCTGCCTCTGGAACGACGAGGAGGACTGGGAGCCTCCCCCCGAGAGCCCGGCGGTGACGAAGGCGCGGCGGGAGCTTCTCGTGCGCCTGCGGACGGCCCAGCGGGAGCTGCCTGGGAACGGGTGGATCACGGGCCAGCGCGTCCGCTATCTGGTCGAGGCAGGCGACACGGCGGGCGCCGCCGCCGCCGCCGGAGCCTGCCGCTCGGATGAGCCGGGGTGGTGTGCCGCGCTCTCGGGGTTTGCCTACCACGCCGCCGGCGACTTCGTCCGGGCGGATTCGGCGTTCCGGACGGCGCTCGCAGGAATGGGCCCGGAGGAGCGCTGCGCCTGGGCCGATCTGCGACGACTCCTGCAGGGGAGGGCCCGGAGGGCGTACGTAAAGCCCCCGTGCGGCGAGCGGACGGAGTTCGAGGCTCGCTTCTGGTGGCTCGCGGATCCGCTCTACCTCGTGCCGGGGAACGAACGGCGCACGGAGCACTACGCCCGCCACGTCATGGATCGTCTCCAGGAGGACGCGGCGTCCGGGTTCGGGCTCCCCTGGGCGGACGATCTGCGCGAGATCCTCATCCGGTACGGCTGGCCGGCCGGATGGGAGGCGACGCTCGGACGCCCCGGGCTGATTCGCGGAGAGCCGCACCTCGTGGCGCACGATCCCCCGGGGACCCGGCAGTTTTTGCCGATCGACCGGTGGCTGGTCCGGCGAGGCGGCGTGGAGGAGATTCCGGCAGAGATGTGGAACCTCGATCCGCGCCGGGCGCACAGCCACTACGCGCACCCGCTGGCCCGCGAGTTCGGTCGGCTGGAGCATCAGGTGGCGCGGTTTCGCCGGGGCGATACGGCGGTCGTCATGGTCGCCATGGTCGCCTCCCCGGACACGCCGCCCGGGTGCGAGGTGGCGGAGCGGGCCCTCGTGCTCTCGGCAGGTCCCGGCGGGCCCACGGTGGTGAGCCGCGAGTCCGGCCCCGGCGACCGGGGAGCTCTGACGGCGGCGTTTCCGGCCCCGGGCGATGGTGTCCTCCTCGGAGCGGAGATGCTGTGCCGATCGGCGGGGCGAGCCGCCCGCGTGCGGTATGGCCTGGAGCTCCGCCGGCTGTTTCGGAGCCCGGCGGTCTCGGATCTGCTCCTCGGACGGACGACCGCCGGGGAGCCGCCGACGCTGCAGGCGGCCTCCACGGGGGCCCGGGCCCGTCTCCATCTGCGGCCCGGCGAGCGGGTGCCGGTATACTGGGAGGCGTACGGGGTGGATCCCGGGGTGTCGGCCACGGTTTCCCTGGGCCTCACGCGGGCCCCGAGGAGCGCGCTTCGGAAGGCGGCGGAGCGGCTGCGAATCGCCCGCCGGCATCCCTCGGTGAGCCTCGTGTGGAGGGAGGCATCCCCGGAGTCGGGCCCCTGGCGCCGCTCCGTGGCATTCAATGTGCCGGAGGATCTGTCGAGAGGCGTCTATAGGCTGGAAGTGGTGATCAGCCTGCCCGGGACGCTGCCGCTGCGCACATCGCGGGTCGTGGAGGTAGGGGGGCGGTGAAGAGCGTACGGATCACATTCTTATGGGTTCTAGGGGCGGTGCTCGTCGGCGTCGGGTTGGCGCTGGCCGTGGCGTTCGTGCCGGAGCTGGCCCGCGTGCGGGAGTGGCTGCTGGAGGTGGGACGCGCCCAGTTGACGGTGGCCGGCGGCGTCGTGGCCGTGGGCGTGCTGGGGCTCGCGCTCCACCGTCTCCGCGAGACCCGGATCCTGGCCCAGCAGCGGGCCCTGGCCGAGCAGGCCCTTCGACCGCCCGCCGAGGTCGTCGAGGCGACCCGAGATGGCGTGGCGATGGTCGGGCGCTCCGACACGTTCGTGTACGTCAACCTGGCCCTTGCCAGGCTCTTCGGCTACACGAGCCCGCGGGAGCTGTTCGGGCGGGCATGGCGCACGCTGTTCGCCGCCGAGCAGGTGGGCGCGTTCGATCGGGAGATTCTGCCGGCCTTTCGGCGCAGCGGACGCTGGGTCGGGGAGGTCGAGGGGAGACGCCGGGATGGGGGCACGGTGGCCCTGGACCTGTCCCTCAGCCCGATGGTGGGCGGGGGGGTGACCTGGGTCGTACGGGAGGCGTCCTGGCGGCGGGCCGCGGAGGAGAAGCGGCTTCAGGAGGAGGCCCGGTTCCGCAACCTGTTCCAGGCGGCGGGGAGCGCCATCGTCCTCCTCTCTCCGGCCGGGGAGATCCTGGAGTGGAATCGGGAGGCGGCCAGGCTACACGGCGCGTCGCGCGACGAAGTGTTGGGGCGGGACTTCCTGGAGATCTGCGTTCCGGAATCGCTTCGGCCCCGGGTGGCCTCGGAGCTGGAGGCGGTCCGCACGGGGCAGGGGACCCTCACTTTTCATGGCCCGACCGGAGAGAAGGAAGAACCGCGCATCCTGCTCTGGAACCTCACCTCCCTGGACGGAGGGCACCGCGCCGAGGGGGAGCTGGTCGCCGTGGGGCAGGACATCACGGAGCACCGGCGCGCCGAGGTCGCGCTCGAGGAGCAGGAGAACCTGTACCGGCTGCTGGCCCACAACAGCAGCGATCTCGTCGCCCTGCACTCACCGGACGGGCGCTTCGAGTACGTGAGCCCTTCCTGCGAGCCCCTCCTGGGATGCTCGCCGGAGGAGCTGTTGGGGAAGGATCTCTTCCAGGTGAGTCACTCCGACGACTGGAAGGGGGTGCAGACGGCGCTCGTGGCTACCGGGGCCGGCCGGCCCAGTCGGCTGTCGTACCGCCTGCGAGGGAGCACCGGGGAGTACGTGTGGATGGAGACCCTCCTGCGCCCCATCCGCGACGACCGCGGGGAGATCACCCAGCTTCTCAGCTCCTCCCGCGACATCAGCGAGCGAAAGACGTTCGAAGAGCAGCTGCGATTCCAGGCTCTGCACGAACCGCTGACCGGCCTGCCGAACCGCACGTTGTTCCTGGATCGGCTGAATCAGGCCCTGGCGCGCTCCCGGCGCCAGGGCAACTCCGTGGCCGTCATGTTCATGGACCTGGACCGCTTCAAGGTGATCAACGACAGCCTGGGTCACGCTGCGGGCGACCGGCTGCTGGCGGCGGTGGCGCGCCGAATCCAGGCGGTGGTCCGGGAGGCCGACACGGTGGCCCGCCTCGGGGGAGACGAGTTCGGCATCCTGCTGGAGTTCAACATCGCCCAGCGGGACGTGGGAAAGGTGGCCGAGAGGGTTCTGGAGCAGCTCCGGCCCCCGTTCACCTTTGCGGGGACCGATGTGTTCGTCAACGGCTCCGTCGGGATCGCGTTCAGCACTCCGGAGACGGAGAGCGCCGAGGACCTGCTGCGGTACGCGGACGTGGCGATGTACCGGGCGAAGGAGGCGGGCTCGGGGAACTACCGGATCTACGACCCGGACGTGGATTCGCAGGCGACCCGGCGGCTGGAGATGGAGACCGCCCTGCGGCGCGCCCTCGAGCGGGAGCAGCTCTTCCTTCTCTACCAGCCGATCGTGGAGCTGGCCAGCGGTCGGGTCTCCGGCGTAGAGGCGCTGATCCGCTGGCGCCATCCGGAGTGGGGCCTGGTCGGGCCGGACGAGTTCATCCCGCTGGCGGAGGAGACGGGGCTCATCATCCCGATCGGAAACTGGGTGCTGGAGCGCGCCTGCCGCGAGGTCCGGCAGCTGGAACGCGATCTGGCGGGCCTCGTGCCAACTCTCTCGGTGAGCGTGAACCTCTCGGTGCGTCAGTTCGAGACCTCCGAGCTCGACGAGGTGCTCGCCCGAGTCCTCGCTGCCCACGAGGCCGAGCCTGAGCTCCTGCATCTCGAGATCACGGAGACGGAGTTGATCCAGAACACGGGCCGCATCCGGCAGCTCAAGGAACAGGGCGTACGCGTCTCGGTGGATGACTTCGGAACCGGCTACTCCTCGCTCGCCTACCTGAAGGACCTCCCCGTGGATGAGCTGAAGGTGGACCGCTCTTTCGTGAACGGACTGGCGGAGAACCCTCACGACGCGGCGATCGTGGAGACGGTCGTGACGCTGGCCAAAGCCCTGGGCCTGGATGTGACGGCGGAAGGGGTCGAGACGGCGGACCAGCTCGCCCGCCTCCGGGCGCTGGGCTGCCGGAGGGGCCAGGGTTTCCACTTCGCGCGACCCTCGTCGCTGGAGGAGCTACGAGCTCTGCTGGAGAAGGAGCCCGTCTGGTAGGGCCGGCTGTCGTTCGGCCCGCCGCCCGCCTTCCGTCGGAGCCTCGCCCCGACCCCTCGAGGCCGCGCGGGTGTGCAAACGCCGGCTCGCCGCTCGTCCTTCGGGGCAGAGGGAGGCCGGCGGCCGAGGGAGTCAGCTCTTGAGCGTGGATTGGGGAGAGGTGTACCGGGCCACCTGGGAAGATCTCGTCCGCTTCCTGCACTACAGGGTGTGGGATGAGGAGAGGGCGCGGGACCTGGCCCAGGAGGCGTTCGTCCGGGCGCTTGCCCACCAGCCGGAGGATCCCCGGGCGTGGCTCTTCTCGGTGGCCGTGAATCTGGCGCGGGATGAGGCACGTGCGGCCGTCCGACGACGACGCCACCTCACGTTGCTGCGGGCCGAGGCGCGCTCCCGAGCTCCGGAAGAGCCGGAGGGACCGGAGCGCCTGGAGCGGGCGGAGCGGGAGGAGCGCGTGCGGTCCGCTCTGGAGACGCTCGGGGATCGAGATCGGGAGGTACTGCTCCTGTGGGACGCCGGTCTGAGCTACCGGGAGATCGCCCGGCAGACAGGGCTGGCGGTGGGGGCGATCGGGACGACGCTGGCGCGGGCCAGGAGGCGGCTGGTGGAGGCGTACGAGTCGGCGGAGGATGAGCGGGACCATGTCGCACGTCAGTGAAGGGAAGCTGCACGCGTACCTGGACGGTGCGCTGGGCCACGAGGCGCCGTCGGAGGCGGGTCGGCTGGAGGCTCATCTCCGCGAGTGCGCCGACTGCCGGGTGCGTTTGGAGCGCGCGGCACGGCTCCGAGAACAGGCGGAGAGCATCCTGGCCACGGGGGCCGCCCGCGGCGTGGCACGGCCGCCGTTCGAGGAGATCCTTCACCGTGCGGCGGCGGCGGCGGAGGGCCCGGCGACCGGGGGTGCGGGCTCGGCGAGCGCCGGCGGCCCCCGACCGGCCCCGGGCGGGGCGCGCGTCCGCCGGCCGATCGAGCGGGTCCGATCCCTTGCCTGGGCGGCCAGCGTGCTCCTCGCCGTGGGTGTCGGCTGGGCCGCCCGGGCGTACTGGAGCGGCGGACCGGAGAGAGGACAGGTCGCCCTCCTCCAGAGCAGGGAGGATGCGGAGGAGGCGGCGGATCGGCTGCCGGGGAAGGGTCGGGAGCTCGATCGCCTCGCGTCTCGACCGGCGTCTCAAGAGGCCGTCGAGAGGAAGGAGCAGGCCGCCGGCCGGCAACTCCCGGATCGGGCGGTCGGCGCGGACCGGCCGGTCGGCGCACAGCAGCGGGCGGGGGAGGCCGCGGCCAGCGAACGGGTGGCGGCCGAGGAGCCGGCGGAGGTAGCCGGTCGGATCGCGAAGGCGGCCAAGCCCGCCACGGAGTCGGAGCGGGACGCGGCTGCCGGCGGCGCGCGGGCCAAGAACGCGGAGCAGGCCAGGCGGGCGGCCGCGGGCCCGGTTCCGACGCGGGTCCTGGAAGCACGTCTCGAGGACGTCCGGGTGAGCGGCGGGGACGGAGCGCGACCCGAGAGCGACGTGTGGGTACCGACGGAGCCGACCACGGCCGGGGCATGGATCGGTGGGGAAGCGCTGCGGGTGGCGGAGCTTCGTCTGCTGGACGTCTCCGTCTCGACCCGGGGAGGTGTGCGCGTCCTCCGCACCCGCCAGCTGCTCCCGTCCGGCCGGATCCTGGAGCTGTACCAGGAGGCGGATGCGGCGCGTCGGGGGAACGAGGAGGCTCGCGGGGACGCGGCGGCCACCGAGCCGCCACTCGACGAGGAACCGTCCGTGCTGGAGGGGCGGGTGGGTGGCTACCGGGTCCGGCTCGTGGCCCCGGTGGCGCTGGATTCGCTCCGCGTCCTACTATCCCTGGTGCGCTGATGCGGCTCCCCCGTCCTCGACGGAACGGGGGGCCCGCCTTCTGAACCCGATCGAGTCGTGGGCCGATGCGTGAAAGCGAGCGGACGGGGACGCCGGACCGGCAGCGCCGTGGCCGTAGCGGGATCCTGCTCCTCGCCGGTCTCCTGCTGGCCGGCTGCGGACCCCCGGGCGGGGACGCGGAGGAGCGCGGCGACGAGGGTGGACAGGCGGGCCGCTCCTCCGGGGCGGCGCTGGCCGACTCGATTCTTGCCACCTGGGTGCAAGCGGCCGGCGGCATGGAAGCGTGGGAATCGATCCACACCGCCCGCTACACGGTGACCACCGTCTGGTACGACTCCACGGGGGAGATCCGCCGCATGCGGCCGCGTCGCGTCGAGCTGCGGAAGACCGCGGCCGGGGAGGAGGCCCGGGTGGAGCGTCCCGAGGCGGAAGGCCTGTACGTCCAGGTGTTCACGCCGGACACGTCCTGGGCGGCGCTCAACGGACGCGCCCTGGCGCCGGAGGAGCCGGCCGCGGCGGAGGCGGAGTACGTGGGCCGGGACGTCTTCTACTGGTTCGGTCTCCCGTTCAAGCTTCGAGATCCGGGAGTCCATCACGTCGCGCGTTCCCTCCCGGGCGGAGGCTACGAGGTAGCCGTGAGCTTCGGGGAAAGCATCGGAGCCCACCCGGGTGACCGTTACTTCTACTACTTCCTGGACGAGGATCCGTACCCGGAGGAGGTCCACTACATCGAGCAGGGCAAGGAGAGCCGAGACCGGACGCTGTGGACGCGCATCGGGAGCGCGGGATCGTTCGCCTACGTGATCACCCGGCGGTATGTGAACGACGCGGAGCTGCCGACCAAAGAGCTGCGCATCGACGACGTGTGGATCAACCCGGAGCTCCCGGACTCCCTCTTCCGCCCGCCCGGCACGTAGCCCGCGTGGCCGCTTCGGCGGCCCGTCGCGGGCCGCGCCGCCACGTTGCTCATCCGGGTGACCAGCCCTAGGTTAGCGCCCCCATGGAAGCCAGCACGAAGCAGTTCCTGGCGCGCCTGCTCGCCGCACCGGGCCCCTCCGGTTTCGAGAGCGCTGCGGCGGCGGTGTGGCGGGAAGAGGCGGAGACGTTCGCCGACCAGGTGTGGGGCGACGTACACGGCAACTCGTTCGCCGCCTGCGGCCTCGACGGATCCCCGCGCATCATGCTCGCCGGCCACATCGACGAGATCGGCCTCATGATCCACTACATCGACGACCAGGGGTACCTGTACCTGAAGGCCGTCGGAGGCTGGGACCCGCAGGTGCTGGTGGGACAGAGGGTGGAGGTGCTGGCCGCCTCCGGCCCGGTGATCGGCGTGGTGGGACGGAGGGCTCCTCACCTCCTCGAGAAGGAGGATCGGGAGAAGGCGGTCGCGATGAAGGATCTGTGGGTGGACGTCGGGGTGCACGACGTCGAGGAGGTCCGCCGGCAGGTGAAGGTGGGCGATGTGGCGGTGATCCGCTCCGATACGCTGGAGCTGGGCGGCGGTTGCCTGGCCGCCCGTGCGCTGGACGACCGCATCGGCGCCCTGGTGGCGCTCGAGGCCCTGCGGCGCTCCGCCGAGAGAGGCACCCCGGCGCACGTCGTGGCGGTGGCCACGACCCAGGAAGAGATCGGTGCACGCTCCGGCGGTGGCGCGCGGACGAGCAGCTACGGGCTGGAGCCGGACGCGGCGATCATCGTGGATGTCACCCATGCCACCGATCACCCGCATGTGGACCGCAAGGAGCATGGGGACATCCGCCTGGGCGCCGGCCCGGTCCTCACCCGGGGCGCCGTGGCGAGTCCGGCCATGCTGCGCCTTCTGGTCGAGGCCGCCGAGCGGGCGGGCGTCTCGTACCAGATGGCGGCGGCCCCCGCCGCTTCCGGCACGGACGCCGACCAGATCTTCACGACGCGGGCGGGGGTGGCGACAGGGCTCGTCTCGATCCCGAACCGCTACATGCACAGCCCCAGCCAGTTGGTGGACCCGGTCGATGTCGAGGCGGCGGCGACCCTCATCGCCGAGCTTCTCCACGGCCTGTCGCCCGACACCTCTTTCCTGCCCGACTGAAGCCGGAATCGCGGTGAGCCACCGAGCGCGGCGAGGTCGTCGTTCTCCGCCGCGGGTGAGCGGCGCCGCCGAGGAGCGGGATCCGCCCGGCAGGAAGGGAGGGCCCGAGGCGGGCGGGGAGGGCTCGCGGAGCCGGGCCGTCGAGGATTATCTGAAGGCGGTCTACAAGCTTCAGCAGGTGACGCCGTCCGTCTCCACGAGCGCGCTGGCGCAGGAGCTGGACCGCTCGGCCGCCTCGGTGACGAACATGGTCCAGGCCCTCGGAGAGCGTTCCCTGCTGGAGTACGAGCCGTACCGCGGGGTGCGACTCACCCCCCAGGGGGAGCTGGCGGCACTGCGCATCATCCGGCGACACCGCGTTCTGGAGCTCTATCTGATCCAGAAGCTGGGGTTCTCGTGGGACCACGTCCACGCGGAGGCCGAGCGGCTGGAGCACGCCGCCTCCGACCACCTGATCGACCAGATGGCGAAGGCCCTGGGGGAGCCGAGCTTCGACCCCCACGGCTCGCCGATCCCGACCCGGGAGGGCGAGATGACGGCCCACGAGGTCATTTGCCTCTCGGATCTCTCTCCGGGGACTCGAGCCGTCGTGCGGGAGGTCGCCGACGAGAGCCCCGAGAGCCTCCGGAGGTTGGCCTCCCTGGGTCTCTACCCGGGAACGAGGCTGCGCTGCCGGAGCCGGGAAGGAGCCGGCGGCGATCTGCGCCTCGAGGTGGAGGGAGAGGAGCGCCGCGTGGAGCAGCAGCTGGCCCGCACCGTCTCGGTGGAGATCGTGTCCGGGGAGAGGGGATGACGAAGGGGATCAGGAAGATCCGGGCCGATGGCGACACGTGGGTCGTGCGGCTGGGGGAGCGCCCACCCTCTCCCGACCGGCAGGTCGTCCTCTTCTTCTGCCGGTCGACGGATCAACGCCCGTACCGTGTGGTGGAGGTCGAGCGGGGAGATCTTCCGGACGAAGCGGCGCTGAATCGCCTGTCGCGCAGGGAGCTGGAGATCCTGTTCGAGGGCTCCCGCTCGATGGACTTCCCCCGGTCTTTCCCCGGAGAGACCTCCGCGGCCGAGTGAATGCGCGAGCGGTCCGGCCTCCTCGGGAGATCGGTGGCGATGCGGAACGGTGCGTAGATCTGCATCTGCACTCGACCGCCTCCGATGGGACGCTCCCACCGGAGGAGGTCGTGCGGCGCGTGGCCGCCGCGGGTCTCGTCGGCCTGGCGCTCACCGACCACGATACGGTGGACGGGGTGGCGGCGGCCGCGGCGGAGGCGGAGGTCCTCGGACTCCGGTTCCTTCCGGCCGCCGAGCTGTCGGCGAACGAGCCGGGTCGCTCGGTGCATCTGCTGGCGTTCGGTCTCGACACGAGCGACCAGGAGCTGCTCGGTTTTCTGGCGGCGTACCGGGGAGACCGGGTCCGGCGGGCCCGGGAGATGGTCGGGCGCCTCGAGCGGCTCGGCGTGCCGCTCACCTACGCGGATGTGGAAGCGGAGGCAGGGCAGGCCGCGCCCACGCGGGCGCACGTGGCTCGCGCGCTCGTGCGGACGGGTCACGTGCGGACGATCGCCGAGGTGTTCCGGCGTCTCCTGTCCCGCGGAATGCCCGCCTTCGTCGAGAAGAGCCCCACGCCCCCCGCCGAGGTGATCGAACGCGTGCACGCCGCCGGGGGTGTGGTTCTGGTGGCCCACCCGGGAAGAGAGCACGGGGAGGAGGAGCTCCGCAGGTGGACGTCCGAGGGGCTGGACGGCGTCGAGCTTCTGCACCGCGAGAACCCGCCGGAGGTGCGGCGGCGGCTGGGAGCACTGGCCGACGAGCTGGGGTGGCTCAGATCCGGGGGCTCGGACTGGCACGGGCCCCACTCTCATCGCGCCGGGATCGGCTCGGAGCGGGTGCCCGAGAGCTGGCTGGAGGAGATCGCCGCCCGCTGTGGTTCCTCCACAGGCGCTTAGGCGCTCCTCCCGGTCGAGATCTGGAACCCCGACGTCGGTTCCGGGGTTAGGAGCGACCGCCGGGCGTCGTGCCCGAAGCGAGACACGGGAGAGGGACGAGGGTGCAAGAGGAGACCGTACAGCGCGAGCTGATCATCGTGGGGGCGGGCCCCGCGGGGCTGTGCGCCGCCCTGTACGCGGGGCGCTCGGAGATGGACGCCGTTCTCCTGGAGCAGGGGCTCCCGGGAGGGCAGCTCCTCCTCACCGAGCTGGTGGACGACTACCCGGGCGTGGAGGAGGTCGGCGGGATGGAGCTCGCCGATCTGATGAAGAAGCACGCGGAGAAGTTCGGAGTGAGCCCCGTGCAGGCCACGGTGGAGCGCTTGGAGCGCGATGCGGGAGGGGAGTTCGTCGCGCGGACGGAGGGCGGGATCTCCTACCGCGCTCCTGCGGTCGTTCTGACGGCCGGGGGCACGCCGAAGAAGCTGGGGGTCCCGGGGGAGGAGGAGTACCTCGGGCGGGGCGTCAGCTACTGTGCGATCTGCGACGGCGCCTTCTTCAAAGGGGAAGAGATCGCCGTGGTCGGAGGCGGGGACTCCGCCGTGGAGGAGGCCGACTTCCTCACCCGCTACGCCGCTCGCGTCATCGTGATTCACCGTAGGGACCAGCTCCGGGCCCAGGCCGTGCTCCAGAGTCGGCTGCTGCGGAATCCCAAGGCGGAGGTGCGCTGGGATACGGTGGTGGAGGAGATCCGGGGGGCGGAGGCCGGCGTCACCTCCCTCGCCCTCCGGAACGTCCGCACGGGCGAGGAGTCGGAGCTGTCCGTGACGGGGGTGTTCATCTTCGTCGGCTTCCAGCCGAACGTGGATCTGCTCGCCGACCACGTGGAGCACGACTCGGCGGGTTATCTGCTGACGGACCGCGACATGCGGACCTCCGTTCCGGGCCTCTTCGCCGCGGGCGACGTCCGCTCGCAGCTCGTGCGGCAGATCACGACCGCGGTCGGCGACGCGACGACCGCGGTTTTCGCGGCGGAGAAGTATCTGCAGGAACGGCGCGAGCGTGAAGGCTCCCCGGAGGAGGCGGGTCGGCGGGCGGCACCTGCCGCACTTGACCGTATTGCGGGCTGAGCCTACGATTTTTCGACGGTATACGGAGACGAAGACGCCATGACTCATACGGCAGAGACACACAGCGCGACCCGTTCGGACGAAGCCCTGGTCAGCCTCACGGAGCTGGCGGCCGAGAAGGTGCGGGAGTTTCTGGCGGGAGAGGAACTGCCGGATGGCGGTCTGCGAGTCAGCGTCCTGCCCGGCGGGTGCTCGGGGTTCGAGTACGGCCTCGAGATCGAGGAGACGGTCCGGGAGGACGACATCGTCCTCACCTCCCGGGGAGTGAGGCTCATCGTGGACCCGTTCAGCGCCCAGTACCTGGCGGGGGTCTCCATCGACTACCACACGAGCTTCCAGGGCTCCGGATTCACGTTCGACAATCCGAATTCCACCGGGAGCTGCGGCTGCGGGTCCTCCTTCGCGGTCTGAAGCGGCGGGCGGCCCGA
The DNA here is from genome assembly GCA_046757485.1 of Gemmatimonadota bacterium. Classification (GTDB taxonomy): domain Bacteria; phylum Gemmatimonadota; class Gemmatimonadetes; order Palauibacterales; family Palauibacteraceae; genus JBHHYJ01. The sequence continues at coordinate 20,027 of JBHHYJ010000004.1, forward strand.
CGCCCGTCCGTTCCCTCGGCCGGCTCGGCTTCGGTCCGGCCGACGCCCTGAGCTGATCCGCCTCATGAATCACCGCCGAGCGGCGCCGTGATGGAAGGACCCTCGCCCCCCACCGCCGACGGATCGTTGGAAGTGCGTCGCCTGGTCCTCGGCGCCTTCCAGTCCAACACCTACCTCCTGCGCCGGGTGGCCCGGGAGACGGCCCTGGTGATCGATCCCGGGGCCGAGCCGGGGCGCATCGAGTCCGCGCTTGACGGCTGGGGCACGCCGCCGGAGGCGATCCTGCTCACTCACGCCCACCTGGATCACGTGGGGGCCGTCGCGGATCTGGTCGAGCGTTACGACGCTCCCGTCTTCCTGCATCCGGCCGACCGACCCCTGTACGACGGGGCCTCCGACCAGGCGGCGGCGTTCGGACTCTCCATTCGACCGCCGCCCCCTCCGGATCGGTCCCTGGCACATGGAGAGCTGCTGGAGCTGGCGGGTCTCCGGCTGGAGATCCGGCACGCCCCCGGCCACTCGCCGGGTGGCGTCGTGCTGGTGACGGACGGGTACGCCTTCGTGGGGGACTGCGTCTTCGCCGGCTCCATCGGACGGACCGACCTGCCGGGCGGCGACCCCGCTGCCCTGCTGCGCTCGATCCGCGAGCACATCCTCACCCTTCCCGGAGACACGATCCTCTGCTCCGGTCACGGTCCCGAGACCACCGTGAGCGCCGAAGCGGCGACGAACCCCTTTCTCACCGGCCTGCTCGGGCGGGGCGGATAGCGGCCAGCCCGTGAGCGAGAAGCCTCGACGCCATGGCCGCCTCGGGTCCGGGCCCGGCCCCCGGGTGGTGGGCCCCGTGGGCGCGGAGCGGAGGCGACACGCCGGACCCGAGCGACCGGGACGAGCCGGTGCCCGCCGCACGGAGCCGCTGGAGCCGTGCGTGCGCTGCGGGATGCCTCTTTCCGTTCGGGTCATGGGCTGTCGCGGTGGGGCCTGTCCGGGCTGCGGTCACCTGTATCCGCATGGAGACTGCGCCGACTGATGGGAGGTGTCGGTTCCACCGGAACAGGCGGGCGCGAGGGGGCGGGGAGCCGGGGCAGCGCCGAGGAACCGGTGCCGGGGAGAGCGATGGCTCCGGAGGAGCTGCCGCCCACCGGTCCCCTCGCTCCGCGGGAGCCGACCGAGGAGCAACGAGGTCGCCTGATGGCGCTGCTGGAAGCCCTCGAGGACCTCCCTCGCGTGCTTGTCCTCACCCACGACAATCCCGATCCGGACGCGCTCGCCGCCGCGGCGGGGCTCGGCTTTCTGCTCGAGCGCGTGGCGGGAGTCGAGCCGACGCTGGCGTTCGGGGGCATCGTGGGCCGGGCGGAGAACCGGGCCTTGATCCAGGAGATGCCGGTGCAGTTCCGGCGCATCGAGACGCTGGAGGGCGCCGGCAAACTCCCGGTGGCCCTGGTGGACACGCAGCCACGGAGCGGGAACAACTCGCTGCCCGCGGGCCGCATCGCCTCCGTGATTCTCGACCATCACCCGATGCGGCCGGAGACGGAGGTCGCCACCTTCGCCGACGTGCGGCCGGGCTACGGGGCCAGCGCCTCGATGGTGGTGGAGTACCTGAGGGCGGCGGAGCTGGAGCCGGAGCGCTGGTTGGCCACCTCGCTCTTCTACGGTGTCCAGTCGGAGACGATGGACCTGGGCCGAGACGTTTCGCCGGCGGACGTGGACGCCAGCCTCTTCCTGTATCCGCGTTCCGATCCGGCGGCGATCGCCCGTATCCGCCACGCCCGCGTTCCTCGCGGCTACCTTCGGTCGCTGCACGCGGCCCTGACTCGGGCGCGACGCCACGGACCCGTGGCCGTCGTGCCGCTGGGTGGCATGGACTACCCGGACATGGTGGCCGAGATCGCGGATCTCTTCATGCACGTCGAGGGGGTGGAGTGGACGGTGGCCGTGGGGAGGTACGGCCAGGAGCTCCTCCTCTCTCTGCGCACCTACGACCCCCGGGCGCATGCCGGACGCCTGGTGCGGAAGGTGATCGGCGACCGGGGTTCCGCCGGTGGCCACGGCGGGCTGGCCGGAGGTCGGATCAACGTGCGGAGCCTCGCCGAGGAGGAGGCGGCGGCCCTGCGGGACGAGCTCCTGCGCGAGCTGCTGGCGGAGCTGGATGCTCCATCCGAGAGCTCGGAGCTCCTGCTGTGACAGAAAGAGGGCACGGAACGGCGGGCCGCCGCCCATGATCCGGCTCGGCTTGACCGGGAGCCTCGGGGCGGGGAAGAGCACGGTCGGCCGCCTCTTCGAGGCATGGGGCGCCACCCGCATGGACGCCGATGAGCTCGCGCGGGAGGCGGTCGTGCCCGGCTCTCCCGCCATGGAGGCGATCTGTCGCGCGTGGGGGGCGCGCGTTCTGGACGAGACGGGGCGGCTGGATCGAGCCGCCCTGCGCCGGCTCGTGGCGGCGGACCCGGAAGCGCGCGCGAAGCTGGAGGCGATCGTACATCCCGAGGTGGCGAGGCTGCGGGCCGAAGGTCGTGCGCGGGCCGCCCGGGACGGGGTCGAGCTCCTGGTGGAAGAGGTGCCTCTCCTCTTCGAGGTGGGCATGGAGGAGGAGTTCGACGCGCTGGTGGTGGTGGACGCCCCGGTGGCTCTCCGCCGGGAGCGCGTCCTCCGGAACCGCGGGCTGTCGGCCGGCGAGTTCGACGCGCTGGAGGCCGCCCAGGGTGCGCCGGCGGAGAAGCGCCGACGCGCGGACTTCCTGCTCTGGAACGCCCGGGGCCGGGAGGAGTTGGCAGACCAGGCGCGCGGCGTTTGGGAGGCGCTGGCGGCGAAGGATCGGCCTCCTCCGGTCCTGTGGCGGGTCGACCTGCACATGCACACTCACCACTCGAAGGACTGCCTCTCCGAGCCGGCGCGCGTCGTGGAGCGGGCGGTGGAGCGGGGTCTGGAGCGGATCGCGATCACGGACCACGACGAGATCGACGGAGCGTTCGAGGCCCGTGAGCTGGCCCCCGAGACCGTCATCGTCGGGGAGGAGGTTCGAACCGCGGAGGGGCTGGACCTGATCGGGCTGTTCCTGACCCGGTGGATCGCGCCCGGCTCGGCTTTTCTCCATGTCGCCGAGGAGATCCTCGGTCAGGGCGGGATCGTGTACCTCCCGCACCCGTTCGATGCCCACCGGGGGGCCGACGAGGCGTTTCTCGACCGGGTGGCCCATGTGGTGGATCTGGTGGAGGGGTTCAACGCCCGGGTCCACGATCCGGACCGCAACCGGAAGGCGCGGGAGTGGGCGGACCGCCACGGGCTTCCCGTGGGGGCCGGAAGCGACGCGCACCTGCTGAGCGAGATCGGTCGCGGGCGCCTGCGGCTCCCGCCGTTCCAGGGGCCAGGCGACTTTCTCGCCGCCTGCGCTCGAGGCCGGATCGAGGGGCGCGCCTCGGGCTGGTGGGTACATCTGGGCTCCACCTGGGCCAAGGTACGGGGGCGGCGTCGCGACACGGACTGAAGATCCGACACGTCCGGCGACCGGTTCCCGTTTCTTGACATGGCGTGACGCCGGGGGATAGCGTGCGGCCCGGCAGCCGGGGCGCGGGAAACGGAGGTCCGGTGTGAGTCTCGAGCGACACGCGCAGGAGCGGTGGGCCACCCGGGTGGGGCTGATCCTGGCGATGGCCGGCAACGCGGTGGGGTTGGGGAACTTCCTCCGCTTCCCGGTGCAGGCCGCCCAGAACGGCGGCGGCACCTTCATGATCCCGTACTTCATCTCCTTTCTGCTCCTGGGGATCCCGCTCATGTGGATCGAGTGGACGATCGGCCGCCACGGGGGCCGGTTCGGACACGGGAGCCTGCCGGGGATGTTCGACGTCCTGGGCGAGCGGAAGCGGAAGGCGCTCAAGTATCTGGGGGTCCTGGGGCTCATCATCCCCCTCGTCGTCCTCATCTACTACACGTACGTCGTCTCCTGGATGTTGGGCTTCAGCTTCCTGAGCATCATCGGGGACTACTTCGGCCAGACCGAGCTCGCCCAGATGCGGGACTACCTGTACTCCTTTCAGAACATCTTCGACGCCTCCGCGCACGGCGGGTGGCTGGCCCTCCTCTTCTTCCTCGTCACCCTCACCTTTCTCGGTTGGGTGCTGTCCCGGGGGATCAGTGGGGGGATCGAGAAGCTGGCGCTCATCGGGATGCCGATCCTCTTCCTCTTCGCCTTCATCCTGATGATTCGGGTGCTGACGCTCCCCGCCGTCGAGGCGAGCCCGGCGGAGGGCCTGAACTTCATCTTCAACCCGGAGTGGGGGAAGCTGGGCGCCCCGGCCGTGTGGCTGGCGGCGGCGGGCCAGATGTTCTTCACCCTCTCCCTGGGCGCCGGGCACGTGCACGCGTACGCCTCCTACCTGGACCGACGAGACGATGTCACGCTGACCGGACTTTCCACCGCGGCGACGAACGAGTTCGCCGAGGTCGTTCTGGGAGGCACGATCGCCATCGTGGCGGCGGTCGTCTTCTTCGGAATCGGCGGGGCCGTGCAGATCGCCGAGGGGGGCACGTACGATCTGGGGATCGTCGCGATGGGGGTCGTCTTCCAGGGCCTGCCGGGCGCGGCGGTGTGGGGCCAGCTGTTCGGCTTCCTGTGGTTCTTCCTCCTCTTCGTGGCGGGGATCACCTCCTGTGTGGCGCTGGCCACCCCCGCGATCAGCTTCCTCCAGGAGGAGTTCGCCTGGACCCGGAAGCGGGCCGCGTACGGCATCATGGCGCTCGCCTTCCTGCTCGGCCTCGCCCACGTCGTCTTCTACCAGAAGGGCTTCATGGACGAGTGGGACTACTGGGCCGGCACGTTCGGCCTGGTCGTCCTCGCGGCGATCGAGATCGTTCTCTTCACCCGAGTCTTCGGGATGGAGCGCGGCTGGAAGGAGATGCACGAAGGGGCCGACCTCCGGGTGCCGCGCGTCTACCGGCCGATCATGAAGTGGATCACGCCCCTGTTCCTCTTCGTGCTCCTCGGGTGGTGGGGAGTCACGGAGGCGGTCCCGACCCTGCTCCTCTCCGACGTCGACGACCCGGCCTCCATTCCGTACCGTTGGATCAGCCGGGGCATCATCCTCCTCCTTCTGGCCGGCGCCCTGTATCTCGTGCGCCGAGCCTGGTCCGATCGGGAGGCGGGCGACCCCGCGCAGGCGAGGGAACGGAGGATCGAGACATGAACGGATCGGCGATCACCCCGTTCGCCTGGGTCTTCATGGTGCTGAGCATGGGCGCGGTGACCGCGCTCGCCGTCTACTGCTACTACCGGATCCTCTTCGCGGGAGACGGCGCCGGAGGAGGAGCCGGCCGCCCCTCGGGTTCCGGGGGCGAGGCAGGAGACGCGGGCTACGTCCCGAGCCCGGAGCACGAGGTCGGGTCGACCTCCGAAGGCGGAGACGGGGGAGCCCTGGACGGCTCCGGACCGGCGCCCTCTCCTCCGTAGCGGGCGTTCCTTGAAGCCTGAAGCCCGACGCGCCGAGCTGGAGGCCGTGTGGGCGGCGCTGCAGCGGGCCGGCCGCATCGTCCTCACGACGCACGTGAACGCGGACGGCGACGGGGCGGGATGTGAGGTCGCGGTGGCCGCCCGCCTGCGGCGAGACGGACGCGAGCCGGTCATCGTGAACCCCACCCCCTTTCCCTCCACGTACGCCTTCCTCCTGGAGGATCTCCCCGCCTACGCGGCTCGGGATCGTGAGGGGAAGGCCGCGCTGCGCGACGCCGACCTGTTTCTGGTGCTGGACACCTCGGAAGCAGGCCGCCTGGGCGGAGTCGCCGGGCGGTTCGAGGGCCGACCCGTAGCGGTCCTGGACCATCATCCGCCGAACCCGGACCCGCTCGGAGATCCGGCGGTCTTGGATCCGGACGCCTGTGCCACGGGAGAGCTCGTCTACGAGCTGTTGGAGCTGGCAGGGGGTGAGCTGCAACCGGCCGAGGCCCGGGCGCTGTACGTGGCGATCGCGACCGACACGGGGTCGTTTCGCTTCTCCAACACCTCGGCCCGGGCCCACGAGATGGTGGCCGAGCTGCTGAGGGCGGGAGCCGACCCGGCCGAGATGTACCGCCGTATCTACCGCCGGCTCACGCCCGCGCGGGTGTCGCTTCTCCAGCGCGCTCTGGCCTCCCTTCAGGTGGATCCCGAGCTGCCGATCGCCTGGGTGAGTCTCAGCCGGGTGGAGGTCGAGCAGGCGGGGGCGGCGAGCGAGGACATGGAGGGGATCGTGGAGTATCCCCGGCGTCTGGAGGGGATCGAGGTGGCGGTTCTCTTTCGCGAGCTCGCGGGGCGGCGGACGAAGGCCTCCCTGCGCTCCAACGGAGAGGTGGATGTGGCCGAGGTGGCCCGCATTCTGGGGGGCGGTGGGCACGCCAAGGCGGCGGGCGTGCTCTTGCAGCGACCGCTGGAGGAAGGCCGGGCCGCGGTGCTGGAGCAGCTGCGGAGCGCCATGCGAGGCTGAAGAGGCCGCACGAGAACGGTGGCCGGCCTTCCTGCCGCCGCGAAGTCGCCCTCCCGCTCCGGCGACCCTCGGGGTCCCGCCGAGGGCGCGGGAGCTTGATCCGAACGCCGATCCGCGTATCTTCTTATCGTCCCGTCTGTTCGTCCACAGCCCGGGCCGGGTGGCCCGGCACGAGGGTTTTTTGTGGGGAGGTGTGGAGATGGACGAAGTCGCCTCGTTGGCGGGACCCACCCGTGCGGAGGATTCCCCCGTCGCCGTTCGACTGCAGGCCCTGGCCCGGACCGTTCCACCGACGGAGATCGGCGAGCTGTGGGTCTTTCCTCCCCTGGAGGCGCTGGAGGGCTCGGCGGAGTTCTTCCTGTTCACCCGGCGCGTGGGGGAGGAGCGCCGCGGCCTGTACAGTGCCCGCCTCGAGGGGGAGAACGGATCGGGCGAGCGACAGGTGGTCGTGGAGCACGGTAGCGTGCCGGCCGATCGGGTGCCGCGGCTCGTGGACAGGCTCCAACGGCGACTGGGAGAGGGCTTCCGGCCGTACCACGCGGTTATCGACGGCTCGACCGTCCGCTGGGAGGAGCTTCTGCATACGCATCGGAACGGCGGGTCGCGCGAGGCGGTCCGCCGCGCGAACGGGGGTCCGGCGGGACGCGCCGCCGATTGATCCGAGTAGCGCGAATCGTTACTCTTCTTCCCTGAACGCGGGTCGAGAACCGAGAACCCCGAGCGGGACACGAGACGGTGCGCGAGGCGGCGATCCACAGGGAAGAGCTGGAGCCCAGGTTACGGGCGGCCCTCGAGTTGGGAGGGCACCGCTTCACGGCGCAGCGGGCGGCCGTGTTCCAGGCGCTGGACGGAACCCGGTGCCATCCCACCGCGGACGAGATCTTCACCGCCGTACGAGAGCGGATTCCGGACATCAGCCTCGCCACCGTGTACAAGGCGCTGGAGGCGTTCGTGAGCTGCGGGCTGGCCCTCAAGCTGACCCTCGGGCCCGGTCCGGCCCGGTACGACAGCCGAACGGACCAACACGACCACGTGCGCTGCATCGGGTGCGGCCGGGTGGCGGATGTGGGAGAGCCACGGAGCGTGGAGTGGCTTCGCAGCCTGGAGCGGAAGACGGATTATCAGGTCGTCGGCTATCGGCTGGAGCTCGTCGGCTACTGTCCCACCTGCCGCAACTGAGGACTCGCGGCCGAGCGCGCCCGTAGCTCGGGGGCCGTCCACCATCGCCCTCCTCCTCGTTCCTGGCCCGCCCTCGGCAAGACCCGCGCGCGCGACCCGCCGTGGTTCTTCCACAGGCTCATAGAGGGCCGTGAGCGAGCGTAGACGCATGAGAGCGCCCCGCGGCTCCCTCCCCGGCGCCCTGGAGGGCCATTCCTGGACCACCCCCTGCAGCTTCCTGGGCCTGGAACCGGCGGCGACCGTGTGGGACGAGGCGGAAGCCGTGATTCTTCCGATCCCCTACGAGGCGACGACGAGCTGGGGAGCCGGGACCCGGGAAGGCCCGCGGGCGATCCTGGAGGCCTCCCGCTATCTGGAGCCGTACGACGAGGAGCTGGACACCGAGCCGTACCGGATCGGCGTGTGCACGCTCCCGGCGGTGGATCTCACGCGGGCCGGGCCGGAAGCCGCTGTGGCTCAGCTCCGGGAGCTGTACCGGGATCTCCTGGAGGTGGCGGGCGACCGCCTGGTCATCGGACTGGGGGGCGAGCACTCGATCAGCAGCGCTCCCGCGTGGGCGTGGGTCGACCGGTTGGACGGGGAGCTCACCGTCCTCCAGTTCGACGCGCACGCGGATCTGCGTGACCGGTACGGGGGGACCCCGTGGAGCCACGCGTGCGTGATGCGGAGGATCCTGGAGCGGGCGAGCCGGGTGGTGTCGGTCGGCGTACGCGCCCTCACGACGGAGGAGCGGAAGGTCATCGGCGCGGCGGGCGTCGAGACGATCTTCGCCCACGAGATGCGGCGGCCCGGGTGGGTCGAGCGAGCCCTTTCCGCTCTCGGCCCACACGTCTACGTGACCTTTGATGTGGACTTCTACGATCCGTCGCTCGTCCCGGCCACCGGCACCCCGGAACCGGGAGGGGGAGACTGGTGGCAGGCGTTGGAGCTCCTGGCGCCCGTGTTCCGTGAGCGGAACGTGGTGGGGGCGGACGTTGTTGAACTGGCTCCCCGGGAAGGGGAAGCCGCGTCCGCGACGGTGGCGGCGAAGCTGGTGTACAAGATGATCGGCTTCCATGCGCGGCGGCGGGGTCTCCCGCCGCTCGCGCGGCAGGCGGAGGAGGACGGATAGATATGGACAGTTTCGGAATCAGCGCGGCCGTCGCCTTCGGGGCCGGGATCCTCTCCTTCCTCTCCCCCTGCGTGCTCCCGCTCGTGCCCTCGTACGTCTCGTTCGTAACGGGGATGGGGATGGAGGAGCTGGAGGAAGGGGGGGGCGGCGTGCGGCGCACCGTCCTCCTGCACTCCCTTCTCTTCGTCCTCGGCTTCTCCCTCATCTTCATCGCGTTCGGGGCCTCCGCCACGCTGATCGGTCAGCTCCTGCGCGATCAGCAGCTGTGGATCACGCGGATCGGCGGGGCGATGGTCGTCCTCTTCGGGCTCCACCTGCTCGGGATCACGCCGCTCCGCTTCCTGAGCCGGGAGCGGCGCATGCACCTTCAGCGCAAGCCTCTGGGCTACGCCGGATCGCTGCTGGTGGGGATCACCTTCGGGGCCGGATGGACGCCGTGCATCGGCCCGATCCTGGGCGGGATCCTGACCCTCGCCGTCACCCGGGAGCAGGTGGCGGACGGCGTGCAGCTTCTGGGGGTCTACTCGCTGGGCCTGGCCGTGCCGTTCATGGTGAGCGCCCTGGCCCTCTCCTGGTTCCTCTCCACCTTCCGGCGGTTCCGGCGCTTCATTCCGTGGGTCGAGCGGGTGAGCGGCGGGCTCCTGGTGCTCGTCGGCTTCCTTCTCCTCACCGGGCAGTTCACGGCGCTGGCCGCCTGGGCGGCCCGGCTGACCCCCGATTTCATTCTGGATCGGATCTAGCCGGGAAGGAAGCGGATCGGGAAGGGGCGGGGCATCGGGCGTCCGGGGATTCGTCCACGCGGGCGAGGATCTGCGTCCGCGGGGGACTACATGGGTCGATCGGCGGGAGAGGACAGGCTCTCCGCGAGCGACTCCTCCCGTTCGATCTCCTCCGCCAGAAGCTGCCGCTCCAGGAGGCGGGCGTACACCCCTCGGCGGGCGAGCAGCTCGTCGTGCCGTCCGCGCTCGGCGATCCGTCCTTCCTCCAGGACCAGGATGAGGTCCGCGTCCCGCACGGCGGATACTCGATGGGAGACGATGATGGCGGTCCGCTCCGACATGTAGCGGCGCAGCCCCTCCAGGATCGCCGTCTCCGTCTCCGAATCCACCGCCGACAGGGCGTCGTCGAGAACGAGGAGGGGGGAGTTCCGGACGAGAGCGCGGGCCAGCGCGGCCCGCTGCTTCTGCCCCCCGGAGAGGTTGACCCCCCTCTCCCCCAACCGCGTATCCAGGCCTTCCGGCAGAACCTCGATCGTCTGACGGAGCTGCGCGACCCGCAGGGCCCGGTCGAGCCGTCCGGGCGGCAGCTGACGCTTGCCGTCCGTGAGCTCGATGTTGCGTCTCAACCGCATGCCGAAGAGGAAAGGCTCCTGGGGGACCATGGAGATGGCGTCCCTGAGCTCGGAAAGGCGCAGGCGGCGCACGTCGATCCCGTCCAGCCTCACGACGCCTTCCGTGGCATCGTACAAGCGGGGGATGAGGCGCACGAGGGTCGTCTTTCCGCTGGCCGTGGCTCCCACGACGGCCACCGTCTGGCCGGGCTCGATGCGGAAGGAGAGCCCCCGCAGGGCCCAGTGGTCCGCGCCCGGGTACCGGAAGGAGACGTCGTCGAACTCCACCTCGCCCCGGGCCGTCGGGAGCGGAACCGCGTCGGTCGGGTCGGCGATCGCCGGCTCGGCGGCCATGAGGGCGTTGATCCGTCCCATGGATGCCGCTCCCCGCTCGAAGAGGTTCGTCACCCACCCGAGGGCGATCATCGGCCACGTGAGCAGCGTGAGGTAGGAGGCGAACGCCACGAAGTCGCCCAGGGTGATCGCCCCGGCCAGAACCCGTCGCCCGCCGAACCACAGCACCACGACGGCTCCGGCGCCCGTGAGCAGGGTCAGGGTCGGCTGGAACGCTCCCCAGACCCGGGCCAGCGCCATGTTCCGGTGCTGATACTCCTCGTTCAGGCCGCCGAACTCCTCCTTCTGGGCCGCCTCCTGCGTGTACGCCTTCACGATGCGGATTCCGCTCAGGTTCTCCTGCACGTAGTTGGAGAGCTCGGCGAACTGAGCCTGGATCCGCTCGAAGCGAAGGTGGATCTTCTTGCCGAAGTAGAAGGTGGCGGGAGCGACGACCAGCATCGGCAGCATGGCGAACAGGGTGAGCCACGGGTCGATCCACACCATGAGTCCGAGCGCGAGCAGGGAGAGCGTCGCGGTGTTCACCAGGTACATGATCGCCGGACCGGCGACCTGGCGAACGGCGAGCACGTCGTTCGTCAGGCGGCTCATCAGGTCGCCCGTGCGCCACGCGTCGAAGAACTGCGCGGGCAGCCGCAGGAGGTGGTCGAAGAGGTCGTTCCGCAGATCCGCCTCCATTCGGCGGCTGATCCCGTTCAAGAGCTCCCGCATGCCGTACCGCGCGGCGCCCGCGCCCAGCGCCACCAGGACCAGGAGGAGGGAGTATTGGGCGATCAGGTCGCGGCGCAGCTCCTGCTCCAGCGCGTCGATCGCGACCTTGAGGAGGTAGGGGCCGGCGATGGTGAACAGATTCCCGACGACGACGAGGAGGAGGCCGACCGCCATCCCCCTCCGGTAGGGCCGGAAGTACGGCTTCAGCGTGCGAAGCTGTTTCATTAGATCGCGAGGCTCCCGCCGTTCTTCGGTCTCGGAGTTCCGGCTCCGGGGAGAGGTCCGGGCCACGCCCGGTTGGGATGCCGTCCGGCTCTCGGAACACCCGTCCTGGCGTGCGGTACGCAGAAGCGGGTGACCGGCCCGGCCCCGGGGGCGTCAAAGCTACGGGAGGGCGCCGACGACAACAACACGCCGCCCTGGTGCGGCGGACCACCGGCGAGGCGACCATGAACCGTTTGCACACAAGATGGAACGTAGGGGCGGCGGCTGCCGTTTCGCTGCTCCTCATCGGAGCCCCGCTGGCCTGCGGGGGCGGAGACCAGGAGCAGGCCGGCCAGGAGGCGGTGGACCGGGAGCTGGACATGGCTCTGGCGGATCGGCAAGCGGAGCCGGAGCTGCGGGACGAGCCCCAGGGAGAGGCGGCAGCCGAGACGGAGACGGCACCGCCGGCCCGCGAGCGGACGCCACCGCCTCCCCCACCTCCCCCGCCGCCACCGCCTCCCCCGGCGCGTACGGTCGCCCCGCCGCCGCCGCCCCCTCCGGCCGCGCCACCTGCTCCGCCCCCGGCTCCGGCCCGCGTTTCCGTGAGCGCGGCGGCCGGGACGACGTTCCGGGTGGAGCTGCTGGATGAGCTGAGCACGAAGGCGAATCGGGTGGGGGACGTCTTCGACGTCCGTCTGATCGACCCTCTCACGAGCGAGCGCATCGTGGTCGCGCCGGTCGGCTCGCTCATCCAGGGCAGGATCACGGCGCTCCAGAAGGGAGGGGACGGTCGGCCGGCGGTCCTCAAGGTGGAGTTCGAGGAGATTCGGGTGGACGGAGAGTACTATCCGATCGCCGCCACCGTCGTCGCGGCGGAGACGGAGACCCGGGCGCGCCAGGGAACCGGCAAGAAGGCCGCCAAGATCGGCGGCGGGGCGGCCGCGGGCGCGATCCTCGGGAAGGTGCTCGGAGGCGGGGCGAAGGGAGCCGTGATCGGCGCGGCCGTGGGTGCCGCGGCGGGCACGGCGATTACCCTGTCGGCCGACGGTCAGGACGCCGTGCTGGCGGAGGGGTCCGAGATGACCCTGCGGCTGGACGAGCCGGTCACCGTCGAGGTGTCGCGGTAGGGACGCTTGGCCGAGGCTGCTTCGCCTCGGCCGTTGCGCGGGCCGGGGCCCCCGGCGATCTGTGGGGAGCCCCCGCGCGCCCGGAACGCGGGCGGCTCAGTATCCGGCGGCCCGTCCGCCGCGGCGCGGGTCGGCCGCCCCGTACAGCGTTCCGTCCGGGGCGAGATAGATGGACTGAACGTCGCCGGAGAACTCCTTCCTCTCCTCCACGCGGTGCCCACGCGCCCTGAGCGCGGCGACGACATCCGCCGGGAGTCCCCCGCGCTCGTAGAGGATCCGATCCGGTAGGTTCTGGTGATGGAAGCGGGGCGCGTTCACCGAAGCCTGCACGGGAAGCCCGTAGTCGATCCGGTCGGTGAGGATCTGAAAGACCGTGGTGATGATCGTCGCACCTCCCGGGGTTCCCGTCACCAGCTCCGTTCGGCCGTCGGGTCCGATGACCACCGTGGGCGCCATCGACGATAGCATCCGCTTGCCCGGAGCGATCGCGTTCGCCTCCCCCTGGACGAGGCCGTACGCATTGGGGACGCCGGGCTTGGCCGCGAAGTCGTCCATCTCGTTGTTCAGCAGGAAGCCGGCGCCTCGGACCACGACCGCGGCGCCGAAGCTGCCGTTGAGCGTCGTCGTGACCGCGACCGCGGCGCCCGCCTCGTCCACCACCGAGAAGTGGGTCGTCTCCCGGCTCTCCACCGGCACAAGGTTGAAGCGCTCGGAGGCGGACGCGCGCCCCGGGTCGATCGAGGCCCGGAGGGAGTCGGCGTGCGCCGCGGAGAGCAGCCGCCGCACCGGGATCTGCACGTAGTCCGGGTCCCCGAGCCAGTAGTTCCGGTCCGCGTACGCCCGGCGCATCGCCTCCACCATGAGATGGATCGCCGCGGCCGAGTGCCACTCGTCCGGGTTCAGCTGAAAGCCGCCGACGATGTTGAGGATCTCGGCGAGCGCGATGCCGCCCGAGGAGGGAGGCGGCATCGAGAAGATCTGCCGATCCCGGTAGCGGATGGTGATCGGGTCCCGCCAGACGGCTCGATAGTCGGCCAGGTCGCGGCGATCGATGAGCCCGCCTCCCCGCTGCATCTCCGCGGCCAGAGAGTCGGCGATCCAGCCCGCGTAGAACGCGTGTGCCCCCTGCTCGGCGAGCGTGCCGAGCGTGCGGGCGAGGTCCGGCTGGCGGAACAGGGATCCGACGGGCGGAGCCTCTCCTCCCGGAAGGAAGACGGCGGCCGTCTGCGGGTAGCGGGCCAGCCGCTCTCGGGCGGCGGCGAGGCTTTGGTGGAGCTCCCGGCGCACCCGGATCCCGTCGCGGGCGTACCGGACGGCCGGCTCCAGGAGCGTCTTCCAGGGAAGAGAGCCGAAGCGGCGGTGCGCCTCGGCCATCCCGGCCACGGAGCCGGGCACCCCGGCGGCCAGGTGCCCCGTCCAGCTCGCGCGGGTGACGCGGCCCTCCGCGTCCAGGTACATCGTGGGGGAAGCCTTCCCCGGGGCCCGCTCGCGGAAGTCCAGGGCCGCCTTCGTACCGTCGGCCAGCCGGAGTAGGAGGAACCCGCCGCCGCCCAGATTTCCGGCCTGCGGGTGGACCACGGCGAGGGCGAACTGGACGGCCACGGCCGCGTCCACCCCGTTTCCGCCGGCGCGCAGGATCTCCAGTCCGGCTTCCGTGGCCAGCGAGTCCGTCGTCGAGACCATCGCCCGCCGGCCCACGGCCGGCCGGGCATCGTACGGAAACGGCCAGCCCTCGGGAAAACGAGCCGCCGCGTCGGCGCTCGGAGCGCCCGGGGAGCCCGCGCAGGCGGCCGTGGCCGCCAGCCCGAGGCTCCATAGAGATCGGCTCCACCCGCGGGTCTTGCTCCTCATGGCAGCCCCACCTTTGGGCACAGCTCCTCCAGAGCGCAACGTCGGCAGGCGGGCCGGGCCGCGGTGCAGATCGTCCGGCCGTGACGGATGAGCTGCACGTGTAGCGAAAAGCGGACCTCGGGCGGCACGGTCCGGTTCAGGCTTCGGTACGCGGCGTCGCGACTCGCGTCGGCGGAGATCAGCCCGAGACGGCGGGTCACCCGATGCACGTGAGTGTCCACCGGCAGCAGGGCCCTTCCGAGGGAGAAGCAGAGCACGCAGGCCGCGGTCTTCAGCCCGACTCCCGAGAACCCGGTCAGGTAGCCGAGCGCCTCCTCGTCCTCCATCTCCGCCAGGTGGTCCAGGCTCGGCGCACCCACCTCGTCGGCGAGCCGACGCAACGCCCGCTGAATCGCCCGTGCCTTCCGGGAGGCCAGGCCGGCGGCCCGGATCGTCGCCTCGAGCCGGGCCCGGGGCGCGCGCAGCACGGTCTCCCAGCTCGGGAACTCTGCCCGGAGGGCGTGCCAGGCCCGGTCACGGTTCCGGTCCGTCGTGTTCTGACTCAGAATCGTGAGGATGAGCTCTTCCAGAGGGTCGAGACGGGGCTTGGACGCCGGGCCGTGGCGGACCGTGAGCCGGCGCTCGATCTCCCGAGCCCGAGCGGCAGCATTGGACTCCATTCCCGCCCCCTGTCGAATCGCGGTCGGGAGAGTCTCGGCCGGCGCCCTGCGCCCGACCGGCCGTCGCTCGGCCGGCCCGTGCTCCGTACCTTCTCTCCCGGTCCGGACGGACGAGGAAACGTAGAGCGTCGAGCATCGGCGGTCGAACCCGATCCGGGAGGAGGGGACGGCGGAATGGCACTGTACGTCGGCGTGATGTCGGGCACCTCCCTGGATGGCATCGACGTGGCCGTGGTGGAGTTCGAGGGTGAGGAGGAGCGGCCGGACCGCTCTCGGCTCGCGGGCTTCGCCACCTATCCGTACGAGCCGGCCTTTCGCGAACGACTGCGCCGGGCGTGCTCCGCTTCGCTCGCCCGGGAACTCTGCACGCTGAGCTTCGAGCTCGGGGAGCGTTTCGCCACGGCGGTGCTCGACGGGCTCCGGAGCCTGGGGGTGGATCCTCGGACCGTCGAGGGAGTGGGGAGCCACGGTCAGACGGTGTGGCACGAGCCTCCGGAGGCGGGCGGCCGCGGCTCCGGCGACGGTTGGAGGGGTGGCGGAACGCTACAGATCGGGGAGCCCTCTCTGATCGCGGAGCGGACCGGGATCTCCGTGGTGGCGGACTTTCGGGTAAGAGATCTCGCGGCCGGCGGGCAGGGAGCTCCTCTGACGGCGTACTTCGACCGGCTCTTGCTCACCTCGGGTTCCGCCTCGCGGGTCGTAGTGAACCTGGGGGGGATCGGGAACCTGACGGCGCTCCCGAGGGAGGATGACCCGCGGGCTCCGCTCGCCTTCGACACGGGACCGGGCGTGGCACTGCTCGACGCCGCCGCCGCTCGGCTCACCCGTGAAGCGCTCCACATGGACGAGGGGGGTCGTCTGGCCGCTCGGGGCCGGGTCTGCGAGGCGGCGTTGGCCGAGTGGTGGGCGGACCCGTTCTTTCGGACGCCACCCCCGCGATCCACCGGTCGGGAGCGGTTCAGCGAGTCCCGGCTGGAGAGCTGGTTGGCCGCGCACGAGGAGCTGGGGACGGAGGATGCGCTGGCGACCCTCACGGAGCTGACCGCCCGCGCCGTGACAGAGGCGTTCCGCTGGATCCCGTTCGAGGTGGGGGAGGTCTACCTGTGCGGGGGCGGTGCCAGGAACCTCGAGCTCCGGCGGCGGATCACGGAGCGGCTGGCTCCCCGGCCGGTGGCCGATCTCGCCGAACTGGGGTGGGATCCCGATGCGCGGGAGGCCGTCGCCTTCGCCCTTCTGGCCCGCCAGCACCTGGCGGGGATCCCGGTCGCGTGCGGCTGGGCGACCGGCGCCGGTGGCCCGCGGATCCTCGGGAAACGAGTGCCGGCGTGAGGGGAGCATGAGAGCCCCGGGTGGTCTGTTCGTGGCCGCCCTGCGGCTCGATCGGTGGCCGGCCACCCGGGTCCGCCAGCGCGCCCGCAGGGCCCTCGAGCTGGAGGTGGCCGGGTTTCTGCTCTTCGGCGGGTCCGCCGAGGAGGTGTCTCGGCTGACCCGGTGGCTCCGGGAGGAGGCAGGGCGGGCTCTTCTTCTGGCCGCCGACCTGGAACGGGGGGCCGGGCAACAGTTTCGGGGAGCCACGCGCCTCCCGCCGCCGGCCGCGCTGGCCGCTCACCCCGACCCTGAGAAGGCCGTCCGCGCGGCGGCTCGACTCACCGCCGAGCAGGCTCGGGAGCTGGGGATCAACTGGGTTCTGGCCCCGGTGCTCGACCTGGACGCGGAGCCTCGGAATCCGATCGTCGGCACGAGGAGCTTCGGGGCGGATCCGGAGCGGGTGGCGGAGCTGGGCAGGCTCTGGGTGCAGAGCTGCCAGAGGGCGGGTGTGGCCTGCTGCGCGAAGCACTTTCCGGGGCACGGGCGCACGACGACCGACTCGCACACGGAGCTGCCCGTGGTGACCGCGTCGCGGGAGCGCATGGAGGCGGACCTGGTGCCGTTCGGGCGGGTCGCCGACTGCGTGGAGAGCGTGATGACGGCCCACGTCGCCTACCCGGCCCTGGGAGCATCCGGTCCGGCGGCGCTCAGCGAGCCGCTCCTGCGGGGGCTCCTCCGTCGGGATCTCGGGTTCCGCGGGCTCGTGGTCACCGACGCCCTCATCATGGCCGGCTTCCGCTCGCGTGCAGGGAGGGAGGCGGCACCCTCGGAGGATGCGGGGGCCGTGGAGTCGGATCGGCCGTCGGAGGGCGCCCTCATGGCCAGGGCCGTCGCGGCGGGATGCGACCTGCTGCTGTATCCGCGCGCGCTCCGGCAGGCGGTGAGCGGTCTGGAGCGAGCCGTGGCCGAGGACTCCGAGCTCGCCCGCGCGGCGTCCCGCTCCCTTCGTCGGATCGGAGAGTTCGCCCGACGAGTGGACGAAGGAACGGGCGGCCGCGAGCAAGGAGCCGGAGGGAGGGTGCCGAAGCCTGGCGGGCGCGGTACCGGTGGGCGGGAGGCACGGCCTGGCCAGGGGAGCCAGCGGCTCGCCCTGGGCCTCGCGGTGGAGAGCCTCAGAGCCGTCGGACCCGTCCCCGGGTTCGACCGGGAGGGACCCACGGAGATCCTGGGGTTCGGTCGCCGGGCGGACGGGCCGCCGGGAGCGGGCGAGGAGCTTGAGGGGGGGGAGATGGAGGAGCGCGGCGGGCCCGGAGCGGCGTTCGCCGACGAGCTCGGGACGCTGGGCTGGCAGGCCGTGTCGGTCGTCTGCCCGCCGGTGGGCGACACGGCGCTCGGGGCGGGCCGAGAAGGCGGAGGCCCGACGCCGCCTCGCCGGACCTCGGAGGGAAAGCAGCGAATCGTGGTCCTCGGCTGGCCCCCCCGAGCGTGGAGCGGAGGGGCGGAGCCCGACGCGGAGCTGTGCGGAGCGATCCGGCGGACCGCCAGCGGCGAGGTGCCCCGCTGGATCGTCGTGCTGGGTCACCCTCGGATCCTGGCGAAGATCGGAGCTCCCGGCCTGTGCGCCTGGTCTGACGGACCGCTCATGGAGCGCGCCGCCGCCCGCTGGCTGAACGCTCGGATCGGGTGAGGGTCCGCTGACGGGGCTGGACTGGGCCGTGATCGGCGCCTATCTGGTGCTGACCCTGGCCGTGGGGCTGTGGCTGGCCCGCCGGGCGAAAGGCGGGCTGGAGGACTTCTTCGTCGGCGGCCGCTCGCTCCCCTGGTGGCTGGCCGGGACCTCTATGGCCGCCACGACGTTCAGCGTGGACACGCCGCTGTACGTGACCGGCCTGGTCGCCCGGCGGGGCATCGCGGGCAACTGGGAATGGTGGGCCTTCGCCCTCTCCCACCTCCTCCTCATCTACCTCTTCGCGCGGCTGTGGCGTCGCGCGAAGGTGGTGACGGACGTGGAGCTGAGCGAGATCCGGTACGGAGGCAGACCGGCCGCGATCCTGCGGGCGACCCGCGCGTTTCTCTTCGCCGTTCCGATCAACTGCATCGCGATCGGCTACGTCATGCTCGCGATGCGCAAGGTGATCGTGGCCCTCGGCGTTCTGGAAGGCCTCCCCGCCTGGCTGCCGGGGGATGCGCGTCTGTGGGCAGTCGTACTCCTGTGCGCTTTCGTGCTCGTCTACGCGGGGATCTCGGGTCTGTGGGGCGTCGTGGCCACGGACTTTTTCCAGTTCCTCCTCGCGATGGGGGGCGCGCTGCTCGTCACCGGGTTCGCCCTCGCGGAGATCGGGGGGGTGGGACCGCTGAAGGAACAGCTCGTGGGGTCAGGGCGCGGCGATGCCCTCCACATGCTCCCGAGACCCGGCTCGGCGGAGCTTCCCCTCGTCACCTTTCTCTCCTACCTGGGAATCCAGTGGTGGGCGTTCCGGCGCTCCGACGGAGGCGGGGAGTTCGTCCAGCGGCTCTCGGCGTGCCGGGACGAGCGAGATGCGGAGCGCGCCGCATGGCTCTTCGCCGTGCTGCACTACGTGGTGCGCGCGTGGCCGTGGATCCTGGCCGGGCTCGCCGCCCTGCTCATCTTCCCTCATCTGGAAGACCCGGAGCTCGGCTATCCTCTCCTCATGCTGCGCTACCTGCCCGCGGGCCTGCTCGGGCTCGTGGCCGCCTCCTTCGTGGCCGCCTTCATGTCCACCGTCTCCACCCAGATCAACTGGGGAGCCAGCTACCTGGTCAACGACCTCTACGGCCGGTTCGTGAACCGGGACGCGAGTCCCGCCCGTCAGGTCGGGATGGGGCGGGTCGCCTCCGTGCTCATCGTGGCCCTGGGCGGGATCGCGGCGTTCTACGCCGACGACATCGGGACGGTCTTCCGACTCATGATCATCCTCGGCACCGGTCCGGGCGCCGTGTTGATCCTGCGCTGGTTCTGGTGGCGAGTGAACGCGTGGGCGGAGCTCACGGCGATGCTCGGCGGTTTCGGGATCGGCCTGCTCACGTATGTTCTGTGGGGTGATATGGAGTTCGGGGTGCGCCTGCAGGTGACGGCCGGTGGGTCGGCCCTGGTGTGGATCCCGGTGATGCTCCTGACGGCGCCGGAATCGGGGTCGACGCTCGTGGCGTTTTATCGCCGCGCGAGACCCGGCGGGCCGGGATGGAACCGGATCCGGAGAGAGGCGGCCGTGCCGCCCGGGGCCCGCCTCGCCGCGGACCTGGAACGGGTGGGCTGGGCCTCGCTCATCCTCTTCGGGACCGCGTTCGCCGTCGGGGGGGCCGCCCTGCTGGAGCCGGGGACGGCTCTGGCCAGCGGCGCCGTCGCGGGGATCGGCGCTCTGGGTCTCGCCGTGCGGACGAGGAGGCGGCAGGCTGAACCGACGGGCCGGGGCATGGAGCGGGGCGACGGCGTGGGGGGGAAGGGATGAGAGGGCACGCTCGGAGGCAGGGATGAGGCGCCGCGCTCGGACGGGCAGGCCCTGCGCGGCGGCCCTTCAGCCGCCCGCCCGGGGGTCCGCGCTTCAGCCGCCCGCCCGGGGGTCCGCGCTTCAGCCGCTCGCCCGGGGGTCCGCGCTGCTGCTGACCGCCTGCGGGGCGGCGTGGTTGCTGACCGGCTGCGGGGCGACCCCTGCGCCCGACCTGGCCCCGAATCCCGGTCCCCGGCCCGGTCCGCAGATCCCCTCTCAGGAGACCGCGCAAGCCGCGGGCCAAGCCCCGGCCCCCGACACCCTCCGGGGGCTGCCGCCGGCCCCCGCCGCCCGGGGAGGGGAGCCCCGGCTCGGGCCGGTGGACGGAGAGCCTCCGGTTCGCGTCCCGTTCCTCCGGGGCCCGCTGGCGCTGCGCGTGCAGTATCCCGAGGAGAGACAGCGGATCTCGGTTCGAGATTCCAACTTCCTGTTCGGAACCGTGGGAACGGGCGGGGCCACCCTCGAGATTGACGGGCGACGGGTCGCCGTCGAGCCGAACGGGGCGTTCCTCGCGTGGCTCCCGGTGCCCGCGCTGCCGGGAGCGGACAGCGCGGTTTACCGGCTCGTCGCCCGGCGAGGCGCCGAGGCGGACTCGCTCCGCCGGGTGGTTCTGCTCCCACCGGAGCCGTACGTCGGCCCGCCGGGCACGGTGTGGCTGGACACCGCCGCGCTCCTGCCGCCGATCGAGCGTTGGCTGCTGCCGCGGGAGGCGCTGAAGCTGCGGGTACGCGGGGCTCCCGGCCTGCGGGTGTCGTTCGGGGTGGGATCCGGTGGCCGGGAGCTGAGGGAGACGCGTCGGAGCCCGACGGTCAGCGAGTACCGGCTCCGCCTTCGAGCGGCCCGTCTCCTCCGCCTGGTCGGCGAGGGGGAGGATCCGGCCGGCGGAGAGCGCTCCTCGAGGGCCGGTCTCGACACGGTGGAGGTGGAGCTGGTGGGGGCCGGCGAGTCGGATACGGTGAGGCTGAGGAGGTTGCTGCCCCTGCGACTCCTGGACCCGGAGGACCTCCCGGTGGCGGAGCTGCGGGAGGCACCGGATTCCGTGAACGGGGCGAGCGGCGTGGTCGTGGGGCGCCCGACCCCGTACGGGCCGTACGCGTGGCGGTTCCCCGTGGGCACCCGGGCCGCCGTGGAAGGGCGGCTGGGAGATCGGCTCCGGCTTCGACTGGCTCCGGATCTGGCCGCCTGGGTGGGAGAGGAGGATGCGCGGCTCCTGCCGGAGGGGACCGATGCGCCGCGGAGCCCGGTGGGCGACGTACGAGTGGAGCCGCGATCCGACGGGCTCGTGGTCCGGCTGGACCTGGACGTTCCCGTACCGGTCCAGGTGGAGCAGCCGGACGACCGGACCGTGCGCCTCACGCTGTACGGGGCATGGGGGGAGACGGAGCGCGTGTCGTACGGCGCGACGGACCCGTGGCTCGAGTCGGTTCAATGGGCGCCGGGAGCGGGCGGACGCTACGGACTCACCCTGCGTCTCCGCAGGCCGGCTTGGGGATATCGGGTGGCGTACGACCTCGGGGGCTCCCCGGCGGGCGAGCGGGAGGAAGGCGACCGGAGCCCCGCCGGGAGCGCCCGTCCGGAGCTTCGGGTGGAGGTCCGGCGTCCGCCGCCCATCGATGCGGAACGGCCCCTGCGTGGCCGTCGCATCGCGGTGGACCCCGGCCATCCCGGCGGCGGTGCCCACGGTCCCACCGGCTACTACGAGGGGGACGCGAACCTGGCCGTGGCCCGACGACTGGCGGGCCTTCTGGAACGGGAGGGCGCCGAGGCGATCCTCGTCCGAGACGATACCCTCCCGGTAGGGCTGTACGAGCGGACCGCCAGGGCCGAGCGGGCGGAGGCGGAGCTGTTCGTCAGCATCCACGCCAACGCCCTGCCGGACGGTGTACGGCCCTACGGCCGTGAGGGGACGAGTACGTACTACTACCACCCCCACTCCCGGGCTCTGGCGGCATCGGTGCAGGCCGGGATGCGGGAAACGCTGGGCCTCAGGGACCTGGGGATCCTGTGGGGAGATCTGGCGGTAGTCCGCGCCTCCTGGATGCCGTCGATCCTCACCGAGGGCGCCTTCATGATGTTCCCCGTGCACGAGGCGGCCCTCCGCACGCCGGAGTTTCAGCTTCGATACGCGCGAGGCGTGTTGGAAGGGATTCGGCGCTTTCTGGGTGAGCGCGCCACTCCTTGAGTGGGCGACCCCGGGGGCGGTCGAGGAAGGAGCGGCAGATGACGGAGCTCGCGGAGCTGACGACGGCGGTCCGGCCGGAGATCCATGCGACGGCGTTCGTCGCCCCATCCGCCGACCTGGTGGGAGATGTGCGGCTGGGCCGAGAGGCGAGCGTTTGGTACGGTTGTGTTCTCCGCGGCGACATGGCGCCGATCCGCATCGGCGAGGCGACGAACATCCAAGACCTCACGGTGGTGCACGTGGATGTGGACCGGCCCGCGGTGGTGGGCGCCCGCGTCGGGATCGGCCATCGAGCCATCATCCACGGGTGTGAGATCGAGGACGAGTGCCTCATCGGGATGGGTGCGATCGTGCTTTCGGGAGCCGTCATCGGCCGAGGCTCTCTGGTGGCCGCCGGGGCGGTGGTCACGGAAGGAGCTCAGGTGCCGCCGGGAAGCCTGGTGGTCGGCGTGCCGGGGAGGGTCGTCCGCGAGGTGGACGCGGAGCTCGGAAGGCGAATGCGGGAGACCGTGGAGCACTATCTGCTGCTTCGTGAGGGGCATCGGAAGGGGAGATGGAGACAGCCGTCCGCGGGGCCTTGACCCCCAACATGTCGTGGTGTTAGTATGGCGCTGCCACTATATGTTGGGGTTCGGATGTGGAGAGGGCGTCGAAAAGCCGATCCCCGACGTGGAGAAGCGGAGAGCCGCGGTGGAGAACCCCGGCTCCGTCCGACCGCAAACAAATCCCGACTTCAGGGTACCATCAGGCGGGCCATGGCTCGCGGTGGTGTCGCTGTCCGTCGGACCCCGGGGATCGCCGGCGCGCTCTCCGGGCTCCGGCCGACGAACGTCTCTTCGGGGAAAGCGGTCGATCCGACCGCGCTGACCGGCCAGCGCGAGCGTCTCACGAACCGGAGGATCCGAGGAGAAGCGCCGAACGATGATCCCACCCGAGGTTGCGACCGAGAGTGTGGAGGCGGCGGGGAAGGGTGACGCGACCCCGGCTCATCTGCCAGAGCCGGCCCTGACGGAGAACGCCCGGACGGTCCTTGCCCGCAGGTATCTCAAGAAGAACGCGCTCGGCGAGCCGGTCGAGGACCCGCGGGACATGTTCTGGCGAGTCGCCCGAGTCCTCGCCGACGTGGACGAGCGCTACGGTGCCTCGTCATCCGAGGTTCAGCGGGTCGGCGAGCGCTTCTACCGGATGATGGCCGAGGGGATCTTCGAGCCGAACAGCCCCACCCTCATGAACGCGGGTCGTCCGCTGGGTCAGCTCTCCGCCTGCTTCGTTCTCCCGGTAGAGGACAGCCTGGAGGGGATCTACGGCACCCTACGAGACATGGCCCTGATCCATCAGTCGGGTGGGGGAACCGGCTTCAGCTTCAGCCGACTGCGTCCGCAGGGAGGGGTCGTAAAGTCGACCATGGGCGTGGCGAGCGGCCCGGTGAGCTTCATGGAGGTGTACGATGCATCCACCGAGGCCGTGAAGCAGGGGGGCACGCGCCGCGGGGCCAACATGGGCATCCTGCGAGTGGACCATCCCGACATCCTCCAGTTCATCGACTGCAAGGCCGACACGAAGAAGATCACGAACTTCAACATCTCCGTCGCGGTCACCGATGCGTTCATGGAGGCCGTGCGCGAGGGGAGGGGCTACGACCTGGTGAACCCGCGCACCGGAGAGGTCGCGGGACAGCTGGACGCGGGGGAGGTGTTCGCCAAGATCGTGCACGGAGCGTGGAGGAACGGCGAGCCGGGCGTCTTCTTCATCGACGAGGCGAATCGGTGCAATCCGGTTCCGTACCTCGGCTCCTACGAGGCCACGAACCCCTGCGGGGAGCAGCCGCTTCTCCCATACGACGTCTGCAACCTCGGCTCCGTGAACGTGGGGTACTACGTGACCGAGTCGGGCCGCATCGACTGGGACGGCCTGCGCGACGGCGTTCGCGATGCCACGCATTTCCTCGACAACGTGATCGACGCGAACCGGTATCCCCTGCCGCAGATCGAGGCGCTCGCGGGCCGGATCCGCCGCGTCGGTCTGGGAATCATGGGTTGGGCCGACATGCTGGTCCGGCTCGGCGAGCCGTACGGCAGCAAGCGCTCCGTCGAGCTGGGCCGCGAGCTGATGCGCTTCATAGACGAGGAGGCGAAGGCGGAGTCGGAACGACTCGCCGAGCAGCGGGGAGTCTTTCCGGAGTGGGCTCGCTCCATCTGGGGTCCGGAGGAGACGTGTGCCCGCGACCGCGAGGGGAACCGGATCCGGCCCGAGCGTCGCCTCCGAAACTGCAATCTGACGACCGTGGCTCCCACCGGCACGATCTCCATCATCGCCGGCTGCTCCAGCGGGGTGGAGCCGCTGTTCGCGGTCGCTTTCATGCGCAACCAGGCGGGCACGTTGATGCCCGATGTGAATCCAGAGTTCGTGCGCCGTGCGAAGGAAGGGGGTTGGCACTCCGAGGAGCTGATGCGGAGGATCGCCGACGAGGGCCACATCCACTTCGACGAGGTGCCGGTGGAGGTGCGGCGGATCTTCGTCACGGCGCACGACGTTACCCCCGAGCAGCACATCCGTATGCAGGCCGCTTTCCAGGAGCACTGTGATTCGGCGATCTCGAAGACGTGCAACTTCCCGGAATCGGCCACCGAGGAGGACGTGAGGCAGATCTACGAGCTGGCTCACCGCCTGCGGTGCAAAGGCGTCACGGTGTACCGAGACGGCTCACGCGATGCTCAGGTGCTGTCTACCGGACGCACGGCCCGCCGGGTCCGGGCTCCGGACCCGGCCGTCGCCCCCGAGAGCGAGCCGGCGCGGAGCGCCGAGTCGCTTCCTCCCTCCCTGGAGCGGGTGCCCGGCGATGCGGCACTCGGCGAGGAGCTCGCGCGCCTCCTGGGCCGACTCGAGGCTCTGGAGCTCGAGAAGGGAGAGCTGGAGCGCGAGAACCGCGAGCTGGGTGACATCGTGGAAGAGAAAGACCGCCGGATCGCCGAGCTGGAGGGGGGTCGCATGAAGCAACCCTCCGTCCGACAGCGGCCCAACGTGCTCCGGGGACACACGCGCAAGATCGACTCGCCTCTGGGGAGCATGTACGTAACGATCAACGAGGACGATCAGGGACGGCCGTTCGAGGCGTTCGTGGCGCTCGGGAAAGCCGGTGGAGCGGCGATGGCCGACGCCGAGGCGATCGGCCGCCTCATGAGCCTTGCCCTCCGATCCGGGATCTCGTTGCGCGATGTCTACCGGCAGCTGCGGGGAATCTCCTCGGATCGCGCGGCGGGGATCGGGCCGAACAAGGTTCTCTCCACGCCCGACGCGATCGCCCAGGTGATCGAGCGCTACCTGAACGAGAAGGAAGGCGTGCAGCAGTCTCTGCCGATGCGGGAGGAGAAGGGCGGCGAGCGGGCGAACGGGGGAGCTCACACGGCCCGGCGACCTGTTGTACGTCGGTACGAGGAACAGGCGGCTCGACTGTTCATCGGGACGTGCCAGGACTGCGGGAGCAGCCTGAGCTTCGAGGAGGGCTGCATGAAATGTCACACGTGCGGCTACAGCGAGTGTGGCTGAGCGACAGAAGGAGAGAAGAGAGGTGGCCGTCGGCGCGAGGGACGGCCAGCTGAGACCTTCCGTGGCTCCGGGGTGAAGAACCGGAGCGAGGCGGGGAGTGGGGGCAAAGGGCCTCGCCGCTGCGGGGCCCTTCTCTTTGGCTGTCCTCTCCTCGCCTTCTCCGTGCTCGTCGCGACTCCTCCAGCGGTGGCCCAGGATGCGGACTACGGACGGCTGCGCCGTTACGTCCGGAACCACGAGAAGGCGATCGTCGAACGGCTGATGGCCTTCCTCTCGATCCCGAACGTGGCCGTCGACCTTCCGAACATGCGTCGAAACGCCGAGCAGGTGGAGCGGATGCTCCGCCTCCGCGGCGCGGAGACGCGCCTCCTTCAGACGGGAGGTCCGCCCCTCGTGTACGGAGAGATCCGTTCGCCCGCGTCCACGGTCACGGTTCTCTTCTACGCTCACTACGACGGACAGCCCGCCGATCCCTCGCGTTGGGTGGGACACGAACCGTGGGAGCCGATTCTGAGAGCCGGACCGTTGGAGAGCCACCCGGAGCCGATCCCGATCCCGCCGACCGGCGAGGCCATCGACCGCAACTGGAGGGTGTACGCGCGCTCCGCATCAGACGACAAGGCGCCGATCGTCGCCTTGATGACCGCCCTGGACGGTCTGCGCGACCAGGAGCTCCGGCCCACCGCCAACCTCAAGTTTCTTTTCGACGGCGAGGAGGAAGCGGGTTCTCCTCACCTGGCCGCTGCCATGCGCACGCACCGTTCGCTCCTCGCGGCCGACGTCGCGATCTTCGCCGACGGCCCCGTGCATCCGAGCAACGCGCCCACTCTAGCCCTGGGAGTGCGGGGGATCGTGACGGTGGAGCTCACCGTGTACGGTCCCCGGAGACCCCTGCACAGCGGGCACTACGGCAACTGGGCGCCGAACCCGGCCGAGCGGCTCGCGGAGCTGCTGGCCTCCATGCAGGACGACTCCGGCCGAGTGACGATCGAGGGGTGGTACGATGACGTGCGCCCTCTTTCCGCGGCCGACCGGGCGGCTCTCGCCCATCTGCCGGACGATCCGGCCGAGCTCGACGCGTTGGGCGTCCCGGAGCCCGAGGGCGATGGGCGAAGCCGGTGGGAGATGGTGACCCTTCCCTCCTTCAACGTTAGGGGACTCCGAAGCGGCTGGGTGGGAGGGGAAGCGCGGACGATCGTTCCCGACCGAGCCGTGGCCAGTCTGGACTTCCGCCTCGTCCGGGACGTGAGGCCCGAGGCCCAGGTGGCCCGCTTCCTCCGACACCTGCGGAGGCGGGGGTACCACGTGATCGAGGAGGAGCCGGACGAAGCCGCTCGACGGGCCCATCCGCGGCTCGCACGGGTCACGGTGAGCGACGGGTACCCGGCGGCCCGAACGCCGGCGGACGATCCGCTCGCCCGGGCGCTGCTCGCGGAGCTGCGCCGGGCCACGGGCCGTGAGACGGTGGTCGTCCCGACCCTGGGGGGCAGCGTGCCCGCCTACCTCTTTCCGGAGCTGCTGGGCGCCACCTTCCTCGGTCTTCCGATCGTGAACCCGGACAACAACCAGCACAGCCCGAACGAGAATCTGCGACTGGGCAACCTGTTCGACGGCATCGTCAGCCTGGCGGGAGCGATGCGGGCGGGCTGGGAAGAGGTGGTCGGCTCCGGGCAGGGCGTCCGAGTCGGGCCGTGAGGCCGGCCCGGCCGGGTCAGCGCTTGCCTTGCCGGTGCGGCCGGCGTTACGTTGTAGACCACAAGATATAGGGGGTGTGGGCGCCGTCCCCCCCAACATCTTGTGGAGAAGGTGTGGAAATGCCCCGCGGCACCGTGGATTCGTGGGGGAAAACTGCGACTCCACGGGGGGAAAGATCGGGAGGAGCGCCGGGACCGGCGCGGCGAGCGAGTTGAGGATCGGTTGACGCCACTCGCCATCCTGTTGGGGGAGGTGTAGGGTGACCGCCGGGGAGAGGAAAGCCAGCAGGACCGGCCCTCAAGTGCCGGCTGCCTCGGTGGGGAGTCTCGCTATGCGTCGCAGCGAGTTCGCGAGCTTGACCGTTCGCTCGAGCGGGCCGGAGCACCCTGAGATCACCTCGCGTTGGGTCAGGCTCGTGCTCCTGGAGGCCCGCCTCTCCTTCGAGCACGAGATGGAGCGCGAGCGCAAGCTTCTGGATCGGGAGTTGGAACGCTTCTGGGGAACCCGAAGAGCCCAGCACGCCTGATGCGCCGAAGCGAAGCGGCATAGCAGAGGAAACGAGATCTGGGCAGGCGCACCGGACTCGGGCGTGTCGGGCACGAGCCCCGGCCCACGGGCCGGGGCTGCTTTTTGGGGTCGAACAATGGGTAGGGGAAGCGACCCGTGGCGGGCCGCCCGTCAGCTTCGGCTGGCCCTCCTCTTCCTCCTCCTCCTCCGTCGCCGCCTTTCGGCCGCCTTCGCCTTCCGGCGCCGGGCCTCGCTCGGTTTCTCGTAGAATCGGTGCTTCTTGATGTCCCGGAAGATTCCGGCGCGCTGGACCTTTCGCCGGAACTTGCGCAGAGCCCTCTCGAGTTCCTCTCCCTCGTGCAGAATGTACTCCAAAAGCCTTTCCTCCTGTCTCGGCGAGCTCCTTGTACGCTCCGCCTGGATCCGTCCCCCCGCTCGGCGCCAATCTACGGCCTGGCCGGACGCGCCGTCAAAGAGCGGCCGCCCCCCCACGGCCCGGCGGGCCTGGGCCTAACCGCCTCAACGAAAGAAGCGCGGCGCCAGTTTCTCTTCCAGCTGCTCCGCCAGGGTAGGCAGGCCGCCCGGCTCCGGCGGGGTCGAGTCCGCATGCAAGACGTACGCCGCTCTGGGGCCGCGCTCGTCCGTGCGGGTCTGGAACTGCACGCGCTCGCCCGCTCGAAGCGTGCGGAATCCATCGCCTTGAATGTCGGTGTGGTGGACGAAGATCTCCGTGCCGTCGGAGCGCCGGATGAAACCGTACCCCCGCTTGTTGGAGAACCACTTCACCGTGCCGGTCTCGCTTCGCATACCTCCCTCCCCGGGGAACGCCGTCAGCGCAGCCTCCCGGATCTGGACCGCTTTTGCCGTCCGGTTGCGGAAGGGCGAGCAAGAAGTGTACGGGAGAGGCGGGCGGCGCGGAACCGCCTCGCCACGGCGCCCCGGATCTGTCTCCACGCCGCTCGGAACGTGACCCGCGGTGGTTCTTGAACAGGGTTCCCAGATGGACGGGATTTGCGCTGAAAACGCTGAAGTTTCTATATTCTCTCGCGCTATAGGACTCTCCGCTGGTTGCGGGGACTTTGCCCGGCCCCGCCTGAGCCCCCCAGGAGAAGGAGAGTGTGGAGATGGCGAACGGCATCGCCATTGGTGGCGACGGTGTCTTCGAGGTGAATGGGCACCCGTACCGCATACCCACCGAGTTCTCGCCTCGGGAGATCTACAGCTATCGACGGCTCATGGAGCCGATTCCGGATGTCCCGGGCGGCACGAGTCTGAGCGTGGAACAGCGCGCGGTCCAGAGGGCCTACTTTCTTCGCCGGGCGGCCGCGTGCGTCATCCCGGGTCTCCAGGTGCAGTCCCTGGAATCGCTCCCGCTCCGGCAGCTCCAGGGAATCCACCAGTGGATCGCCGAGCACCGTCCCGATCTCATGGCGACGGTCGGCTCACTGGCGGGCGGGAGGTAGCGGGGAGCCGTCCTGCCCACCCGATGACAGCTCATCCCCTCGCTCTCGTCGTTCGCCCAGGGCGATGTGCAGCCTGCGAATCCGCTCCCGCGGAGACCGCGGGGTGGAGAGCGGGCTCCTCTTTCCGCTTCACCGCCCCGGGGACCCGGCCGTGAGTCTCCGCTTCCGCCGCGCCAAGATCGTATCGACCATCGGCCCTGCCAGCTTGAGCCCGGAGGTCTTTCGGGCCGTGGTGGCGGCCGGCACGGATGCGGTGCGGATCAACTTTTCCCATGCGTCCCACGCCCAGGCGACGGAGATCTTCTCCCTGGCCCGCGGCGAGGTGCAACGCACCGGGCGCCCCCTCGCGGTCATCGCGGACCTTCAAGGCCCCCGCATCCGCGTGGGCGATCTTCCGTCTCCCCTCACCATCCGCTCCGGAGAGACGTACTGTCTGATCCCCGAGACGGACAGGTCGGCGTCGCAGCTCCCGGCGGAGCGGGTGATTCCGACGACCTACTCCGGCTTGGCCGCTGACCTGTCGCCCGGCGACCGGGTGCTGCTCGACGACGGTCGCCTGGAGCTGTCCGTCGAGGAGATCCGTGCCCAGCAGGTGATCGTGGTGGCCGAGAGTGACGGACAGCTCACCTCCCAGAAGGGGATCAACCTGCCGGGAGTGGACGTGCAGGCCCCCGGGCTGACGGAGAAGGACCGTGAGGACCTGCGCTTCGCGCAGGGCCACGACGTGGAGTATGTGGCCCTCAGCTTCGTGCGGCGGGCCGAAGACGTCCGAGAGGCCCGTGAGATCCTGACGGGGGATACCCTGCTCATCTCGAAGGTGGAAAAGGATCAGGCGCTGGATCGCCTGTCAGAGATCCTGGAGCCGAGCCATGCGGTCATGGTGGCACGCGGGGATCTCGGGGTGGAGCTCCCGTTCGAGGACGTTCCGCTGGCCCAGAAGCGGATCATCCACCAGGCGGTGGAGCGTGCCCGGCCGGTCATCACGGCGACCCAGATGCTCGATTCGATGACCTCCCACGCCCGGCCCACGCGGGCCGAGGTCTCGGATGTGGCCAACGCGCTGCTCGACGGCACCGACGCGGTCATGCTGTCCGGAGAAACGGCCGCGGGGGAGTTTCCGGTCGAGGCGGTCGAGGCGATGGATCGCATCATCCGCCGCATCGAGGCCGAAGGACGTGGCCTGCTCGCGCGCGTCGCGCGTCCCTCGGCACGCAGGCGGGCGGAGATCCAGCAGACGACCTCGGGGGCGGTGGCCGCGGCCTCGGTCCAGGCGGTGGAACGCCTCAACGCGCCGTTCATCTGCACCTTCACGCGCAGCGGCTTCACGGCGCGCGTGGTCTCGGCCCAGCGACCGCCCGTGCCGATCCTCGCCTTGAGCGACCAACCCGGCACCTTCAACCAGCTCGCTCTCGTGTGGGGCGTGCAGCCCGTTCTGTTTCGGGGCGAGGTGGGGTACGAGAGCATGCTGGAGTACGCGAGGAAGGAGGCGCTGGAACGGGGCTTCGGGGAGGCGGGGGAGCACTTTATCGTCACGGCCGGGGTACCGTTTCATCAGCCCGGCACGACGAACATGATGCGCATCGAGGAGCTGTAGCGTGGTGGAGATCCCCCGTCAACCGAGTCCGCTCGGGCCCCGAGCGTCGCGGGCCACGCCGCGTTGAAGCTTCGCTTTCTGGGGACCGGGACCTCCTTCGGAATCCCGGTGGTGGGCTGCGACTGCTCGGTATGCACCTCGGCCGATCCGCGCAACAGGCGCACGCGCCATGGTCTGCTGATCCAGCGTCGCGGCCGGACTCTGCTGGTGGACGCGCCGCCGGAGCTGCGTCTGCAGCTCGTCCGGGCCGGGGTCCGGCACCTGGACACGGTCTTTCTCACCCACCCTCATGCCGACCACGTGCACGGGCTCGATGACCTGAGAATCTTCAGCCTCCGCTCCCGGCGACCCGTACCGCTCTTCGTCGCCCGGGAGTTCGCGGCGGAGATGCGGGAGCGCTTCTCCTACATCTGGGGGCCCGACGCGGCTCCGGCAGACGGCACGGTGATCCCCGAGCTGGAGCTGACGCCGTTTCGGGACCGGGAGTCGCTGGACGCCAACGGCTTTCCGTTGCGGCCGGTGGCCTGCCCTCACGGCCCGTCACGGAGCTACGGGTTCCGGTTGGACGACCTGGCCGTCCTGGTGGACGCCAAATCGGTTCCGGAGGACGCGATCGACCTGCTCGGCGGGGTCCGCGTCCTCGTGATCAACGCGCTGTGGGTGGGCAACGCACACCCCTCGCACTTCAACGTCGAGGAGGCCCTGGAGATGGCCCGGCGGCTGGGGGCGGGGCGCACGTACCTCACCCACCTCTCCCATCGAGTGGAGCACGAGGAGCTGGCAGCCCGCCTTCCCGAGGGGGTGGTGCCGGCTCACGACGGATTGGAGGTGGAGGTGTGAGGCCCCGCCGCCGCGCGGACTCGGGCCCCGGGGCCGCCCGGCGTGGCCCGTGGTGCAGGCCCTGCCGGCGTTCCGGGAAGCGAGGGCTACGGTGAAGATCGGCCGCATCCGCAACTTCTCCATCATCGCCCACATCGACCACGGGAAGTCCACCCTGGCGGATCGACTCCTGGAGCGGACCGGCGCCGTCGAGAAACGGCGCATGAAGGAGCAGGTGCTGGACTCCATGGAGCTGGAGCGGGAGCGAGGCATCACGATCAAGCTGAACGCGGTCCGGATGCCGTACACGGCGACGGACGGGACGGAGTACCAGTTCAACCTGATCGACACGCCGGGCCACGTGGACTTCACGTACGAGGTCAGCCGCAGCCTGGCCGCCTGCGAGGGAGCCCTCCTCGTCGTGGACGCGAGCCAGGGGGTGGAGGCACAGACGCTGGCCAACCTCTTCCTGGCCGTCGAGGCGGGTCTCGAGGTGATCCCCGTCGTGAACAAGATCGATCTCGCCTCTGCCGACCCGGACCGGACGCGGGCGGAGATCTGCGAGCTTCTGGGCTGCGCTCCGGAGGAGGTCGTCATGGCCTCGGCGAAGGAGGGCACGGGCGTGGAAGGCATCCTCGAGGCGATCGTGCGGCGCATACCTCCGCCGGAAGGGGAGGCCGAGGCTCCGCTCCGCGCCCTCATCTTCGACTCCCAGTACGACAGGTACCGGGGGGCCGTACCGTTCGTTCGGGTCGTGGACGGGGCCGTCCGGCGGGGGAGCCGGATCGCCTTCGGCTCCTCCGACGCCGTGTACGAGGTGGACGAGGTGGGATTCCTGAGCCTCGGCTTCCACGCGACCGATCGGTTGGGCACGGGGGAGGTCGGCTACCTCACCGCCCAGATCAAGCGCGTGGCGGACACGGCCGTGGGCGACACGATCCTGGATGCGGACGACCGGGCGGTGGTGCTCCTTCCCGGCTACCAGGAGGTGAAGCCGATGGTCTTCGCCGGCCTGTATCCGACGGATTCCGACCAGTTCGAGGAGCTCCGGGACGCGCTGGAGAAGCTGCGGCTGAACGATGCGAGCCTGCACTATGAGCCGGAGACCTCCGTCGCCCTCGGGTTCGGCTTCCGGTGCGGTTTCCTGGGTCTCCTGCACATGGAGATCGTCCAGGAGCGACTGGAGCGCGAGTTCGATCTGGAGCTCATCACCACGATCCCGAACGTGGAGTACACCGTGCATCTGCGAGGAGGGGAGGTCGTAGCGGTGGAGAACCCCAGCAGGATGCCGGAGCGCGGGGAGATCGAGACGGTGGAGGAGCCGTACGTCCGCATCCGGATCGTGACCCCGGAGGCGTACATCGGCGGAATCCAGGCCCTGTGCCACGAGCGACGGGCGGAGTACGTGAATCTGCACTACCTGGATCCGCAGCGGGTGGAGCTGGTGTACGAGGTCCCGCTGGCCGAGATCGTGCTCGACTTCTACGACAAGCTGAAGTCCGTCTCCCGGGGCTACGCGGCGATGGATTACGAGCTGGCGGGAACCCGAGCCTCGGAGCTCGTGAAGCTCGACATTCTCTTGAACGGGGATCCCGTCGACGCCCTGAGCATCGTCGTTCACCGGGAGCGGGCGTACGAGTACGGCCGCAAGATGGCTCGCAAGCTGAAGGAGCTGATCCCTCGCCAGCTCTTCGAGGTCGTCATCCAGGCGGCGATCGGGAAGGACGTCATCGCCAGGACGCGGGTCGCGCCGCTGCGAAAAAACGTCACGGCCAAGTGCTACGGCGGCGACATCACCCGGAAGCGGAAGCTCCTGGAGAAGCAGAAGGAGGGGAAGAGGCGGATGAAGCGGGTGGGGACGGTGGAGCTGCCGCAGGAGGCGTTCCTCGCCGTCCTTCAGGTGGGTGGATGAACGAGGCCGGCCGCTTCATCGTGGGGGTGGACATCGGCGGCAGCTCCATCAACGTCGGCGTGGTGCCGTTCGGTGGGGGGAAGGTGCTCGGGATGCGTTCCCTGCCCACCGAGGCCCACCGGGGGGCGAAGTTCGTCGTGGACCGGGTGGTCCAGATGATCCACGAGGCCACCGCGGATGCCCGGCGGGAGGCCGAGATTCCCGAGGATGGGCTACTCGGCGTCGGGCTGGGGTCCCCGGGCCCCCTGGATCGAGCCACCGGCACGGTGATCGAGACGCCGAACCTGGGATGGCGGAACTTTCCCCTGCGGGACCTCATCGCCAATGCCGTGTCGCTCGACGCGGTGCTGGATAACGATGCGAACTGCGCGGCACTCGGGGAGTGGTGGATGGGGGCGGCTCGCGACGTGGACACGCTCATCGGTCTGACGGTGGGAACGGGGATCGGCGGTGGGATCATCCTGAACGGCCGGGTCTACCACGGGATCTCCGATGCCGCGGGCGAGATCGGCCACATGACGATCGATTCCACCGGACGGCGGTGCAACTGTGGCAACTACGGCTGCCTCGAGGCGTACGCCTCGGGTCCGGCGATCGCGGCTCGCGCCATCGAGGGTCTCGAGGCGGGGGCCGGCAGCATCCTGCCGACGATGGTCGACGGCGAGCTGGCGAGCCTCACCGCCGAGACGGTGTACGAGGCGATCGTGGCGGGCGACGTCTACGCGGCGGATGTCATGCGAGACACGGCGAAGTTCCTGGGCACGGGCGTGGCGAACCTGATCAACGCGCTGAACCCGGAGATGGTCGTGATCTCGGGCGGCGTCACCCGGGCCGGCGACCACCTGTTCGAGCCTCTCCGGGCCGAGGTGCGGCGGCGCGCCTTCCGTCCGCCATCGGAGCGGTGCCGGATCCTGCCGAGCGAGCTGGGCGACATGGCCGGGGTGATCGGTGCCGCGGCCACGTACCGGGTGGAGCGCTGCGGGGGCATCTGAGCGGTGCCGCGTTTGGGGGCGATCGGGGCGATGGTCTGGGACACGATCTACGCGCGCGATCCCGGCCGCGAGGGGCCGATCGAGGAGTGGGGCGGCATCTCCTACGCGCTCTCGGCCTTCGACGCCGTGGCTCTCGAGGGGTGGAGCCTGTTCCCGATCGTGAAGGTGGGGGCGGACATGCGCCGCCCGGCGGACCGCTTCCTGAGCACTCTGGAGCGGATCGATTCCCTCCAGGGCGTGAGGACGGTCCCGGAGCCGAACAACCGGGTGGAGCTCCGGTACGTGGACGCTTCGCGGCGCTGCGAGCGGCTCACGGGGGGCGTGCCGGGCTGGGAGTGGGCGGAGCTGGAGCCGCTCGCGATGTCCTGTGATGCCCTGTACGTTAACTTCATCGCCGGCTGGGAGTTGGACCTGCCGTGCGCGCGGCGGCTGCGAGCCAGCTTTCAGGGACCCTTGTACGCGGACATGCACTCCCTGCTGCTGGGGGTGGGGCCGGACGGCGCCCGGATCCTCCGGCGGCCGGAGGCGTGGCGCGAGTGGCTCGCCTGCTTCGACCTCGTGCAGATCAACGGGGACGAGCTCAACACCCTGGCGGAGGGGTGGGGCGATCCCTGGCAGCTCGCGGCGGAGGTGGTCGGATCGTCCACCCGGGCGCTGCTGGTGACGCTCGGGGAGCGGGGTGCCGCCTGGGTGGCGACGGCGGAGTTCTGGCGGCAGACGAGGGAAGGCCGCTTCGCCGCGCCACCGGGGTCGGGGCGCTCGCGCTCCCGGCTGGAACGCTCCCCGGGCACGGCCCTCAGCGGCCTGGTGGAGGCGAGCCACTCGGTTCACGGAGGGGATCCGACCGGGTGTGGCGACGTGTGGGGGGTCACCTGCTTCAGCTCGCTCCTCGGCGGATTCGACCTCGAGGGGGCCATGGAGCGGGCGAACGGCATCGCGGCCCGCAACGCCTCCTTCCGCGGGGCGACCGGGCTGGCCGGAGCCCTGCGCTCCGATTCGGGCATCGTTCTCGAGACAGAGTGAGCCGCGAGGTGCGATGAGCCGCGTCATCCAGGTACCCGAGACGCTGGACGAGAACGGGTTCGAGGAGCTCGTCGCCGAGCTGAACCGGGCCACCGAGGAAGGAGCGGAGCGGCTGCTGCTGGATGCGCGCCGCGTCACGTGGGTCTCTCCGTACGGGCTCGTCGGACTGCTGGCCGCGGGCCACGTGGCCCGAGAGCGGACGGGAAAACCCCCGCTGATCGAGGCGCCCGAGGACGGCGAGGTCCGCTCCTACTGCGAGCGGATGGAGTTCT
Organism: Gemmatimonadota bacterium; assembly: GCA_046757485.1. GTDB lineage: Bacteria > Gemmatimonadota > Gemmatimonadetes > Palauibacterales > Palauibacteraceae > JBHHYJ01. The sequence continues at coordinate 55,830 of JBHHYJ010000004.1, forward strand.
GGTCCAACGCGGCCGACGTTTACGATCTCGGGGCGGTGACCAGCCGGCCGCACGGGCGCTCCGAGGCGCTGCTGGAGATCACCCCGATTCGCTCTCACGTGGATGTCCACCACGTCGTGGAGCACGTGCGGGAACGGGCGGCGGCGATTCTCCAGAAACGCCTCCGCTACCCGCGAACCTCGGTCATCCAGTTCAGCGTGATGCTGTCGGAGGTGTGCCAGAACATCCTGGAGCATGCCGAGGGCGAGGGCTGGGTGTGCGCCCAGACGTACTACTGGAAGCGGCGCCTGGGCCGGGACGTGCTCGTGCTGGCGGTGATGGACGTGGGGGTAGGATTCCAGGGATCCCTGGGAGCCGAGCACGCCCGTCGGTTCGGCGATCGCTGGTCGGCGGCCACCGCGCTGGAGGCGGCGTTCCTCCAGGGCGAGTCCCGCTTCCGGGATCCGGGACGCGGCCAGGGGCTGCAGGCGATTCGGCGGCAGGTGACGAAGTGGAACGGAGAGGTCCGGATCCGGAGCGGCGATGCGATGATCGCGCGGGTGCCCGAGTGGGATGACATCCGTCCGCTCCGCGCCGGGTTGCCGACGTTTCCCGGGGCACAGGTGCTGATCGTGATGCCGGCCAAGGTGCCGGCGGCGACGACGGCGTAAGCGGAAGGAAGCGAACGCCCGATGGCGGGAGGGGACGTGGGGAACGGAGAGGCCGAGAGCCGCGCGGCGTGGCCGGTCGTCTCACCCGTGAACCTGTACAGCTATCTCGTTACGCGACAGACGGGAAGAGCGGTGCGGCTGGGGATCCAGGGCCGGCTGGCCGAGCTCAACGGCCGGGTGCTCGCGGTGGTCGACTTTCGCGAGGTGCAGCTCATCGACTTCAGCTGCGCCGACGAGGTGGTCGCCAAGCTCGTTCGACAGGCGGGGAGATCCGCCCGGCCGCGGGCTTTCTTCCTCCTCAGGGGACTCGCGGAGCACCACGTGGATCCCGTGCAGTCGGCCCTGCGGCGCCAGGAGCTCGCCGTAGCCGCGGAGCGGGACGACGGCCGGCCGCTCCTTCTGGGGTCCGTCTCGCGCTCGCCGGCCCGGGCGTGGAGGGAGGTGTGCCGGCTGGGCCGGGCGGGCGCCGAGCGGATCGCCGAGTGCATGCACGAGCCGGCCTCCGCCGTGCATCCCTGGCTGGAGCGGCTCCACCGGCGCCGCCTGCTGCTCCGGAACGGTCCCGAGTACGTCTCGCTGCGCCAGGCGCTGTCGGAGGTACGAGGCACGGGCGGGGTCGAGCCGGGGGGCTGCAACTGAGCCGCGGCCTCTGGATCGGGCCCCGGCGCGCGCCTCCGCTCCGGGGGAGCGGGTTCTCGCGTATGGGCGCGGCCGCACCCCCTTCCTCGAACAGGCTCCTCGCGCGGGTCGCCCCCACCGTTGCCCTCCTCGTGGCGCTGGGTGGAGGGCTGCTCGTGAGCGGTCTCTACCTCTACGCGCGGAGCTCCGTCCAGCACCTGCGGGGGACGGATCGGCTGCCGGGCCTGGACGACCCGGTTCTCGTGTACTCCGACTCCCTGGAGATCCCTCACCTCTTCGCGGCGAGCGAAGCCGATGCGTTTCGGGCCCAGGGGTACGTCCACGCGGCGGCTCGGCTGTGGCAGATGGAGATGCTCCGCCGGACGGCGCAGGGGAGGCTGTCGGAGCTCTTCGGCCCCCGGGCGCTGTCCGTCGACCGGCTCGTTCGGACCCTCGACCTGTGGGGAGCGGCGGGCCGCAGCCTGAGCGCGCTGCCCGAGGAGGTGCGGAGCCTGCTGGAGGCGTACGCGGACGGGGTCAACGCCAAGCTCGAGGAGTGGCACGGTGCGCTTCCTCCGGAGTTCCTCCTCCTCCGCTTCCGCCCCGAGCCCTGGACGCCACGGGCCTCGGTGGCGGTCGGGAAGGTCATGGCCCTCGACCTGTCTCACTGGCGGCGCGAGATCTCCCGACTGCGGGCGGCCACCCTGCTGGGTCCGGAGAAGCTCGCCTACCTGCGCCTCCCGTATCCCGCCTGGGGTCCCACGATCCTTCCCGAAGCCCATGCCTCCGGGGAAGAAGAATCGCGGGGCTCGCGGAACGGGATCGGAACCCGCGACGGAGCGGTGGCATCCGGTCCGGAAGACGGCTGGGATCCGATCGCGTTTCTGAGCCGTCTCTCTTTCCGGGGCTCGAACTCCTGGGCCGTGGCGGGCCGGCGAACGCGAGCCGGCGCCCCGCTGCTGGCCAACGACATGCACCTGGCGCTGCGGTCCCCCTCGACCTGGTACCTCGTGGCCCTGCACGCCTCGGAGTCCGGACTGGATGTGGCCGGACTCTCCCTACCGGGCGTGCCGGGGATCGTCGTCGGTTACAACCGCCGGATGGCGTGGGGTTTCACCAACGGCATGGTGGACGACATGGACTTCGTCGTCGAGGCGGTGAACCTGGACCGCTCCGCGTACCGGCGGGATACGGCCTGGGCGCCGTTCGCCGTTCGCGCGGAGACCGTCTTCGTCCGCGGCCGGAACGAGCCGGTGGTCCACCCGGTGCGGGAGACGCTCCGGGGCCCGGTCCTCAGCGACGTCCTCCCCGGGATCGGGCTGACGCTGTCCGTGTTGTGGACGGGCCGCTACCCGACGACCGCGGCGGAGGCGCTCCTGCGCATGAACCGGTCGTCGTCGTCGTCGGAGTTCGAGCGGGCGCTGCGCCTCTTCGGCTCCCCCCACCAGAACGTGATCTACGCGGAGGCCGGCGGCCCGATCGGGTATCGCCTGACCGGGTCGGTGCCCCGCCGCGCGGGCTGGGATGGCTCGGAGCCGGTCTCCTTCCACATCGTGGGCCGTGGCTGGACAGGCTTCTGGCCGCCCGACTCCCTGCCCGCGGCGCTCGACCCCCCGGCCGGCTACCTGGCCAGCGCGAACAACCTCCAGGCGCGCGAGCTCTTCGGACGCATCGGAGTGGACTATCCCGTCCCGTTTCGAGCCCGGCGGATCGTGGATCGTCTCGAGGCGGAGACTTCGTGGACGCTCGGCGACCTGATGGCTCTCCAGCGCGATACCTGGAGCGGGCTCGCGTCGCGGCTGATCCCGCGGGCGATCGCGGCGGCCCGGCGGGTGGGCGCCGACTCGGAGGCCCTGGATCTGGCGGATTGGGACCTGCGGGTCGGTGTGGACTCCCAGGAGGCCGCGCTCTTCCACATCTGGCTGTACCGCCTTCGGGCGCTGGTGGCGGGCGACGAGTTTCGAGGAGCGGAGAGGTGGGCGCTGTTCCCTGATCTGGCTCTCCTCCGGGTGTTGGAGGAGCGGGGCGGCCCCTGGGCGGACGACGTGGGTACGGACACCCTCGAGGAGCTGGCGGGGCTGGAGGAGCGCGCGATGAGGGAAGCGCTGCGGTTGGCGGCGGGCCGCGCGTGGGGCGAGCTGCATCGGGAACGCTCGGTTCACCTGCTCGGCGGCAACCGGTGGCTCGACCGGCTCCTCGGGCTGAACGTGGGTCCGTACCCGGGACCCGGCGGCCCGCACACGGTTCGGCCGGACGACCCGGGGCTGTGGAGTCCGCTGGACTCCACCTCGTGGCGGCCGCCGTTCACCAGCGAGTACGGGCCGTCCGAGCGTTTCGTGGCCGAGATGGGGCCCGCTGGCAGCGTGGGTCACTTTCTGCTGCCCACGGGGCAGAACGGGAATCCGCTCAGTCGCCACTATAGGAGCATGGCGCCTCGCTGGCGGCGCTCGGAGCTCGTCCCGGTCCCGATCGACCCGGAGGCAGCCCGTGAGCGGGCGGTCGACACGCTGCGACTGCTCCCCGGCGCGGTCCGAAGCGGAAGCTCCCGCGAAACCTCCCCGCGTTGACGGTGTCTAACCCCCCGAGTAGCTTCGGCAGTGGCTGAGGAGAGCGCCGAGGTGCACGCCTTTCGCCGCTCGAGCCCGGAATCATGAGCCCGATGCTGCACCATGGAAGAAGGTGTGATCGCTGACGCCTCGGAGGTGCGAGGCAGGATCGAGGATGTCTTGGCCTCGATCCGCCCGGCGGTGCGAACCGACGGCGGGGACATCGAGTTCGTGAGCTTCGACGCGGAGTCCGGGCTGGTTCAACTCCGGATGGTCGGAGCCTGCTACGCATGCCCGATGTCCACGGCAACGCTCCGGGCGGGCATCGAGCAACACCTCCGGATGGTGGTCCCCGAAGTGAGGTCGGTCGAGGCGATCTGACGGCCGAGCCTTCCGGCGGATCGACTCGACGAGCCCGCGTTCTATTTTTCATCAGGTTTCCCCCGCCGCAGCCCGGATGGAGCTCCCGGCCGGTTCACGAAAGGTCTGGCATGGATAGGGATACTCTCGCTGGAGAGAGCGAACCGAGGGAGGAGCCGGCGGGGCGGGACGCGTCGAAACGGGTGGCCCGCCCGAGACGTCGGTTGCCCGTGCTGGGAGCCGATGCGGAGGAGGCGGCCGCATCCGCCGGCCCCGGCGCGAGGGCGGGGGAGCAAGCCGGGCCTGGCTCCCGGCCCCACGGGCTGGAACCCGGAGTCGCGGGCCCGCGCCCCGTCGCTGAGGACCGCACGGCGGCCAGCCGCCACCCGTCTGCCGCCCCGCCGCTCGAGGGAGTCCGCCACGTGGTCGCGGTGAGCTCGGGGAAGGGAGGCGTGGGCAAGTCCACCGTCTCGGTGAACCTGGCCGCCACCTGGGCCGCCGGCGGGAAACGGGTCGGCCTGATGGACGCCGACATCTATGGACCGGACATCCCGGCGATGTTCGGCCTGCACGAGAAGCCGCGCATGTCCGACCAGCTCGTCGTCCCGCTCGAGGCACACGGCGTCAAGCTCATGAGCCTCGGCTTTCTCGTAGAGGAGGACACCCCGGCCATCTGGCGCGGACCGATCGTCATGGGCATCGTACGCCAGTTCCTCCACCAGGTCTCGTGGGGCGAGCTCGACTACCTGCTGGTGGACCTGCCGCCGGGAACGGGCGACGCCCAGCTCTCCCTGTGTCAGCTCGTACGGGTTTCGGGAGCCGTCATGGTCACCACGCCTCAGGATGTCGCGGTGAGCGGCGTGCTGAAGGGAATCCGCATGTTTCAGAAGGTGGAGGTCCCGGTCCTCGGCCTGGTGGAGAACATGCGGGGCTTCGCGTGTCCCGGGTGCGGCGAAGTGCACGAGATCTTCGGCTCCGGCGGAGGCGAGAAGCTGGCCGCGGCCCTGGAGGTGCCGTTCCTGGGCTCCGTGCCGCTGGGCATGGCGGTGCGTGAGGCGGGAGATCGGGGGATGCCGACCGTCGTCTCGGCACCCGACTCGCCGGAGGGGAAGGCGTTCGCGGCGGTCGCCGGAGCGACGGCGGAGAGGATCAGGGAGCGGGCGGCAAGCACGGTCGCGGGGTAGGGCGGTTCGCGTCCCGCCGCCTTGGATCTGGCCTCACGGCGCTCGTAACGCGGCCCGCCGGGATTCTCCAGCGACCTGCTAGGAAAGAATGACCGTCATCAGCCTGACCACCGACTTCGGGACGGCCGACGGGTACGTCGGCGAGCTGAAAGGCGTCCTGCTGAGCCACGCGCCCGGCGCCCGACTGGTCGACGTCACGCACGAGGTGGAGCCCGGCGACGTGGAAGGTGGAGCCTGGCTGCTGGCCCGGATCTGGGAGCGCTACCCGCCCGGCACGGTGCACCTGGTGGTGGTCGATCCGGGGGTGGGGGGGGCGCGACTCCCGCTGGCCGCCCGGGCGGCGGAACGCTGGTTCGTCGGACCGGACAACGGGCTGCTGTCCCTGATCTCGCGCCGCCATCCGGTCGAGGAGGCGCGGCGGCTGGACGCGGAGCGCATGGCGGTTCCGACCCTCTCGGACACGTTTCACGGGCGCGACCTGTTCGCTCCGGCCGCGGCCCACCTGGCACGGGGGGGAGAGGCCGGGGATCTCGGACCGGCCCTGGACTCTGCCGGGCTCGTACGGCTCAGCCTCCCGGAGCCGGAGCGCTCCGAGGCCCGGATCCGAGGCGAGATCCTACGGGTAGACCGGTTCGGCAACCTGATCTCCAACGTTCCCACGGCGTGGCTACCGGACCGACCCGCGGTGGAGATCGCCGGAGCACGCCTGGAGACGGTGGGCCGCGGTTACGGGGACGGGGAGCTGGGAGAGCTCCTTCTGATCCGGGGCTCGGGAGGGATGCTGGAGATCGCGGCCCGGGGAGGAAGTGCGGCGGTTCGTCTCGGGGCAGGGCGCGGGGAACCCCTCGTGGTGCGCTCCGTCGGGAGCGCAGCCCTGCCCTCGGCGGAGCCCACGCGCGCGCGCCGCCGTGGTTCTTCAGCGAGCTGCTAGTGAACGATCTCCACCCTGACCGATCCGAAGGCGGCGTCCAGGTCCAGCTCCAGGTGGTTCTCCGCCGCCGCCCAGTTCGAGCTCTCGAACACTCCCTCTTCCAGCCGCTCCAGCTCGGGCGCGTCGAAAGAGGTGAGGAAGGACTTCCTTCGCACGCGAACGCCCAGCTCCCGCGGAAAGCGTAGCGTCAGCGAACCGACGCCCATCTTCACGCTGGCCCGGGCATCCCGCCGCCACTCTCCCCCGAACTCCAGAGTGATGTCGCCCACCCCCCCCTGAAACGTGAGGTGCTCGAAGTTCGCGTTGCCCAGATCCTCCGCCCGGAAGGAGGCGGCTCCGATCTTGACGCTCAGCGTTTGGAGGCGCGCCGGGTTCGGCTGCTCGAAGCTGAGGCGGGTCTCGCTGGCGCCCGTGTTGAACTCCAACCGGGTCAACGGAACCCCTCCCAGCTCGATCGCGCTCTTGGCCGCCCCGACGCCTACTTTGAGCTCGGTCGGAACGTCGCGGCTCAACCGCATGTCGAGCCGGCCGCTGGAATCGCCCAGCTTCTTCAGGTCGCCCACGTCCAGCTGCAGGTCGAAGTCGTCGAGTCGGATCTCCGAGCTCCGATCCTCCTCCTCCCGGGCGCTGGTCAGCGCCACTCGGAGCTTGCCCTGTCCCTCCCGCTCCGACCAGCTGCGGAGCGGGACGTACCGCTCCGAGTCGAACAGCATGCGGACGTCGTACAGGCGATCCCCCTCCGCGGGCTCGACGTGCAGCCGCCCGGCTCCGTACAGGATCTCGACCTGCAGCGAGCGGTACGCGGCTGCCTGCCGGGAGCTGCGAAACTCCTTCCACTCCTGCGCGCCGGCCGGCCCGAAGTCGAGAAGCAACAGCGGCGCGAGGAGCAGGACGACGCGCGTGACCCGCGGGCTCCGCGGGCGCGGGTTCCTCGGGCGGGAAGGGCCGTCAGCCAACGGTCGACGCCTCTTCCGTCCCGCCGCTCTCCGGCCACGTGTCATCGTCCGGCCTCCACCCCGGGGTGCCGAGATTCCGGGTCCCGGCCCGGGTGATGAGCACCGCCCCGAAGCCGGTCGTGCAGGCCACCCACGTCGCCGTGCACCCGACGATTACGGCCAGGTGGCGGAGAAAGCCCCCGGGCCCCCCGAGCAGCCACATGGAGGACTCCACCGCGAACGGCAGGATCAGCAGGACCAGGCCGCTGATCACGTAGTAGTAGGCGTTCGACCGCCGGAGGCGCTCGAGCCACTCGTACTGGTACCGTCGGGCCGCGAACGCCTCGCCCACCGCGTGAGCGGAGGCGAGATAGCCGCCCACCAGGGCGAGCGCCACGGCGAGGAGGAAGAACGGAATGACCAGCCAGGTGATCACCAGAATCCCCAGAATCAGGAGCACGGGGAAGAAGAGGACCTGGCCGGCCAGCCCGACCGCGAAGGATCGCCCGAAGCTGTACCGGGCCGCGTCGGCGACGACCTCGAGCTGGGGCCGGGCGAAGTACACCGTGGCCAGCCCGATCAACCCGAGCACGAGGAAGATCCCGATCGTGCCCATCAGGCCGCTCATCGCGTGGCCGAAGTTGTGCGTGGCACTGCCCACGAAGCCGCGATTCCGGTGACCGATCCGCACCACGCGGCGCGGCGCGACGCTCCGAACCCGTACCCGGGGCCTCACCGTGGCGGGGGGCGCGGCCTCCGCCTCCGCGGCTCGAAGGGAGAGGAGCTCGCCCGCGATGTGGCCCCCCTCCTCCGCGACCTCGCCGCCCACCTGGAGCACGTTGCCCGTCACCCGGGCCGCCGGCTCCAGGACGAGGGTTCCGTCCAGCACCAGCACGTCCCCCTCCACGGTGCCGCCCAGCTGCAGGCTGCCGCCGACGAGGGCCAGGTTCCCGGAGATCGTGCGGCCGGCGGGGATCGCGTAATCGTCGTGCACGATGAGCGCCAGATGATCCGTGGCCTCCGCTGCGGCCTTCCCGAGCTCCTCGAGGGAGGACTGCAGGCCGGAGAGCTTCTCCGTCAACGTCTCGAAGGAGAGGAATCCGGGGGCGATGGACAGCTGCGTGCCTCCGGGTCCGGTCACGGTCACCGTCTCGCTCCGCGTGGCCGGTGTCTCCACCGCGGCCACCCCCAGGAGCACGCCGAACTCCCGCTCCAGTCGGAGTGCCGCCTCTCGCTCGCCTCCGGCCAACCCTTCGGGCTTCCACTCCAGGAGCAAGCTCGCCACCTCGCGTGGCTCGCTGGCGGCCAGGTGGCTCAGGAGTTCCCGCCAGTTCGTCTCCAGGGTCCCTCCGGGCTCGTACCTTCCGACCGCGCGACCGTCGAGGCGAACCTCGCCGTTGCGAAAGGAGATGACGTGGTCGCCACCGTCGATGAGCTGGAGCTCCAGCTCCGCCCGCCCCCCGGCGCGCGAGGAAATGGAGACCGAGCTCAGGTCGATCCGGCTCTCCCGGTCCTGGCTCGCCCCCGTGCCGGGGAGCGCCAGAAGAAACACCAGGAGGATCGACCCCATCTGCCGCCATGCATCGCTTCCGTTTCTCTTCATCTCCGATTCACCCGAGGTTACCTCTCAACGGCCCGCGAGAGCCGGGGAGTATGAGGCTCCATCAGCCGCTTCATCGCCCACAGGGATCCGGCACCGATGAGGCTCAAGAGCGCCATCCCGCCCGCTGCCTCCGAGGGCGCCACGTTCTCCGCCAGGGAGCGGAGGAGCTCCAAGATCCCCAGATCGTACAGCACGCGCCCGCCCGCCATCGTGATTCGGAGACCCAGATCCTGAAGGCCCGAGAACAGGAAGCCGGACAGCTCCGACGGGGTCAGCTCCTGTTGCCCGAAGAGCCAGTACGCCATCCCGCCCACGCTGCCCGTAGCCGTGGCGAGCCCGGCCCCGATCGCCACCCACCGCCGGCGGACGGCGCTCCAGGCCCTCTGATGCCAGGGAACCGGCAGGGTCACGCGCGCGATCACCCTGCGGGTGAAGGCGGGCGAGGGATCCAGGTGCGGAAGCTTCCGAAGGTGGGTGTGGAGGGTCTCGAGGGCGGCTACCTCACCGCGACAGGCCGAGCAGAGGCGCAGGTGCGCCCCGAGCGCCGCCGGGAGCTCCGTGCCGGGCTCTCCGGTCGCGCACCGCTCGATCTGGTCCGGATTCAGATGCTCCTTCAACTCTCCACCTCTCTGGGCCGGTTCGTGGGCCGTGCCTTGCCCCGTCTCACCCACCGCTTTCTCCTACGGAGCCTCCCGGGCCCGGGTTTCACGCCCCGTGCCCCGTGTGACGGTGCGTCGCCGATGCGAGGAGCCACCGCCGTCAGTCCTCTCGCAGGTGAGCCAGAGAACCCTGTAGCTCCAGTCGGGCGCGATGGATGTACGTCTTCACCGTGCCCAGCGGGATTCCCATGATCCGGGCGATCTCTTCGTAGGCATGCCCCTCCACGTGGCGCAGGACGATCGCCATCCTGTACTCCGGGCGTAGCTCGGAGATGGCTGCCTCGATCTCGCCGCCCAGCTCCCTCGCCTCCGCCAGCTCGTCGGGGCGTTCATGGGGCGACTCGAGGGCGACGGAGGTGGCCGCCTGCGCCTCCGCGGTCACGGCGTCGGGAGCGCCATGGATCGACACGGTGTCGATCTCGCGCTTCCGGATGTGATCCACCGTCAGGTTGTACGCGATCTTGAAGAGCCACGACGAGAACTTGTAGGAGGGATCGTACCGATTCAGGTTGTTCAGGGTGCGCACGAACGCCTCCTGCGCGAGGTCTTCGGCGAGCTCCCGGTCGCGCACCATCCGATAGATGAGAGAGAAGACAGGACGCTGAAACCGAGTGACGACCTCCCAGGCCGCGCGTTCGTCGCCGCCCTTGCACAGGAGCACGAGCTCCTGGTCGCTGCTCGCCGAATAGTCCACGGGCTCATCATTTACAGGTCGCTGAGAGATCCCAGGGGGTCCCGAAGGACGCGACCTATCAAGGGTACCGTCGGCCGCGAGCACGGCAGAATCGGGATCCGCCCTCTGGTCCCCGGGCGCCGGCGGCGGGGAGTCATGGCGTCCAACCCGGCCGAGTACGGAGCCGCCGGAGGCCGGAGAGGAGGATAGCCGAAGGGTGAACGGGGAACAATCGAGTCGGGACGCGCTCCGCCACGGCTCCTGCACGGTGGGCGTGATCAGCGACACTCACGGCTGGCTGCGGGCGGAGGCCGTGGAGCTCCTGCGCGGCGTGGATCGGATCCTGCATGCCGGAGACGTGGGAGATCTCGCCATTCTCGCCGAGCTGGAGTCGCTGGCGCCGGTCACGGCCGTGTGGGGCAACATGGACGACGCGGAGATCCGCCAACGAACGGCGGAGGTGGCGGAGGGGGACCTGCACGGGCTGTCGTTCGCGATGATCCACGGCCACCAGATCCTGCCGCCGTACGACCGGCTCGAGGGGCGGTTTCCGACCGCCCGCCTGGTCGTCTTCGGTCACTCTCACCTGCCCTTCCGACGGGCCGTCGGCGACGTGCTGCTGGTGAATCCGGGGAGCGCGGGTCCCCGCCGACCGGGAAAGCCCGTCTCCCTCGCGATGCTGAGGATCTTCGACCGAGGGTCGATCGAGCTTCGGCATCTCGATCTGGTGAGCGGCCGAGAGCTCCGGGTGCCGGGCGCCTGAAGCGCCCGGCCCACCGGCCGTCGGCCCGGCCGCCGCGCGGCAACCGCGTGTACCCCCGCCGCCGCTCACCGCTGGCAGCCGGGGCAGAAAAAGGTGCTGCGTCCCGCCTGCACGATGCGCCGGATCGCCTCCCCACACCGAGCGCAGTCCGCTCCCGGCCGCCCGTAGACCCGCAACAGCTCCCGGAAGGCGCCGGAGCGACCGTTCACGGCCCGATAGTTCCGAAACGTGGTCCCGGCCAGGGCCACGGCCTCCCGGAGGACGGTTCGCAGGGCGACGTGCAGGCGTCGCACCTCGGGACGGGTCAGGGAGGCCGCGGCACGTCGGGGATCGATCGCGGCCCGATGCAGCGCCTCGCTCGCGTAGATGTTCCCCACGCCGGCCAGCCTGTGCTGGTCCAACAGGAGGTTTTTCACCGGCGCCCGACGCCCGGCCAGGATCCGCCCCAACCGGGCGGCCGTGAACTCGGCGGAGAGAGGCTCCGGGCCGATGCGTTCCTCGAGCCCTGCCCACTCGTCGGCGGTCAGAAGCCGCAGCCCGCCCAGGCGTCGCACGTCGTCGTAGAAGAGCGTGCGTCCGTCGTCCAGCTCCAGCTCCGCGGCGATGTGACGGAACTCGTCGGGGTCGGGGCGGTGGTGGCCGAGGGCGAAGCGTCCGGTCATGCGGAGCTGCACCTGGAGCACGTCACCGGTCCGGAACCGCAGGAGCAGGTACTTGCCGCGCCGCTCCACGGCCTGCACTCGCTTCCCCCGCAGGCGCCGCCGCAGCCCCGCGGGGGAGAGGGGGCCGAGGACGATGTCGGGTTTCCGCACGCGCAGCTCCTCCACGCGGCGTCCGAGCAGCTCCGGTGCCAGCTCACGCCGGATCGTCTCTACCTCCGGCAGCTCCGGCACCTCCGGCACCTCAGCGCGAGGCGAGAGGGGAGGGGGAGGCTTCCCCGCTGCCGCCCGACCGGGAGCCGAGCTCGTGCCACCCGATGTCGCCGCGCCACTGCTTGCCCTCGAAGTCGATCGCCTCGGCCGCTTCCCGGCTCCGAGCGGCCGCCTCCCCGAGGTCCTGTCCCAACCCGGTCGCCCCCAGAACCCTTCCGCCCGCCGTCACGAGCCTACCGTCCCGGACCGCCGTGCCGGCGTGGTAGAGGCGGATCGCTTCCTCCTCTCTCAGGTGCTCGGGAATGTGTATCTCCTTGCCCTTCTCGTAGCTGCCCGGGTAGCCGCGGCTGGCCAGCACCCGGATCATGGCGGCGCCGGGCTCCGCCTCCGGCCGCCAGTCGCCCAGCCGCCCTCCCCGGCCCACCTCCAGCATCGGTTCCACCAGGCTCGAGCGGGTGAGGGGTAGGACGACCTGCGCCTCCGGATCGCCCAGGCGGCAGTTGAACTCGATCACCTGCGGCCCGTCATCGGTGAGCATGAGCCCCACGTACAGGAAGCCGCGGTACGGCGTCCCCCGCTCCGCCAGGGCGGCCAGCACCGGTTGGGCGATCGTCCGGCGCACCTCCTCGACCAGAGTCCCTCGAGCGGCCTCGCGCCCGCCCGCCTCCGAGGGGCCCGCGGGCGCGTAGGCTCCCATCCCTCCCGTGTTCGGCCCGCGGTCTCCCTCGCCGATCCGCTTGTAGTCCCGGGAGGGCAGGAGCGGAGCCGCCGTCTCGCCGTCGGTGAAGAAGAAGACCGACAGCTCCTCGCCGACGAGGCACTCTTCGATCACCACCTCCTTGCCTGCCTCCCCGAAGCGGGCCTCCACCATCATCTGCCGGACGGCCACCTTCGCCGCCTCTCGGGACTGACACACCACGGCTCCTTTGCCCCCCGCCAGCCCCGAAGCCTTGACGACGATCGGCGGGTCGCGTGCCTCCACGTACGCCCGGGCCCGATCGGGATCGGAAAACAGCTCGAACGCGGCCGTTGGGACGCCGTTCTCGCGCATGAGGCGCTTGGCGAACGCCTTCGACGCCTCGAGTCGGGCGGCGGCCCCGGACGGTCCGAAGAGGGGAAGGCCACGGGAGTGGAACAGGTCCGCGATGCCGGCGGCGAGCGGCGCCTCCGGTCCCACCACGGTGAGGTCCACTTCCTCCGAGTCGGCGAAGTCAGCCAGGGCCTCCAGGCCCTCCGCCGGAAGCGGGACGGTGCGGGCCAGCTCGCCGATGCCGGGGTTGCCCGGGGCGGCGAACAGCGAGGCGTGCGGCGCGTCGCGGCGCAGCTTGGCGGCGAGAGCGTGCTCCCGTCCGCCGCTTCCCAGCAAGAGAAGCTTCACTCCGGCCTCGGGGCCGCCGTCGGCGGACCGTCGGCCGGGGGACCGGGGCGCCGTCCGGCCCGACCTGCCTCGGCCCGGATCAGTGCGGGGACTTGCTCTTCCAAACCTCGGTGATCTTGTCCTTCAGGCGGTCCACCGCCGCATCCACTTCTTCGAGGATCTCCCGGGCCGTCTCCTTGTAGCCGGAAGCCGCTTCCGCCAGATCCTCCCGGTAGGGACGCGTGTCCTCCTCTCCCCGGCGAGGGTACTCGCCGGCCAGCACCCTGTCGTACGCCCCGCTCTCGATCCATTCCCGGAGCTCCGCGACCCGAACGACGGCGAACGGGTGCGTCTGGCCGAGCACGTTCAACACCTTGTACACGGAGTCCAGCAGGTCGCCCCCTTCCCGGTACTCCTCGGACTGGGCGACGAAATCCTCCAGGTTCAGCGTCTCGCCCCGGGTGCCGCCGGCGAGCTGCATGAGGGCGCGCATGGAGGTCTCCGGATCCTGCACCGCCAGGAGCCCGGCCCGGTCGGAGGAGAGCTCGCTCTTCCGGTACCACTCCAGGAGCGCCATGAGGATCGGCCGGAGGGCGAGCCCGGCCAGCGTGTAGCGGAAGACGACGAGGTTCAGGAGAAGGATGAGCAGCGTGCGGTACAGGACGTGGCCGCTGAGGATGTGACCCACCTCGTGCCCGATCACCGCCTCCACCTCGTCGGGGCTCAAGATCTCCAGCATCGACGAGTTGAGGACGATGAACGGGTGCGTCATCCCTACCGCGCCCGCGTTTACGATCGGCGTCTGGGAGACGTACAGCTCGGGTGACTCCTCCACGTCGAGCACCTCGCACACGCGCACGAGTCGCTCGTGGACCCAGGGGTACTGGTTCTCCGTGACGCGGACCGCGTTCGCCTTGAAGGCGAGCCGCAGGGCCCGCTCCCCGAAGAGCCCGAACACCTTCTTGAGAGCCAGGTCGAAGCCGGGAACCTTCCGGAGGGCGTTCAGCGCCGCCCGGTCGGCCGGATGCTCCCAGGCCAGTGGACTGATCTCTGTGAGAACCCGACGCTGACTTCCGTCTTGCTCGCTCATCGTTCTTCTCCACGTGCCAGAGGAGCCGACGTGCCGCCGTGGCCTTCGGGGTCCGGGGGCAGGTCGGAAGACCGCTCACGCCTGAGTACGCGGCTCCCGGCGGCACGGTTTCAGCGTTCCCGGACCGAACCGGTCGCCGGGTCGCGCCGGGGGCTGCGGCGGCCGCCCGGCGTCGTCACCCGCCGTCGGTCCCGCCGGGCGAGCCGGCCGTCGTTCCGAACCCGTCAGCCGGCCGCCCGGTCGGTCGCCTCCACTCCCGGAAGCCGCCCGCAGGCGGCCAGGGCGCGATCCAGGTCCTCCACCAGATCCTCCGGATCCTCGATCCCCACCGAGAGTCTCACCAAACCCGGGGTCAGCCCCATCTGCTCCCGCTTCTCGAGAGGGACGGAGGCGTGCGTCATCGCCACCGGAACGGAGAGCAGGCTCTCCACTCCACCCAGGCTCTCGGCCAGAGCGAAAACCCGCGTGGACTCCGCGAACCGCCGCGCCCGCTCTTCCGTCCCCAGGTCCACCGCCAGCATGCCCCCGAACCCCGTCATCTGGCGGCGGGCTACCTCGTGGTGGGGGTGGGACGGGAGCCCGGGATACAGGACGCGCCGTACCTCCGGATGGTCCGCCAGGTGCTCGGCCACGCGCCGGGCGTTCTCGCAGTGCGCGCGCATCCGGACGTGGAGCGTCTTCGTCCCCCGCAGGACGAGCCAGCAATCGAACGGTCCGGGCACACCGCCGGTCGACTTCTGCTGATACCGGAACGCCTCGCCCAGCTCCTCGGAGTCCGTGATCAGCGCCCCTCCGATGACGTCGCTGTGGCCGCCCAGATACTTCGTCGTGGAGTGCATAACGACGTCCGCGCCCGCCTCGAACGGCAGCTGAAGACACGGAGTGGCGAACGTGTTGTCCACCGAGAGAAGGGCACCCGCCTCGCGCGCGACCTCCGCGCACGCCCCGATGTCGGAGACGTGCAGCATCGGGTTGCTCGGCGTCTCGATGTGCAGCAGACGCGTCTCCGGCCGCATCGCGGCCCGCACCGCGTCCGTCTGGGAGCTGTCCACGAAGGTGAAGTCGATGCCGAACTTGGCCCAGATCGTCCGAAACATCCGCTCGGTGCCCCCGTACACGTGCACGGAAGAGACGACGTGATCGCCCGCCCGGAGGGTCGCCTTTAGCAGCGCCTCGATCGCGGCCAGGCCGGAGGCGAACGCCGCCCCGAACCGGCCGCCTTCCAGAGCGGCGAGGTTCTCCTCCAGGGCCGTTCGCGTGGGGTTGGAGACGCGGGCGTACTCGTACCCTTCCCGTGGCCGGGCCACGCCGTCCTGCACGTAGGTGGAGGTCTGATAGACGGGAGGCATGATCGCCCCGGACACCGGGTCGGGTCGCTGCCCCCCGTGGATGGCCCGCGTGGCGAAGCGCGCGGCGCGGCCGTTCGTCATTCGTCTCCCCGATTCCGTTCTTCCGCGATCCGGCCGGCGACCGGCAGGGACCGTGGCCCGGGCGCCGTCTTCGGCGGAAAGGTAGGTGCCGGCGCGCGGGATCGGAAGGAACGGAACCCGGCGGGGCGATCCCGGGCTGATTCCGCGGCGCCCCGCTCCACTCCGTCCGGGGCGGCCGGGAACGTTGAGGCCCGGTTGAGCCCGCGGCCGAGATTCGACGCATGCATGCCCCGCGGAAGGACCACAGGCTGTACGCCTACTTCGTGTGGTCCACGGTGGCCGGGCTGCCCCTGATCCGTGGGGAGCGCCGCTCGGTGACCGAAAGCCACCTCATTCAACTGTGTCGCGCCGTCGGGGTCGAGCCGGTGGAAGTCTGCGTTCTCCCGGACCGGGCCCACCTTCTCGTGCGGTTCCTTCCCGGACAGAGCCTGACGGAGATCGCGCGCCGGCTCCAGCGACGCTCCGAGGAGGTGGCCTCCTCGGCCGGACAGGTGGTCCGGTGGAGCTGCCGCTACGGGGTCATGACGGTGAGCCCGGGAGCGGTGAGGGATCTGCGCCGCCGCATCGCGTGGCAGGCTTGGGAGCCGATCCGATCGACGCCTCTGACTCGGACGGGCTCGTAGCCGTCCTGCCTGGGGCGACCCCGGTTTGACCCTGTCCGGTCGCCCGCGATAGTCTCCTCCGCCCGGCCCGAGGATCGCCCGGGCCCGGCACCCGACGACCAGCGGGTCGGTGGCAGACTCCGACCGGTGGCGCGAGGAGCATCGTGGAGCGGACCGAAGAGCTCATCGTTTCTGCCTCGGGCATCCGGGGTATCGCGGGAGCCGCGCTGACCCCCGAGGTGGCGGCGCGCTACGGCGCGGCGTTCGCCGCCTACCTGGGGGAGGAGCGGCTCGGCTCACCGGGCGACCACGTCGTCGTGGGGCGCGACACCAGGAGCTCGGGCCCGGCGCTCCTCGAAGCCGTCTCTCGGGGGCTGCGCTCCGGTGGATGCGCCGTCACGGAGGTGGGGGTCGCCCCGACTCCCACCATCCTGCTGGCCACTCAGGACGATGCCCGGGCCCGGGGGGCGGCGATCGTGACCGCATCGCACAACCCCGCGCCGTGGAACGGGCTCAAGCTGGCCGGCCCCGAGGGTCGCTTCCTCGAGCCCGAGGCCGGGCGCCGAGTCCAGGAGATCTACGAGGGGGGCCGCCCGGAGTCCCGGGAGGAGGAGAGGGGCGCCCGCGCCCCTCCCCTCACCGGCGCCGTCGAGCACCACCTGGAGCGGATCCTCGCGCTCCCGTTGCTGGATCCGGCGGTCGTGGCGAAGCGAGGCTTCCGCGTGGGGCTGGACTGCGTGCACGGCGCGGGAGCGGTGGCGCTTCCGACGCTCCTCGAGCGCCTCGGATGCCGCGTCGTGGGAGTGGGCCTGGAGGCCGACGGACGCTTTCCCAGGAACCCCGAGCCGACGCCGGAGAATCTGGAGGCGTTGGGGGTACTCGTACGGCGTGAGGGAGCGGAGCTCGGGATGGCCGTGGACCCGGACGGCGATCGTCTGGCGCTCGTGGACGGGCGAGGCCTGGCGGTGGGCGAGGACTGGACGCTGGCCCTGGCCGTGGAGCTGGTGCTGTCGCGTGTGGCGGGTCCCGTGGTGACGAACCTCTCCACCAGCCGGTGCGTCCAGGACGCGGCGGAGCGAGCCGGGCAGCCGCTTCACCGGGCGCCGGTGGGAGAGGCCAACGTCGCCCGCCGCATGTTGGAGGTGGACGCACCGATCGGGGGAGAGGGTAACGGCGGCGTGATGCTGCGCTCCCTGCACTTGACCCGCGATGCGCCGCTCGCCGCGGCCCTCGTGCTGCAGCTGCTGGCGGAGCGGGAGGTGGAGCTCCGCGAGCTTCTGGGCATTTGGCCGGCGTACCGGATGGTGAAGCGGAAGGTGGCCCGGCCGGCGGCGGGGCTGGATGCGGTGTACACCCGGCTGCTCCGGGAGGCGGTCGGGAGCCCGCGGATCGACCGGCAGGATGGGCTCCGCCTGGACTGGCCCGGGGGGAGGTGGGTGCACCTCCGCCCCTCGGGAACGGAGCCGATCGTCAGGCTGGTGGCGGAGGCGCCGGAGGCGGAGGAGGCGGAACGTCTGGCCGCGTGGGCCGGGGAGGTGCTGGAGAGATGTGCGGGATCGTAGCGTACGTTGGCCGTAGCGAGGCGACCCCTCTTCTGATGGAAGGGCTGCGGCGCCTGGAGTACCGTGGGTACGACTCGGCGGGGATCGCGGTGCTGAGCTCCACCGGAGTGGAGGTGCGCAAGTGCGCCGGCAAGATCTCCGGGCTCCAGGAGCTGGTGGGGCGGGAGCCGGTGCGTGGCACGCGCGGGATCGCCCATACCCGCTGGGCCACGCACGGTGCGCCGAACCAGAGGAACGCTCACCCCCATCTCGACTGCTCCGGGGCGATCGCCCTGGTGCACAACGGGATCGTCGAGAACGCGGAGGTCCTGAGGAGGAAGCTCGAGGAGCTCGGACACCGGTTCGTCACCGAGACGGACACCGAGGTCCTCACCCACCTGATCGAGCAGGCGTTCGAGGGGAACCTCGAGCAGGCGGTGGCCGCGGCCCTGACCCAGGTCGAGGGCACGTACGGGCTGGCGGTGCTGAGCGCCCGGGATCCGGACAAGATCGTGGTGGCGCGCCGCTCGGCCCCCCTGTTGCTGGCCGTCTCCGAGGGGAAGCAGCAAGCCACCTTCGCTGCCTCCGACGTGGCCGCCGTCCTGGGCCACACGCGCCAGGTCGTGTACCTGGACGACGATGAGCTCGCCGTCCTCCGCCCGGACGGGTACCAGACGCTGGATCTCGCGGCGCTCGGCCGCGACGGCGTGCCGCGGCGCATCGACAAGGAGATCAGCCACGTCTCCTGGGACCTGCGGACGATCGAGCGGGCCGGCTTCGAGCATTTCATGCTCAAGGAGATCTTCGAGCAGCCCGACACCGTGCGGGACGCCACCCGCGGTCGTCTGCTGGAAGAGGAGGGGACGGCCCGCCTGGGGGGACTCCACCCCCTGGAGGAGGCGCTGGAGCACGTCGACCGCATCGTGCTCACCGGGTGTGGCACGAGCTGGCACGCCGCGCTGGCCGGCGAGTACATGCTGGAGGAGTTCGCCAGGCTTCCGGTCGAGGTGGAGTATGCCTCGGAGCTGCGGTACCGAAACGCGGTCATCGGGCCCGAGACCCTCGTGGTGGGGATCTCGCAGTCCGGGGAGACGGCGGACACCCTGGCGGCGCTGGCCGAGGCGAAGCGACGGGGTGCCCCGACGATGGGCATCGTCAACGTGGTCGGCTCCTCCCTGACCCGAGAGACGAACGGCGGAGTGTACACGCACTCAGGACCGGAGATCGGCGTCGCCTCCACCAAGGCGTTCACCGGCCAGCTCACGGTGCTCGCCCTCTTCTCTCTCATGATGGCCCGGCGCCGCGGGCTGTCGATCCTCGAGGGCCGGGAGATCGTGGCGGCCGTCCAGGAGCTGCCGGACCTGGTGGGGAAGGTCCTCGAGCAGGACGCGGCGATCCGCGAGTTGGCGAGGGAGTTCTGCGAGGTGAAGAACTTCCTGTATCTCGGACGCGGGTACAACTTTCCGATCGCTCTGGAGGGAGCCCTCAAGCTCAAGGAGATCAGCTACATCCACGCCGAGGGGTATCCCGCGGCCGAGATGAAGCACGGACCGATCGCCCTCATCGACGCCGACATGCCCGTGGTCTTCATCGCGCCCCGGGACTCGGTGTATCCGAAGATCGTATCGAATCTCGAGGAGGTGAAGACGCGCGGCGGGCGGGTGATCGCGGTGGTGAGCGACGGGGGAGAGCGGCTGGAGTCCCGGGCGGATCACCTCATCCGGGTTCCCCAGACGCTCGAGCTCCTGCAACCGGTGCTCACGGCGATCCCGCTGCAGCTCCTCGCCTACCACATAGCCGTTCTCCGGGGCTGCGACGTGGATCAGCCCCGGAACCTGGCCAAGAGCGTCACGGTGGAGTAGCGGTCGATTCGGGCCCGGTGGGATCCTGTCACCGTGCACCGGTGTTGTACAAGGTGTAGATTGGAGGACCGCCCGCGGCTCCCGGGTGGCCTCAAGGAGGCGGCGAAACCGCGGCCTCGAGCGACGTCCGTGCGGGGAAGGTGAGCGATGGCGGCAGATTACCTCCAGATGCTGAAGGAGCAGGTGGCGCGGTACGCGGGAGCTCTTCGGGACGTCGTCCTGCTCGCGCCGGCGTACGCCATGCTCATGTTCCACCTTCTCAACGATCCGCGGCTGACGCGGCAGCACCGCCTTCTGGTGGACGCGGCGATCGCCTACCTGGTAAGTCCGGACGACGTGATCCCCGAGGCGGAAGTGGGTCCCTACGGATACCTGGACGACATCTTCTGCTGCGCGTACGTGGCCCACCGCATCGGCGAGGAGCTGGGCTGGGAGATCCTCGAGGAAGGTTGGACCGGAGAGAAGTCCGCTCACGAGATCTCGCATCTCGTGCTGGCGCGGGAGCACGAGCTGCTCGGCGACGTCGGCGACGATGTCCTGCGATTCGCGGGCCTGTACGAGGGCGAGGAGGCGGAGGAGACCGAGCGGGCCGACGAGAGTCGGCAGGTGGGGACAGGCTCGCTTCGCGCGTGAGCCGCGGCTCGCCGGGCCGGTTTCCGGGCCCGCTTCTGGTCGCCTTCCTGTGTCTCCCGACGGCGGCCGTCGGCCAGTACACGCTGGCCGCGCCGTCCGGAGAAGAGGTCACGTTCTCCGAAGCGGACGTGCGCCGTATGCTGGACACCACGCGGGTGCTGCGCACGAACCTCGCCGACGATCCCCGCATCCTCTATTTCCTCGGCAACGGCCCGGAGACGCCCGCCGATCGGCCGGCCGGCGCGTTTCCCTGGAACGCCGTCGACGTGCTGGCCGACTCGGTGGCCACCGTCCAGACGCCGGGGAACCTGCGGGAGGCGGATCGGGCGTATGCGAACTATGCCGTCCGCCGCATGGGCGACGTCCGCTCCGACCCGGATGTGAGCTGTGACTCCATCATGACCCGAGAGGTGGGGGCCGTCTCCTCGTTCGTCGACGGCTGGGTCGTGGCCCGGACCCTGTTCGGCGGACCCCCGTTCGCCCCCCTCGACGAGCTCGCGTTCGCCCGGGAGGTCGGTCTCCTTCCCGGGCTGATCGCCCACCACGGCGACCGACAGCTCGGCGGCTGTCTCGCCGTATGGACGGAGGGGCACGAGAAGGAGATCCGCGCCTACGAGACGTGGCGGGCGGAGGCGTTCGCCGACGCGGCGTCCGCCCGCCCGACGGGCTCCTCGCTCCCTGGAAGCGTGTGGAAGAACCACGGTGGGTCGCGCGCGTGGGCCTCGTCGAGGGCACGCCCTGCCGGGCCGGAACCGACGGAATGGCTCTCCGCTTCCACAACACCCTGACGCGCGCTCTCGAGCCGTTCGAGCCGGTGGAGACGGGACGGGTGCGCATGTACACCTGCGGCCCGACGGTGTACGAGCGGGCCCACATCGGGAACTTCCGCACGTTCGTGTGGGAAGACCTCCTGCGCCGCTACCTGGTGTGGAAAGGCTACCGGCTCGAGCAGGTGATGAACCTCACCGACGTGGATGACCGCACGATCCGGGCGGCCGTGCAACGGGGGGTCCGCCTGGAAGAGGTCACCGAGCCGGTGATCGAAGCGTTCTTCGAGGATTGGGACACGCTGGGGCTGCAAAAGGTCGAACGGCACCCGCGCGCCACGGAACACCTCCCCGCGATGATCGACCTCATCCGCCGGCTGGAGGAGCGCGGGTACACGTACCGTAGCGACGGATCGGTGTATTTCGCCATCTCCCGTCTCCCGGGCTACGGGGCGCTCGCCGGCCTGGATCCGGAGCGCGTGAAGGAGGTCGCCCGGGCCCGGGGCGATGAGGAGTACGACAAGGACGACCCGCGGGATTTCGTTCTCTGGAAGGGAGGAGAGCGGGGAGAGGAGGCGGAGGTCGCCTCCTGGGACTCCCCGTGGGGGCCGGGCCGTCCGGGATGGCACCTGGAGTGCTCCGCGATGGCGATGGAGTACCTGGGTGAGACGCTCGACATCCACACGGGCGGCGTCGACAACATCTTTCCCCACCATACGAACGAGATCGCCCAATCCGAGGGGGCCACCGGGAAGAGGTTCGTCCGCTACTGGCTGCACGCCGCCCACCTCCTGGTGGACGGCGGGAAGATGTCCAAGTCGCTCGGCAACTACTACACGATTCCCGATCTCGTGGACGCCGGCCACCGCGCCTCGGCCATTCGCTACCTGCTGCTCAGCGGTCACTACCGGACCCAGTTGAACTTCACCCTCGAAGGTCTGGAGGGAGCGGATCGCTCCGTGGAGCGGCTGGCGGAGTTCCGCCGCCGGCTTCGAGCCGTCCGGGAGGCATCGCCCGAGGGAGTCGCCGGGGCGGAGCCCCCGGCGCTGGCGACGCTGGCGGGGGCGGCCACCGAGGCGTTCGAGGCGGCGATGGACGACGACCTGAACGTGAGCCGGGCGCTGGCGGCCGTGTTCCAGCTCGTCCGGGAAGGGAACCAGCTTCTGGACCGGGGTGAGGTCACGGCGGCGGGTGCGGTTGCCGCCCTCGGCTTCTTGGACGCGTTCGACGCGGTCTTCGGCGTTCTCTCCCTGCGCGAGCGGGAGGAGGAACAGACCTCTCCGGGGCTCGTGACGTGGCTGGAGGCCAGGATCGCGGAGCGGGAAGCCGCGCGCGCGGCGGGAGACTACGCCCGGGCGGACGCGATCCGGGAGGAGGTGGCGGCGCGCGGCTTCGTCCTCGAGGACACGCCGGGAGGCACGCGCTGGAAGGCGCAGGAGGACGCCGCGAGGCCGGCGGGATCGGGGATGTGGCCGGAATCCGGAATAGTTGACGGTGCGAATCTCGAGGAATAAGTTAACAGGCTCTTGTTGCTGGCGTAGCTCAACCGGTAGAGCGTCGGATTTGTAATCCGAAGGTTGTGGGTTCGAGT
>JBHHYJ010000005.1:0-65477 GCA_046757485.1 Gemmatimonadota bacterium
ACGCTCCCCGGCGTCGACGTGGCCTCCAAGGGGCTGGCCCAGCGCACCTTCACCGCGCGGGGGCCCAGCGGGGTCAACTCGACGACGCTTCGGGTCCTGACGGACGATCGATACGCCCGGCTCCCCTCGCTGGGCTTCAACATTCCCTACCTGATCCCGAGCGGCGAGGAGGAGGTCGAGCGGATCGAGCTAGTACGGGGACCCGGCTCCGCCCTGCACGGGCCGGGCGCGAGCCGCGGGGTCCTGCAGATCATCACCCGGTCGCCGCTCGAGGCCCAGGGGACGGCGTTCTCGGTGACGGGCGGGGAGCGATCCCTCTTCCGCGGCTCCGCCCGTCACGCCCGGAAGATCGGTGAGCGCCTGGCCTTCCGTCTCTCCGGCGAGTACCTGCGAGGCGATGACTGGCCGGTGGAGGACCCCGTCGAGGCGAGGGCGCGCGCGACCGCACTCGAAGCCGGCGCCGATCCGGACACCCTCCTCGTCGGCCGGCGGGATTTCGAGCTGGAGCGAGCGGCAGCGGAGGCGCGCATCGACTGGGCGGCGGCGAAGCGGACGGTTCTCACCGCCTCGGGGGGCATCGCGCAGGCGATCCGCACGATCGACATCACCGATGCAGGCGCGGCACAGCTCAGAGATTGGCGCTACTCGTACCTCCAGGCCCGACTCCGCTCCGGCCGCCTCTTGGCCAACCTCTTCTTCAACCGGAACGACGCCGGCGACACCTATCTGCTGCGGACGGGACAACCGGTCATCGACGACTCGTGGCTTCTGGGCACCCAGCTTCGTCACGCGATGCAGCTCCGGGGCCTGCATCTCTCCTACGGGGCCGATCTCACCCGGACGGTCCCCCGGACGGGGAGTACGATCCACGGGCGCCGGGAGCAGGATGACGAGGTGCTCGAGGTGGGCGGGTACGTGAACGGGTCGCTCGCTCTCCGCCCGAACCTGGAGCTCGCCGCGGCGCTCCGAGCCGACCACCACGACGGGCTGGACGACGTGGCGCTCTCGCCCCGCGCGGCGCTTGTTTTCCAGCCGGCCCCCGGCCACGCCTTGCGGTTCA
This sequence comes from Gemmatimonadota bacterium, assembly GCA_046757485.1. Lineage (GTDB taxonomy): Bacteria > Gemmatimonadota > Gemmatimonadetes > Palauibacterales > Palauibacteraceae > JBHHYJ01. The sequence continues at coordinate 1,061 of JBHHYJ010000005.1, forward strand.
CGTTCAACCGCGCCTTCAAGAACCCGAGCACGGTCGATCTCTTCCAGGACCTGCGGCTTCAGTCGTTGGATCCTCTCCCGTTCGCCCTTCGCCTCGTGGCGGCCCCGCGAAGCGGCTACACCTTCCGGCGCGACTGCGGCGGGCTGTGTATGCGATCGCCGTTCAACCCCGGCGACCCGAGCGCCTTTCTCCCGGCCGACGCGACCCTCCTGTGGGGCGCAGCCGTGGCGCTCCTCGCCGCCCAGGGGATCGACCTGTCGGCGCTTCCGGCCCCCGATGGCACGCAGGTGTCGAGCCTCCTCAAGACCCTGAACCTCGGGTCCGGCCGCTTCGAAACCGTGGCCGAAGAGGCGGTCGCCGACGTGCCGGGACCGACGCGCGAGCGGCCGGAGGTGTTCGAGATCGGCTACCGGGGGCGCATCGCGGACCGGATCCGGCTCACGGCGGATCTGCACACGACTCGCTTTCCCGGCTTCAGCGGGGGCCTGCGGGTGATCACGCCGAGCGTGTTCTTCGAGGAGTCGTCCCTGGCGGCGTACCTGAGCCGGTTCATCGGGGCGGAGCAGGCCGGACAGATCGCCGCCGCGATCGCCCGGATCCCGGTCGGCACCGTGACCCCCGCCGAGGCGTTGGATCCCGCCGATCTACTGCTGGGTCCCTCTCCCGGCCCCACGGTTCGGTTCTGGGGATTGGACGTAGGAACCGAGGCGCGCCTGAACGAGGAGCTGTCGCTGACAGCGGCTTACTCCTGGACCAGCAAGGACTCCCTGCCCGGCATCGGGGTCACGAACACGACGAAGAGCAAGGGTTCGGCCTCGCTGGCCTACCGAAACCGTGACCTGGGGCTCACCGCCAGGCTCCAGGGACGGGCGGTCAAGTCGTTCCCCGTGCTGAGCGGCGTCTTCCAGGGCCGTGTCGAGGGGTACGCGCTCGTGGATCTGAGCGTCGGCTATCGGCTCCCGTGGGCCCCGCGCAACACGCTGACCCTCACGGCCCAGAACCTGTTGGACGAGCGTCATCGAGAGTTCGTGGGCGCACCGGAGCTGGGCCGCGTCGTCCTGACCCGGCTGCAGGTGCGTTTCTGAGAGCGCGGACCGATCGTATCTGCCCGCCCGACGGCGGCTACCTGGCTGGATGGCTCTTGCCGCTTGCTCTCCTCGCTGCGCCGACAGGCGCGTCTACGGCGCCATCCCTCCCGGCCGGGGCCCGGTGGACTACATCCTGCTGACCGGCCGGATCCGCACGTGGCCCGCCTCGTTCCTCAGGACCTCGTACCCGAAGCCTCCGCGGCTCTGCCAGCCTTCCGGAACCTCCTGGCCCACGATCGGGAGAGGCTGGGGATCTCCCCCGTCCGGGCATATCACCGGGCAGGGACAGATGCGCTCGCCGTCACAGTAGCAGCAGTCCTGACCGTTGGCCCATCTCACGTGCCGGATGCGGACGTGCCCATCGGCGTTGGTCAGCACCTCGTACCCGATGGAACCGAGGCTTTCCCAGCCCTCGGGAACCTCCTCCCCGGTCGCGGGAAGTACGGCCGGCTCCCCCCCGCCGGGACACTCCACGGGACAGGGACAGATGTACTCGCCGTTGCAGTAGCAGCAGTCCTCCACAACGGGCATGATTCACCTCCGTGCCATAGAGGTACAGCATTGCCCTCACCCGAACCCCACCCGGCGTCGGTCTCGGGACGCCGCGGTCTACTCCCCGCGCCGCAATCGGCGGCGTGCCTGTCGCGCCTCGAGAAGGAGCGGCTGAAGCTCCGGCTCCGCGTCGGCCCACATCTGCTCGAAACGCGCGTAGCCGCGGATCGCGCCGACGGCGTCACCCGACGCCTCGAGCGACCGGGCCCGGTGGAGATAGGAGAGGCTCCGGAGCCCCCAGCCCGGATCGAAGCCGGTGACGGCGAGCGGCCAGCCGTCGGCCCGGCGGAACAGCTCCACGGCCAGCGAATCCTCGCCCAACCGCTGCGCCAGGACGCCCAGCAGGTGGGACGTGCTCACGCTCGGAGACCTGCCCCGAAGCTCCGCCACGCCTCGCTCGAGCGCGCGTCGGGCGGCCGCGGAATCGGCATCCACCAGCAGAAGGTAGCCCTCCCAGGCCGGGGCGATCTCCGTCTGGTCCCGGAACCACTCCGTGAGGATCCCTCGTTCCAAGGTGAGCGCCGGACCGACCCACCGGGTCCCGTACGCGCGGAGAAGCGACGCCTCACGCCTGGGGTACCGAGGCTCCGACCAGATGCGGTTCAGCTCGGCGAACGTGGCCCGCAACGGCTCCCCTCCCAGCGCCGTGGCGCCGTACACCCTGAGTCTACCGACGATCGGCTCGGCCCCACCGTAGGGAATCGTCCGGTGCCGCACGGTGTCGTCCACCGCACGGGCCTCGATGGCCCACCATGGCGCGAGGATCTCCACCGCGCGGGAGGGCTGGCCGCGCGCCAGGAAGACGTTGGCCGCCGCCCTGGGCGGCCGCGCGGTCGGCATCGTGGACCGGGCTTCGTCGAAGTCGGCCAGGGCTCGTTTCGTCAGCTCGGCCGCGAGCTCCAGGCTGTCGACCGCCAGGTACAGGCCGGCCAGGCGCACCCGGTCCTCCGGGGTGGTGTCGCCCTTCAGAGCCAGCGCCGCGGCGGTGAATCCCAGCGCCCGCCGTGTGAGGCGGCGGAGATCGGCCGCCGTCTCCGACCCGGTGGGACTCCGCCGCTCCAACAGAGCCCAGGCGGCCAGCTCTTCCCTCGGTCGCGGCTCCTCCGGCACATAGGCGGCCCAGCGCTCGAGCTGCCGGATCGCACTCCGCCGCAACGAGTCCACCCCCGCCAGGGAGCGCTGCCCGATCCCCACGGACCAGTTCGGCCGAGCGACCCAACCGATCGAGTCGAGCATGGTCGGATAGAAAGGGACCGCCCGTCCCGGCTCGCTTCTCGTCCCCCACGGAGGGATTGCACCGCCGCCCGGCCGCTCGAAGAGGTAGGCGACTCTCTGGTGTATCGCGGCGGCGAGCTTCCGGTAGATGTCGAACACGTGGCCGTAGCCGAGGAAGAAGTCGGGTGACAGCCGCACCGTCTCGGTGAAGGCTCGCACCGCGAGGTTGAGATTCTGCCGCGGCCTCCACTCCTCCTCCGTCCGCCCGGCGAGCCACGGATCGGCGAACTCCACGCTCCCGAGCAGAAGCCAGGCGTAGACGTCGGTCGAGTCTCGGGCCAGCAGCTCCCGGTACGTAGCCCGCGCTCCGTCGTAGTCCCCGCCCTGAAACCGGGCGAAGGCGCGGATGTGAGCTGCGTGTGCGGGGGTCAGTGCGTTGGGCTCCAGCGAGCTCGCCAGACGCCGGGCCGTCCCGCTGAGCTGAGCGATCCGCGGGCCCAGCTCACCCTGCCGGTTCCGATCCCTGGCCGTTTCCCAATAGTAGGTCAGCGCGAGGTAATGGTGGCCGAGGGCAAACGTCGAGTCCTGGTCGATCGCCTGGCGGAAGTGATCCTCCGCCTCGCCCAGCCGCCACCGCCCCAGGCTCCTGAGCCCCTCCTGGAACTGGTCGATCGCCCCCGGAACGTTGGACTGCCGCCGCAACGTTTCCAGCGCTTCGGGCGCGCCGCTCAGACCGAGCGTCGCGTTGGCCACCGGCACGACCAGGGCATACGCGTCGGTCTTGGGAAACGCCCGGGACTGGATCGGGCTCCCCGTCAACGGTTCCGAGGTCGCGACGTCGTACAGGTGAGCGTCCAGCAGGGCCGTGTCTCCCCTGACTCGGACCGTGAGAGCCACGAGCGTGCCGACCCGGACGGACCTGGCGACGGTGATCCCATCCTCGAGCCGGGACAGCGTGATCCCGGACAGCCCGAGGTCGAACATCGGGCCCGTGAGCGCGACGTTCGGAACGGCCCGGGCGGACTCCCAGCCGTTCAGCTGCCGGGTCAGCTCGTCGGCCGCAGTGGCGGCCAGACGCTCCTCCTCCGGGGTCGGTGCGCGGCTCTCGAACGGAAGGACGACGAAAGACTGGCGGGGGTTCGGAACGGCGTACGCGCTCCCGGGCTCCAGCACCTGCGCCCGAAACACGGCGATCGCCGTACCCACGACGGCGAGGAGCGCGATGACGAGACCCACCCGGTGCCAGCCGGTGAACCAGCTTCGCCACCCGGCGCCGGCGCTCGGGACCGCCGCCGGCTCCCCGGACAGGGCAGGCCGGTGCGCGTGCAGCGTCTCGGCGAACTCGCCGGCCGAAGCGAACCGGTCGGCAGGCGTCCGGGAAAGCGCCCTCCCGACCGCCTGCGCGATGCTCAACGGGACGTCGGCACGAGCGGCACGCAAAGAAGGAGCCGTATCCACCGTCTTGCGAACCAGCAACGGCCGAGCGTCCGCGCCGCCGAACGGAGGCTCCCCCGCCAGCATCTCGTACAGGACACAGCCCAAGGAGTACACGTCGCTGCGGGCGTCGACATCGCCTTCCCCCCACGCCTGCTCCGGGCTCATGTAGGCGGGCGTACCGAGCGTGTGCCCGGAAGCGGTGAGCCCCCTGGCACCCGACTCCGCCACGGCTCGGGCGACTCCGAAGTCGGAGATGATCGCGTGGCTCTCGGTAAGCAGGATGTTGTCCGGCTTGATGTCCCGATGGATGACGCCTTGACGGTGCGCGTACTCCAGGCCGTCGGCCACCTCACGGGCGATCTTCAGGGCCTCCTCGAGGGGCAGCCGGCCCTGCCGAGCCAGCCGCTCCCGCAGCGACTCGCCCGGCACGAACGGCATGACGTAGAAGAGGAGTTCACCGGCTTCCCCGGAGCCGTAGAGGGGCAGGATGTGGGGATGCACGAGGGGCGCGGCGATCTCGATCTCGCGCTGGAACCGTTCGCTGCCGATGGCCGCCGCCAGCTCCGGCCGCAGCACCTTGATCGCCACCTTCCGGCCGTGCTTCCGGTCCTCACCGAGAAACACGATGGCCATGCCGCCGCGGCCGAGCTCGCGCTCGATCGCGTAGCGGTTTCCGAGGTCTGCTCTCAGGCGCTCTGCCAGATCCATTGCCGTGGTTCGACCGGGGCTAGGGACGACGGTGGCTTCGCGGAGGTGGAGTAGGAGGCCGGTCCGGACACCGCGGGGTCCGTCCGCGGGCGAAGAGCCCCCCGGTCGGCGGTCCCGCACTCCCTGTGGAATATCACCCCCCACCTTGCACCTGGGCAACCCGTGCGGAGAGCGAAAGGGAGGCGGGTTCGGCCCGCATGGTTCCGGATCGGGTCCGAATCGCCCGGGCGCCGAGACCGGCGGCCCGGCCACTGCGACCGTTTGTCACGGTGTGGCTTGACACGGGCGAGCCGGGCCGCGACCGTCGCCCGTTCCGATGAGCGACACGCGAAGCACCGGCGGAGGCGCCGGAGATCTTTCGGAGCCCGGCTCGGGGGAGGCAGCGCGAGCCGCCCCACACGGCGGGAGCGGCGGCGGGCACGGCGACGTGGGGATGCTGGCACTCGGCGTTGCCACCCTGGGCGTCGTGTACGGCGACATCGGCACGAGCCCGATCTACGCGATCCGAGAGTCCCTGCACGCGAGCCACGGGGTCGCCGCCACGCAGGCGAACGTGCTGGGCGTGCTGTCGCTCATCTTCTGGTCCCTCATCCTCGTCATCTCCATCAAGTACCTCCTCCTCGTCATGCGGGCGGACAACGGGGGCGAGGGGGGGATCATCGCGCTCACCGCGCTCGCCGTGCCCGAGCCGGACACGGCGAAGGGCGGTCGCTGGGCGCTGGCCCTGGTGGGGCTGTTCGGGGCGGCCCTCCTGTACGGCGACGGGATGATCACCCCGGCCATCTCCGTGTTGAGCGCCATCGAGGGGCTCGAGGTGGCGACGCCGTTCTTTCGGCCGTACGTCATCCCGATCACGGTGGGCATTCTGGTCGGGCTGTTCGCCTTCCAGCGGCGGGGGACGGCGGGCGTAGGGGCCGTCTTCGGCCCCGTGACCCTCGTCTGGTTCCTCGTTCTGGGCATCCTCGGCCTGACGCAGATCGTGCGGCATCCCGGAATCGCGGAGGCGCTGAGCCCGGTCCACGCGTTCGACTTCTTCGGCCGTAACGGCCCGCGCGGCCTGCTGGTCCTGGGCTCCGTCTTCCTGGTGGTGACGGGCGGCGAGGCGCTGTACGCGGACATGGGCCACTTCGGCCGACGGCCGATCCGCCTCACCTGGTTCGGCCTCGTCCTCCCGGCCCTCCTGCTGAACTACTTCGGACAGGGGGCCCTGATTCTGCAGGACTCCTCCGCGCTGGCCCACCCGTTCTTCCGCATGGCTCCGGGCTGGGCCCTGCTTCCGCTCGTCGGCCTGAGCACCGCGGCAACGGTGATCGCCTCACAGGCGGTCATCTCCGGGGCGTTCTCCCTCACCCGACAGGCCGTGCAGCTCGGCTACCTGCCCCGGCAGCGCATCGAGCACACCTCGGCGTACCAGGCGGGCCAGGTCTATCTCCCCGCCATCAACTGGCTGCTGATGCTCGCCTGCATCGGGCTCGTGGTGGGGTTCCGCTCCTCGAGCCGCCTGGCCGCGGCGTACGGGGTGGCGGTGACCACGGACATGGTCTTCACCACCCTGCTCCTCACGGTCGTCGCCCGCACCCGATGGGGCTGGAGCCGGTCGGCCACCGGCCTGATGGCCGGGGCCCTGCTCTCGATCGATCTCGCCTTCTGGGGAGCGAATCTGCCCAAGATCCCGCACGGGGGCTGGTTTCCGCTCCTCGTGGCCGGAGGCGTGTTCGTGCTGATGACCTCCTGGAAGCGCGGCCGGATCCTTCTCCGGCGGATCATGCGGAGCAACATGCTCCCGGACGAGGATTTCCTGCGCAGCATCCGGGGTCATCCTCCCCAGCGTGTCTCCGGCACGGCGATCTACATGGACTCCGACCCGAAGGGGATTCCCCACGCTCTCCTCCACAACCTCAAGCACAACCGGGTGCTGCACGAGCGCGTGGTGATGCTGACGATCCGCACCTCGACGGCCCCGTACGTCACCGAGAAGGAGCGGGCGGAGGTCCGGACGCTGGGCGAGGGCCTCTACCGGATCATCGCGCGGTACGGCTTCGCGGAGGAGCCGGACGTCCCGGCCCTGCTGAGCGTGTGCCATACCGAAGGCAGGGGGTTCAAGCGGGCCGAGACGAGCTTTTTCCTGGGCCGGGAAACGATCATCCCGAGCCAGCGGGCCGGCATGGCCCGGTGGCGGAAGAAGCTCTTCGCCCGCATGTCCCGCAACGCGCAGGGGGCCACCGCCTTCTTCCGCATCCCTCCCAACCGGGTCGTGGAGCTGGGCGCGCAGGTGGAGATCTAGCGCGTCGTGTCGGCCCCTGACCGAGATCTCGAGCCGAGCGGCGCCGCGTCCGGCATCCCGGGACGACCGGACCCCGAGGGGCCGATGTGAGCCGATCGGAACCGCCGGGGGGTCCGGTGGGCGCCAGGCCGGTGCCCGAGCGGCGGACGAAGTCGTTCGACCGGTCCATCGTCGAGGGCCCGATCGCCCCCGCCGTCTGGAAGCTGGCCTGGCCCACCATGCTCCAGAACGTCTTCGGCGGGCTCCAGGGGATCGTCGACCACGTGATGGTGGGCCACTTCGTGGGCTACACCGGGAACGCGGCGATCGGGGTCTCCTGGCAGATCTTCCTCGTCGTGATGGTCTTCGTGGGCTCGCTGTTCACCGGCATGGGCGTCCTGGTCGCCCGGTTCGCGGGCGCGAACGAGGCGGAGAAGGTCGACCGGACCGTGTACCAGGCGTTCATCACGGCGGCGGGCCTCGCCATCGGCGTCCTCGCACCCGCGGGGTACTTCCTCGCGCCCTCGCTGCTCGGCGTCGTCAACGCGGCGCCCGAGGTGCAGCTGGAGGCGCTTCCGTACCTGCGGATCCTCTTTCTCTTCAGCTTCGGCATGATGGTCTTCTTCATGTTGGGCGGAGCCCTGCGCGCGGCCGGGGACGCGCGGACCCCCCTCCGCCTCGGGATCGTGATGACGGGTCTGAACATCGTGCTCAACGCGATCCTCATCAGCGGCCCGGGGCCTCTCCCCGCATTCGGGACCGCGGGCGCGGCGATGGGGACGGTGATCGCCGGGGCGGCGCTCAGCCTGTGGGCCGTCTACTCGCTCGTCAGGAACCGGTGGGTGATCGGGTTCCACCGCGGCATGAACCTCCGCCCCGACTGGGGGATCATCCGTGCCCTGTTCCGCTTCGGTCTCCCGGCCGGTGTCCAGGGCGTGGCGATGAACATCGGGGGCGTTCTCCTGCTACGCTTCATCGGGTCGCTCGAGCAGAGCGCGGAGGCCCAGGCGGCGTACGCGATCGGCTACACGGAGCTCTTCTCCTTCATCACCTGGACCTCGGTCGGACTCATGGGCGCCACAGCGGCCGTGGCGGGTCAGAACCTCGGTGCGGGAAAGCCCGAGCGCAGCGTGCGAGCCGTGCACGTCGCCTCGCGTATCGGCCTCTCCGTGGCCGTCCTCGTCGGTCTGCTCTTCCTCGCCTTCCCACGGCTCCTTCTCGGAGCCTTCGGGATCGAGAACCCCGCCGTGATCGAGATCGGGGTCCAGCTCCTGGCGTTCCTGAGCGCCTCGGGCCTCTTCATTACGGTGGCGCTCGTGTACACCGGCGGACTCCAGGGGACGGGCGACACACGAAGCCCGCTGTACATCAGCCTCGTGTCCCAGCTCGCCGTGCCGCTCGGCCTGTGCGCGATCATCCAGGCGGCCTGGGGCCTCCAGCCGTACCACATCTGGCTGGCGATCCTGCTCGGCCACGCGACGCGCAGCGCCCTGAGCGTGCTGAGGTTTCGGCAGGGCCGGTGGCGGGACATCCGGGTGGAGATCGCCTGACGCCGATGGATTCCGAGCGACGGCCGGATCCGGCAACGGAGCCGCGGGCCTCCCTGGCGAAGCGCGGTGTCCTTTCCCTGCTGCGAGGTCCCCTCTCTCCCCCCGACGTGCGTCGCCGCTGGCCTGCCGCGCTGGGGCTTCTCGCCGTCGCGTGGCCGGGCACGGTCGCCTTTCTGGGCCCCTTCGTGCGCAGCGAGCTCGCCGGGGTGCTGCGACGTCCGGGTGTTCGGCGCGTTCTTCCTGGCGTCGTAGCCGATGATCCTGGGGACTGCGTCGGGGAGCCGAGGATCGGGTGGAAGCGGGCGACCGGTCTCGAACCGGCGACCTTCAGCTTGGGAAGCTGACGCTCTGCCAACTGAGCTACGCCCGCACGTGGGACACGCGGCACTGCCTGCCGGGGGCCGGAGGCCGAAGCGAGAGCCGCGGTGCCGATGGGGCGGGAGGGACTCGAACCCCCGACCTCTGCGATGTGAGCGCAGCGCTCTAGCCAGCTGAGCTACCGCCCCTCGCGGCGTCTCCTTCGGGGTTCGGAATCTCCCGCACATCCCTCCTGCTCGGCCCGCGGGGTTCGCCGGCCGGCATGCCACCGCCCCGGCGTGTCGCGGAAGCGGGCGACCGGATTCGAACCGGCGACCTCAACCTTGGCAAGGTTGCGCTCTGCCAGCTGAGCTACGCCCGCACGCCATCCCGACCGCGCCACGCCTCTCGATCCTGCAACGAGACCGGTGGGTCGGACCTCGCTCCGCACGCCCCGAATGCCTCTCCGGGGGACGTTCCGAGCCCCGCGATTCTACGTTTCCGCGCGTCCGCGTGTCAACGCCGCCCAGACCCCGGGCCCGGCTTTCACGGCGTACACCGCGATGATCAGGAGGAACGTCCCGATGAGGATCCAGCCCGGAATGTGAAAGGCGGCCCCGGCCCACGCCAGAAAGTAGTAGCGCGGGAAACGAGCCGTGAGCAGCGCCGTCAGATAGCGCCCCAGCGGGTACCGAACGGAGAAGCTCAGGAACTTGAACGGGAAGAACGGGACGGGCAGCAAGGCGGCCACGAGAAGGGTGAGGAACGGAGCCCGCCGAAAGCAGCGAATCGCCCTCCGGTACAGGGCCTTCCTCCGGTACCCTCCCAGCGCATCGTGGTTCAAGACCGGCACGAACACCGAGTGATCCAGGTAGCCCGCCGCGGCCGTGCCGGCGGTCGCCGCCAACGCGGCTCCCCACGCGTTGGCGAACTTTCCGAAGTAGATGAGAACGGGCTCGTGGGGAAACACGCTGACGGCCGTGTTCGCGGGAGCGCAGTAGAACGCCAGGTACAGATAGCTGTCGGAGCGAAAGCCGGTGAACAGCAACACGGAGGTGACCGCCCCGAGGAGCACCATGAGTCCCCCCAGGATCCACACGCGGGGCTGGAGCCGCCCGCCTGCCGAGACACCGGAACCTGCCCCCGTCTCCGGCCGGAGCTCGGGCTCTCCCTGCCCCCGCGGCGGAATCGCGGGATCTCGCCCCGCCTCCGGTGGGATCGAGCGGGTCCCGCCCCAGCTCGTCGGGCTCCCGGGGTCGCCGTTCACCTGTCCCTCCTCCGCGGCTCACGTGGCCGCGCTCCGTCCTCCGTCGGCCGGCCGATGCTATTCCGGCGGGCGAGCCGAGGGCAACCCCGGCCGCCCGCTCCGAACCGCGGCGAGCTTGCCACCGTCCCGGGTGAGGGCCGAACGTACGCGGATGACCGGAATGGATCGATTCGTCGTCGTGCTCCACGAGCCCCGCGATCTGGTGAACGTGGCGCTGGTCATCCGGGCCATGAAGAACATGGGTCTCTCCCGCCTGCGCCTCATACGGCCTCGGGAGCGGCTGGACACGCGCCGCATCCAGGGGATCGCCCATGACACTTCGGATCTGCTGGCCACCACCGAGGAGCACGAGACGCTGGACAGCGCCCTCGCCGACCTCGGCTTCGTCGTCGGGACCTCCGCGCGCCGGCGATCCGCCCGGCTTCGTTGGTGGAGCCCGGCGGAGGCGGCGGCGGACCTGGTGGTCCGCGAGCCGACCACCGGGGTGGCTCTCCTCTTCGGGCGCGAGGACAAGGGGCTCACGAACCGGGAGCTGGACCGCTGCCACGCGGTGATCTCGATCCCCACGGACCCGGGGCACCCGTCCTTGAATCTGGCCCATGCCGCCTTGATCGTCTTCTATGAGCTCCGGAAGACGGCCACGGAGAGGGGGACGGTGGACTCACGCGACCTCTCGCCGAAGAGACGCCGGCAATCCCCGCCAGCGACCGCGGCGGAGCTGGAATCCCTCTTCCGCCTGTGGGAGGAGGCGCTGGAGACGACCGGATTCTTCCGGGGAGGCGACTCCGAACCGAAGATGCGCAGCCTGCGGAGCATCTTCCAGCGCAGCGAGCTCGACCGGAGAGAGCTGGGCCTGGTTCGGGCGATGGCGTACGAGGTGATCCACTACGTGCATCGCGCCCGTGCCCGCCTCGCCGAGGAGCGCCGAGAGCCCGGCGGCCGGTAGGGGCCGCGGAACGGCGCCCCGGACCCGGCAGCTACAGCCGGGCGAAGAGTCCCTCGATCAGCGCGTCGTTCGTGGCCGCCTTCTTGATGAGGGCCAACACCTCCGTCATCGCCTCCACGGGACTCCGATCCGCCAGCTCCCGCCGCATCGCGTGGGCCACGGACAGAGCCTGCTCCGAGAGGAGCAGCTCCTCCCGCCGCGTCGCGCTGGCGCTCAGGTCGATGGCCGGGAAGACCCGCCGTTCCGCCAGCTCCCGGCTCAGCACCAGCTCGCTGTTCCCCGTGCCCTTGAACTCCTCGAAGATCACCTGATCCATCCGGGAGCCGGTGTCGATGAGCGCCGTGGCGATGATCGTGAGCGAGCCCCCTCCCTCCTTCTCGGGAATGTTCCGGGCGCTCCCGAAGAACCGCTTCGGCTTCTCCAGGGAGGCGGCGTCGATGCCCCCCGTCAGCGTCCGCCCGCTGCCCTCCTCGACGTTGTTGTAGGCCCGCGCGAGCCGGGTGATCGAATCGAGGATGAGGACCACGTGCTCCCCCATCTCCGCCCAGCGACGGGCCCGCTCCAGGGTGATCTCGGCGACGGCGACGTGCCGCTCGGCGGGGAAGTCGAACGAGGATGCGACGACTTCGCCGAATCCGCACGCCTCCATCTCCGTCACCTCTTCCGGGCGCTCGTCGACGAGCAGGGTGAGGAGCCGCATCTCCGGGTAGTTCTTGGCGATACCATGGCCAATCGACTGCAGGACCATCGTCTTGCCCGCCTTCGCCGGGGCGACGATGAGGGCCCGCTGTCCCAGGCCGAACGGACACAGAAGGTCGATGACCCGGTTCGTGTGGTCCGGCTGGCCGCGGCGGGTGAGGCCGCACTCCAGCTTCAGGGGCCGGTTCGGGTGCAGGGCACTCAGTCGGGTGAACTCCGGCCGCGGCCCCACCGCCTCCGGAGACCGCTCGTTGACCTTCGTGACCCGCGTCAGGGGAGGGCTCTTGCCGGGGGACGGAGGGCTGCCCGTCTCTCCCCAGATTTCGTCGCCCGTGCGGAGGCGGAACTCGTCGATCAGCTTCTGTCCGACGTAGATGTCGTCGTCGCTGGGGACGTACCCGGCGTGGGGTCGCCGGATGAAGCCGGCTCCGTTGCCCAACTTTTCCAGTACGCCCAGGTACCCGTTCCGGAGGGCCGCTGCGGCTGTGACCTCCGGTGACACTTGCTCGGTTCTCAACGGTTTTTCCTCGGCTAGCAGGTGATCGACGCGACCGGCGTCCCCTACTTCCTCCACCTGTTCGGAAGCGGCACGCCCGGGTATGGAGTGCCTGCGAAGCGGGTCGGGCGACGCCGCCCGACCCCGCAGGTCGTCACGTCCGCCTACTGAAAGCCCGTGGGCGCCCGGAAGGTTCCCGAGACAGGATCGGGCGGGCCGACGGGGATCCCGGATCGCTTTCCCCGGCCGCGGAGCCGTGTATATTACCGGCCCCGATAGAGGATCCAAGCGGCGCCCGCCGACGGCGGGTGCACGATGCTCGACAGAAACGGAAGGGACCCATGAATCGGACGATCAGCACCGGATTGGCCGCGCTCTTCTCCTTCGCCCTCGTCGCGTGCGGCGGCGGAGAGGGTGGCGGCGAGACGGCCGAGACGCAGACAGTGGCCGAGACGCCGGCCGCCGAGGCGGCCCAGGGGGGCGAGCTCTCGATGCCGGGGTGGATGGAGGTGGACCACGCGGCCCGGACGGTGAGCCTCCGGATCACGGCGGGTGAGACCGACCTGAACAACCACTGGAACTTCAACGGTCACGCCAACGGCGATGCCACCGTCGTCGTGCCGGAGGGATACGAGGTCACGATCAACTTCCACAACGCCGACCCCGTGAACCCCCACAGCCTGGCGGTGGACGCCCGCACGGGCGACTTCCCCGCCATGTTCGACGACGCCACGCCCGTCTTCGCGGGCGCGGAGACGCCGGGCGCCGCGTCGATGACCGACGCCACCCAGCCGGAGGGAGACGCCACGATCACCTTCACCGCGGACACGGCGGGCGAGTACAGCCTCGTGTGCTGGGTGCCGGCCCACGCGGCTACCGGAATGTGGATCGGCTTCGCCGTATCGGGAAGCGGAGAGGCGGGCGTTCGGACGAACTGAAGCGCCCCACCGCGTCGGCCCGGGACTCCCCCGGGAGACCTGGAGGAAGGCGGGCGCCCGGCGGCGCCCGCCTTTCCTTTTCCTCGGCTATCCGTCCGCGTCGGCGCCCGGGAGAAGGACGCCCGTCCCATCGATCCCGTCCTCCTTCAGCCGCACCAACGCCTCGTTCGCCTCGGAAAGAGCGAACGTCGTCACCCGCGGCCGAATCGGGATCTCCGCCGCCTCCTGGAGCAGCCGGAGCCCGTCCTGCCGCGTGTTCGCCTCCACGCTCCGGAGGGTCTTCTCGTGAAACAGGCAGCTCTCGTATTCCAGCGCCGGAATCGGCGTCATGTGGATGCCGGCCAGGGCCACCGTGCCGCCCCTGTCCAGCGCGCGGAGCGCGGGAGGCACGACCTCGCCGGCGGGCGCGAAGACGATGGCGCTGTCCACGGCTTCCGGCGGCAGGTCGAGCGTGCCGCCCACCCAGGACGCTCCCATCTCGCGGGCCAGCCTCCGATGGCCCTCGCCCCGGGTGGCCACGTACACCTCGCACCCCCGATGCCGGGCGATCTGCATGACGATGTGCGCGGAGGAGCCGAAGCCGTACAGGGCCAGCCGCCCCCGTTCGGGAACGCGCGCCCGGCCGAGCGCCCGATACCCGATGATTCCGGCGCACAGCAGGGGGGCGGCCTCCAGGTCCGAGAAGGCGTCGGGGATCGGGTAGGCGAACGTCTCCTCGACGACGGCCAGCTCCGCGTACCCCCCGTGCTCGTGGTAACCGGTGTAGCGGGCGTCGGGGCAGAGGTTCTGCCGTCCCGATCGGCAGTACCGGCAGGCGCCGCACGTCCCGCGGAGCCACGCGATGCCGACCCGCGCTCCCGGCTCGACGCTCCTGCAGCCGGGACCCACCTCCTCCACCACCCCGACGATCTGATGGCCCGGAACGATCGGCAGGCGGTGAGCCGGGAGGTCGCCCTCGATCACGTGGAGATCCGTCCGGCAGATGGCGCACGCCCGCACCCGGACGACCACCTCTCCCTTTCCGGGCTCCGGATCCGGAAGCTCCACAGACCTGAGGGGTCGCTCCTGGATCGGGCCCACGGCCGGGAGCCACATCGCCTGCATGAACCTTCCTCCCCCTGGAGTGCTTGCGAACGGCCGCCGGGAAAACCCTTTTCAGGCTGCGCGCTCGCGCGCCACCGGCCGATCGCAGAATAGGAGAGGGCACGTGCTCCGACAATCGCTCCTGTGGGCCTCCCGGAACCCGTGGCTCGCCCACCGGCTCCCGCGGTATCGTTTCATGCGACGAGCCGTGCGGCGCTTCCTGCCGGGCGAGGATGCGGAAGCCGCGCTGGGCGAAGGGGCCCACCTGAAGGAGGGCGGCATGACGGTGCTGCTCACCCGGCTGGGGGAGAACGTCCGCACGCAGGAGGAGGCGGATCGGGTGGCGGCCCACTACCTGGAGGTGCTCGACCGGGCGTTGGCCCGCTCGATCGACGCCCAGCTTTCCGTGAAGCTCACCCAGCTGGGACTGGATCTCGGACCGGAGACGGCCTTGCGAAACGTGCGATCGCTCGTGGAGCGGGCCGCGGCGCTCCACAGCCTCGTATGGATCGACATGGAGGGAAGCCCCTACACCGACGTGACCCTCGATCTCTTCCGCCGCATCCGCGCCGAGCACCCGGCGGTCGGAGTGTGCCTTCAGGCCTACCTTCACCGTTCGGAGCGGGACCTGGAGTCGCTCCTCCCGCTGCGGCCCTCCATCCGCCTCGTGAAGGGGGCCTACGCCGAGCCGTCCTCGATCGCTTTTCCCCGCAAGGCGGAGGTGGACGCCAACTACCGGAAGCTCGCCGCCCGGCTGCTGGAGGAAGCGGGGCCGGACGGGAGGGTATGGCCGGCGTTCGGGACCCACGACCCGCGCCTCATCCAGGATCTCCGCGAGGCGGCGGACTCTCGAGGGCTGGACCCGTCCGCCTACGAGTTCGAGATGCTGTACGGGATCGGGCGGGAGAGACAGGCGCGGTTGGCAGCCGATGGGTACCGGATGCGAGTGCTCATCAGCTACGGTGACGCCTGGTTCCCGTGGTACATGCGACGCCTGGCCGAGCGACCGGCCAACCTGGGCTTCGTCGTCCGTAGCCTCTTCTCGAGCTGAGGAGCGACCGGTTGGGCGGCGACGAGGGCGGGACCCGGGCAGCGGAGGGCTCGATGGGCGGCGGCGAACGCATCCCCGAACCGAAAGCGATCTTCGCTCCCGGCCTGCTGGCCGGGAGGAGCGCCCTCGTCACCGGCGGCGGAAGCGGGATCGGCTTCGGGATCGCGCGCTGTCTGGCGGAAGCGGGCGGGGCGGTGGCGATCGCCAGCCGGAATACCGAGCGACTCGAGGAGGCCGCCGCCCGGCTGCGCGGGGCGGCGTCGGACGCCCGGGTGATCTCGATTCCCGTCAACGTTCGAGAGCCCGAATCGATTCGAGAGGCCGTGGCGAGGGTCGCCGAAGAGCTCGGCTCCCTGGACATCCTGGTGAACAACGCGGCGGGCAACTTCTACTGCTCCACGGAGAAGCTCTCCCCCAACGGGTGGCGGGCGGTCGTCGAGACCGACCTGTACGGCACCTTCTACGGCTGCCGGGCCGCCTTCCCGATCATGCGGGAGCAGGGCTACGGGCGGATCATCTCCACCTCCATGACGCTTCACTACCGGGGCTGGCCGCTCATGGCCCACGCCACGGCGGCCAAGGCCGGCGTGGATGCCCTCACGCGGACGCTCGCCCTCGAGTGGGCCCGGCATGGCATCAACGTGAACGCGGTGGCGCCGGGGCCGATCCCGACGGCCGGAGTGCGGCGAGCGTTCTCACGCCCATCGGAGGAGCTTCCGGATCTGTTCGGCGAGCGGGCCGACGAGAGTTACGCCGCCCGGTTCATCCCCGCCGGGCGGCTGGGGACGCCGGAGGATGTGGGCAACCTGGTTGTCTACCTGGCTTCTCCCGCCGGGGACTGGATCACGGGGGCCATCTTCGTGGTGGACGGCGGCGAGTCGCTCGCGGGACCCCGGGGGATGGGGGGACCCCGGGGGACGGCCTGACCCACAGACAGCCGGCATCGCCCCGGAGCGTCGCCCGCACCCGGTCGCCGGGCCGCACCCCGTTTCCTCGAAGCTCGACCCGCAGGTAGTCGCCCGTCAGGCCCCCGCCCACCCGAGCCGCTCCCTCCACGACGACGTCCGCCTCCCCGCCGACCCGCTTCACCCGGTACGCCTCGCCCTTCCGGCGCGCCAGCTCCCGAAGCTCTCTGGCTCGCTCGACCACCACCCTGCCCGGCACCCGGTCCGGGAGGCCGGCCGCCGGCGTCCCCTCTCGCACGGAAAACGGGAAGACGTGCAGGTAGGTGTACGGTAGCTCGTGGATCAGCTCCCGGGTCTCGGCGAACTCCGCCGCCCCCTCCCCCGGAAAGCCGACGATCACGTCCGCCCCCAGCCCGAGCACCGGCAGGCGCCCGGCGATCTCCAGCACCCGCCTCCGGTACTGCTCCCGGGTGTGCCAGCGGCGCATGCGGCGGAGGACCGCATCGCTTCCGCTCTGGAGGGGGAGGTGCAGGTGCGGGGCGAGTCCACCCCCGGAGGTCCACAGCAGGTCGGCGAGCGTGTCATCGATCTCCGTCGCCTCGATGGAGCCCAACCGGAAGCGGGTTTCCGGGAGCTCCTCCAGGAGGCGCCCCACCAGGCGACCGAGAGTGACCTGCCGGGAGAGATCCCGGCCGTAGTGCCCGATGTGGATCCCGGTGATCACGAGCTCCGGATGGCCGTTCGCCAGCGTCCGGGCCTCCCGGAGGATCTCCTCCGGGGGTCGGGATCGGCTCGACCCTCGGGCGAGGCGCGTGGCGCAGAAGGAGCAGCGGCGATCGCACCCGTCCTGGACCTTGAGCCACGCCCGCGTCCCGCGCCGGGACTCGTGGAGCACGCTCGAGGCCGCCCGCCGCCGGCCGGAGGGCGCGATCCCGACGAGCCGAGTGGGCGCGGCCACCCCGGGCCTCGCCTCGTACCCTCCCGCCCCTACCAGCGCCCCAGCCACGGCGGCGGGGTCCTGGCCGGGAACGACCTCGTCCACCTCGTCCATGGCGCCGTACTCCGCCTCGCGGAGAGCGGCCGAGCAGCCGACAACGAGGATGCGGAGATGCGGGTGGCGCCGCCGCAGCCGCCGTACCAGGCTCCGGGCGTCGGCGTCCGCCCGGTTCGTCACCGTGCACGTGTTGATGACGGCCACATCCGCCCCCGCGGGCGTGATCACCGCCGCGGCGCCCCGGCTCTCGAGATCCTGGCGAATCCGTTCGGTGTCGTACTGGTTCGCCTTACACCCGAACGTGTGGAACCAGACCTCCAACCGACTACCTGCGCCCCGCCCGCGCCGAGGGTGGGGCGAGAGCCGGCCTTCCCTCGTCGAGGGCGTTCTCCATGCTCTCCACGATCGCCCACACCTCGGGGCGGGAGATCTTCGAGCCCGGGCCTTCCTCCTCGACCTTGGTGAGCGTGGCCCACGCGAGCCGCACCGGGAGCGCGTTGAACGCCACCAGCCCGCGCTCCGCCCCGGCTCTCTGGAGGGCGAGAGTGTACTCGGTGGCCGCCTCCAGGTCTCGGTGGGCCAGATCGAACACCTCTCCGCGGCTCACGGGCGAGGGTAGATACACCCGCCCCTCCCGCACGTCCGTCGCCGAGTCCTTCAGGATGTTCACGAGCTGCAGGCCCTCGCCGAACGACGCGGCCCGCTCGCGCAGCTCGGGGGCCAGGGGATGGAGCTTCTCCCTTCCCAGCAGGAAGAGCTCGGTGAGCATCTCGCCGACGATCCCCGCCACCACGTAGCAGTACTCCTTCACCTCCTGAAGGCTGTCGAGGCGCAGCACTCCCTCCCCGTCCGTCCGGGAGACGATGCCGGCCATGCCTCTGGCCGTCCGGATCGTGTGCCGCCGGATGATCTCCCGGCTCTCGGGACGCAACTCGCCAAAACGGCCGAGGACGAACGGGGTCTCGGCGAGCAACTCCAGATAACCAGCGTGTTGCACGGGAGCCCGGCGCACCCACTCGCGGGCGAGCCGCTCGGCGCTTTCCGTGTCGAGCTCCTCCAGGACGTGGCAGAACGCCTCCAGCGCTTCGATCCGGCGCTCACCCGGCCAGCTCGCCGCGTCCTCGAACGTGTCGGCGATCCGAAAGAGGAGGTACGCGACCGTCACCTCTCGCCGCGTCGGCTCCGGGAGGAGCGGAATCGAGAGCGCGAAGGTCCGGCTCGTCTTTTCCAGCAGATCGAAGAGGTCCGCCATGCGCCCCTCAGCTCACGAAGGTATCGAACGGAATCGTTCTCGCCGGCCCGCCGGTCTCAGCCGTCACCCAGCACCTCCTCCACGGCGGTGAGGAACCGGTCCATGTCCGCCGGCGCGAGGTCCCCCATCGTCGAGATCCGGAAGATCCGTCGCGCGAGGTCTCCCTGTCCAGAGTAGATGACGAAGCCCCGCCGTTTCAGCCCGTCGTGCAGCGCCTCGTACGTCACTCCGTCGGGAAGAAGATACGCCCGCAGGACCACGGATGACTCCTCGCCCGGGATCAGGGGACGGATGCCGACGCGGGCCAGCCCTCTCTCCACGGACCGCTGCAGTCTCGCGTAGTGGGCCCTCCGGGCCCTCCACCCCCCCTGATCCACCAGCTCCCGGAGCGCCTCGGCCAGCGCCTGGAAGCTCTGGACTGCCGGGGTGAACGGCGTGCCGCCCGCTTCCTGGAGCCGTGCGTAGCTGCCCAGGTCCAGGTACACGCTCCGCACCGCCCGTTCCCGCGGCGGCAGCGCCTCCCGCCGCAGGATGACGAAGCAGGCCCCCGGCACTCCATGCAGACACTTGTTCGCCGTGGCCGCGGCCGCGACCAGACCCCAGTCTTCGAACTCCAGCTCCTCGCCGCCAAAGCTGCTCACCGCGTCCACCAGGAGGCCGGCTCCGTGCTCGCGGCACAGCGGCGCGAGTCGCGCGAGGTCGTTCAGTCGGCCGGTCGTCGTCTCGTGGTGCACGAGCGCCAGGTAGGTCGGCGTCGGCGCCTCCTCCAGAAGCCGCGCGACGGCCGCCGGCTCCACGCGGGCGCCCCACTCCAGGTGGAGGCGGGAGACCGCGATCCCGCACGCCTCGGCGATCCGCGAGAGCCGCTCACCGTACACGCCGTTCTCGATCACGAGGAGCCCGGCCGCGGGCGAGACGAGGCTGCCCACCATCGCTTCGACGGCCGCCGTCCCGGAGCCGCCGAGCAGCACCGCCGTCCAACGCTCCGGGGAGAGCCCGTACACGGCCAGGAGCCGTTCCCGGATCTCCGCCTGGAGCTCGGAGAACTCCTCTTCCCGGTGGCATAGATCGGGGCGCAGCAGGGCACGCCGCACCCGCTCGCTGAGGGTCACCGGGCCGGGGTTCAGAAGCACGGGGGCGCCCCGGGGCGCTCCGGTTCGCATCGCCGGGCCGGAGCCTGAAGCGCTCACTCGGCGGCGCCCCCGCTGCCGGCCGGCGCGACCGGCCGCCGCGATGCAAGGGCGGCGAGATGCGAGGCGAGGCGCTCCCCCGCATCCGCGGGCGAAAGGCACGGCCTCGGAAGCCCGACCGGAGAGCCCGGCCGGATCTTCAGGTGCAGGAACCGGGGGCCTCCGCTCCCGGGGTCGGCGGGCGCCAGAGCCTCCTCCAGCAGGGCGAGGTCGTCCCCCTGCCACGTCTCCGCATAGCCGCAGGCGGCCGCCACGTCGGCGAACGAGACCCCTCTCGAAACGGTGGCCTGGCCACCCGTCGAGGCGTGCATCTCGTTGTCGAGCAGGACGTGGACGAATCCGGCCCCGGCATACGCGCCCACCGTCGCCAGGTTGCCCATGCGCATGAGCGCCGCCCCATCTCCGTCCACCACCACGATTCGCAGATCCGGACGCGCCACGGCGAGCCCGAGGCCGAGCGACGAGGCGCACCCCATCGATCCGACCATGTACAGGTGGTTCGCCCGATCCGCGATCGCGTACAGCTCCCGGCCCGTGTGCCCCGTCGTCGCGATCACCACGCTCTCCTCCGGGGAGGTCAGCTCCACCACCCGTCGCAGGGCCTCGCCTCGCGTGGGCCGCCGCTCCGCCGGCAGAGAGATACCGCCGCCGCGCCGTCTCCCCGACCCCGGCTCTCGGGTCCGGTCGCGCGGCCGGGCGGCCGGGGTCCGGTCTCCCGCACCGCTCCCCTCCCTCCCGGAGAGAAAAGGAGCGGCGCCCCGTTCAGCGCCAGGTTGGTCCCCCGGGCCGCGGGCCTCCACCGTCCCCTTCCGCATGAGGAGCGCGTACGGACGTCGCTCCTTTCCGTGGTGAGCCGCGGCCCGATCGAGCGCCCCCGGCACCTCCTCCGCCTCGGTGGGGAAGATCTCCCAGGGGATCTCCATCGCATCCAGCAACGCTCCCGTGATGCGGCCCATGAGGAGGTGCTGGGGCTCGTCGCCGAGCTCCGGATCCCCTCGCCAGGTGACCACGAGAAGGATCGGGAGCCGGAACGGCCACGCCAGCGAGGTCAGCGGGTTGAGGGCGTTTCCGAGGCCGGAGTTCTGCATCATCGCCACGGCCCGCCGACCCGCGAGAGTCGCGCCCGCGGCGGTCGCCAGCGCATCGCCCTCGTTGGCCGAGGAGATGTAGATGAGCGAGGCGTCCTCGATCACCCGATCGATGAACGGCGTCAGGAAGGAGCACGGTACCCCCGCGTACACCTCGAAGCCGCGCGAGCGGGCGGGCTCGATGAACTCCTCCGCCCGGATCAACCGCTCAGCTCTGACGCCCGTGGGCGAAATCCGTGGCCCGGCGCAGGTCCTCCAGGTCGTTCACGTCCAGCCAGTGTCCGTGGATGTACTGCACCTTGACGGGGTGGCCCGCCGCCACGATCCGGTTCAGGAGGTCGGGCATGCCCAGACGCGGGAACCGATCCAGTCCCCGGAGCTCGCCGAGCGCCTCTCGCAGCCAATCCCCGCCCCGGTCCCGCACGCGGAGCATCCCGATCCAACGTCCATCCGGCGCCTCGCCACCGGTCTCCGGACCGGCGCCCACCCGCCGCAGCTCCACCTCCTGACGAAAGAGGGCCCGATCGTCGGGCGCCGTGCAGTAGGCCAGGTCCCGGGCCTCCCGCTGCGGCGCCGAATCCACCACCGCCACGATCTCGCCGGGCGCCTCGAGCAGATCCCGCAGGACGTAGCTCCGAAAGAGCAGGTCCCCGTACAGGACCACCGCGTCCTCTCCCAACGCGTCCAGGGCGCAGGCGAGGGAGGCCAGCTCCCCCGTGCTCGCGTGCTCGGGGTTCTCGACGATCCGGACGCCGCGCACGTCGATCGCCTCCGGCTTGTAGCCGGCCACCACGGTGATCTCGTCCACGCCGTGACGCTTGAACTCGTCCACCAGGCGTCGAAGGAGGGGTCTCCCGGCCACCGGCAGCATCACCTTCGGCCGATCTTCCGTCACCGCCTCCAGACCCGGACCCCGGGTGGCCGCCAGCACCAGGGCCCCGGTCCTCGCCCTGGCGGAGCGCGTGTACCTCCGCTCCGCCTCCAGCAGCTCCCCCGCCCCCTGCAGGCGAAAGATCTCCGCGACGGGGACGATGCGGTCTTCCACATCCACCGGACTCTCGGCAGCTCGCACCGCCCGCGCCGTCTCCTGCATCGCCGCCACGGAGGCTCGCAGCAGATGGTTCGCCCAGATCGCCACGCTGATGCCGGCCTTTTCGTAAACCTCAGCCGGCGTGCTGTAGTAAGTCGTCGGGACGATGACCAGAGGGCTCCGGCCGCCCCACTCCGCGGCGAACTCCAGGATCTCCCCCGGATCGGGACGCTTGCTGTGAATCAGGATCGCGTCCGCGCCGGCGGCGTGGTACGCTTCGGCCCGGCGCAGGGCCTCTTCCACCCCCCAGCCGGCGATCAGCGCTTCCACCCGGGCCACGAGGCAGAAGTCCGGATCGCTCCGACTGTCCTGCCCCGCCCGGATCTTTCCGCAGAACTCCTCGACGTCGGCCAGGGGCTGTCGCTCGCCCTCCAGGAAGCTGTTCTTCTTCGGGAACTCCTTGTCCTCGATGCAGACCCCCGCCACTCCCCGCTGCTCCAGCTTCCTGACCAGGCGCCGCATGCTGTTGAAGTTCCCGTACCCCGTGTCCCCATCGAGCAGAATCGGTACGCGGGTGGCGTCCACCATGAACTCCAGCGTCTCCACGACCTGTGTCCAGCTCGCTTCGTTGCTGTCCCGGACGCCGAACTGCGCGGAGATGCCCAAGCCGCTGGCCCACAGGCCGGGGAACCCCGCCTCCTCCGCAACCTTCGCGCTGAGCGCGTTCTGGACCCCCATGAAGAACTCCAGCCGGGAGGAGCACAGAAGCTCCCTGAGCGCCCGGCCGCGGGAGCCGCCCGCCGGGGCCGCTTCCCTCGCGGTCCCCGCCTCCGCCCGCGCGAGCCCGGTCCCATCTATCGTCGACACATCGTTCATCGGTTCACCCCATCGTCTCCTCCGTCGGCCGGAGGGCCGGAAGAATCTCCCTCTCCGCCCGGCGGACGTCTGCCGGGAAATCTATCTCGATCCACGGGATGCCCGTCACCTCCTCCCAACCGAACGTTCCCGGTGGCGCCGCGATGAGCTCGTCCCGGAGAACCTCTTCGTGCGGTTCCCCGGTTCTCCCCTCTTCCAGGTAGCGCTCCGACCGCGCGGCCAGGCGGCGAGCCGTCTGCTCCGAAAAGCGGAAGAACCCGACCGATTCTCCGGCGAAGTCGTAGGCGAGCCGCCGATCGATCTTCTTGCGGAGCTCCACCAGGGCGCCCTGCCGCACACACAGCTTCACCGGCTCCTCGCCCGGCTCCAGCTCCCTGTCCAGCAGGAAGAGGTCGGACCATCCCGTCCGGAACAGCGGCCGAAGGAGGCGGTCATCGCACAGGATGTCGGCGTCCATCAGCAGCACGTCCCCGCCGTCCGTCAGCCGTTTCGCGGCGGCCCTCAAGCTGAGCACGCTTCCCTCCCGATAGCGCGAGTTGTACACGAGCTCCGTCCGGGAGCTCGCGCTCAGCGCCCGTAGTTCCTCCTCCACCTCATCCGCCCGGTAGCCCACCACGACCGTGACCTCCTCGACGGAAACGGCCCTCAGGTTCTCCAGGTGGCGGTCCAGGAGAGTCCGCCCGCCGAAGCGGAGCAGACACTTCGGGGGAGCCTCCTCTCCGTCCGCCGCCAGGCGGGCTCCCACGCCGGCGGCCAGGATGATGGCCCGCATCGGGCGCCGTTAGCCGGCCCGCTTGGCGTCCAACCTACGAAACCACCGCCACAGCCCTTTCCCCTCCGACACCTGCCACGTCGCCAGGCCCGGCAACCCCAGGAGGAGCTCGCGGGCCCGCTTGGCCAGCGAAAGAGCCAGCGAGACGCCGGGCCCCAACCCCATGAACGCCCCCAGGGCCAGGTACGCTCCCTCCTGCACCCCGAGCGCGCCGGGAATCAGGAACGCCGCCCCCCGGACGGCCTGGCCCACGCTTTCCAGGATCAGCGCCTCGCCCAGGGAGACCGGCATGCCCAGCAACCGCATCGCCACCCACACCTCGGCCGTGCCCAGCACCCAGCCGAGCAGGTGCCAGGCGAGGGAGGAGGCCAGGGCGCCCCGGCGCCGATAGATCTCCTGAATCGCCTCGTCGACCCCGGCCGCGGAGGTCGCCAGCTCCGATCCGCCTTTCTCCCCGAGCAGCCACGCCAGCCGCCGCGCCAGGCCACCGAACAGACCTCGCCGCTGGAGGCGGTAGAAGAGCCCGACGAGGATCGCGAAACCGCCCAGCCCCAGGAGGAGGGCCGGCAGCAGGTGGTGGCGCCCCAAGCTGAAGAGGAGCAGGCCCACTCCCAGAAGGCCGAAGACGGCCTGGGTCGCCGCCGCGGCGGTCAGCGCGACGACGACCGCTCCGGCCCCGATGCGGCCCGGCACCCCGGCTCTCCGCAGGAGCCCGACCTTGGCGATCTCGCCCCCCACCTGGGCCACCGGGAGAAGCTGGTTCACCGACTCGCCCAGCCAGCGGACGCGCACGTTCGTCGAGAACGCCGGTCGCGGTCGGGGAAAGAGGACCCACAGCCCCACCGCGTCCACGGCGAGGATCACGAGATGGATCGGGACGAGAAGGAGCAGTCCCCACCCGGCCGTCGCCAGAGCCCGGCCCACCTCCCCGACGCCCTGCCAGAAGAGGAGGCCCGTGAGGATCAGCAGGCCCAGCACCGTGGCCAGCGCGGCCGAGAGCCTCATGAAGGAGGCGGGCGGCGCCTGAATACCTGACGAAACCCGAAGTACGCGATGCTGTCCTTCATATCGGAAACGAAGCGATGCCAGAGAGTCATCCGCTGATCCGTGACGAATTCCAGGCTGAGGCAGACGCGTTCCTCGCCCTCGCCGAGCGGCGTCACCCGATGCCACACGGTGTCACCGTTGAAGAATACAAGCATGCCGGGGGCAAGGGCCAGCGAGAGGAATCGGGACGCCCGCTTCCGGTCCGCCCGGTGC
Organism: Gemmatimonadota bacterium; assembly: GCA_046757485.1. Classification (GTDB taxonomy): domain Bacteria; phylum Gemmatimonadota; class Gemmatimonadetes; order Palauibacterales; family Palauibacteraceae; genus JBHHYJ01. The sequence continues at coordinate 26,018 of JBHHYJ010000005.1, forward strand.
AGCTCGCACTCCAGGCGGCAGCCGGAACGGTCCACCAGCCCCAGGAGGAGCGTGTAGCGCTTCCCCCGGTAGTAGGAGACGTCGTAGTGCCACCCGATGTGGTCTCCCGGCTCCGTGTAGTAATAGAGGGCGTAGGCGTGGGGATCGCCGTCGGGGCAATCCAGCAGGGTCTCGCCGGTGAGCTGCTCCAGGAACTCGCGGAACGCGGGCACCCGGTAGAGGTCGGGGATGATCGGGGCAAGCCGATCCAGCTGGTGCCGGCTCACGCTGCCTCCCTTCTTCACCCGGGGGACGTAGTTCCGGTGCACCGCGCCGCGCAGCCCTGGCAGCTCTTCGAGGATGGCCTTCAGAACCGTCTCCGGTAGGAACTCCTCCTGTACGAGCAGCTCGCCCTGCTCCAGGAAGCGGGCCCGGAGAGCGTGCACGTCCAGGCGGGAGATCGCGCTCTGGAGGTGCTGGGAAAGGCTCCGGTTGGCGGACATGATGGGGATCTCCTTTCGCTGCGTCGACTCACGCGCTGGCCGGCGACCACGAGGCGTCGGCTCCTCTTCCGCGCATGAAACGCGCAGCGGGGGTCCCGGGTTCGGCTCCCCGCGCCCCGGAGATCCATCCGCGGCACGGATCCTCCGGCCCGCACTCCGGATCCTCCGGCCCTCATCCCGGATCCACCGGCCCCCGGCCCGGATCCACCGGCCCCCGGCCCGGATCGGGATCTCCGCTCCCCGGGCGGTGCCGCCACACAAGCCACCCTCCGAAGAGCGGCCCCCCTATGGCGGCGGCCACGAGGAACGGGAGGAGGCCGCCGGCCCACGTGACGAGCGGCATCAGGTACAACAGATCCTCGATCTCGAAGCGCGCCACGCCGGGCAGCCGGGACGCCTCCTTCCCGAACCGCCTCTCGATCTCTATCCGCAGCAGGAAGATCGCGCTCACCGACACCCCGGCCACGACCCCCAGCGCCGGGGCCGCACCGCCCAGCGGGCCGGCCCTCAACCCGTAGCCGATCCCCACGAAGAAGAGGACGTGGACGAGAGCGTCCGAGGCCAGATCGTAAACGTGGCCCGCCCGGCTCGTGCGGCCCGTCATACGGGCCAGCTCCCCATCCGTGTGGTCCAGGAAGTTCGAGAGAGCGAAGAGAACGGCCCCCCGATTCGCCCACCCGGGGTCACCCACGGCGATCGCGGCCGCGGCGGACAGCCCCACGGCGAGCCGGACGGTGGTCAGGACGCTGGGGGACAGGGAGCTTCTCCGGAGGGGCCGGACGAGCCGGTTGGCGAGCCGCGCGTCCCAGGGTCGGTCGCGGACGCCGGCCTCCTGGCGGGAGGGCCCGGAGCTCACGTCACCTCCTCTTCGGCCGGCCGACCGGCAGGCAGGCCGGCAGCACCAGCAGGCTGCAACCCAGGACCGCCACCATCCCCAGGGTGAGCAGGCGCCCCATGCTGGCCGTCCCCGGATGCCCCGACAGTGCCAGGTTGCCGAAGCTGAGCACCGTCGTGAGCGAGGCAAAGATGATCGCCCGGGCGGTGCTCGTGCGGAGAAGCGCGCCATGCCGGGGAGGCGCCGCCCGGGCCCGATGCACCATGTGGATCCCGTTGTCCACCCCCACGCCGAGGAGAAGCGGAAGCGCGATCACGTTGGCGAAGTTCAACGGCTGCCCCAGAAGGACGGCGGCACCGGCGGTGAGCAGACCGGCCAGCACGAGCGGCACGAGGACGAGGAGCGCATCGCGGAAGCGGCGAAGCACCACCAGGAGAACGGCCACGGTGGCCACCACGGCCGCCACGAGGGCGAACCGGAACGCCCGCACGACCGCGTCCCCCGCCTCCAGCTCCAGCACCGGCGAGCCGGTGGCGGTCGGGGCCACGCTTCGCACTTCCTCGACGAAGCGGCGGAGCTGCGGGGTGGCCGAGACATCCTCCGCGGGTCGTACCTCGACCCGGTACACGCCATCCGGGCTCACCCAGCGCTCGCGCAACTCGGACGGCAGCTCCGCCAGCGTCGCGGGACCCGGCTGCAGGGAACGTCTCAGGGCGGCGAACCGGCCGGGCAGGGAGCCGACCAGGCTTCTCTCCAGCTCCGCCACCAACGCCGCCCGCGCCTCCGGGGAAGCCGCACGGGCCCGCGTCAGCCAGGCCCGGATCTGGAAGCCGAGGTACCGGGCCGCGCCACCCGCCTCCGGCCCGGCGAACGCCCGGAAGCGGGCGAGGCTTCCGAGCAACCTCTCGACGGCGGTGATCGCCCCACCCGGCTCCCCGGCGTCCCGGGCCGCGTCCGTCACCCGAGGCTCCCGCCGCGGGACCCCGCTCGGGCCAGGGTGGGTCGCTCCCGGCATCGTCGGCGCGACCGAGCGGCCCGGCACGGCGACGGGTCCCAGAGCCGCGGCGATCCGCCGAACGAGGGCTCGTTTCTCCTCCTGCTCCCCGGGGACGAAACTCTCGACGGTGAGCGCCTCCGCCGTCACGTCGAGGCGGCTCACCCTCGCCGCTGTGGCTTCCGCCGCCGTCGGATCGGCCTCGAGCACCGTGATCACCAGGGGCGATGCCGTGCTGTCGGCCAGCAGCTCCCGGTACGCCGAGACGGATTCCGTGGAAGGGTCCCGGAGGTTCAACGGGTTGTGGTCGAAGCGGAGGCGGGGGAGAAGCGCCAGACACCCGATCGCGAGGACGGCGCTGCCGCTCAGCACGGCCCGCGGCCATCGACCGGGGACCTCCGTTACGGCGACCGTCAGCCGCCGGACCGCCTTCTCGAGCTCCTGTCGCGGAATCAGGAGGCCGAGGAGGCCCCCGGGATGCCCGGGACGCGCGCCCGACAAGGCTCCTTTCCGTCCGGCCGAGTCGCCGGGCGGGTGGAGCAGGGAGAGGAGCGCCGGAAGCAGCGAAAGCGTGGCCAGCAGGCTGATGAACATTCCCGTGCCCGAGATGAGGCCCAGCTCGGAGACCCCCGTGAAGTCCGTGGGCACGAAGGCGTAGAAGCAGGCAGCAGTGGTCAGCGCGCTGATGGCGATGGAGGACCCGACGTCACCCGCCGCCCTTCGCAGCGCCGGGAGGTGGGAAGCGCCTTCGGCCGTCAGCTCACGGTACCGCAGGCAGAGGTGGATGGCGTAGTCGACCCCCAGACCGATGTACAGCACCGCGAACGCCACCGAGATGAGGTTCAGGTGCCCGACCGCCACGGCGGCGAAGGCGGCGGTCCACACGAGCCCCGCCAGCAGGGTGGCGGCCGTGGCGAGCACCAGGCGCCAGGAGCGGAGCCCGAGGAAGAGGACCGCGACGACCAGGAGGAGAGCCAGGACGCCCGCGGTGCCCATCCCCCGCATCACGCTCTCCAGCTCCTCGTGCTCCATCGCCACGGAACCCGAGAGCCGCACCCGAACGCCCCGCTCGGGGGTCAGGTGAAGCTCCCGCACGAGCCCTCGCACGCGGGCGATCGCTTCCCGGGCCGGCAACAGGTTCCGGAACTCCAGGTGCGGCTGGACGAGCAGGAAGGCGCGCCGCTCCGTCCGGGTGGCGGGCCGGCCCGACAGCAGCTCCTGCCAGGAGATCTGATGGAAGCGCCACTCCAGAGGTGCCCGGAACGCCGGGGCCAGCGCGCCGAGAAACGGCGCCAGGTCCAGCTCCGTCTCCCCTCGGCGTACCGACGTCACCATTCCATCCAGCGTGGCGAGAAAACCTGCCAGGGACGGGTCCTCCTCCAGGCGCCGTGCCCAGGGGCCGAGCTCCTCCAGGTTCTCCGCCGTCTCTCGCAGCTCCTCCGGGGACAGGTACAGGAGTGCCCGGCTCTCGAAGAACGGCCCCCCGCCGGGAACGTACACGGAAGGGAAGAGAGCCGGCTCCTCGCGCATCGCCGCCGCGAGCTTCCGCCGACCCTCGTCGGCCAGGTCGGGCGTCGCCCCCTCGACCACCACCAGCAGCTGGTCCACGTACTGGGGGAACGTCTCCTTGTAACGGGTATACGTCTGCCGCCACGGGAGGCGCTCGGAGAGCATCTCCGCCGTGTCCGTGTCCACACCCAGTCGGGGAACGACACGAGCGGCCAGGAGCAGCGTGACCAGGCCCCAGGCGAGGACGATCCACGCGGCGTGGCGCGCCACCCGATCCACCCAGGCCGCCAGGGCTCGACCGATCGGTCCCAGGTGCGGGGACGCCGGGGTCATGGACGTCGGGGGGCCGGTGTGCCGTCCGGTTCTCAGGCGGAGGACGGTCGGGCCTTCACCCGCGTCCCCGGAACCTCTTCCCCGAGCAGCACTCGCTCCAGCGCCCCGGGGGTGGCCCCGTTCCCGATCCACGAGGGAACTCCCAGGCGCGCGAGCTCCAGTGCCGTCTCCAGACGATGCCGCATGCCTCCCGTGACGTCCACCGCCTCGGAAGGCCCCGCCACGGCCAGGGCCGCCTCCGGATCCTCCACGTCCACGACCGGAATCGTGCCGCCGTCGGTGCCTCGGATGCCGTCCGTCGTTCCCGCCCAGACCGCCCTTTCGGCCGTCCAGCCCCACTCCGACAACCGCTGTGCGACCCCCAGCAGCACCGCTTCGGTCGAGAGGATCGCCGCCCCCTGGCTCCGGTCCAGCACCACATCCCCGTACAGCACGGGCAGTAAGCCTTCCTCCAGCGCCCTGGCGAGGGGCTCGGTGGCGAACTCCACCAGCCGCCCCCCCTCGGCCACCGCGGCGCTCGAGGGCGCCACGGAGAACGCCGGAAGGCCGACGGCGCGGAACGCATCCAGCACGATGCCGTGAAGGGCCGCCGCCCTTCCCTGGGTCTCCGCCACCCCGCGTCGCCGAGCGGGGTCGGAGATCCCCCGATGCACCTCGTGGCGAGCGGCGGCGGCGTGTCCGAAGGAGCCGCTCCCGTGGCCCACAACGACACCCTCACCCGAGCGGCGCAGGACCGCGGCCAGCTCGGCGGCAAGTCGTCGGATCACCTTCACGCGAGGGGTGTCCGGACGATCCTTGTCGGTGATCAGGCTCCCACCGAGCTTGACGAGCTGGGCCCGGCGGGGACCCGCTCCTCCCGCACCGGCAGATTCTCCGCTACGCCTCATCGGATCACAGGAGGTGGTCGTCCGTCTCGACCGGGCCCGGACCCACGCGGTCCCGGATCAGCGAGCGCACCCCGCTGAGCGTTCGCAGTCTCTCCACGACGGGACGTTCGGCGGAGGCGGAGCAGATGACGTGCACGTTGGCCCCCGCATCCATCGTCCAGGCCGCGTCGACTCCGCTGGCCCCCAGGTCGCGAACCGCTCCGACGACCTCGAGCGTGGCCGGAGTCCAGTAGAAAAACGGCGGACGCGCCGTCATCGCCAGAAAGTGCAGGTCCACCGCCTCTTCCTCCAGCACCGTCCGCAGGGCGTCGAAGTCCTTGTTCTCCACCGCCCGACGGGCCCCGTCGAGGCGGGCCGGAAGCAGAGCGAGTCGGGCTTCGAAGTAGGGGCTGGTGGGGACGCGCTCATGGCCCTCGCGCGAGGAGACCGCCTTGGGTCCGGTCTCGACCAGCGCCACCACATCGCGCAGGTCCCAGTGCCGGGGCCCGTGCAGGCGGCGGGCCGGCGCCCGTCCGGCCTCCACCTCACCCAGGTCGGCCGGCCACTCCACGTAGCCTCCAAGCACGGAGCGCGCGGCCGACCCGGAGCCGCTCTGCCGCGCCAGATCCGAGAGGTCCGCCGGGTCCGCGTCTCGCGCCGTGGCCCCCGCGGCCGCGACGGTGAGCGCGGCGAATCCGGAGGCGGAGGACGCGAGGCCCGCCCCCGCGGGGAAGCTGTTCCGCGTGGCGATCCGGAAGGCGCCTTGCACCCCGGCCCACCGCCGGATCCGGTCCAGGTGCGCCAAAACCGGGGCCGTCCACCCGGCCGGAGGAGGGCGGAGCTCCCCCCTCTCCCCGGCCTCGTATACCTCGTCCCGGTCCGCTTCCGGATCGAACTCCGCCGTGCAGTGGCTGGTGCACCGGGAGAGCGTCATCGAGATCGAGGAGTTGAACGGGAGGCCCGCGGCCACCTCACGGGCCCCCCAGTACTTCACGAACGCGATGTTCGCGGCGGCCCGCACGGAAACCTTCCGGGCGCCGCTGACCCGACGCCCGCCGAACGCCTTCATCTCGGGGGTCATTCGTCCTGCTCGCGGCGGAAGCCCTCCCCGCCCAGCGTGACCGGATACGGCCGGAGGCCTTCCAGAAAGCTCCATCCCGCGATGCGGGTCGGGTCGGTGTGGAAGACGAGGAGACACCCCGCCCCCGGCGGCCCGGTGGGGGGAGAGGAGAGAGTCCCAGCGCCGGACACCTTGGCCGCTCCACCTTCCGCCTCCACCCTGCGGATGATCGCCTGAAGGCGCCGGGGGACGACCCCGATTCGCTCCAGACCCGCCTCGAAGCCGCGGACCGACGCCGCGACTCCCTCCGCGTCCCGGGTGACGAGCGCCTCCCGGAACGCGCGCGTGGTCCGGCCCAGCTCGTCGAGCGTTGCCCGAACGCGGCGGTCTCTCTCCAGGCGCTCCCGGACGGAGGCGACCACCGCCCCGGTGGATTCCGCCGGAGTGCCCGTGTGGAACACCCGGAAGCCGTACAGGGAGACCTTCTCGTCCAAAGGCCGCACCCGGAGGCGGTCCGCCTCCGACCTCTCCGCCCACACGACGCCCCCGCGGAGAACCGTCGCCCCGTCGATCCCGGAGGGGAGCCCGTGCTGACGCCGCTCCACCTCGAGGGCCAGACGTTCGATGACCTCGATCGACGCCGTGCCCCGGCGCCACATCAGGTAGCCCCCCACGACGGCCACGGCCAGCGCGGCCGAGCTGCCGAATCCGGAACCGATCGGCAGGTCGGAGTCGACCTCCAGGCGAAGCGCCGGGCGGGCGGTCTCTTCCAGGTAGGCGGCTGCCTCGCCCAGCGCCACCTTGACCACGTGCGCCGGATCGCCCCCCCGCACGCGGTCGAAGCGACCTGGATCGGGGTCCGCCGCGAAGCGCCGCCACCGCTGCCCCGCCGCTTCCGCATAGGCCGTCAGCTCTTCCCACGAAAGGCGTTCCGAGTGATGCATCTGCGGCAGTCGGATCTGCACGGGCCCACGCAGCCGGGGCGCCTCGGAGGAGGATCCCGGCGACGGCCGGTGTCCGGCCGACCCGGCCTCCCCGCTGCCTTGGCCGGTCCGGGCCGAGAACCGGACCCTCAGGCGCAGGTCCACCGAAGTGACGAGGGCGGGATGGCCGTAGACCGCCGCGTGCTCCCCCATGAGGATCACCTTCCCGGGGGCAGAGACGGTGAGGGCGCTCACCGTGGAGGCGGGCGGGGTCGAGCGCCGGACGGCGACGGAGCGGCCGACGCCGGCCGCCTCAGCCGTCGCGGTCGGACCCGGAGGACGTGGCCCTGCCCCACGCCAGCTTCTCGTGGGCCCGAGCCAGGTCATGCGAGGTGAAGGCGGCCATCAGAGAGATCTCGCCCGCCAGCACCACGGCACCGAGAATCTCCGCGAGACGCCGAACGGCCAGCCCCGGCCGCTCCGCATCGGGGTGCACGCCCAGCATCGCCAGGGACTCGCCCTGGGTCGCCAGCTGCATCCCGCCGCCGATCGCTCCGAGTGGAACGTCGGGCATATAAACGGAGGCGTAGACCGCCTCCGGCCCTCGCGCTTCCACGCACGTGATGCCCAGAGACCCCTCCACGACGTGCGCCGGATCCTGTCCGGTCGCGATGAAGAACGCCGCCACGACGTTCGCGAAGTGGGCGTTGTACCCCTGCGAGCCCGCCGCGATGGAGCCGAGGAGGTTCTTGCGGTACTGAGCCTCCACCATCGCCCGGGCGCTCGATTTCAAGCAACGCTTGATGACCGAAGCGTCGAGCACGACCTCGGCGAAGATCCGCTTTCCACGGCCCTCGTGGAAGTTCACGGCGGCCGGCTTCTTGTCCGTGCAGTAGTTCCCGGAGAGGGCCACGCACTCCACCCCCGTCCGGGGCTCGATGAGCTCGCGGACGACCCGGTCGCAGGCGACGGTCACCATGTTCATGCCCATCGCATCCCCGGTCTCGAACCGGAAGCGAAGCAGGACTGTGGTCCCGAACCGGCACGGACGAACCTCCCGGAGCCTCAGGTAGCGGCTGTCGCCCTCCGCGACCCGGCAGATCTCCTTCTCGTGCTCGGCGATCCACCGGAGGAACGCCCCGGTCTCCTCGTACCCGGAGGTCCGGAAGACCGGCGCTCGGGTCATCCCCACGTCCTCCACGCGGACGAGGGCACCACCCGCGGCTCGCAGCGCGGAGCAGCCACGGTTCGTGCTGGCGACGAGGGCGGCCTCGGTCGTCGCGAGAGGGACGTACACCTCCTCATCCACCTGCTCGCCCCGGACGAGGAGCGGCCCCACGACCCCCATCGGCACCTGTGTCGCTCCGATGAAGTTCTCGCAGTTCCGGCTGGCCGCCTGGTCCGCGTCCAAGCTGTACTTCCCGACGTGCTCCAGTTCCGCTCGGGTCATCGCCTCGAGAGCCAGCCGGCGGACCGCGGCCTGCTCCTCGCTGGAGAGCTCCTCGGGCAGCTCGTGAAAGCCGATCTCCCCCTCGACGAGGGCGCGGACGAGCTCCCCGCGAGCCCGCATCCGCCTCGCCGGTGCCGTGGCTTCGCTGGTCATCCGTCCGACCTCTTCACGAGACTGACCTGCTTCAGCTCGGGGACCGTTCTCGCACCCAGACACAGCATGGCGATCTTCAGCTCGCGCACCGTGCGTCCGATCTTCTCCACCACGCGATCGGCCGAATCCGTGGCCGGGCCGAGAAAAGGAAACGCCATGCCCACGAGATCCGCACCCAGCGCGATCGCCTTCGCCGCGTCCAGGCCGTTCCGCAGGCCGCCGCTCCCGATGATCGTCAGGCCTTCCACCTCCGCGAGCTGTCGGATGGACTCCGGGGTCGCAATACCCCAGTCGGCGAAAAGTTCCCCCAGGTCCAGGTCTCCAGCCCGCCGAGCCTCGATGCGCGCCCAGCTCGTGCCGCCCAGCCCCGCGGTGTCAATGATGTGGACTCCCCTCTCCATCAGCTGGACGGCCGTGGAGGCGGAGATGCCGCAGCCGACTTCTTTGGCGATCACCGGCACCTCCAGCGCCTCCGCCACCGAGCCCATCTTGGGCAGGATCCCGGCGAAGTTCGTCTGCCCCTCGGGCTGAATCGCCTCCTGGAGCACGTTGAGGTGCAGCACGAGGGCATCGGCATCGACCATCCCCACGGCTCTGCGGCATTCCTCCACTCCGAAGCCGTAGTTCAGCTGGACCGCGCCCAGGTTCGCCAACAGCGGAACGGTCGGCGCCGCGTCCCGCACCTGGAAGGTGGCGACCTGGCCGGGGTCCTCCAGGGCCTTTCGCTGGGAGCCCACGCCCATCGCCACGCGGGATCGCTCGGCGGCCGCGGCAAGGTTGCGGTTGATGCGTCCGGCGGATTCCGTACCCCCCGTCATGCCGGAGATCAGGAACGGGGCCGCTAGCGGCTTGTCGAGGAAGCCGACCGACGTGTCGATCTCGGCGTAGTCGAGCTCGGGGAGCGCGTTGTGCTCGAACGCGTATCCGTCGAAGAAGTGGCTGCGGAGCTGCATGCGCTCGTCGAGGGCGAGGCGAATGTGCTCGGCCTTGCGGTCGCGCTCCAGCAGCTCCGTCGCCAGATGCTCGGCGGTCTTCATCGATCCCGGTCTCTCGAGTAGGCGATGAGTCCTGTGAAGAAACTAAAAGCATCGGGCTCGAAGGACAGATTGTCCAGAGCCTCTCTCGCCGCGCCCAGTCGCGCGTCGATCATCGCCTGCACCGCCGCCAGCCCTCCGGAGCGCCGGATGATCGCCCGGGCCTCCTCCACCTCGGCGGGGGTCAGCCCCTCCCTGCCGAGCATGCCGCGCAGCTTTCGGCTCTCCGCGGAGGAGGTCTGTCTGAGCGTCTCGTGGATCAGGAAGGTGAACTTTCCTTCCCTGAGATCGGATCCGACCGGCTTGCCGAGGGCTTCCGCCTCCCCGAAGACGCCGAGGATGTCATCCTGCAGCTGAAACACCTCGCCGACGTTCTCTCCGTACTCCCGGAGCGCCGCCAGCCGCTCCTGCGACGCCCCGCCCAGCAGGGCGCCCAGCTCCATGGGACGTTCGACCGAGTAGCGGCCCGACTTCAGGCGCAGCACCTGAAGGAGCTCCTCTTCATCGGGTCGATCCCGTACCGGGAGATGCATCTCCAGGTACTGGCCGGCGATCACCTCCTCACAGGTGCGCGAGAACGCGCCGTCCAGCTTCCTCTGCAGCTCATCGGAGGAGGCGCGGCCGGCGGTGCCCCGTCGCGCAAGCTGGTACTGCTCCACGGCCCAGGTGTACGCCAGGTCGCCCAGGAGGATCGCCATGGATCGACCGAAGTCCGCCGAGTCCCCGGGCCACGCGCACCTTTCGTGGCGGCGGCGGAACTCCTCGTGCGCGGACGGCTGCCCCCGCCGAAGGGCGCTGTGGTCCATGATGTCGTCGTGGATCAGGAGGTACGTGTGGAGAAGCTCGATGGAGACGGCCAGCGGCAGGACGGCCGCTTCCGAGGCGCCGCCGCACCCCCGATACGTGTGGTACACGAGGGCCGGTCTGAGCCGCTTCCCGCCGCCCTGGACGAGGCGCCCGACGCCGTCGACCAGCTCCGCCGCCCGGCTGCCGCCCGGCAGTCCGGCTCGCTTGCTCCGGAAGAAGCTCTCGAGCTCCGCCTCCAGCCGCTCCCGGAACTCCGACAGCATCCGGCGGAAGCGTCGCCGTGACGGATCGGCGAGCGCCGTGCCGGCGGGTCCTGCCGGCCTGGGTGCGCTGATCATCGCGCGCCCGCGGGAGCTTCACTGGGGAGGCCGGCCGCGTCGGCCCACGCCACCACGAGCTGTTCAGCCGCCTCCGCGAGCCTGTCCCCGCCGCGCCGCACCTGTCTCTGGAGCCGCATCAGGCTCGGAATCGTCGAGGGCCGCCGCGCCGCGCGCCGCAGGACGACGGGGCGTCGAACGCTTCCTCCCGTGTCCCGGCAGCCGTTCAGGTACGAGGGGAGGGACTCGGCGGCCGTGTCGCCCACGGCTCGCACGACGACCCACGGGATCCCCGCCTGCTCGGCGGCCGCGGCATAGAAGGCCGACTCGAGGTCGACGACGGCGGGAAGCTCGGCGGACCCGGGCTCGCGGCTCAGGCGCCGAAGCTCCGCCTTGGCCGCCGGCGTGTCCGCCAGGTCGGCCACGGTCAGCACGGTCCCCTCCAGGGCGCCCGTGGCCTCCAGCACCATCCGAAGCAGGCGACCGTCCGGACGCAGCGGCCTCGCCCCTTCCCTGGACACGCGGGCCGCCACGATCAGGTCACCGCTTCGCAGGCTCGGCTCCAGGCCGCCCGCCGTGCCGAGGACGGCCAGCCGAGCGGGCCCCAGCCCGTTCAGAAGCGCCCGGATCCCGAGCCGCGCGTTTCGCTCCCCGTCCCCCGTCACCGCCACGGCGACGGGAACGCCGGACAGATAGCCGAGGGAAACGGTCCGCAGCGCCGGAGCCGCGGAGGTCGCCTCTTCGGCCGTCGAAGCGCTGCGGGCGTCGACCAACCGGTACAGCAACGCCTCCGCCTCCTCGGGCAGCGCGGTGACCAGCGCGATGAGGCCGTGGCTCGTCATGCCGGAGCGTACCCGATGCGCCGGAACCACTCCACCGCCCGGCCCACAGCCTCCTCGACCGGACTCTGCGGGAGGCCCAGCTCTCGGACGGCTCGGCCGGAGTCGAAGTACATGCGCTTCCGGGCCATCCGAACCCCCTCCAGGGTCACCCGGGGCGGCCGACCGGCCCGGCGGGCTCGGGCTCCTTCCGCGGCCGCGTACAGGAGGGGAGCCCAGTGGGGAAGACGGAGGCGCGGGCGGGGAAGACCGGTGGCCGCCGACAGGATCTCCAGGATCTGCCTCAGCGTGAGGTTCCGGTTCCCCAGGATGTACCTCCGGCCCGGGCGCCCTCTCTCCGCCGCCAGCAGATGACCCTCGGCCACGTCGTGTACGTCGACCACGTTGAGGCCCGTGTCCACGTAGGCGGGAATCCTCCCGTTGAGGAAGTCCACGATCACCCGGCCCGTGGGCGTCGGCTTGATGTCCAGCTCCCCGACCGGTGCGGCCGGGTTCACCAAAAAAACCCGGAGCCCACGACGCGTCCACTCTTCCACAACACGCTCGGCCAGGAACTTGCTCCGCTTGTAGTGTCCGATCAGGCTCGACAGCCGGACGGGGGTCGTCTCGTCCGCGGGGGTGCCGTCGCGGGTGAGACCCAGCGCACCCACCGAGCTCGTGTGGACCACGGACTCGATGCCGCTCTCGGCCGCGGCCCGCAGCACGTTGCGCGTGCCCTGGACGTTCGTGCGGTACAGCTCGGAGGGGTCCGGAGCCCACAGCCGGTAATCGGCGGCGCAGTGAAAGACGGCGTCACACCCCTCGACCGCCTCCCGCAGCGAACGGTAGTCCGTGAGGTCGCCCTCGACCGCCTCCACGCCGAGCCCGTCGAGATTGTCCCGCCGGCTCTCCGGCCGGACCAGGCAGCGGACGGCCGCGCCCCGGCCCAGGAGCGCCCGGGCGACGTGCGCCCCGATGAAGCCCGTCCCGCCGGTGAGGAAGGCCCGTCGGAAAGGCGGACGACTACCTCGCTCCCGGCACGCCCCGCCCGGCCGTGCGACGACCTCCAAGGATCACCCCGCCAGATTCCACTTCGCCATGCGGATCATGTCCCTTGGGCTCCGGTGGAGCTCCTTGACCACGGAGGCCTCGAACCCCGAGTGCATCTTGCAGTTCTGGCACAGGGAGTCCTGGCGCGACTCCCAGTACTCCCAGTCCGTCCCGTTCCAGAACTCCTCCCAGTCCCACACGTACCCCTTGCCGATGAGATAGCACGGCCGCTTCCAGCCGTTCGGGGTGAAGGTCACGGTGCTCCAGGGCGAGCAGCTGTACTCCCTGAGGCCGGCGGCGAACTCCAGGAACATGGGCGACGAGGTGATCTTGAAGCGAGAGGAGAAGCCGAGGACATGGCGGAACTTCTCCTCGATGTCCCGACGGGTAAGGAAGATGTCGCGCTCCACCGACTCGTAGTGGTACCCGGGCGAGATGAGGATTCCGTCGATCCCCAGGTCGCGGGTGAGGAACTCGCACAGCTCCTCCACCTCCTCGATCGCGGTCTCCTTGTACACCGTCGTGTTCACGATCGTGTGGTATCCGAGGCGCTTCGACTCGCGGATCATCTCCACGGCCTTGTCGAACACCCCTCTGCGCGCGACGACGTAGTCGTGCGTCTCCCGCATGCCGTCCAGATGGACGTTGACCGTCAGCCGCTTGTGGGGATCGATGCGCCCGAACACCCTCTTGTCCAGCAGGAGGGCGTTCGTACACAGGTAGATGTGCCGCCGCCTGTCGATCAGGCCCGTGATGAGCTCCTTCAGCTCCGGGTAGACGGTCGGCTCCCCGCCACAGATGGAGACGAGGGGGGCCCCGCAGTCGTCAGCCGCCTTGAAGCATGCGTCCACGGGCAGACGGTCCTTCAGCTTGCCGGTGTGTCGCTCCACGGCGCACCCGATGCAGGCGAGATTGCACGTGTACAGCGGCTCCAGCATAAGGACGAACGGATAGCGCCCGTTCCCCTGCATGGCCTGCTTCACCTGGTGCTTGATCGTGTCCGCGGTGATGTGGAACGGGAATCGCATTCGCCTACTCCGGCCCGAGATTCGAGGAGAGCCGCGGCTCCGTGGCCCCCTCGACCCGGGAGGGGACCGCCTTCCGGCCCCTCAAGAACGTACCGAGCGCCAGGAGCGGAAAGTAATCGTCGTACAGGTGGTAGCGCAGGTAGAAGACGCGCGGGAAGCCGGTTCCGGTCCAGTGCTCATCGTCCCACGAGCCGTCATTCCGTTGGGTCTCCAGCAGATGCCGCACGCCGCGGAGCACCGCCTCGGACTCGTAGTCCCCCGTAGCGAAGAGCGCCAGGAGCGCCCAGGCCGACTGCGAAGCCGTGCTCGGCCCCCGTCCCTTCAGTGCGGGGTCCTCGTAGCTTCCCAGGGACTCGCCCCACCCCCCGTCCGAGTTCTGGTGATCCCGCAGCCAGCGGGCGGCCTTCTGGTACCGCTCCTGCCGAAGGTCCACGCCGGCGCAGTGGAGTCCCCACAGAGCGAGCCACGTACCGTAGATGTAGTTGCATCCCCAGCGACCGTACCACGTCCCGTCCCCGTGCTGGCGGCCCTGAATGAACCTCACGGCACGCTGGACGGCTAGATGGGTGGGAGCGAACCCCTCCAGGGCCAGGGTCTCCAGGACCCGGCCCGTGATGTCCTCCCAGCTCGGGTCGATCATCGCGTTGTGGTCGGCGAACGGCACGAGCGTGAACACCTCCTTGTCGCACTCCCGGTCGAACGCCGCCCAGCCGCCGTCGGGATTCTGCATGGAGAGCAGCCATCGGAGGCCGCGGGAGCGCGCCCCCTCGACGCGCGCTCGGAGCTCCGGATCGGGGACCCGAACCCGGGTCAGGCTGGTGAGGACCTTCGCCGTGTCGTCGCAATCCGGGTAGAACTCGTTCGCGTACTCGAAGTACCAGCCTCCGACGTTCCCGCCCGGGTTCTTGTGCAGCCAGTCACCCGGCCGCCGCACCTCACGATCCACGAGCCACTCCGCTGCCCGCAGCACGGCGGGATGGTCCGGCTCCAGCCCCGCGACGACGAGGGCGTTCACCGCCTGAGCCGTATCCCAAACGGGGGAGAGCGCGGGCTGCACACGGAGGGCGTCTCCCAGGTCCACCTCGTGCTTCTCCAGGGCTTCCAGCTGGCCGAGGATCAGCGGATGGTCGGCCGGATAGCCCAGACAGCGAAGAGCCATGATTGTATTGATCATCGCCGGGAAGATGGCACCCAGCCCGTCGCTCTCCTCCAGCCGGTGGAGAATCCACGATTCCGCCGTCTTGATCGCCCGACGGCGCAGAGGCTTGAAACGACTCCGCTCCGCGAGCTTGAGGCTCCAATCCACACCGTGGAAGAGGCGGTGGGCGACCGTCTCCCACCTGCCCGCGCCCTCCAGAGCGGGGTGCTGTGGCCGCGAGCCATCCACGTACAGCTCACCGATCGAGGCGCTCTCCGGCACGCGGACGATCGGGCGGTGAGCCCATATGATGGAGAGCGGCACGAAGATGCCGCGGGACCAGGAGGACATCTCGTTGACGTTGAGGTAGAACCATCCGGGGAGCAGCATCATCTCCGGGAGGATCGCCGGACAGCGATCCCAATCGTACTGCCCGAAGATGGCCAGATAGATCTTCGTGTACGTGTTGACGGCCTCGACGCCGCCCAGCTCGAGGATCTTCCTCTGGGCCTTGGTCATGTGGGGCGCCCGCGGGTCGTCCCCCAGGAGCTTGAGGACGAAGTACGCCTTCACGGAGGCGCTCAGCTCGGCCGGCCCCCCGCGGTAGATCGCCCACCCGCCCTCGGGAAGCTGGTGCCGGCGAATGTACTCGCCGGCTTTCGCGGCTCGTTCCTCTCCCGCGCGGCCGAGAAAGTACAGGAGGATGATGTACTCCGACTCCAGCACCGTGTCGGCCTCCAGCTCGCCGCACCAGTGCCCATCCGCCTCCTGCAGCGAGAGGAGGTAGTCCCGGGAGAAGACGACCGCTTCGGCCACCTCTTCCAGCAGGTCGCGGGCCGGCCCCTCGACCTGCCGCGCGGCCCCCGATTCTCGCACCGATGCCTTCCGGTTCGCCACAGGCTGCATCGCACCTCGCTGTGTCGCCCCACCCGCGGCTTTCCGCGCCATGCCTCGCGGAGCTGCCCACGCGGGGGTGTGATGTCGTCCGTTTCTGTCCCGCCCGAGCACGTGCTGTGGGAGGCGGCCCGGCTCGAAAGTTTATTCCCTTCGTTCGGGAGACACAACGTGCACCCCAGAGCGGCGGTTCCGCCGACCCGCTCCCTCGACCCGGCGGGTCGCCGAACCGCCATCCGGCTTGGAGTGTACCCCGAGGTCCCGCACCTGGACCGAGGCCCCGGGGGGCGGGCTCGGCTCCCGGGGCCTCGTGTGCGGTGGCCTTCGGAGACGGGCCACCGGGGTGCTTCGGGCGGGTCGCTACTTGGCCGGGGCCAGCTCGGGCTCGTGTGCCCTCTCCCGCTCCTGGAAACGCGCCTCGAGCTCCTGCAGGGAGGTGCGAAAGGCGCTGTACTCCAGCTCCTGAATCGGAAGCATCGCCGGGCCGATAAAGCCCTGGCGGCGCATCTCGTCCGCCTTCCGCTGAGCCCGGAGTCGCACGTTGTCCCAGGCGGGATTCCCGAAGACATCGACCCCGTCGGAGAGCTTACCGTCCCGCGTCACCGAATAGGCCATGCAGGCCACCAGCGGGAGGCAGTACGGTCCGGTGACCGCCGTGTTGATGGCCACCGGCATGAGCGGCATGTGGTGGCTTCCCCGGGCGTCGCCCGCCACGTAGTGCGCCGTCAGGTAAGGGCTGACGATCTCCTCGGGCGCCGGAAAGATCTTCTGGGAGCGTACGATGGCGACCGGGTCGTCCTTCCCCTTGTACTCGCCCGCGATCGTGTGCAGGCGATCCGTCGAGGCCGCCACGATCTGCTGGTGCGGGTAGCTTCGCGAGTGGATCGCCTGGATGCCGAAGCGGTTCTCGTCCCGGAGGAGGAACGCCAGCTCGATGTGCTCCTCCGGAGTCTCCAGCTCGATGTACCGGTCGCCCCCGGCGTGGTCCATGTCGATAACGGTGAACGTGAAGCCCACCTTCATGGTGGGAAGCATGAGCCCGGCGCAGTACATCGGACTCGTGAACACCGCCCACAGCGGGAAGTTGTAGGCTCCGGGGCCGCACTTGTCCGCCGTGAAGACGAGAAACGGTTCGGACGGCCGCTCGGCCGCCGTCTCGTCGAAGGTGATCTCGGCCGCCCCCGGGCCCGCTCCCCGCACGTTGCCGGAGGGGGCATCCTTCAGCAGGTCCTGGCCGGCTCCGTACAGGCCTTCTCCCTGGGCGATCTTCGTGGCCGCCTCGAAGACGCTCCAGGCGAAGTTGTGGATCTCCGGGCTGTCGCTGCCCTGGCGGTGGATCATGAGGAGACAGATGTCGTCTCCGCAGTGCGTGATGTCGGAATCGATGAGCAGCCCGCGGCCGGTGGCTTCCTCCAGCTCGCGGCGTGCCTCCTCCAGCATGCGGGCGGATGGCCGGGTGTGACCCCCGATGCTCCCGACATCCGCTTTGATGGCGCTGATCGTCAGCATGACTTCACCTCGGACCGGTATCCGTTGCCTGTCGTTAGATGCAGGGATGAGCCCTTATCCGGGCGGACGGCCGCAAGAAGCGAACCTACCTCCGCCCCGGGCGGTGGCACAAGGACAGCCGCCCTCGCAAGACCCACGCGCGCGACCCGCCCTGGTTCTTCCACAGGCTTCTCAGCGGCCGTTCAGCATCCCCCTGACCCGCTCCGCCAGATGACGGGCGTCGAACTGCGGCCACGGTCGGTCGTACTCCTCGGCGTGTGCATCCTCCACGTGCACCGGCCGGGGAGGCCCGGCATCCCCCCATCGGGCCTCCGGCCCGAAGAGCAGGAAGACGCCCGCGCACGGGCCGGTCAGCTCGAGGCTGGAGGTATACGGTCCGATGACCGCTGCTTCGGCGTCCCAGTACTGCGTTCGCCCGGTCGTCGGTCACGAGTCCGGTCACGCGGCTCGATGCCCGTCGAGCGCAGAATCGTGGCCAGACTCAGGGCTTGAAACGGAGGCCCTAGAAGTGCGCAGTGGGTTCGGCCGCACCGAAACGCGGCCGCTCCCGGACGTCTACGGCACGAGCGCCCGCGGCGACGGGCGCAGAACGAAGAGCCCCTCGTTCGAGCTCGATACGATGACCGTTCCGCTCCGGAAGAACGGGTACGCGGTCCAGGCTCCCGTGAAGCCGCGAGGCTCCCCCGGGTAGGGCGTCGTGTCGAAGAAGCCCTCCTCCACCGGGGCCTGTGGGTCGGAGATGTCGAGCACCCGGAGGCCGGCCTGGTAGTTCGCCTGGTAGACCCGGTCTCCCTTCACGTACAGGTTGTGGTCCGTGGCCCGAGTGGGAGCTCGGTACTCGCCGACCAGCACCGGGTCATCCAGGTCCGCCACGTCCCACACCAGGGTTCGCGTTCCGTCCGCTGTTTCGAGCAGCTCGTCCAGCTCGTCGTCCAGATAGAAGTACCGCTGGTCCTCCGTCAGCCATCCCTGGTGCACGTAGGCCAGCCCCGGGTACCGGGCGGCGGCGAGCGAGACGACGTGCTGCTTGTCGGTGACGTCGAGGATGCTGAGCGCGGTCTCGTTCGAGGCGAGACAGATCTCCTTCCCGCGGTGCTCCGTGTCCGGACCGTCGTAGAGGACGCACTGGGCGTCGTGGGTGCGGCCCGGCGAGATGAGGCCGAGGGAGGGGTCCGAGTAGCAGCCGGCGAACGCGGGGCGCCGGGGTTCCCGGATGTCCACCATGTGCAGACCGCCCGCGCACGTCTCCCCCCCGGAGTTGCTCCCCACCGCGTACGCGAAGCCCGTTGCCGTATCGATCACGAGATTGTGGGCGCTGGCGATCCCCCGGTACACCACATCCGGCTCGAAGCTCACCGGAGGGTTCCGAACCTCTCGCAGCCGAGTGAGATGGAGGACCTGCATCCCGTGCTCTCCCGCACCGTCCGCCGTGATGAAGGCGTGGGCCCGGTAGACCTTGATGTCGCGGCAGCAGCTCGAGGCGCCGCGTACGACGCCCAGGTAGGCGGGGTGCGCGGGATCCGTGATCTCCACGACCGCCGTCCCGTCCGTGCGGCCCACGAGCGCGTACTCGCGGCCGGTCTCCGGATCCGTCCATCCCCACAGGTCGCTCACCCGCTCTCCGCGCGCACCTCCGAGCGACTCCACCGGCAGGTACGCCATGAGGTCCACGGCGCGGCACGCGAAGCCCGCCGCCCGACCCTCCCGGCATTCCACCTCGCCACCCGACACCGGCCGCAGATCCAGGCCCTCCCCGAGCCGCGCCGCCTCCGTCCATCCCCCGTCCCGCCCGCGCCGGTAGACCGTCGCGGCACCCAGGCCCCGGTCCGAGCCCGGGGCGCCGCTCACGCCGATCTCCGCTCCCAGGGCCAGTGCCGCTCCGAAGCGGTCCCCTCGCGACGTGCCCTCCATCGCGCCGCTCGGAATCCAGGCTCCCGAGCTCTCCTCCCGGCGGAAGCGGAAGACGCGACCGACGCTCTCCCCCGTGCCCGGCGCCCCCACCCACAGCTCGTCGCCCGCGGCCACCAGGGTGGATCCGAACCGGGCGCCCTCGCCCGCCCGCCGCGGTGAGTCGAGCACCTCCTTCAACGACCACTGCCCGCTCCCGGCTTCCACCGCGAAGGAGAGGACGCGGCCCCCACCCGTCCCCGAGGCGGGGGCACCCGCCAGGATCTCCTCGCCCTCGGCGGCGAACGCCACCGCGGCCCCCAGCCGGCCCCCGGCTTCCGCCTCCTCCGAGACCAGCTTCGCCTCGAGCGTCCATGTGCCGGAGGCTGCCCCACGACGGAACAGGTACACGGCTCCGCGCCGCTGAGCGTGCCGCGGCGCACCCACCAGGAGTCGATCGCCCCGCAGCGCCAGGGATGCGCCGAACTCCTCGCGCGCCTCTCCCCCCTCCCCCACCACGCCGGTCTCCGCCCGCCAGCCGAGCCCCGGCGCGCGACGGAAGAGCTGCACCTTGCCGGGCACGCCCGTCCCGCCCGCGCGGGCCACGACCGCCACGTCATCTTCCAGCGCGACCACCCGGCGTGGCGGCTGGAGGATCCGAAAAACGGCCGCCGCGTCCAGCGTGCCCGACCCGCCGCCGTCCCCCGGCCGGTCCCCGCCTTCGGCTGGATCGCCGCCGTCCCGCCTGCCCTCCAGCGCCAGGCGCCCTGCCGTGGCCCACGCACCGCGGCCTCGCTGGAACAAGATGCCGCCATCCAGCCCTTCCGGATCGCCGCCCCCGACAAGCAGCCCGGCGCCCGAGAGGGCCAGGGAGGGACTGAACGCCGTCTCGCCGTACGGATCGTCGGCCGGTTGGAGACGCTCGACCGGCCGCCAGGCTCCGTCCTCCGTCTCGCGATACACGAGGACGGCCGCCGGTCCGCGCCCGGGCGAGGGCCGGAGCACGAGCACGCTCTCGCCCGAAACGGCCACGGCGCTTCCAAAGCCGGACTGAGCCGCGCCCCCGCTGGGGCCGATCAGGAGGAGCGCCGCGGCGGCGAGAAGAGGGAGGAGCCGCCATGGGACGGTCCGCGCACGGTTCATTCCGGTCCTCCGTTCCAGTTCTGTGTCCCGGGACTTGCCGACGGTTCCGGGCGTCTGTTGCGAGCCCGGCCAGAAGTCACGATGGGACCCGCGAGCCGGCCCGGCCAGCGGGGGGTTCCGAATCGACCGTCGCTTCCAGGAGGAGCCGGCCATCGGGATCCACGTGGAGCTCCGTGACGGGAAACGGAACGGAAACGGGGAAGCGCTCGCTCCGGCCATGCACGGGCAGGGTGCGCCGCATCGCGCGCCCCGTTGCCCCGCGAAGCTCGACGACGAGCGGGAGCCGGAACGTCGGCCAGTCGGCCGGCTGCACCTGCCGCACCTCGACCTCCACCCGGTCGGCCGTCGTCTCCCGCCACTCGATCTCGAGCCGCGGGTAGCCCGGCCGGTACAGCCACTGATCGAAAAAGCCGTCCAGCGCACGGCCCGAAGCTCGCTCCACGGCGAGGCGGAAGTCTCGGGTGACCGCCGTGCCGTCCGCATGTTCCGCGTAGTACTCCCTAAGCGCACCGAAGAAGACCGAGTCTCCGACCTCCGCGCGCAGCATGTGCAGAAACCAGGCGCCCTTTTGGTAGCTGTTGGGGTTCAGGAGGTCGAAGAGGCGTTCGGGAGCCCGGGAGGGAACGACGGGGAGACCCGTCACCTCCGAATCCAGGTAGGCGCGTCGCGCCGCCTCCAGACGCGCGCGGGCCGCCTCGGGTCCGTCCCGCGCCTCGAAGTAGAGGACGGTCAGATACGTGGCGAACCCCTCGCTCAGCCACAGATGCGGCCAGTCCGCCGGGGTGACGGAGTCCCCGAACCACTGGTGGGCCGTCTCGTGGGCGATCACTCCCTCGCGCATGCGGCGCCCGGCCCAGGGCGCCTGTGCGTAGAAGATCGCGCTCGAGTTCTCCATCCCGCCGAAGCGCGTGGAGGATTCCACGTGGGCCAGCTTCTCGTACGGGTAGGGCCCGATGCGCATCGCGTAGAAGTCGAGCATGTCGGCCGCGCGCGCGAAGCGCCCCGCCCCGTAGGCGCTGTCTCCCGCCAGGGACCAGACGCTCACCTCCGTGCAGGGGGCGCGGGCGCGGGGGGCCCGCCCGCAGGCGGCCTCCCCGAGGCGTGAGACCGCGAACGGGGCCGCGCCCACGACCATCGTGTAGACGGGGATCGGCACCCTTTCCTCCCACACCCAATGCTCACCGGACCTTTCGACGAGGTGGCCGTTGGCGATCGCGCCGTAGCCGGCCGGCACGCGCACCTCGAGGCGCAGCGTTGCCTTGTCGGACGGGTGGTCGTTGGCGGGGAACCACCAACGGGCCCGGTTCGGCCAGTTGTCGGCGAACGCCGTCGGTCTCCCCTCCGCATCGGGGGCGAAGACCAAGCCATCCTCCGGCACCCCGTGATAGAAAAGCTCGAGATCCCACTCGCGGGAGGGAGACGCCTCCCCTGCGCCCGGACTCGGCCTACGCCCCCTTCCGGACTCCGGCCTCTCTCCACCGGCAGCGTGAGCCGAGCGCCGGATCGAAAGCACGTCGCCGCTCCGCGCGTGCTCGACACGTGACCCATCGAGCCGCGCCGAGTCCACCGTTAGGCCCGCCAGATCGAGGCGGAGCGGCCAGCCTCCTTCCGTCACGGCGACGCGGAGCCGGGCCCTCGCGTCGAGACGGCGGTCGGCGAGACCGCGCAGGTCCAACAGCAGATCGTAGTGGCGCACGTCGACGCCGGCTCGATCCGAGCTCGGGCGCCGCTCCACTCCGGGAGCGGGAGCGCCTTCCCCCGACTCCTCCGCGGGGATCGCGGCCGGGCCGGCGGGGACCCCGGCCGGCTCGGCGGACGGCGGTGGCGCGCTGGGCCGAGAGCCGGGAGCACCGGCGCAGGCTGACAAGGTCAGAGCCACCGCCGCCACGACCCACGCCCGGCCGCGGGGCTCCGTCGGGCGGCAGGCGTTCGACGGTTCAGGAGAGACGACGACGCGCAGCGAGCCGGGCTCGGAACCTGACATACACCCCTCCGCGATCTCCTATTCTACCTGCCCCCTCCAGGGAATTGACCGTGGCCGCGGCCCGGGCGAAACCCGCCGCCCGCGGAAACCGTACCGATATATCGGCAACGGCCGGGCGGCGGGTCCCCTGCAACCGGGCATCCGGCTGCGCCCGCGGCCCGGGCGACTGACCCACGGAAACGACACACGGGAAGCGAGCCTGTGGATCGGATCGAGACGAAGTTCGAGCAGACCGGAACCCTGGAGCCGCCCGGGCTCATAGGCCGCCTCGTGCGGCTCGCGATGGGCGGCTTGCTCCTCTGGTCGCTGTACGCCCTCCTCACGATCGGTTGGCCGCGGCTCGTCGCCAAGGCGCCTCCCGGCGAATGGAACTGGTGGCTGTACATGGTGCTGGCCTTCTGGGCCACGCCATACGTGGTGAACATCGGCCTCACCAAGAGCTGGAGACGCCGGCCACAGCACGTGTTGCTCGCAGCGGGAGGTCTGGCCGTTCTGGTCGACATGGTGCTTTACGGCAGCTGGTGGGCCCCTCCGCTGGGAGCCGTCACCTGGATCTGGCTCGTCTACTTCTCCGCCCATCTCGGAATCTCCTTCCTCCTCTCCGCCCTGATCGCCACGCCCGGGTGCGAGATGCGGGCGATACCCCATCTGTGGACGAAGGTGACCGGACGCCCCACGAAGGAGCACTACTGCCCCGGATTCCTGGACCCGATCGACCGGTGGGAGGCCCGCTCCGCGCATAGGTAGCGCTGCCGCTTCGTCGATCTCCCGAGCTTGGTGTGCTTCCCTCGCCGGGCGGCCGGGCCCCGGGGGTCGTTGCCGTGTTCCTCGACCCTGCGGCAGGCCGCCGCCGACCTTGCTGCGTCACCCGCACGTCCGTTTCTTTGAACCCGGGATGAAGAGCCTCCGTCGGGCCACGATGAACCGCCGCAGGATGATCGCCGCCTGCCTCGGCGCGCTCGGCCTTGTGCGCCGGCCGCCGGCCCTGTGGGGCGCCCTCGTCTCCCGGTACCGGAAGCTCTCCCGGCCCGTCACCGTCGCCTGGCGCGAGGTGGCCTCCGTCTGGCAGCCGGTGTGGTTCGATGCCCGCGTGAGGGCCCCGAAGCCCTCCGCGAGCGGGAGCTCCGAGCTGCTCCTCAAGGGGGTTCTCCTGCGCATTCCCGACCCGAGAGGAGCCACCCGGCTGAAGGCGTTCTGCCTCACCTGCCCCCACGAGCTGTGCCAGGTGGGTTACGTGCGGGAGCCGGGCCAGGTGCGTCTCGATCCGGCGGAGCGGCCCGAGCACCCCCTCCTCGTGTGCCCGTGCCACTTCAGCATCTTCGACCCCGCCGAGGACGGAGCCCGGCTGGCCGGGCCGACCCCGCGGGGCCTGTACCGCTTTCGCCTGAAGGCCGGGTCCCGGAAGATCACGATCACGGAGGTGGAGGAAGATGCTCTCGGATGAGCTCACCGCTTCAGCGCGCCGACCCGACGGAGCGAAGCACTCGGAGAGTCGTGGGGCCGGCACCGAGGCCCACCGGCTGGCCGGCCTGCTGGCCTGGGGCCTGCTCCTGTGCCGTCCTGTCCTCGGCCAGGACGCCGGCCAGAAGCTGTACGTCCTGAACAGCAACGCGGACGACGTGACGGTGATCGAGGTGGCGACGAACCGGATCCTCGGCTCCTTCCGGGTCGGCCCCCTGCCGCACGGCATCGCCGCCCCCGCGTCCCAGGAGGTGGTGTACGTCTCCACCGAGGGGGAAGGGGGAGGCGTGGTCGCCGTGGATCCCAGGCGCGATGAGGTCGTCAGGGAGTATCACCTCTTCGGGAGCCGGCCGAACGAGATCGAGGTGACCTCCGACGGACGCTACCTCTACGTGCCCGCCCTCGGCGACGGGGAGTACGAGGTCTTCGACACGGTCGCCGAGGAGATCGTGGCCCGCATCCCGACGGACGGCTTTCCCCACAACGTCGCCGTCTCGCCCGACGACCGGTACATGTACCTGTCGCCGATGGACCGGGGCCGGCTGAGCGCCGAGGCCGCCCGGCAGCGGGGGCTTCCGACCTCCGAGAACGACAAGATCTACGTCGTGGAGACGAGCACGCACCGGGTCGTGGGGACCATCCCCACGGGGGACGCGCCGCGGCCGATCGCGATCAGCCCCGACGGCACCCGCCTGTACGTGAACCGGGACGGCCTGCTCGGCTTCCTCGTCCTCGACCTCGTGCAGCGGCGGCCGCTGGGGCGGGCGGAGTACGACCTCACCATGGAGGAGCAGGCACAGCGCAGCCGCTCCCACGGCATCGGCGTGACCCCGGACGGCCGGGAGGTGTGGTCGACGGACATCAACCACGGCCTCGTGCACGTCTTCGACGTGACGGGTGAGGAGCCCCGCCAGATCGCGAAGCTCCGGACGGGCCGCACGCCGCTGTGGCTGACGATCACGCCGGACGGCAGGACGGTGTACGTGGCCGATACGGCCGACGACGCGATCTCGGCGTTCGACGTGGCCACGAAGCGGGAGGTCGCGCGCATCCAGCTGCCCCGCGGGAAGGCGCCGAAGCGGATGCTGGTGGTGGCCGTCCCGAGGTAGCGGCCCGTACTACAACGGCGGGCCGTCCCACCCCCGCCATCAACGCCTCACCCACCAGGATCACCTTGGAGCCCACAGCAGGCACCGCGGGACCCTGAACGCTTCCGGCGGCACCGGGAAGGGCACATCCGTCTGCGAGCTCAGCCGAACTCGATCCCCTGGGCCAGCGGAAGCTCCGTGCTCCAGTTCACCGTGTTCGTCTGGCGGCGCACGTACGCCTTCCACGCATCGGAGCCCGACTCCCGACCGCCCCCCGTCTCCTTCTCCCCCCCGAAAGCGCCGCCGATCTCCGCCCCGCTCGTTCCGATGTTCACGTTGGCGATCCCGCAGTCGCTGCCCCGGTGCGAGAGGAAGTACTCCGCCTCCCGGAGGTGCTCGGTGAAGATCGCCGAGGAGAGCCCCTGCGGGACGTCGTTGTGGATCCGCACCGCCTCCTCGATCTCCTCCACCGCCCGGGCCGGGGTGGCCTCCGCCCGGCCGTAGCCGATCACGTACAGAATCGGGGCGAACGTCTCCTCCTGGACGATCGCCGCCTCGTTCCGGGCGCGGGCGATGCAGGGCCGCACGTAGTGCCCGCCGGGGAAGTCGTCCCCCTCCAGCGGCTCGCCGCCGTACAGGATCTCCCCTCCCTCTTCCCGGATCCGCTCGAGCGCCGCCTGCATCTGCTTCACGGCCCACCGGTTCACCAGCGGGCCCATCAGGGTGTCCGGCGCCAGAGGGTCACCGATCCGCACCTCCTCGTAGGCCCGCAGGAGGCGGGCGACGAGCTCCTCCTTCACCGACTCGTGGACGATGAGCCGGCGCGTCGTCGTGCACCGCTGGCCCGCCGTGCCCACCGCGCCGAAGAGGACGGCGGGGAGGACGAGCTCGAGGTTCGCGTGGGGGGTGACGACGACGGCGTTGTTTCCGCCCAGCTCCAGGATCGTGCGCCCCAGTCGCTCGCCCACGATCCGCCCCACCCGGCGGCCCATCTTCGTGCTTCCCGTGAAGGAGACGAGCGGGATCCGGCGGTCGTGGAGGAGCCGTTCCCCCACGGTGGCCCCCCGGCCCACGGCCAGGGAGAAGATCGCCGGGTCCACCCCGCTCTCGCGGCACACCCGCTCGGCGATCTTCGTCACCGCTATGGCGCACAGGGGCACGTCGCTCGAGGGCTTCCAGAGGACCGCGTCGCCGCAGACCGCCGCCAGGGCGGCGTTCCAGCTCCACACGGCGACGGGGAAGTTGAACGCCGTGATCACCCCCACCACACCCAGGGGATGCCACTGCTCGAACATCCGGTGGTCCGGCCGCTCCGACCCCATCGTGTGCCCGTAAAGCTGCCGGGACAGGCCGGTGGCGAAGTCGCAGATGTCGATCATCTCCTGCACCTCGCCCTCCCCCTCCGCCACGATCTTCCCCATCTCCAGGGTGACGAGCCGGCCCAGGTCGGGCTTCGCCTCGCGCAGGGCGTTGCCCAGCCGCCGGACGACCCGACCCCGCTTCGGCGCCGGCACCCGCCGCCAGGCGAGGAACGCCTCTTCGGCCCGGGCGGCGACCCGCTCGTACTCCTCCTCGGTCACCTGCCGGACGGTGGCGACCACGGAGCCGTCGATCGGGGTGGTGACCTCGAGCGGATCGCCGCTCCCCAGCCACTCGCCGCCGAAGCCGCCCGGGTTCTCCTCTTCTATGTGTAGCCTTCTCAGCACGCGTTCCATCGTACGCCTTGTCGTTGCGGGGTCGGTGGATCGTCCAGATGCAGGCATCTCCACCCGGATCGCAAGGGCAGCCCGAACGGGCCGGGACCAGGGCCGAGCGCCCTCTCGAGACAGACCCTTCCGGAATCCCGCCACTCTCATAGACTCTCTATGGTAAACAGCTCTCGCCCCCGTGCGTACCAGGGGCCCGAGCGCAGCGACCCGAGCCTGGAGAACACGACGATGACTCGAAGGCCTTTCCTCTTCCTGCTCCACGCCGTTCTCTCCGTCGCCTTGATCGCGTGTGGCGGTGAGGCCGACGGCCCGACGTCTCCTCCCCCTGCACCTCCTCCCCCTGCACCTCGCCTGTCGCCTCCCGGACCTTCCGTGACGCCGGTCGCCTTCGTGGGGGTCCAGGTCCTGGCCATGGATGGCCGAGCGCCAGCCGGACATCGAGCACGCCGCCAACGCCTTTCTGCCGGAGGTCCTCTCTCCGGGCGCCAGCGGCTGGTGGGACTCGGGACAGATTGATGCGACCCGGATCCAGGTCCTGGCGCAGCGCATCGCCGCCGAGGGCGTGACCTTCACGCCCACCCTGGCGACGCTACGGGCGATGCTCACCCCGCAGGAGGAGGCCGACCTCCCGAACCGCCCGGATGCCCGATTCCTGCCCGCTCAGCAGATCGGCAACTGGCAGAGCCGCGGGCCCTGGGCCCCGGCCAGCCTCGTCCCGGGGCGATTCAGAACGAGGGACGGCTGACCCTCGCGTTCCAGGGAGCGGGCGTGCGCGTGCTGGCGGGCACGGACGCCGGCTTCACGTACGTCATCCCCGGCTTCGCCATCCACGACGAGCTCGAGATGCTCGTGCAGGCGGGCCTCTCGCCCCGGGAGGCGCTCCTGGCGGCCACCCGCAACCCGGCCGCCTTCCTGGGCCAGGAGAACGAATGGGGCTCGGTGGCCGTCGGCCTGCGGGCCGACCTGCTCCTGCTTCCCGAGAACCCTCTCTTACGAGGTGCCCTCGTGTTGGACATGGCCACCCTTCCGGTGGGTGTGGGCCGCGAGAACCCTCCGCGGCAGGGCGCTGAACCGCTCCCGCGGATCGCGTGACAAGCGCCGTGCGGCCCGCCGACGCATATCTTGGGGAACGAGTTCGGCGTCTGGCGGGTTCCACGTGGCCGCCGCCGCCGGCCTCACGGCTGGGGCCGGGGTTCATCCGTTCAGAGGCGCTTCCGCCGAGAAGGCACAGAGGAGGAGAGCCATGGAGAGCGCCGTCACCGTCCGGGCCGCCGCTTCGAGCACCGTCGGGAGAGCCCGCTTCCAGGACCCCGACGTGACCGCGGAGGGTCGCCCCCGGGCGTCCGTGCGCCTCGAAGCTCTGAAGACGCTGTGGTTCAACACCGGGACGCTCTGCAACATCGAGTGCCGCGACTGCTACATCGAGTCCAGCCCCCGGAACGACCGGCTCGTCTATCTCACGCTCGCGGAGGTGTGCGGTTTCCTGGATGAGGTCGCCTCCCTTGGCCTGCCGACGGAGGAGATCGGCTTCACCGGAGGGGAGCCGTTCATGAACCCCGCTCTCGTCGGCATGCTCGATGAGACCCTCCGGCGAGGCTTCCGGGTCCTGGTGCTGACGAACGCGATGCAGCCGCTCCAGCGACCGCGGGTTCGTGAAGCCCTCCTCGCCCTGCGGGAGAGGCGAGACGGAGAGCTCACTTTCCGGGTGAGCCTGGACCACCACACGCCCGAGCGGCACGAGGAGGAGCGCGGACCCGGCACGTGGCCGGTGGCCCTCCGGGGCCTGAAGTGGCTGGCGGAGAACGGGTTCCGGGTCCACGTCGCGGGGCGGACCTGCTGGGACGAGGAGGAGGCGGCCGCCCGGGCGGGCTACGCGCGCCTCTTCAAGCGGGAACGGATCCCCGTCAACGCGGCGGACCCCGCCGAGCTCGTGCTCTTCCCCGACATCGACGGCCCGGTGGAGGTCCCCGAGATCACGGTCGACTGCTGGGAGATCCTCGGCAAGCGGCCCGAGGAGGTCATGTGCGCCTCGAGCCGCATGATCGTGAAGCGGAAGGGGAGCGACCGGC
The DNA here is from genome assembly GCA_046757485.1 of Gemmatimonadota bacterium. Classification (GTDB taxonomy): domain Bacteria; phylum Gemmatimonadota; class Gemmatimonadetes; order Palauibacterales; family Palauibacteraceae; genus JBHHYJ01. The sequence goes on from JBHHYJ010000005.1 coordinate 54,559, forward strand.
CGGCGGTGGTCTCCTGCACCCTCCTTCCCTACGATACCCGGTTCGAGCTGGGAAGCACCCTCCGCGAATCGGCGGACGTTGTGAAGCTCAACCACCCCCGGTGCGCCCGCTTCTGCGTCCTGGGCGGGGGATCGTGCAGCGTGTGAGAGCGGCCCCGCTCGGCCGGCCGCGCTCCACCGCCGAGCCGGCCCGGGGGCGGTCCGGCGACCGGCTTCGCGCTCGAAGGATCCGAACGGACCCCCAGAGCGACCGGGTCGCCGTCGCGACAAACAGGCATCCATGAGCACCGTGGGCGAGAACGCAGCGGGCCTGACGGAGCTCCTTTGGGAGCTGGTTCGGATCGACTCCGTCAACCCCGCGTTCAGTGGCGGGCGCAGCTCCGAACTTCCGATCGCGGAGCGCGTGGCCCGCGAGCTCCGGAACACCGGGCTGGACGTGGACCGGTACGAGACGGTGCCGGGCCGTGTGAGCGTCGTGGGGCGGCTTCCGGGCAGGGGAACAGGCCCCTCGCTTCTCCTCTACGCCCACCTGGACACGGTCGGGGTGGAGGAGATGGCGGATCCGTTCTCGGGGGACCGCCGGGAGGGCCGCCTTTACGGGCGCGGGGCGTACGACATGAAGGGAGGGCTGGCCGCTTGCCTGTGGGCCGCCCGTACCGTGGCCGAAGAGGACGGAGCGCTGGACGGCGATCTGCTCGTGGCGGCGGTTGCCGATGAGGAGACGGAGAGCCTCGGCATGTTCGAGGTGCTGCGTCACGTGCGGCCGACGGCGGCCATCGTCACGGAGCCGACGGAGCTCCAGCTCGGGGTCGCCCACAAGGGGTTTCTCTGGTTGGAGGCGGTGGCCCGGGGCAGGGCCGCCCACGGCAGCCGCCCGCACCTGGGGAGGGACGCGAATCTCGGACTGGCGACGGCCCTGACCGGACTTCGGCGCCTCGAGCGACGGTACGCCGAGGCACCCGGGCATCCTCTCCTCGGTCGACCCTCCGTGCACGTCGGGACCCTGGCGGGCGGCGTCGCCCCGAGCGTGTACGCGGCCCGCTCCCGGGCGCAGATCGAGCGGCGCACCCTGCCTGGCGAGCGGCGGGAAGCCGTGGTCGCGGAGCTGGAAGAGGCGCTGGCGGCCGGATCGGAACCGGTGGGCGGGGTGCGTCTGATGGTGCAACCGTTACTGCACCGTTCCGCCTTCGAGGCGCGGAAACGGAGCCCACTGGCGGCCGTCCTGCGGCGCGTCGCCCGGGAACGACTCGGGGAGGCTCCCGCCGAGGTCGGGATCTCCTTCTGGACCGACGCCGCCCTGCTGGCGGACGCGGGTGTCGACGCGATCCTCTTTGGACCGGCCGGCGACGGGGCACACGCGGACGAAGAGTGGGTCGACCTCGCATCCGTGGCACGGGTGGCGGAGATCCTGGCGGAAGCGGCTCGGGCGTATTGCCGAAGGGAGTCCGGCGGGTCGCGAGCGTAGCTGTGGAAGGCGGGCATCATGCTCGCCGTCACCTTCCTAGCCCAGGACTCGCGACGCGACACCGGAGAGAAGCGGCTCGGAGCGAGCGGCGGATGTCGCGTTTTCATCTGTTCGAGGTCGAAGAGCAGACCAAGGCGACCGCACCCTTGTTGCTTCCTCCGCCCCTACCCCTTCTCATCCTGTGGGGATCCCTCAGAGGGCCCGAACCGCTCCTGGAGCACGGTTGAAATAAGAAACGATGCGCATCCAAAACGCGGCGACTGGCCGGACCGCGTCCGTGCCACGATCGAATCGACGTCCCCGGCCGCGATTCTCCGCAACGACATCCTGGACCGTCCTTTTCGGCATGACTGGGGGAGCGGTCCGGTCACGCTTCTCGGCGATGCGGCTCACCCGATGACCCCGGATGCCGGCCAGGGAGCGGGGCAGGCGATCGAAGACGCGGTTGTGCTCGGCCGCTGTATGGCCGAGACGGAGAACCGGACGGACGCACTAAGGCGCTACGAGCGAGAGCGCGCAGCGCGGACCCGACGATTCGTCACCCGCAGTCGGCTCATCGGTCGGATGGCGCAGCTGGAGAGCCCCACGGCACGACGGCTCAGAGACACCCTCGTCAGGGCCACCCCACGAGCCGTGGTCCGCCGCGACCTGGCGCGAACGTTCCGGTTTCGGGGTTGAACTCGACGGCACGAGGCAGAGCATGAGAAAACCCCACTCGCCTCTCGCAGGATACCGGGTGGCCGGCGCGTTTGCGATCGCCGGGGGGCTCCTGCGGCTCGCCATCGCCTCCGCTTTCGCCGTCACCGGGCTCGGGGCCGCCGATGACCTTCCCTACGGCGCGTTCTCCCGATTTACCTTCTTGCCGTCGGGCGCCCTCGTGCTGTCCATGGCGGCGCTGTACGGAGCGGCGGCCCACACGCTGCCCCGGGGCGGAGGCTTCGGGGTTCTCGTCGCGCTCCTCGGGCTCCTGTTCAGCACCGTGGGCGAGGTCGGTGGCCAGTGGCTGGCCTTCCCCCGGAGCGGCAACCTGCTGATCGGTCCGGGCGCCGTTCTGACGATGCTGGGTCTCGGCCTCTTCGCGTTGCATGCCCGTCGGCGGAGACTCGGAGCCGGCGTCGCCACCTCGGCTCTGTCTATCGCCCTCTTACCGGTCCTGTTCTTTCCGCTGGCCGCGGGGATCGAGGTCCTCGCCGGGAACGGCTTTCCTCCCGCGCTCCACGACAACTACTTCCGGGTCCTGTACTCGATCGTGGCGGCGTGCTGGATCATGTTCGGGGTAGCTCTGCTCAGGGAGGTTGAGCCCTCGACGTCACTCCCCTTGGAGCCGGCCAGAGGGAAGTAGCACTCACGTGGCCAGCCAGTCATCGGGGGTGCTCGCAGAGGCAGATCTTGCTACTCGTCGAGGTTCCGCAGACGGTCGGCCAGATTCCGGACCGGGGAGAAGTAGTACGTTCTTCCCATCTTTCGCTTCTCGAGCACTCCGTTGTCTTCCAGGTCTAGAAGATCCATCCGGGCAGTCTGGTACACGACGTTGTGGCTGCTCCGGTGAGACTCGATAGTGTAGCGGGCGTCTGGATGCTTGAGGGCGTGGCTGAGGAGTGCCAGCTGTCGATGGTTCAACTCGGCAGACTTCCGGATCAGCCTCTCTATTTGCCTGACTTCCGCTACCTTCTTCTGCAGGTATCGGTGCAACTCATCGATCGCCCGCTCGATAACCCGCAGCTGGTAGAGGATGAAGTAGGTGAGATCGTTCTCGTCGGTTTCTGTGTAGAGGAACGATCGGGCATACTTCGCTGGCGCGGCCCGCAGGATCCTCGAAATCGAAACGTATTCTGCGAGCCAATACCCCTGCGATAGCATTGACCAGTAGAAGAGCGCCCGAGCCGTCCGTCCGTTCCCGTCAACGAACGGATGGTCGTATCCCAGCCAGAAGTGCAGGATAATTGCCCGCACCACGGGATGGACGAACTCGTCCTCCGACCTGTCGTTTGCGAAATCGCACATCAGCACGACTCGCTTCTCAAGATCCTCGGCCGGTGGCGGGCGGTGGAGCACCCGCCCCGTTAGGGAGTCGGACACCACGATGTCGTCCGACGAAGTCCGGAAGCGGCCCCCAGCTCGTGAGTCGTCCAGCGTGTCCCGAGTAACGATCTCCTGAAGCTCAAGGACCAGCTCTGGCGTCAGCGGTTGATCGGTGAACTGCCGCACGTGACGCATGGCCAAGAAATTGTTGAAGATCATCCGCTCGCTCCGATCAACGGGTTTTCGTCCGGTTCGGAGCATCTCCTTGGCCTGCTCCACGGTCGTGGACGCTCCCTCGAGCTGGCTGGAGGTGATGGCCTCCTGGATCAGCGAGTGGACGATGTAACGATCCCGGGTCTCCCGGTTCGTAACCTGCTCGCTGATCTCGATTCGACCACTCGCATCCCGATCCACCCTGTGAACGAGACGCAGGACGCCATCGGTCATGGCATACGAGAACGCCCCGTCGTCCGTGTCCCGAAGCGGGATTCCCTTCGCGATTTGGCGGCGGCTGTACTTGAGGCCGAACCACCACTGGCGGTGCGTGAGATTCTTGGGTGGCTCAAGATGTATGAGCTTCTCCCAGTGGTAGTACTTCCCGTTGGCCTCCGGCCCCGAGCCATCGCTGAGAATCCTGTTAACGGCCTTCACCACGTCGCTGTCGTTGAACAGCTCGTCCAGCGTTGGAGGCTTTGGAGGTAGCTTCACGATGGGCCGCCTCGTCTCAACTACTAGCTATCTACTAATCCAAACAGAATTAGTATACGGGTGGCAGGAAGATGCGTCAACCGTGACCAACCCCGCCCGCGAGCGACCGCCCTGGGCAAGCGTCAGAACAGGTCGCAGCGTGTACTAATCTGTTACTAACTCAGCGCAAACTAGTAGTCCGCGTTGCGGACGCTTGTGCCCAGATGCGTGCCCATGAAGAGGAAGGCGGGTGTGGAAAAGCCGGTAAGTGGTTAGAAGACTCCATACGCCCGGAGGGATTCGAACCCCCAACCTCCTGATCCGTAGTCAGGTGCTCTATCCAGTTGAGCTACGGGCGCGGGTGCCGGCACCCATCGGGCGGGCTCGGCAGGACTCCGGCCCGGGCGCGGCGGTGGCGTCGGCGTTTCCGCGGAGACGTCAACGCAAGATCAACCCGGCGTCATCTGATCATCTCTGCATCCACCATCCCGGTCGGCCTCACGATCGGCCATCACGGTCGGGATCAGCGCCGGGCAGATCGTCATCGGGCGACACCGTCGCCCATGCCCAGGAGAGGATTCGAACCTCCACGCCCTAATCCGGGCACTAGCCCCTCAAGCTAGCGCGTCTGCCAGTTCCGCCACCTGGGCGCGCCGACGCCCGCGATCCCGGGAACGCGAAGCCAGGCTCCGGGCCGATCCCGGTTCCGGCGCGGCGAGTGCTCGGGGGGGGAGTCGAACCCCCACGGGATATGATTCCCACAGGATCCTGAATCCTGCGCGTCTGCCAATTCCGCCACCCGAGCGTGTTCCACGAGGCCAGGCCGGCTCCGGGGCCGACCCGTCGCTCCCCGCCAGCCACCCCCACCCGTGCCACGAGCACATGATCTCACCACCCACGGGCGGCATTTGTTCCGCCGCTGGCCGCCGCGGCACCCTGGCCAACGGCGGCGACCGGCAAGCTCCGCGCGGGGGGCCACAATGTACGCCGGGAGCGGCTCCGTGCAACCGCCGACCCACCCCGGGTACGCAGGAACGGAGAGAAGCTCGTTCTCCCCCCGGCCCACGGGCCAGCCGTCTGCGGAAGACTACTCCAGGAACATCTCGGGGGCATCCGGCCGCTCCGGCCGCAGGGACCTGTGCCGCATGATGATGCGAGCGCACGTATTCCAGCGCAGCAGGCAAGAGTCGTTTCCCGGCGGTCGGAGCTCTTCCGCCTTCTCGTACCATTCCATCGCCTGACGCAGCCAGTCGTACACCACGGGGCCCGAGCCCAGGTGGTCGCGAACGAGGAGCGCCTTGGCCTCGCGTTCGCAAACGACACCGGAGTAATAGGCTCGCTCGTACTCGCCCGGCAGGCGTGGGAGGAGCTCGCGTGCTTTGGCCAGACACTCGGCGCCGGCCTTCAGTCGGAACTGGTCGGTCAGAGCCAGAAGCAGGACGATCAGAGCGGGCTCGTTGTCGGGGTCGACCTCGAGTATGTCGCGACAGATGCTCTCGGCTTCCCACGGCTCCTGCAGAAGCCGATAGCGCTCCGCCTTCTCCAGCGCGGCCTCGATGCCCCTCTTGGAGAGCCTCTTGAGTTCGAACATTGTTCTACCCCGGCCGAAGCTCACGACTTCCGGTCACGCGGGTCTTCCGCGCCAGGGGCCTTTGCCCCTCATCTCACAGCAGCAACAGGATCAAGACCGCCGCCAGACTCAATACGACGGCCGTTCCGTAGGTCAGCACCGCGATCAACGCGTTCAGATGATACAACTGCAGTCCATCGTAGAGCGTGTATCGGAAGCGGTGGGCCCAGTGGAAGAGCGACAGGACGATGAGGAGCAGGAAGAAGAGCCTCCCGACCGAGTGCTGTGCCAGCTTTGCAAAGGTGTCGTACGTGGCCGTCTCCACCCAGCCGAGCGGCGCCGCGACCCACAGCACCAAAACGGCAGCCGGTAGAAAGAGCGCGGCCATCGTTCCGCCGCCGCTGAACAGTGCCCACACCAACGGCTCTCTCGAGCGCCGCATCGCTACCCTCCCAGCAGAAGCCACGCCACGAAGCCGGAGGCGACGAGCCAAGCGGCGTAGTGCATGAGGAGAACGAGGATGCCGGGGAGCCTCCGCCCCGCAAAACGCAAGGCGAGCGCCTTCGGCGCCAGGCTGAACCAGGTAGTGCTGTGGAGCAGCAAGGCCAGAAGCACGACGCTGTGCCACGCGACCACCAGCCCGTTCCGGAGCCAGCTCGAGAACTCGTCATACGCCTCGGGGCCCCGGGTGAGTGACCAGATCTGTAGCAGGAGAACGATGGCGGCATACGCGACGGAGAGACTCGTCAGCTCACGGGCGATGAACCACGTGTAGGAAGGCTTTCCGAGCCACCAGAAGATCGGGACCCGCCGACGGTGCCAGCGCGGATGATACTTCGTGTACCCGGGATTCAGCGGTTCGCCCACGGCATCAGTATCGATCTGAACCAGCTGGTCGTAGCCGCCACCTTGTAGCGCTGGATGGCACCGGCCGGGTCTACGTTCTTCGGGCACACGGTCGTGCATTCCCCCACGAAGGTGCAGGACCAGATGCCGTCGTGCTGTGAGATGACGTCCATGCGCTCCTCCGACCCCTCATCTCGGGAATCGAGGTTGTACCGCTGGGCAAGGGCGATGACCGCCGGACCGAGGAAATCGGGCTCCAGCGCATAGATCGGACAGGCGGCGTAGCACAGCATGCAGTTGATGCACATGCTGTACTGCTTGTACTCCTCCAGCTCCTCGGGCGTCTGAAGGTACTCCCCCTCCTCCAGGGGCTTCTCTTCCTCCCTCACGATCCATGGCGTCACCCTCTTCAGCTTCTCCAGGAAGTCGGTGAGGTCGCTTACCAGGTCGCGGATCACCGGGAATCCGCGGAGTGGCTCCACACGCACCCGCCCGGGTGGCATGGAGCTCACGTACGTGGCACATGTGAGCACCGGCTCGCCGTTCACCATCATCCCGCAGCTTCCGCACACTCCCATGCGACAGGCCCAGCGATAGGAGAGAGTCCCATCCAGGTTGTCCTTGATGTAGTTCAGGGCGTCCAGGATCATCCAGTTCGGGCGGCACGGAACCTCGTAGCTCTCCCACGCCGGCTCGTTCTCCCTCTCCGGCCGGTAACGTTGAATCTCGAACCTCACGGAGTCCGTCACGAGGCCTGCTCTCCGTACACCCGCTCCGCGGGAGGCCAGCGAGTGACCGTCACCGGAAGATGCTCGATGCGTGGGGGGGTGGCGGCCTCCGACCGGAACGCCAGGGAGTGGGCGAGGAACTTCTCGTCGTCTCTCCGGGGATGGTCGGTTCGCTGGTGGGCGCCCCGGGACTCCGTCCGCTGCAACGCGGAGCTCAGGATCGCTTCTGCCACATCCAGAAGGTTCGATAGCTCGAGGCCGGCGACGAGATCCGTGTTGAAGGTCCGACTGCCATCGTCCAGCCTCACGTCGCGATACCTGTCCTGCAGTTCGCGGATCTTCGCGACCGCGGTCTCGAGTCCGCTCGCGTCGCGATAGATCCCGGCTCCCGCCTCCATGGCACGGTGCATCTCCTCCCTCAAACGAGAGATGCGCTCTCGGCCACTCGCCTTTTCAAGGAGAGTCGTCTGAAGGCGCCTCGCCTCATCCCCGGCCTGCGCACGCACGAGGGTGCTCCCGGTGTCCGGGCCGGTGGACGCGAACTCGGCCGCCGCGCGTCCCGCGCGCGCGCCGAAAACGAACAGCTCCGTCAGCGAGTTGGAGCCGAGCCGGTTGGCGCCGTTGATGCTCACGCAGGCGACCTCGCCGGCGGCGTAGAGTCCCTGGACCGGCGTGCTTCCCCGGATGTCGGTATGGATCCCCCCCATCATGTAATGCACCACCGGCCTGACGGGGATGAGCTGCTCCACCGGATCGAGGTTCTCGTACTTCAGGCACAGCTCCCGCACGAACGGGAGCTTAGCGTCCATCAGGCTTGCGCCGAGGTGACGAAGGTCGAGGTGGACGACGTCGCCGTAGGGGGTCTCAACCGTCCTTCCCTTGTCCCTTTCCTTCACGAAAGCCTGCGAGAGCCTGTCCCTGGGACCGAGCTCCATGGATCTCTTCACCGGTTCCGGCTCCGGTACCCCGAGGTCGTAGTCCTGCAGGTATCGATAGCCGTCGCGGTTCAGGAGCCAACCGCCCTCCGCCCTCGCTGCCTCCGTGATGAGGATGCCGGTGAACGGAAGACCCGTCGGGTGGAACTGGATGAACTCCATGTCCTTGAGGGGGGCACCCGCTCTGTAGGCGAGGGCCATGCCGTCCCCCGTCTTGATGTTCGCGTTGGTCGTGAACGGGTAGACCCGCCCACCGCCCCCGCTACACATGACCACAGCCCTGGCCAGCAGGGTGTGCAGCTTGCCCGTGGCCAGCTCGATCGCCACCAGACCCCGACATCGACCGTCGTGGACGAGCAGACGCGTGACGAACCATTCGTCGTAGTACGTGATGGCGGGATACTTCAGCGAAGTCTGGTACAGCGTGTGAAGAAGGTGGAAGCCGGTCTTGTCGGCGGCGTACCAGGTCCGCTCGAGCTTCATGCCGCCGAAAGCCCGGACCGCGATGTGGCCATCGGGCTCCCGGCTCCACGGGCAGCCCCAGCGCTCCAGTCGCAGCAGCTCCTCCGGTGCTTCCGCGACAAACGCCTCCACCGCGTCCTGGTCGCAGAGCCAGTCGCCGCCGCTGATCGTATCGTACGCGTGGGCGTCGAGGCTGTCCTCCGGCTTGACGACGGCCGCGGCTCCACCCTCGGCGGCGACGGTGTGGCTGCGAATCGGATAGACCTTGGAGAGGATGCCCACGTTCAGCTGCGGATTCGATTCCGCCACGGCGATGGCCGCCCGCAGACCGGCTCCCCCACCGCCTACTACAAGTACGTCATGGGTGATCGTGTCCATGCGCTTTCCCGTGGGTGGCGCGGGTGCAGCCGTGGACAACCCGAGCGGGGGAAGCCTCTCCCCTCCCCTGGCCCAGTACGCCCGACAGGATTCGAACCTGTGACCTTCGGCTCCGGAGGCCGACGCTCTATCCAGACTGAGCTACGGGCGCCCGCTGCGATCGACGCGGAAAGATACAGGTTCGGGCTCGGATCCCGCGAGACCGGCCGAACCGCTCCGCGTCAAGCCGCCGGCTGAATCCGGCCCGGAGGGACCAACCTTTCTCCTTCCGAACGGGCCACGACGGCGGCCGCGGTCAAGTCGCCGGTCACGTTCACCGATGTCCGGCACATGTCGAGGATACGGTCCACCCCGAGGATGAGCGCGATCCCCGGGGCCGGATCTACGCCGGCCGGCAGCGCCTGTTGCAGCACCACGATGAGGATGATGATCCCGGCCGACGGAACCCCCGCCGCACCGATGGAGGCCAGCGTCGCCGTCAGGACGATCATGACCTGGGTGGCGAACGATAGGTCGCCCACCAGCACCTGGGCGACGAACATGGTGGCCACCGCCTGGTAGAGCGCCGTGCCATCCATGTTGATCGTGGCACCGAGCGGGAGGACGAAGCTCGAGACCTCGCGGCTAACGCCGACTCTTTCCTCCGCCACCTCCATGGTGACCGGCAGCGTCGCGTTCGAGCTGGAGGTCGAGAAGGCGATGAGCTGGACCGCCCGAATCTTCTTGAAGAAGGCCCAGGGATTCAGGTGGGCCAGAAAACGCAAGGCGGCCGGATAGGTAAGCGAGACGTGGGCGAGCAGACCCAGGAGGACCGTGAGGCTGTACACCAGCAGGCCCTGTAGGACCTCCGCGCCGAACTGGGCGATCACCGCCCCGATCAGGGCGAACACGGCATAGGGAGCGACCTTCATGATCCAGTGGATCATGACCATCGCGGCCTGGTTCACCCCGTCGAAGAAGCGGAGCACGGTGTCGCGCTTGTCCGCCGCCAGGACGGAGAGCGCCGCGCCGAAAAAGATCGAGAAGAAGATGATCGGCAGCATGTTCCCGCTGGCCAGGGCATCGATGGGGTTACGGGGAATGATGCCGCGCAGGACCTCGATCAGGTTCGGCGCCTGCTGTGCCATCTCCAGGCTGCTCTGGCCCTGCGCCAGGTAGGTGCCACGCAGGCCTTCCAGCGCTTCCGGGCTCATCTGCGGATCGCGGAGGAGGATGTTCGACAGAACGAGGCCGATCGTCACGGCGATCGCCGTTGTCACCAGGTAGAAGCTGACCGTCTTGCCGCCGATCCGGCCCAGCTTTGTGATGTCTCCGAGGCTGGCCGTTCCCACGATCAGGCTGGCGACCACCAGCGGGATCACGACCATGGTGAGAAGATCGATCCATGCGTCGCCCACCGGCCGGATGCCCACCAGGGCCGCCGTCAACCACCCGATGTCGAGCACGTTGCCCACCAGGCCCAGAACGACCCCGAGCCCGAGAGCGATCGTGATCTTCGTGTAGAGTTGCATGCCCCTCCGGTTCACCTCGGTGAAGTCGCCGCGCAGCTCCGCCGGGCGCAAACCCGGCCTACGTCACGGGCGAAACAGCGGCCAAAGTTGCCCAGGGGTAGGGAGAGGGGCAAGCGAAGGGGGAATGCGCCGCCAGGGAATCGAACCCCGAACCTACGGATTAAGAGTCCGTTGCTCTGCCAATTGAGCTAGCGGCGCGCGGCGCCGGAACCGTGCCTCTCGAACCTCGTGTATCCGCCGCGCCGGTTCCGGTCCCTACAGTGGAGCCGAGGGGGCTCGAACCCCTGACCTCTGCAATGCCATTGCAGCGCTCTCC
>JBHHYJ010000006.1:0-64766 GCA_046757485.1 Gemmatimonadota bacterium
CCCCGGTTCCGACAGCGCTTCCCCCGGTTCCGGCAGCACCTCCCCCGGTTCCGGCAGCACCTCCCCCGGTTCCGGCCTCTCTTCCTCCCGGTCCATCATCTCCAGCCCCTCTCCGCCCTCGCCGGCCCGGTCCTCGTCCGTTTCCTCCGGAGTCGGACCTCGCGCGGGCTCCACCCGCTCCTCGGGGAGCCGAAGCGCCACCGGCAAGTCATCGGGCCGGGGAAGATCCGTGAGTGAGGCGAATCCGAAGTGATCCAGGAACCTCTGCGTCGTTCCGTACAGCAGCGGACGTCCCAGACCCTCCGCGCGCCCCACGACCTGGATCAGCTCCCACTCCTGCAGCGTGCGGAGCACGGTGGAGGAATCCACGCCGCGGATCCCCTCGACTTCGAGGCGGCCGATCGGCTGTCGGTACGCGATGATCGCCAACGTCTCCAGCGCCGCTCGGGAGAGAACACCCCTCCGCGCCACGGCATCACAGCGCTCCAGGTACGGCGCGTACTCCGGTCGGGTGAGGATCTGGTAGCCGCTCCCGAGCTGGTAGATCTGGAACGCGTGGGCCTCCTCCTCGTACCGCGCCCGCAGCGTTTGAAGGGCCTCGGCGACCCGTTCCGGGGTGAGCGCCTCGTCGGCCCGCGCCAGCTCGGCGGGAGAGAGCGGAACCTGGCTGGCGAACAGGGTCGCTTCGACGATCTGCTCGGGAGTCACCGTGTGTCCTCCGTCTCCTCCGTCTCCTCCTCCGTCTCCTCCTCCGCCTCCTCCTCCGTCCTCTCCTCCATCTCGTCCCGCTCCTTCTCGGAGCCCCGGAAGAGCCAGATGGATCCGAAGCGCTCCGTCTGCTCGATCCGCAGCACCTGCTGCCGAGCGAGCTCGAGGCACGCCAGGAGAGCCGCCACGACATGGGGCCGCGCCCTCCACGAGGAGAAGAGGCGACGAAACGCCACCCGCTCGGCCCGTTGGATCCACGCCCTCAGCTGCGCGATCTTCTCTTCGACCGTCACCAGCAGCGTGGGAGTCGAAGGTACGAGGGGAGGCGCCGGCTCCGGCAGAGAGCGGGCGATCTCCAGCAGCTCGGCCAGTCCGACCTCGGGGTCCGCTCGAGCCATCTCCGGGACGGGTCGAGGCTCGACGTACCCCTTCGCGAAGTGGCGCCGCCGCTCCGCCTCCGCCGCCGCCAGCACGTGCGCCACCTCCTGGAAGAGCTCGTACTCCAGCAGGCGCCGGACCAGCTCCGCCCGCGGATCCTCCTCCCATTCCAGGTCACCGGACCGCGGGAGAAGGAGCTGGACCTTGATCCGCAGCAGCGTGGCGGCCAGCTCCAGGAACTCGCCGGCCCGGTCCAGCTCCATCTGCTCCAACCCGGTCTCGATGGCCCGCTGAAACTGCTCCGTGATGCGCGCGATCGGTATGTCGAAGATGTCCACATCTTCGGAGCGGATCAGGTGCAGCAGCAGGTCGAGGGGGCCCTGAAAGCGATCGAGCCTCACCACGAACGGCTCGGGCCCGAGCGGAGGGTGCCGCCCCCGGGGTCGCCGCACGGCGGGTCCGGCCTCCGCCACGTTGCCGGTCATACGAGGAGCCGGATGAGCCTCTCGGCGAGCCCATCCAGCAGCCACACGGGAGAGAGGAGGACGCTCAGCAGCCCCGGCACGAAAAAGACGGCAATCAGCACGAAGATCCCGTACTGGCCCATCTGCCGGTACCGCGCTCCGAGCGACGGAGAGAGCAGGTGGTAGAGAACGTGCGAGCCGTCCAGGGGCGGGATCGGAATCAGGTTGAACACGCCGAGGAGGATGTTGAACAGAACCCCGAAGCGGGCCATCCTACCGAGCGCACCCATGCCCTCCGCCGCGCCGGCAGGGAGGCCGCGGGAGAGGTAGGTGGCGAGGACGACGACCCCGAGACAGACGAAGGCCAGCAGAAAGTTGGCCGCCACCCCCGCCAGGGAGACGAGAATGTCTCCCCGCCGGTAGTTGCGAAAGTTGCGGGAGTTCACCTTCACGGGCCTCGCCCAGCCGAACAGGAATCCCGCCTGGCTCACCCACAGGAGCAGCGGCACCAGCAGGCTCCCGACCGGATCGAGATGGGCCAGCGGGTTCATCGTCACGCGCCCGAGCATGAGCGGTGTCTGGTCTCCCTGCGCCAGGGCGACCCGGGCGTGCGCGTACTCGTGCAGCACGACGGAGAGGAGCAGAACCGGAAGGTAGAGGACGAGGGTGCCTATGGAATCCACGGTGCCCGATCCAGGCCTCGATCCCGCCCTTCATGCCTTGTATTCCGCCCCGCCGTCGCGTATCCTGTGCGGTCGTTCACCACATTCCATGCAGGAAGCGAGTCCAGTGCCGAACACCAAGAGCGCCAAGAAGCGGCTGCGGCAAAACGATCGCCGTCGTCTGCGAAACCGGTCCCTGCGGTCGGAGATACGAACGCACACGCGGAGGATCCTGGAGACGGAATCGGCCGAGGAGGTGGAGGGCGCGCTCTCCCGCCTCTACACACTCCTCGATCGGGCGGCGAATAAGCGGATCCTGCATCCGAACGCCGCGGCTCGCCGCAAGGCCCGGGTGGCCCGTCACCTCCGGAAGCTGGCTGAAGACTGACCCCGCGGCCGGCCCGCGCGGTCAGTCCGACCGTTCCTCCTCGTTCGCCGTCTCCTCCTCTCCCTCCTTCTCCTCATCCAGCATGAGCGAGACGGCGTCGAAACGCTCCGCTTCGTCCAGAGAGAGGGATTCGAGGAACTCGAGCTCATCCAGATAGTCCGCTCCCTCGCCCTCGGACTCCTCCTCCCCCTCCTCCCCCTCCGCCGTCTTCTCTTCGGCCGCCCCCGTCTCCTCCGAGGCCCACGCCTGCTCCTCCTCGAGCTCCACCGTCCAGCCCTCGCCCTCGGGCAGCTCGACCCGCCAGTCCTCCTCCGGCTCATCCGCAGGTGCTTCTCCGGCGGCCTCCGGCTCCGAGACGGGGGTCGCGACGGGCGGAGGCGGGCCGGCCACGAGCTCCTCCAGGACCTTCTGCAGCTCCTCCAGGGCCGTCTGCTCTCGAGTCAGGTTCGACTCGCGCTCCCGAACGGCGCGCTCTCCGCTTTCGCGCCGGCGCTCCCACTCCTTCTCGGAGTACTCGCCCACCTGGAACCGCAGCTCCGCTTCCTCGAGCGCCCGCGCCGCCTCCTCCCGTTCCTCCCGCAGCTCCTCCACCGACGCTCCATGCTTCGCGACGGAGCGCTCCAGGGCCTCCCGATGCTCGGACAGTCGCCCGTTCACGTCTTCCAGGCGTCCGGTGTAGTCGGAGTGCACTCGCTCGAAGACGGCCGGCGTGGAGCTCTCTCGCAGCTCCTCCAGCTTGGCGAGCCAGTCCTGCACCTGGGCTCGCTCTTCGAGAAGCGTGCGAACTTCCTGGGGGACGACGGGTCCGACGTTGCCTTCCGGCTGGCTCATGATGCCACCTCTTCCGTGCGCTCCACCGCGTAGCGGGTCTCTCCGGCTACCAGGGTTCGGCGTACTCGCCCGACCAGCCTCCTGCCGGCGAAGGGAGTGTTCCGGCCCCGTGAGAGGAAGCGGGATGGATCCGCCGTCCACGGCTCTCGAGGGTCGAAGACGACTATGTCGGCGAGGCTCCCCTCGCGCAACGTTCCTCCCGGCACGCCCATGATCCTCGCCGGGGCACATGCCATGCGGTCCACCAGCTCCGGGAGGCTCAAGAGCCCATCGCCCACGAGCTCGGCGATCCCGACTCCGAGCGCTGTCTCCAGTCCCACGACCCCGAACGGCGCGTCGTCGAACTCCCGCTCCTTCTCCTCGTAGTGGTGGGGGGCGTGGTCCGTGGCGATCGCGTCGATCGTCCCGTCGGCCAGCCCTTCGCGCACGGCCTCCCGGTCCTCCGCCGTCCGCAGGGGCGGGTTCATCTTCATCTCGCTCCGGTACCCTCGCACCTCCTCCTCCGTCAGCACGAGGTGATGCGGCGTGACCTCTGCCGTCACCCGCACACCCCGTGCCTTGGCCCGTCGGATCTCCTCCACGGACGCTCGGGAGGAGACGTGACACACGTGCAGGTGCCCCCCGGTCAGCTCCGCCAGGTAGAGGTCGCGGGCCACCATCGCCGCCTCCGCCGCGCACGGGATCCCGCGGAGTCCGAGGGCCGTGGCCACCTTCCCCTCGTTCATCACGCCCCCGGCGGCCAGCTCACGGACCTCGGCATGCTGAAGCACGGGGATCCCGAACACCTGGGTGTACTCGAGGAGACGGCGCATGAGCCCCGCATCCCAGATCGGGCTCCCATCGTCCGAGACGGCGACCGCTCCGGACGCCACCAGCTCCCCGACCTCCGTCATCCGCTCCCCTCGCTGGCCGCGGGAGGCGGCTCCGACCGGCATCACCCGCGCGCCCCGTGCCCTCTCGCCCGCCGCCCGCACGTACCCGACGGCCGCCGGGTCGTCGATCGGCGGATCCGTGTTCGGCATCGCCCACACGGTCGTGAAGCCGCCCGCGGCGGCGGCCGCCGCCCCCGAGGCGATCGTCTCCTTGTGCTCCCCCCCCGGCTCCCGGAGGTGGACGTGGAGGTCGATGAACCCCGGGGCGACGACGAGGCCCGAGACGTCGAGTCGGTCGGCCGTCTCCGGGCCCTCGATCGAGCCGCCGCAGCTCTCGATCCGGCCTTCGACGATGAGGACGTCGCCCCACTCGTCCAGCTCCTGGGACGGATCGAGCAGGCGACCGCCCTGGAGGAGGAGCGGGCGGCTCACGGGATCCGCTTCCCGCCGCGGCGGGCGAGGTCCGCCCCACGGCACCCCCGGCTCCCGCGGCCGTGTGTCAGGCTTCCACGGGGGCGTCCAAGGCTCCCGCCGCAGGGTGCGAGGCTCGCGCGGCGGCGCGCCACCCTCACGCGGCCCCCTTCTTCGCCGCCTCGGCCAGCTCCGGCCGGCCGCCGGCCAGCAGGTAGAGGACCGCCATCCGGACCGCCACCCCGTTCGTGACCTGCGGAAGGATGAGGGAGTGCGGCCCGTCGGCCACGTCGGAGTCGATCTCCACCCCCCGGTTCATCGGGCCGGGGTGAAGCACGACGAGCTCCCGGGGAGCGCGCTCCAGACGCGCGCGAGTGACGCCGAACACCCGATTGTACTCGCGCAGGGACGGGACGTAGCCGGCCCGCATGCGCTCGAGCTGCAGGCGCAGGACGTACAGCACGTCGCACCACTCGATCGCCTCCTCGACCCGCGAGAGGACCCCCACGCCCAGCTCCTCGATCCCCGCGGGGATCAGCGTCCTGGGGCCGCACACGGCCACCTCCGCCCCGCACTTCAGAAGGCCCCAGATGTTGGAGCGGGCGACGCGGGAGTGGAGGATGTCCCCCACGATCGCCACGCGGCGGCCGCCGATCTCCCCGAAGCGGTCCCGGACAGTCAGCAGGTCGAGGAGCGCCTGGGTCGGGTGCTCGTGGGGGCCGTCCCCGGCGTTCACCACGTTCGAGGGGATCCGCTCGGCCAGGAAGCGGGCGGCGCCGGAGGAGGGGTGCCGGATCACGACCATGTCGATCCGCATCGCCTCCAGGTTGCGGGCCGTGTCCACCAGCGTCTCCCCCTTCTCCACGGACGAACCGGTGGCCGAGATGTTCACCGTGTCGGCGCTCAGGCGCTTTTCGGCGAACTCGAAGGAGGTGCGGGTCCGGGTGGACGGCTCGAAGAAGAGGTTCACGATCGTCTGGCCGCGGAGGACGGGGACCTTCTTGATCTGGCGCTCGCTGATCTCCTTGAACGGCTCGGCCGTGTCCAGGATGGACCGGATCTGCTCCGGGGAGAGCTCCTCCAGCCCGACCAGGTCCTTGCCCAGGCCGACCCCGGAGCCCCCCGCCGTCATCCGCCCGCCGTCGTCATCCGCCCGCCGCCTCCACGGTCCCAGCGGGCGAGCCGTCCCCGGCGACCGGCACGAGATCCACCGCGAGCTCGCCGTCCAGCTCCGGCACCCGGACCGCGACCTCCCGGCCCGGCGGCACCTCCACCCGGGTCCCCACGTAGTCCGGCTGGATCGGGAGCTCTCGTCCCCCGCGGTCCACCAGCACGCAGAGCTCCACCCGGCTCGGGCGTCCGAAGTCGGCCAGCTCGTTGAGGGCCGCCCGGACCGTGCGCCCCGTGTACAGGACGTCGTCCACCAGCACGACCCGGCTGCCGGTCACCTCGCCCGGGAGCTCCGTCGTGCCGACCAGGGGGAGGGGACCGACCTGCCGGAAGTCGTCCCGGTACAGGGTGATGTCCAGCGAGCCGGTCGGGACGGGAGCGCCGGCGAGCCGCTCCAGGAGCGCGGAGAGGCGCCGGGCCAGCTCCACCCCCCGGCGGTGGATCCCGACCAGGACGGTCGGCGACCCCGGAGGCGAGGCCGAGTGGATCTCCGAGGCCAGACGTTCCAGCGCCGCCTCCACCGCGGTGGCGTCCATCACGATCTGTCCCTCGGAAGCGGTAGGCACGTCGGGCGTCGAAGCTCGCTCCTAGGCTCCAAGAGTCTTCGGGTCCGGGCACGCCCCGGGCCGCTGCGAGTATACACCGGGAGGTCGGCGAGGATCAACGGCGGGCTGGAGAGGCTCTCGGGGCGCCCCCGCCGAGGGAGCCCGAAGCGAGGTGCCGTTCCGCCCCCGGGTCGGCACGTCCGGCGGTCGCCGGGTCCTGCTTTACACCCCGGCGGAGCCCGTCTACCTTCCGTCGCCATGTATACGGCGGCCGGCCTCCTCGCGCTGACCCTTGCCGTCGGACCCGGGCCGGCCCCGACGCCGCCGGCCACTTCCGCTGTCCCCGACGACCAGGCGGCAGCCCCTTCTCTCTCCCTGGAAGCTCCTGCCGTCGTCCTGAAGGGGGTCCCGTTCGGCGTCCGGTTCAAGCTCGAGAGCCGGGAGGACGGGTCGTACCGGCTCGTGACGGCCACCGGCCGGACCCTCGCCTCCGGCGCCCTTCCCGCCCTGGAGGAGACTTCCCTCTCCGGCCTCGAGCTCGCGGGAGCCGAGGAGCTCCCGCTGACGCTTCGGGTCGAGGTGCCCGGCGCGGAGCCCGTGGAGCGGAGGCTCGATCCCCGGATCTACCCGGGCTGGATCAGCCTCCTGCCCCCCCTGCTGGCGATCGCGCTCGCCCTACTCTTTCGGGAGGTGGTCGTGTCGCTCTTCCTCGGCGTGTGGCTCGGGGCGCTCTTCCTGGCCGGGCTGAACCCGCTGTCGGCCACCTGGCGGACGATGGACCGCTTCGCCGTTCCGGCGCTGGCCGACGGGGACCACGCGGCGATCATCATCTTCACCCTCCTCCTGGCCGGCATGGTGGGGGTGATGAGCCGCTCCGGGGGAACCCGCGGCATCGTGCGGGCCGTCCGCCCGCTCGCCACGACGCCCCGGCGCGCCCAGCTCGCCGCCTACCTGGCCGGGCTGGCGATCTTCTTCGACGACTACGCGAACACCTTGATCGTGGGGAACACGTTCCGGCCGATCACGGACCGGCTCAGGGTCTCCCGCGAGAAGCTCGCCTACATCGTGGACTCCACCGCCGCCCCGATCGCGGCGATCATCTTCGTCTCCACCTGGGTCGGGTTCGAGATCTCCCTCATCGGGGATGGGCTCGCGGCGGCCGCCTCGCAGGCGGGGACCCCGGCCGCCGTGGCGGCCGACCTGCGAGCCGCCAACCCGTTCATCGTCTTCCTCCACTCGATCCCCTACCTCTTCTACCCGATCCTGGCCCTTCTCATGGTGGGGCTCATCGTCCTCACGCAGCGCGACTTCGGGCCGATGTGGGCGGCGGAGAACCGGGCGAGCCGGGGAGAGGGGCTCTTCCGGGAGGGCGCCATGCTGATGGCGGACACCTCGGCGGCCGCGCTCGAGCCCCCCGAGGACGCCCCGCACCGCTGGTTCAACGCCGGGGTCCCCGTGGTGACCGTCGTCCTCACCGTCATCCTGGGGCTCTACTTCGACGGCCGGGCCTCGGCCGGCGGGGGCACGCTGTGGGAGATCTTCGGGGCGGCGAACCCGTTCCACGCGCTCCTGTGGGGCTCCCTGGCCGGCTGTCTGGTGGCCGTCGTCCTGGCCGTCGGCCAGCGGATCCTCAAGCTCCAGGAGGCGATCGAGGGGTGGCTGGGCGGGATGCGGGCGATGCTGCTCGGGGCCGTGATCCTCCTCCTCGCCTGGTCGCTGAGCGAGGTGACGCAGGTCCTCGGGACCGCCCCGTACCTGAGCCAGATTCTGGGTGAGAGCCTCACACCCAACCTGTTACCGGTTCTCGTCTTCGTCACCGCCGCCGTCGTCTCGTTCGCCACCGGGACCTCCTGGGGGACGATGGGGATCCTCATGCCGCTGGTGATTCCCCTCATCGTGGCGATGGGCGGCGGCGCAAGCTTCCAGGGCGGGGAGCACTACTCCCTCCTCCTGGGCACGATCAGCTCCGTCCTGGCCGGCGCGATCTTCGGGGACCACTGCTCGCCGATCTCGGACACGACGGTGCTCAGCAGCCTCGCCTCGGGGAGCGACCACGTGGACCACGTGCGGACCCAGCTTCCCTACGCCCTCGCGGTGGCGATCGTCGGGATGCTCGCCGGTGACATCCCCACGGCGTACGGGATGTCCCCCATCCTCTCCTACCTCCTCGGGGTGACGGTGCTCTTTCTCCTGCTGAGGTTCGTCGGGCGCCCCGACCACGACTCGCCCCAGTGGCAGCGGGAGGGGGCGGGCCCGGGTCCGTAGCGGCGCGATGCGCCGCGGCGCGAGCCCGATCTGGACCACCATGTCAGGGGTCTCCGGGTGGGGGGCTCGGAGTGCGCTCCATGACGTGCAGATGAATCTCCCCCCGGGAGAGCTCCGGCAGCGGAAGGCCGGCCAGACTCCACGCCTCGAGGGTCAGCGGCCACACCATCGCGAGTCTCTGTGCCGGTGATCGTCCGACCGTCCAGGCCGTCATCCACGTCGCTGTCGATCCGCACGGCAGGGGCGCCTCACGAGTTCCAGGAGGGCGACCTCCGCGTCCGGACGACCGATCGGAGCGTCGCCTCTCGACCGACTACGGCGAGGAGCGGCGCCGTGCTTGGAAGAACTCCCGCAGCAGCTCCCCCGCCTCCTCCGCCAGGAGGCCCTCCCGTACCTCGACCCGGTGGTTGAGCCGCGGGTCCCGCACGAGGTCACCGAGCGAGCCGCACATGCCGGCCTTCGGATCGCGGGCGGCGAAGAGGAGCCGGGGGATGCGGGCCAGGACCGTGGCGCCGGCGCACATCGCGCACGGCTCGAGGGTCACGTACAGGGTGTGCTCCAGGAGCCGCCAGTCCCCGAGGCGCTCCGCCCCGTGGCGGATCGCCAGCAGCTCCGCGTGTGCCGTGGGGTCACCCCTCTCCCGCGTCCGGTTGGACGCCTCGGCCACCGCTCCGTCCGGCCCCACGAGCACGGCGCCGACCGGAACCTCCTCCCTCTCCCCCGCCTCCCGCGCCAGCTCCAGGGCCCGGGCCATCCACCGGCGGTCCGCCGCCTCGCTCATCCTCCCCCCGCCCCCGCTTCCGCTTCCGCCATCGCCTCCAGATGGGCGACCGCCCGGTCGATCCGCTCCAGGCTCCGCTCGCGTCCCAGGAGCTGCAGGACCTCGAAGATCCCCGGGCTCACGCCGAGCCCGAGGAGCGCCACCCGCAGGGGATGGATGAGCCGGCCGGCTCCGACTCCGAGCTCCTCCGCCAGGCCCCGCACCTCGCGCTCCAGGGCGTCCGGCTCGAACGGCTCCACCCGGCCGAGCCGCTCCCGGACCGTCCGGAGATACGCGGCGCTCCGGGAGGGATCCTTCCAGAAGCGGCGCACGGCCTCCTCCTCGTAGACGACCTCGCGGGCGAGAAACGGGGCTGCCTGGGCGGCGATCCCCCCGACCGTCCGGCCCCGCTCCCGAACGACCTCCAGGATTCCCCGGAGGCGCTCCGGATCGGGACCCGCACCTTCGGGCGCTCGGTCCGCGCCGCCTCCCGCGAGCTTTTCCTCGACGAGCGAGCCGAGCTCCTCCGCCACCAGGGGGACGAGCCGTTCGAGCGGGATCCGGCGCAGGTGCTGGCCGCTCAGCCACAGCAACTTCTCCGGGTCGAAGACCGCGCTCTTCTTCAGGACCCGCTCCAGGGAGAACGCCTCGACGAGCTCCTCCATCCCCATCACCTCCCGCTCATCTCCGGGGGACCAGCCGAGCAGCGCGAGGAAGTTCACCATCGCCTCGGGCAGGATCCCCTGGTCCCGGTACGCCTCGACGGCCATCGCTCCATGGCGCTTCGAGAGCCGTCTGCCGTCCGTCCCCAGGATCATCGGGAGGTGCGCGAAGGCGGGGGGCTCCGCGCCGAGGGCCCGGTAGAGGAGGATCTGCTTCGGCGTGTTCGACAGGTGGTCGTCGCCCCGCATGACGAGGCTGACCCGCATCTCGAGATCGTCGCAGACGACCGCCAGGTTGTAGACGGGGGTGCCGTCGGAGCGGAGGATGACGAAGTCGTCCAGCCGGTCGTTCTCGAAGCGCATCGGGCCGTGGACCCCGTCCTCCCACTCCGTCGCGCCCGGGGGGACGGCGAAGCGGAGCGCATGGGACTCACCCCGCTCGGCCCTCGCCTCCGCCTCCTCCGGGGCGAGCCTCCGGCAGCGGCCGTCGTAGCCGAACCCCTCTCCCCGCTCGGACGCCGCCTCTCGCCTCGCTCTGAGCTCCTCCGGCGAGCAGAAGCAGCGGTAGGCCGCCCCCGCGAGCCGCAGCCGCTCGGCCGCCGCCCGGTGCCGGGCCACGCCGTCGGCCTGGTGGAACGGCCCCTCGTCCGCCTCGAGCCCCAGCCAGGCCAGCGCGTCCACGATCGCCCGGGTCATCGCCTCGGTGGACCGCTCCCGATCCGTGTCCTCGATGCGGAGGAGAAAGCGGCCCGCGTGCTTCCGGGCGTACAGGTAGTTGAACAGCGCCGTGCGGGCGCCGCCCACGTGCAAGTATCCGGTGGGGCTCGGGGCGAACCGGACTCTGGGTGCGGACATGGGCGAAAGGTACGGCGCCCCCCGCCCGGGGCCACCCCGGCGGCGTCCGTTCTCGGCGCTCCTGTCTCCGCGCCTGGGACCCTCGTGCCCGGAAACGGCCCCCGGGCCCGGACCGGTCCCTGCACCGCAGGGGCCCGGCCGCGGCCTACCGCCCGTCCCTCCCCCGCGCTACCATGCGGAATGCCCAACGACCCCGAGATCTACGTGCTCCCCGGGCTCCGGAGCCCGTTCTGCAAGATCGACCGGGAGCTGGCGGCCCACGATGCGCTGGAGCTCTCCGTCCCGGTCGTCCAGCAGACGGTGGCCGGGGAGCGCGGGGTGGGGGCGGCCCGCAGCGGGAGCGTGGATCTCGTCCTGTGGGGCTCGGTGATCCCGAGCCTGGCGGTCAGCAACTGGGGCCGCGAGGTGTGGCTGGACGCGGGCCTCGACCCCCACGTGCCCGCCCAGACCGTGATCCAGGCCTGCGGGACGAGCCTCGCCGCGGCCACGCAGGCGGCCGGCCAGATCCGGGCCGGCCGGGCGCATCTCGCCCTGTGCGGGGGCGTGGAGTCGATGACCTCGACCCAGATCGGACTCTCGCGCGGCCTCAGCCGCACGATCCGCCGCGCGGCCGGCGCCGGGAGCCCCGGACGGACGCTTCGCACCCTCCGAGGGCTGCGGCTCCGCGACCTGAAGATCTCCATTCCCGGGATCGACGAGCGCACGACGGGCAAGTCGATGGGCGCGCACTGCGAAGAGATGGCCCGGGAGTGGGGCATCCCGCGCGAGGAGCAGGACCGCCTCGCGCTCGCCAGCCACCAGCGGGCCGTCGGGGGACGGGAGGCGTTCTACCGTCCCATGCTCGTCTCTCCGGGAACGTTCCCCGTCACGGACGACCGGATCCCGAGGGCGGACACCTCTCTCGACAAGCTGGCCACCCTGCGGCCGGCGTTCGCCCCGCGGGGGGGGACCCTGACGGCCGGGAACTCCTCCCCGCTGACGGACGGGGCGGCGGCCTGCTGGGTGGCGAGCGCCGAGGGCGCCGGGCGCCTTCCACCGGAGCTCCCTCGCGCGCGCCTCGTCGACTGGGAGCAGGCGGCGATCGACCCGCGGAGGGAGGGCCTTCTCATGGCCCCGGCGATCGCCATTCCGCGGCTGCTGGAACGCCACGGCCTCGGCTACGGGGATGTCGAGCTGTGGGAGATCCACGAGGCGTTCGCCGCCCAGGTGCTCTGCACGCTCCGGGCCCTGGAGAGCCCGGAGTGGCTCAGGGAGAAGGCAGGTGTCCAGGGAGAGCTCGGCCGCTTTCCGGAGAACCGCATGAACCCCCACGGGGGAAGCGTCGCCCTGGGCCATCCGTTCGCGGCCACCGGCGCCCGGCTTCTCTCCCAGACGGTCGTGGAGCTGCACGGCCGGCCGGCCGGCACGCGCGCCGTCGTCAGCATCTGCGCGGCCGGCGGGCTGGGACACGTGGCGCTCCTGGAGGCGGTCTGACACCCAGGGTCCCCCGGACCGCCTCCGACTCTCACCATCGGACGGCCACGCTGCCCCGGGGCCGGCCCGTCATCCAGGCAAGACGCACGAGCGTCGCGAAGATCCCCGTGCCGAGCGCCAGGTGCGCCGCCTGCCATCCCGCCGGGAGGAAGAGGAGCACCATGGCGGCCGCCACGACCAGCTGACCCAGGCCCAGAGCCGCCGCCAGCGCCGCCACCTTCCGGACCGCTCCATCCTCGGGCCGCCACCGCCTGACCAGGCCGGGGAGGGCCACCATGCAAGCCACGAGCAGGTAGGCCAGGGCGCGGTGGGCCCAGTGAAGGTGGATCCTCCAGCCGCCCGCCGGCCACCAGCGTCCGTTACACAACGGGAAGCCCTGGCAGGCCGGGGCCGCGTCCAGGTTCGCCACCAGGGCGCCCGCGAGCACGACGAGAAAGCCCAGCCCGGCGACCACCCGGGAGAGGCGGGTCGCCCGGTCGCTCGCCCTGCGGTACCTGCGACGGCCACCTCCTTCCGAAGCCACGACGATGAGCACGGCGAGGAGCCCGACGGCCGTCGCGAGATGCAGAATCACCGAAACGGGCGGGAGCTCCAACCAGACCGTCACGGCGCCCAGCAGGACCTGCACGACCAACATCGCCAGGGCCACGCAGCTCAGGCGACGGCGCGTTCTCCAGCCGCCACCCCGACCCGGCAGGAAGGAGAGAGCCACGAGCGCCACGACGACCACGCTCACCGCCGCCGCGACGAGCCGGTGCGCGTACTCGATCAGGGTGGGTAGGTCCAGCGGCGGAATCAGGTGGCCGTTGCACAGGGGCCAGTCGTCCCCGCAGCCCATCCCGCTTCCGGTGATGCGGACCACACCACCGAGCACGATGAGCAGGTACGTGGCAACGGCCCCGACGACCGCGACTCTCCGCCATCGGTGGCGCCACGCGTCGTGAGATCGTGACTCCTCCACTTCAGACCCTTCCACGTGTCAGCCCGCTCGCGCGGGAAGCCCGGTCGTAGTGCATTGCGCGCGGTTCGTCACGGGTGCGAAGTTAGCTTGCGGCTCGGGACGATCGCCCATCGTCCGGTCGTCCACCGGCCACGAAACGGCGGCGGGAGGGGATCGGCGGGCGGCAAGATAGAGCCGCCCCGTTCGGAGCGCCACGCGGAATCCGGCAGACTGAGGGGGAACGTGGGACGCAGGGACAGGGTGGGTCGGAGAGGAGGGAAAGGAGACACAGGAGAGGTAGAGGGAGAGGCCGCCGGGTCCCGGTGGTCACTGTTCGCCCTCCGGCAACTGGCGCCCCGGCTCCGGCCGTACCGGGGGGCGCTGGCCGGGGCCAGCGCCTGCCTTCTGCTCAGCTCGGCGATCGGTCTCGCCTTTCCCCTCGTCGTCCGGTACCTCCTGGACGCCGCGTTCCTGAAGCGCAGCCTGGGGAGCCTGGACAGCATCGCGCTCGGGCTGTTCGGTCTGTTCGTCCTCAAGGGAGTCCTGAACTTCGGCGAGGCGTACCTGCTCAGCGCCACGGGCGAGCGGGTGATCGCCCGGCTGCGCACCGACCTCTTCTCCCATCTCCTCACCCTGTCACCGGGCTTCTACAACGACCGCTCCTCGGGCGAGCTGACGAGCCGACTCGCCTCCGACTGCGCCACGCTGCAGAGTGTGCTGGGGCATCAGGTCGCCGAGCTGCTCCGGCAGCTCCTCTACCTGATCGGCGGCCTGACCCTCCTCACCCTCCTGCACTCCCGCCTCATGCTCACCGTGCTGGCGGTGGCGCCTCTCGTCGTTCTCTTCGGGTTCGCGTTCGGACGCTACCTGAGGCGAAAGAGCACGATCGTGCAGGACCGGCTGGCGGAGGCGCATGCGACGGCCGAGGAGGCGCTGGCCCAGATCCCGGTCGTGCAGAGCTTCGTGCGGGAGGCGTGGGAGGCCCGTCGCTACGGGGAGCGGATCGGCGCCTCCCTGCGGGCCGCCCTGCGGCGCGCCCTGGCCCGTGGGGCGTTCTTCGCCGTGCTGACCGTCGTGGCGTTCGGAGGCATCGTCGTCGTCCTCTGGCAGGGTGGCCGTCTCGTGGTCACGGCGCAGATCACGGCGGGGCAGCTCGTCTCGTTCCTCCTGTACGCCGTGCAGGTGGCCGCGGCCATCTCCACCCTCGCCTCCGTGTGGAGCTCCTACCAGGAGGCACAGGGCGCTGCCCGGCGCGTCTTCGAGCTGCTCGACCTCCACCCCACGATTCACGACCCGGAACGGCCCCTCCCCCTCCCCCGGGGGACGCCCGGCGAGATCCGCTTCGAGGAGGTCTGGTTCCGGTACGGCCCGGAGGAGCCGTGGGCGCTCCAGGAGGTCGGGGTCACCGTGGAACCCGGAGAAGTCGTCGCGCTCGTCGGGCCCAGCGGGGCCGGGAAATCGACCTTCGCGGCGCTCGTCCCCCGCTTCTGGGACCCGGTGCGCGGGGTGGTCCGGATCCACGGGATAGACATCCGCGGCGTGGCCCTCGCGGAGCTTCGGAGCCGGATCGGGCTCGTGCCGCAGGAGCATCAGCTGTTCGCCGGAACGATCAACGAGAACATTGCGTACGGACGCCCCGACGCCACGCCGGAGGAGGTCGCGCAGGCCGCCCGGCTCGCCCACGCGGAGGAGTTCATCGCCCGACTCCCGTCCGGTTACGAGACGCTCGTCGGCGAGCGGGGAGTCCGCCTCTCGGGCGGGCAGCGCCAGCGAATCGCGCTCGCCCGCGTGGTGCTCAAGGCTCCGGAGATCCTCATCCTGGACGAAGCGACCAGCAGCCTCGACGCGGAGAGCGAGCGGCTGGTGGAGGAGGCGCTGGAGACGGTGATGGCCGGCAGGACCACGATCATCATCGCGCACCGCCTTCGAACCGTCCTGCGCGCGGACCGCCTTCTCGTCCTGGAGCACGGGAGGATCGTCGAACAGGGGACCCATCGGTCCCTGCTGGAGACCGGGGGCCTGTACTCGCGCCTGTACCGCGATCAGCTCCTGGGGCTACAGGGCGGTGCCGAGGGTCTGCTCGCCCGAACGGGCCCGCTGGACGAAGAGACCGTTCCGTATTGAGCCACGCGTCGTGGGACCCGGGGCGTCAGGGCCCCCGGAGCCTTCCCATCTCTCTCGCCGCCGCGTGGATCGCGATCTTTCCGGCGGCCGTGCGCAGCCAGGTGACGCCGGCGGACACCCTCGACCGGCCTCCGGCATCCGACTCGGTCTTCTCCGCCCGGGGGATCATCGTCCGGGTCACCCGGACGGAAGCCGACCTTCTGAGGCTCCCTTACGCCGTGAGCTTCCTGGGGCCGACGGAGAGGTGCGAAGCCGAGCGCGGGGCGTCGCTCGAGGAGTCCCTGCGGGCCGTGCCCGGTCTCTTCATCCAGAACCGCCGGAACTTCTCTCTCGGCGACCGGATCGCGATCCGCGGGGTGGGCTCCCGGGCACAGTTCGGAGTACGGGGGGTGAAGATCCTCCTGGATGGCATCCCCCTCACCCTGCCCGATGGGCAGTCCGTGCTCACGAACCTGGACCTCCCCTCCATCGGTCGCACGGAGGTGATCCGGGGACCCGCCTCGGCGCTGTACGGGAACGCGGCGGGCGGCGTGATCAGCCTGACGACTCGAGCGCCGCCAGACGCTCCGTTCGCCGGGGACACGCGCTTCCTCGGCGGGAGCCACGGAACGCTGGAGGCCCGGACGCGGGGCGCCGGGCGCTTGGGTGCGGCGGCGTACGCGGCCAGCTTCAGCCGCTTCGAGACGGAGGGATACCGCGAGCACTCCCGGGCCGAGGAGTACCGGGGCAACGTCCTGGCGCGCACCTCCCTCTCGCGCTCCACCCGTCTGTCGGGAATCCTGAGCCTCTTCCACACTCCGTTCGCCCGCAACCCGAGCTCGCTGTCGGCCGAGGATGCCCGAACCCGACCCCGGCATGCCCGCCCGTTCGTGGTGGCCCAGGGGGCGGGCGAGAGCGCCACCCAGGCTCAGGGAGGACTGGCGCTCGAAGCGGACCTCGCGGGAGGCCCGCGGCTGCGGGCGAGCGGCTGGGGCCTGGGCCGGGACCTGCGGAATCCGATCCCCGGCCGCATCATACAGATCGACCGGCTGGCCGGCGGGACGCGGACCGAGATCCAGGGGGAAACCCATCTCGCCCGCCGACCCCTGCGGTGGACGGGAGGCTTCGATCTCGAGACTCAGCGGGACCGGCGGCGGGAGTGGGAGAACCTCGGCCTGCCGCCGGGGGAAGGCCGTGCCCGAGCGGGCTCTTCGCTCCTGGACCAGCGGGAGACCGTTCTCGGACTGGGCTCATTCCTCGAGCTCGAGGCGGGCCTGACCCCGCGCCTCACCCTCAGCGCAGCCGGCCGGATGGACCGGTATCACTTCCGGGCGCTCGACTTCCGTCTGGAGGACGGCGACGACACGGGGGATCGCGTCCTGTCACGGGTCAGCCCGATGGTCGGGCTCTCATATGCCGTCCGCCCGGGGCTGGCCGTGTACGGGAACTTCTCCACCGCGTTTCAGACCCCCACGACGAGCGAGCTGTCGAATCGCCCCGATGGCGAGGGCGGCTTCAACCCCTCGCTCGGCCCGGAGCGACTGAAGAGCTTCGAGGTCGGAGCCCGGGGCGTTCTTGCCGGCCCCCGCTTGCGCTTCGACCTGGCCCTGTACCGGGCCGCCGTGAACGGGGCCCTGATCCCGTTTCAGGGTGTGTCCGAGGAGATCTTCTTCCGCAACGCCGGTCAGGTCGACCGCTCGGGCGTCGAGGCGACCGCCGGCTGGCAACCGTCTCCGGCGCTCGAGGTGCGCATGGCATACACGCTCCAGCGGTTCCGCTTCGACGACTTCGCCACGGCGGACGACGACTTCTCGGGCAACCGGGAGCCCGGCGTCCCCGACCAGCAGCTCTTCCTCTCCCTCGTGCACCGCGTCCCCGGAGGACTCCGGAGCGAGATCAACCTGCGGTGGATCGACGCCTTCCCGGTGGACGACGCGAACACGGCGACGAACGGGTCGGCCCGCATCGTGGACCTCCGCTTCTCCCTCGACCGGCGGCCGGGCGGCCTCCCGGCGCGGCCGTTCCTCGGCGTGGACAACCTGTTCGCGGAGCGGTACAACGCCTCGGTGGTCCCCAACGCGTTCGGCAACCGCTTCTACGAGCCGGCTCCCGGCATCGAGGTGTACGGCGGCGTGTCTCTGGAGGTGGGCGCTCGTCGTCAGCGAGCGGCGGGTGATGCTGGATGAGGCGCCGCCCGGCGCGGCCGTCCCGAACGGTTACGAGCCGGCGAAGCTCAGCGAAAGATCCGTGAACGTTTCGATGTCGCGGGCCAGGGAGGCCGCCGTCTGGGGCCCCAGGTACTCCCGCCGCACGATCCCCGCCTCATCTATAAGCAGGGTGAACGGATAGCCCATCGCGTCGTAGTTCGCGAGAGCCTTCTGGGCATCGGAGATCCAGATCGGGTAGTTCACCTGGAACTTGGCCGTGAAGTCGCGGATCTCCTGCGGGCTCCCCGACTCGACGGCCACCCCTATGATCGTGCCGCCCGCCCGGGCCAGGGCCTCCTGAAGCTCCACGAGCTCCGGGATCTCTCGGCGGCAGGGCGGACACCAGGTACCCCAGAAGTTCAACAGAAGGACCTGACCTCGGTAGTCCGCCACCGAGACCCTCTCCCCCTCCAACGTCTCGAAGGCGATCGCCGGGGCCGGCATCTCGAGGGCTTCCATGCCCGTCCCCGGTCCACCGCTCTCTCCCCAGGCGCCGAGGAGAAAACCGAAGATGCCGAGTCCCGCCACGAGGCCGCCGGCCGCCACGATCCACCTTCTGACGCTCATAACCGTCTCCCGTACACCGCTCACCCCAGCTCCCCGGGGGCACCCCCCTGGAATCCGTGCCCCCTGGCAGTGAAAACGCCTTGCCCTGTTCCAGAGTAACAAAACGCGGGCCACGGGGTTTCGCCACCCCCAGGCGGTTCGCCACCCCCAGGCGACTTCGCCACCCCCGTGTACTTGACGCTGCGCATCTCGGAAGGGATCTTCCAACACGCCGTCCCGTGGGCCGCCGTTCGGCCTCGATTCGGAGGAGTCCGGAGGAGAGCACGAGGCTCGTGTCGCCCCGCTTGGAGAGTTTCGAGGCGTTGGACAGCCGGCGCGTCCCGACCAGCGCCCTCCTCATCAGCATGCTGGCTCTCGGGGTCGCCGCGGCGGGGAACCTCTACTGGCCGGAGAGGCTCCCCGATTCCTTCGCCCTCCTTTGGCTCCTGGCCCTCATCCCTCCGTTTCTGCTCGCCTACTACCGGGGTTGGGAAGGGGCGGCCCTCGCCCTGGCCGCGGGCATGATCCTGCTCGTCGGCGTCGAGGTCGGAGGCTCTTATCTGAACGACCGACAGGTTCGGTGGTGGATCGTGAGCGGCGTCATCGTCGTTCTCATCACCGTCTCCCTCGGAGCCGGGTTCATCGCCGAGCGACTTCACCGCCAGACCTCCGAGGCCCTGGATCTCGCCTACGCGGACCCTCTCACGGGGCTTCCGAACCGGCGGATCCTGGACATGTTCCTCCACCAGGGGTTCGCGGCGGCCCAGCGCGGCACGCCGTTCTGTGTCGTCCTGTTCGACATCGACGGCTTCAAGGGATACAACGACACGCGTGGGCACTCGGCCGGTGACGAGGCTCTCCGGCTCGTGGCCCGGACTCTCAGGGCCAACACGCGGGCGATGAACACCTCGGGCCGGCAGGGAGGAGACGAATTCCTGTCGCTGCTGCCCGGCGCGGAAGCGACGGGAGCCCTCGTCTTCGCCGAGCGCGTTCGCTCCGACGTGGCCGACACGCAGCTCGCCAAGGAGCACGACATCACGGTGAGCGGGGGAGTCGCGTTCTTCGACCCCGTCATGCAGGGTGCCAAGGAGCTGCTGGATGCGGCCGACCGGGCTCTGTACGCGGCGAAGAGCCTGGGGGGCAACCGCATCGTGCTGAACGGAGAGCGCGGCACGCCGGATGAGAAGCCGCCGACCCGGGCGTTTCTCTTCCTCGACGCCGGCGGAGAGATCCGCGAGATGCCCGGCGGCAACGAGACCACGGCGGCGAGGCGCGCGAGCTCGGAGAGCTAGCGAGGAGAAGGACCATGCCCCCACGCACCCAGTCGGCAAGCAGCCCTGCGGTGGCTTGAGCCGAAGACGGCGGTCGATGGCCGCCCTGGGCCTTCATCTCGCGCAGAGGCATGGACCCAGTGTGTAGAACGAACGAGGGAGCTCGATCGTTCCCCTGACTCCCCCGTCGCTTCGCCGTGGGGAGCGGCCCTGCCGCCCTCGGTCCGGACGGGCAGGCTGCTCCGCCCTCCGGCCCCCGAGTGGGAGCGCGGGCCGGCCCGACCCCTCTCAGCCCGCCTCGTAGACGATCCGTCCCCCCACGACCGTCAGGAGAACCCGGAGCTCCTTGAGCTCGGCAGGATCCACGACGAACGGATCTCGGTCCAGAACCACGAGGTCGGCCAGCTTCCCCGGCTCCAGAGAGCCCTTGAGCGCCTCCTCCCCGGCCGCGTACGCCGCGTTCACCGTGTAGGCGCGCAGCGCCGTCTCCACATCGACCCGTTCCTCCGGAAACCAGCCACCCACCGGGAGGCCGTCCAGGGTCTGCCGGGTCACGGCGGCGTAGATCCCGAGGATCGGGCTGGCGGGGTACCAGGCGGCGTTCGTCCCCGGCCAATCGCTCCCGAACGTGAGCCGCACGCCGGCGTCCCGTAGCGTCTTGAACGCATAGGCCCAGCGAGCACGCGGCCCGATGCGCTCCTCCATCCACCGCATGTCGTCGATCGCGTGGTATGGCTGTACCTCGGCGATGAGCCCGAGCCGGGCCATGCGGGCCGCCACCCCCGGCCCACGGAGGACCTGCGCGTGGATCACCCGCCAGCGGCGTTCGCGCCCACCTTTCCCCGTCGGCGCGCCGCCTCGTCTCCCGTTCTCCACCATCGCCCGCTCGAGAATCGTGAGCAGGGTGTCGACCGCCTCATCCCCGATCGCGTGTATCTGGGGCCAGTGACCCGCCGTGTCGGCCCCCTGGACGAGGGCCTGCATCCCCGGCGGGTCCGTCATCATCTGCCGCCAGCTTCCGCGGCGTCCGCTCGTCACGTACGGCTCGTAGAAGCGGGCCGAGGAGTTGCCCATGATCCCGTCCACGAACCCCTTCAGCCCCCCGATACGGATCCATTCGTCGCCGAAGCCGTGCTCGATCCCGACCGCTTGGAGGTCTTTCCACTTGTCCAGGGTGGGCCGGGCGTATACGCGTACCGTGAGCTCACCCCGCCTGAAGAGCTCTCGAAACACGCGGAACTGCGCGGGTGGAGTGATGTCGTGGATTCCCGTCACGCCCCGCTCGCGGAGGCGCGTGAGCGCCGCTCGAGCCTCCGTCAGCCTTTGTTCCATACTCTTCGGCGGTACGCGGGTTCGGACCCGGGCCGCGGCCTCCGGAGCGAGCCGTCCGGTCGGCTCGCCTTCCTCGCACTCCGTCCCCTCCCAGGTGCAGTCGACTCCGGCCGCCTCGAGCGCCGCGGCGTTCGCCAGATACACGGAACGATCCCAGCGCGAGAGCAGGACCGGGTTGGCGGGCGTAATGGAATCGATGAGGCTGCGAGTGGGGCGAAACGCGGCGCGGCCCGCATCGCCGCCGCCGGCCTTCCGCCCTTCCGAGCCCAGGGCCCATTCCTCGTACGCGCCCCAGTCCCCCCCCAGGATCCAGGCCCGTGGCAGAAGTCGGTCTCGGGCTTCCCGCACGCGGAGGATGAGCCGCGCGGCATCGGCCACGTCCAGAAGGTTCACCCCCACGAGAAGCTCCCCCGCCCGGTTGAAGTGCGTGTGGGTGTCGATGAAGCCGGGAGCGAGGAAGCGACCGTCGAGGCTGCGGACTCGCGTCTCCCGGCCTTGCAGTTCCGCGACCGCCGCCGCCGACCCGACGGCCACCAACCGGTCTCCCCGTACGGCGACGGCCTCGGCCCACGGCTGCCGCGGATTCCCCGTCCACACCCGGCCCCCGGTGAGAATCAGGTCGGCGGCGCTCTCCTGCCGGTCGGTTCCGACGGAACGGCGGTCGGCGTCGGCTTTCCGACCCGGACCGAACCCCGCCCCGGACGTGGCCAGAGGCCGAGGGACGGATTCGATCTCCGCCGGGGGCGCCGAGCCGCCGGAGAGGAAGAGGGTGAGAAGTAGCACGAGACCGGTGTGTGTCGAGCGACGCATGATGCCTCTCCGTGCTGGACGCGGCGCGGGGACGTGCTCCGGGGACCGCCGCCTCCAGCCCGGGCCCCGGCCCGCCGTCGCCGCACACTGTTCGTCGCCCCGCGTGCCCGTCAAGTCGCGTGGGATGAGGCAAGCCAAGAAAAAGGGGCGGCACCCCGACCTCGGGCACCGCCCCACCGCCCTCCTCCTCGGTTTCCTACCGCGGACAGCCGAACCGAGGGAGGAGAGGGCTACACCGGAGAGGGACGAAGGACGCGCTCCGTCCCGATCCCGCTCAGCCGTCCCTCTCCCCGATGAGGGCCATCTCGCTCACGAGGCCGCTGGCCAGCCGCGCTCGCAGCGAGCCGCTCTCGGGGCTCTCCGCCACCAGGATCCGCAGCTCTTCCAGGAGCTCCTCCCGGAAGCTCGGCTCGTCATCCTTCCCGGCGCACTCCAGGACCTCGGAGAGCCCGATCGCCAGGCTTTCCCGTAGGGCGGGATCGCCGGGCTCGGCCGCGGACAGCTCACGGAGCTCGTCCAGAAGACGGTGGGCCTCCTGGCACTCTCCTCCGCGGCTGCGGAGCTGGAGCAGCGTGGCGGCTCCCTTGGCGAAACGCGCCCGCACCTCGTCGTCGGAGGGAGCTGCCCGGTGGAGCTCACGCAGCTCGTCGAGCAGCTCGCCCGCCGCGGAGACCTCTTTCCGCTCCGCCAGGTGACTCAGGGTATTGAACAGGCCTTTGGCGAAACGGAGCCTCACGCCCGCGCGCTCGGCGTCATGGGCCGCCAGGCGCCGCAGCTCTTCCAGGAGCTCGTCCTGACGCGCTCGGTGGTTCTCCTCCCACGCGTAGTTGAGGCCGTTGAAGAGACCCTTGGCCAGGTGCTCCTGGATGACTCCGTCCGCCGGGTGCTCGATGGCCAGGGCCCGCAGCTCCTCCAGCGCCCGATCCCGCCGTTCCCCGTCCCCCTCCTGGTGAGCGTAGTTCAGAGCGTTGAAAAGCGCCCGGGAGAGGTTGCCTCGCACGACCTCGTCCTCCGGGTGCTCCGCCGCCAGGTCCCGCAGTTCCTGAAGAATCCTGTCTCGCTGGAACGCGTCGTCCTCCCCGGTGCTGTGGGCGAACGCGCTGAACAGGCCTCTCGACAGATGGGTGCGCACCATCCCATCTTTCGGATTCTGCGCGGCCAAGTCGCGAAGCTCGCCCAGCAGGTCGTGCAGGCGTGTCAGATCCGCCTCTTTCTTCCCGTTGAACATGTCACCCCCTCCCTGTGACTCGGTCGGCTGTCCGCGACGCCCGCTTCCCCTGCAAGAAGCGTTCGGCGCGCGCGGCGGGCCGAGTGTCTCATGCAAAGATCCACGCCGTAACGGCTTACATGCGTCGGATCGCGCCGCGAATCCGGGCCCGGCGAAACATCTTTGCACGCCGCTGGCAAAGCTTTCATTCTCCCGAGCGCCCGTCCGGAACCGGCGGCACGGATCCCCGGCGCTCGTCCGCGTCATTCGAGCCGGAGGATCCCTCGAGCGACGTGGGCGCAGAGCCGCCGGCAGGCGGGCGGGTCGCCGCTCCGTGGCCCCCGCCGCCGGGCGTCCGGATGCTGATCACGTCTCCCGGCAGGGCGTCCAGCTCGACCTTGCCCGGGAGCTCCTTCTCCGCGCCCCCCCGCACGAGCACGTTTCGCCCCGGACGGCCGGCTTCCCCGCCGGCCAAGCCGTACGGACCCCTCGCCCGGCGTTCCGACAGCACGGAGACGTGAGCGGGCACCAGGAGCTCCACATCTCGGCGTATCCCGTCTCCTCCCCGGTAGCGCCCTTCCCCACCCGAGCCCCGGCGCACCTCGTACCGCTTGACGCGCAGCGGGTAGGCGAACTCGAGCGCCTCGACGGGGGTGTTCAGGGTGTTCGTCATGTGGCTGTGCACGGCGCTCGCCCCATCTCGATCGGGGCGCGCCCCGCATCCCCCGCCCACCGTCTCGTAGTAGGCGAACGGCCGGTGCCGCTCCGGGTTCCATCCACCGATCGTCAGGTTGTTCATCGTCCCCTGGCTGGCGGCCGGCACGCGCGCGGGGCACGCCTGCGCCAGAGCGCCGAGCAGCACGTCCACGATCCTCTGCGACGTCTCCACGTTGCCCCCGGCCACGGCTGCCGGCGGTCGGGCGTTCACCACCGTTCCTTCGGGGGCGACGACGCGGACGGGGACGAGGCAGCCGGCGTTGGAGGGGATCTCTCGGCCCACGAGGCTGCGAAAGGCGTAGAAACACGCCGAGACGACGATCGCGTACACCGCGTTCAGCGGACCGGCGCACTGTTCGCCCGAGCCCGTGAAGTCGACCACCGCCCCATCCCCCCGCACGGTGAGCGTCACTCTAATCGGCACCGGCTCCGGGGAGATGCCGTCGTCGTCCAGGTGATCCTCGAAGCGGTACGAGCCGTCCGGAAGGCGCGCGAGCAGGGCCCGGACGGATCTCTCGGCGTACCGGAGCAACCCGGCCATCGCCGAATCCACCGCGTCGATCCCGTACCGCCGAACCACGGCCCGCAGACGGGCGGCACCGCGCTCGTTCGCCGCGAGCTGGGCCCGCAGATCTCCCTCGCGCTCCCGCGGCGTGCGGACGTTCGCCCGCAGCATCGCCCACACCGCCGGCACCGGTCGCCCGGAGGCGACCAGCTTGATCGGGGGGATCACCAGGCCCTCCTCGTTCAGCGTGCGCGCCAGACCCATGGAGCCGGGGGAGATGCCGCCCACGTCGGCGTGATGGGCCCGGCTGGCGACGAAGCCGAGGAGTCGAGGGGGACTCGACTCCTCGAAGACGGGCGTCACAAGCGTGATGTCCGGTAGGTGAGTCCCGCCGCGGAACGGATCGTTCAGGATCCCGACATCCCCCGGCCCCAGCTCCAACTCCTCCACACAGCGGAGGACGGAGAGGGGCATGGCGCCCAGGTGCACGGGGATGTGGGCGGCCTGGGCCACCATCCGGCCCCGTGCGTCGAACACGGCACAGGAGAAGTCCCGCCGCTCTTTGATGTTGGGAGAGAAGCTCGACCGGCGGAGCACGCCTCCCATCTCCTCCGCCACCGCGGCGAACAGCTGCTTGAAGACCTCGAGTCGCACCGGATCCTTCAGCGGAGCCGGCGGCGGTCGACCCGCCGACTCAGGCGGAGACATCGATCGAGATGAGCAGGTTGCCGCGAGGGTCGAGCGCCGCCTCCGCCCCCGGAGGCAGGTACGCGGTCGTGTCCGGCTGAAGAACCACCGCGGGACCCGCCAGCCGCGTCCCCGCCGCGAGACGGTCGCCCGAATAGAACGGCACCTCCACCAGGTGGGCCCCGAGGGAGCCGGGCGGCCGTCCGGTCCGCCTCGCCGCCCCCCCGGGGCTGCCTCCGCTCTCGACCACGACCGGCCGTCGATCCAGCAGGGCCGCTCGCGCGTCGCTCGGACCCACGGCGGCGGACGGCAACGGGGGGGCCTCGACCGGCCCGCTCGCCCTCACCCGGAGGTTCACCACCTCGACCGGCCGTTCCGGAGCCGCGTAGCCGTACGCTCGGCGATGCGCTTCGTGAAACCTCTCCACGTACGCTTTCTCCAGGTCCACGCGCAGCTCATAGGACTGGCCGGCGTATCGGAGCTCTGCCTGAGGATGCAGCACCACCTCCGCCGCGGGAACCCCGTCCCGCAGCACCTCCTCCCTTACCTTCTCCGCCAGGGGCTGCGCGCGCCGCTGGACCTCCTCGTACGGCGTGGTCCCCGGGAGCATGACCGTCCGGACGGCGTCCCGCACGACGGGAGCGGCCAACATACCGTAGGCCGAGAGCGTCGAGGCTCCCGGCGGGATCAGCACCCGCGGGACTCCGAGGCGGCGGGCGAGGCCACAGGCGTGCAGGCCTCCGGCGCCGCCGAAGGAGACGAGGAGGAAATCGGCCGGATCGTAACCCCGCTCCACCGAGATCACCCGGAGGGCACGCTCCATGTGCGCATCGGCCACCCGCAGAACGCCGAGCGCCGCGACCCGGGCCGCCGACAGGCCATCCTCGGATCGGAGTGCGGCGTCGGCCGCCAAGCGCTCGAGCGCCACCCGGGCGGCCTCGCGGTCGAGAGGCCAGCGTCCTCCCAGGAAGCCGTCATCCGGCAGCCGGCCGAGCAGCAGGTTCGCGTCCGTGACCGTGGGAGCGCTTCCCCCGCGACCGTAACAGGCGGGGCCGGGCTCCGAGCCGGCGCTCCGCGGGCCCACCCGTAGCACTCCACCGGGATCCACCCGCGCGATCGATCCGCCCCCCGAGCCAACCGTATGGAGGTCCACGATCGGCACGCGGAGCGGGAGTCCCCCGATTTCGCCCTCCGTCGTGAGCCGTAGTTCTCCCCGGGCGAGAGAGACGTCGGTCGAGGTCCCTCCCATGTCGAAGGTGATGGCCGACTCGAAGCCCGCGGCCCGGGCCACGTGCAGAGCCCCGACCGTCCCGGCGGCCGGCCCCGACAGAATGGAGCGCACCCCCAGCCTTCGGGCCTCCCCGGCGTCCGCGCTGCCGCCGTTGGAGAGCATGACCCGCAGCTCGCAGGCCGGTCGCTCGCGCTGGATCCGGCTCAGATAGCGGTCGAGGACGGGCGTCACGTACGCGTTCAGCACCGTCGTGCTGGCCCGCTCGTACTCCCGAAACTCCGGCAGCACCTCGCTCGAGGGAGAGACGTGGAGTCCGGCCTGGCGCAGCCGCTCGGCCGCGCGCCGTTCGTGCTCCGGCCGCAGGAAGGAGAAGAGAAAGCTCACCGCGACGCTCTCCGCCCCGGCCTCGGCGATGCGCGCCGCCACCCGTTCCAGCTCCGCCGGAGCCAGGGGCTCGAGGAGCTCCCCCCCACGACCCACCCGCTCGCGCACCTCGAAGCACAGCTCCGGCGGCACCAGAGGAGGAGGCGGGTCGGCGAACCAGTCGTACAGTGCGGGTCGCGCCTGACGGCCGATCCGCAGGAGGTCCCGGAAGCCCCCGGTGGTGAGAAACGCCGTCCGGGGGCCGCTCCGCTCCAGAACCGCGTTCGTGGCCACCGTCGAACCGTGCACCACACACAGGCGAGGATCCCCGGCTTCCTCCGGTTCCACATCCGACGACGGGGGGGAGCCCCGGGGTCCCGGCCCGGCCGCCACTTCCCGCAGGCCGTCCAGGACGGCGGCCGAAGGGTCGTCAGGGGTGGACGGGAGCTTGAAGCTGCGCAGCTCTTGGGCGGCCTCGTCGAAGACCACGAAGTCGGTGAACGTCCCCCCGATGTCCACCCCCACCCGCAGGCGGGGAAGCCGCCGTTCTCCGTCGGAGGGCCCCGATCCGGGTCCTTGCCTCACGAAGCCCTGAACGCGAGGAGGATCGCCCGCGCTCCCAGCACGGTGACGACGACGAGGACGGCGACGGCGAGCAGGTTCAGCAGGTGACCGTTCCGCCATCGACCCATCCGGCGGCCATCGTTGGCCGCCAGGAGAAGGAAGAGGGCCACGCCCGGCAGGAGAAGACCGTTGGCCGCCTGGGCGAAGAGGATCGCCGGCACCGGACGCAGGCCCGCCGTGCCGAACGCCATCCCGGTGAGCAGCACGAAGAGCCACACGCCCCGAAAGCGCGGGCTCCGCATTCCACCGCGCCACCCCAGGGCGCCGCCGGCAGCGTAGGCGGCGGCCAGGGGCGCCGTGATCGCCGAGGAGAGGCCCGCCGCGAGGAGGCCGGCCGCGAAGAACGCCTCGGCCCAGGGGCCGAGGAGAGGCTCGAGCTGTCGGGCCATGTCCGCCGCACTGGAGATCTCCCCGCCGGCCGCCGCGGAAGTGACCACGATCGCCATGCTCACGACGCCACCCAGCGTGATGGAAAGGACCGCGTCCCGCCGCGCCGCCGGCAACGCGTCGGCTCCGCTCCATCTCTCACGGACCGCCGCGGCGTGCAGGAACAGGTTGTACGGCACCACCGTGGTCCCGACGAGTCCCAGGGCCACGGCGTCCGCGCCGACCGGCAACGTCGGAAGGCCAAGGCCCCGGAGGAGGGCCGGAAGCGGCGGGGCCAGCACGATGGCGGTGGCCAGAAAGACGATGGACATGACGCCCACCAGCCCCACCAGGACGCCCTCGACGAGCCGGTAGCTCCCTCGCCACAGGAGGAAGCCCGCGACGATGCCCAGGAGAAGAATCCAGTCCCGGCCCCGGCCGCCGGCCAGGGCCTCCATCCCCAGGGAGCCGCCCAGCAGGTTTCCCGTCTGGTACGCCGCGTTGCCCAGCACGATGGCCGCAACCACCAGCAGCACCGAGAGCAGCCGCGCGAGCGGAGCCGAAAAGCGCTGCCGAATCGCCTCTCCGAGACCCTCGCCCGTGACGAGACCGAGGCGAGCAGCCATCTCCTGGAGCACGATCGTGGCCACGACGGAGAACGCCAGCGCCCAGAGGAGCGAGACGCCGAACCGGGCGCCGGCCAGGGTGGCCGTCGCGACCGTTCCCGGGCCGATGAAGGCGGCCGCCACCACGGCACCGGGTCCGAGGCCCCGAGACGGCCTCCGGACGTGCCTCATCCAGGCAGGGGGCCGGCGAAGCCTTCTCTCCCGGTATGCACGCCGAAGATTGTAGCGAGCTGGCCCCCGGTCACCAAGCCGATCCGGCGGGGTTCGTGACGAAGAGATGTGTCCAGCGGCCCTCCGCCACCCCGACCCCGTGGTGAGTGTACGTACAGTCCTCGAGTACGGACCGGTGCTCCTCGCTGAGGAGCCACGCGTCGATCACGGCCCGCGCGGTGGCCTGGCCGAGAGCCAGGTTCTCGGCCGCACCTCCCTGCCAGCGGATCCCCGCCTCACGCATGCGATCGAACGGCGAGGCGCCGTCCGGGTTCACGTGGGCGAAGAAGCGACGGGTCGCCATGTCCCGGCTGTGGGCCCGGGCGACGGCCGCGAGCTTGGCATGCCACACGAGAGCAGGGCACCCCAGCTCCGTCCGATGCCGGTTCACCAGGCCGGCCAGCTCGACGGCCGGGTCGACGCCGGCCCTGGAAGCCGCCGGGGGAACCGTCGGACCCTGACTGCAGGCGAGGGAGGTCGTGAGAACGAGCGAGATCGG
Source organism: Gemmatimonadota bacterium (assembly GCA_046757485.1). Lineage (GTDB taxonomy): Bacteria > Gemmatimonadota > Gemmatimonadetes > Palauibacterales > Palauibacteraceae > JBHHYJ01. The sequence goes on from JBHHYJ010000006.1 coordinate 28,689, forward strand.
AGGCCAACGGAGCCGCGCTTTCATGCCCGGCGGCCAGCGCAACTCCCGATCCCGTCGAGAGAATGCGGGTGGGACGACCCTAACCCTCTGGCCCGACGAACCTTGCCGGCCCCGCGCGCGTCCCCGCCCCTGGCGGCCGCCCGGTGCGTCTCGGGCAAAACGCCCATCCGCCGGCAGATTCCCGGGGGCCACGGCGTCGGGGCCCGCCGGCCGCCGGGCGGTTGCGGAGCTTCCGGAGCGAGGCTAAAACGAGCCGACGATGAGCCGATCGCCATGAACGACCGCTTGCTTCGGGCTCTGCGGTGCGAGCCCGCGGACCGCACTCCCGTCTGGTTCATGCGGCAGGCGGGCCGCTGCCTGCCCCGGTACCGGGAGATCCGGACGCGCCTCGGGATTCCGGAGATCCTCGGGGACCCCGAGCGAGCCGCGGAGGTGACCGCTCTTCCGCTCGAGTACTTTCCCGTCGACGCGGTCATTCTCTTCATGGACCTTTCCACTCCGTTCCCCCCCGCCGGCCTGCGGGTGGAGTTCGTGGCCGGAGTGGGTCCCGTGGTGGACTCCCCGATCGCCGACGCCGCCGGGGCCCGCCGGCTCCGAGCCTTCGAGCCCCGCGAGGAGCTGGCGTTCGTCCTGGAGACGATCCGGTTGCTGACGGAGCGCCTGGAGCTGCCGGTCATCGGGTTCGTCGGCGCTCCGTTCACCCTGTGCTCCTACCTCGTTCCGGGCGGGACCCGGGCCCACCGTCTCCAGGCTCTGAAGACGCTCATGTGGCGCGACCCCGAAGCATGGGGGTACCTGGCCGGCTTCTGGAGCGAGCAGGTAGCCGAGTTCGCCGTGGCCCAGTTCGAGGCGGGAGCCGCCGTGGTGCAGCTCTTCGACTCGTGGGCCGGCGAGCTGGGTCCGGCGGAGTACGAGCGGTACGTGCTTCCGTACAACGGCCGGATCCTCTCACGCATCGCGGAGGCCGGCGTCCCCACGATCCACTTCGCCACCGGGAACCCCCGCCTCCTCCCCCTGATCGCCCGGGCGGGCGGCGACGCGATAAGCGTCGACTGGCGCACGCCGATCGACGAGGCGTGGGCCGCCATCGGAGCCGGGCGGGCGATCCAGGGGAACCTCGACCCCGTCGCTCTCCTGGCGGGCGAGGAGACGTCCGTGGCCCTGACCCGGGAGATCCTGAGCCGCGTCGACCGGCGACCCGGTCACATCTTCAACCTGGGCCACGGCATCCTGCCGGAGACGGATCACCGGGTGATCCGTGCCGTCGTGGACGCGGTGCACGGCTTCGGGGGTGCCGAGGCGGTGGACGGGACCGGGACGCCGGACGGCGGCAGATGACTCCAGCCGTCATCCTCCTGAACTTCGGAGAGCCGGAGGAGCTCTCCCTGGAGGTCGTGATCCGCTACCTGGAGCGCATCTTCGCGGCGAATGCACGCCTGGATGGGAACGAGGATGAGGCAGCGGCCGCCCGCCGGAGCCGCGACCTGGCCGCTCGCCGAGCTCCGGGCCTGCTGGAGGAGTACCGGGCGATCGGCGGCTCGCCGCTCGGCCGGCAGTGCGCGGAACAGGCGCGGGCCCTGGAGCAGGAGCTCCTGCGAAGGGGGCGCGCGGCACGCACGTACGTCGGGATGCAGTTCACGGAACCCGGCATCCCCGAGGTCGCCCACCGGGCGGAGGAGGAGGGAGCCGATCTTCTGGTCGGCGTTCCCGTCTACCCCCTGTGCGGCCGGTCGACGACCGTGGCGGCTCTGGATGCGTTGGCCGACGCCGTGCGGCGGGAAAGGTGGAAGGTGTCCCTGCGAGCGATCAGCGGCTGGCATCGGCATCCGGCGTACCTGAGCCTGCGCACCGACGCGATCCGACGTCACGCCGCGGCGGCGGGGGTGGCGCTCCAGGACCCCGGCACCCGCCTCGTCTTCTCCGCCCACGGCACGCCCCTGAAGTATCTGCGGGAGGGCAACCGGTACGAGCACTACGTGGGCGAGTGGTGCGCCTCGGTCGCCCGGGAGCTCGGCGTGGAACGGTACGCGCTCGGCTACCAGAACCACGCGAACCGGGGGATCGAGTGGACCCGGCCCGAGATCGTCGAGGTGGTGAGCGGTCTGGAGGCGGATCGGATCGTCGTGGACGCGGTGAGCTTCATGCACGAGCAGTCGGAGACGCTCTCCGAGCTGGATCTCGAGCTGCGCCAGGTGGCGGAGCGGGCGGGGCTCGCGTTCCATCGAGTGCCGATTCCGCACGACGACCCGCGCTTTGCCGGAGTGCTGGCCGATCTCGTCGAACCGTTGATCGGGGGGCCGGTGGCCGAGGGCCTCGAGCTGGCCGAGTGTCGGTGCCGCTCCGCTCCCGACACGGTGTGTCTCAACGCCGGAGCCGCGCATGGCGCTGCCCGGGCTTCCTCGAGGCGCTTCGGACGAGGGTCAAAGAGCCTGTCCGAGTAAGGGTGCGGGCCGCGTTATGGGCGGCGGCCCAACGCCTTCACCTCCGGGTACCGGAAGCAGCTCTCCACGTGGTCGTTCACGAGCCCCGCGGCCTGCATGTAGGCGTAGCAGATCGTCGGGCCGACGAAGCTGAAGCCGCGCTCGGCCAGGTCGCGGCTCATCGACTCCGACTCCGCCGTTCGGGCCGGGAGCTCCGACATCCGCCGCCAGCCGTTCTGAATCGGGGTGCCCCCCACGAACCGCCATACGTAGGCGTCGAAGGAGCCGAACTCCTCCCGCACCCGGAGGAAGGCTCGCGCGTTGCGCACCGCGGCGCGGATCTTCTGCCGATTTCGGATGATCGCCCCGTTCGCCAACAGCTCCTCCACCTTCCTCTCTCCGTAGGCCGCCACCCGCACCGGGTCGAACGCGTCGAACGCCTCCCGGAATGCCGTCCGCTTTCGCAGGATGATCGCCCAGCTGAGACCGGCCTGGAAGGCGTCCAGCAGCAGATACTCGAAGTGTCGCCGGTCGTCGTGGACCGGGACGCCCCACTCCGTGTCGTGGTAGCCGATCATCTCCTCGCTGGATTCCGACCATGCGCAGCGATCCGCCACGGCTTCCTCTCTCTTCCGCCCGTCGCTCACGGGACCGGACTCCGCGACTCCGGCCGCCTCACCCGGTACAGGACGATCCCCACGGCCCGACCGTCCTCCCTCAGGCACCGCCGGGCGAAGCGCTGGAAGGCGGACCAGCTCACGCTCTCTGGACCCGGTCCCGCATCGAGGTAGTAGCGAAGCGCTCCCTCGTTCACGATCACGTGCGTGATCCCCGCATTCGCCAGGCAGCGCTTCGGCCCGGGCCCGGCGGCCAGAAAAGGCCAGTTCGTCCCGTCGTTGTCCTGCAGCACCCGTCGCCGCGTCCCGTGGCCCCGCGCGTCGAAGAGCAGGAGGACCCGGGCCGTCTCGGGCACCTGGCTCAACAGGGTTCGCATGGCGAGGTAGGGGCGGACCTCCAGCCCGCGATGGCGCGCCAGGAACCCGTCCTCCGGCAACGCTCCCGCCGCGTAGGCCAGCACCGGCGCCTCCTCGACCCGGAACGCCGCGGCCCGAGCCGCCGGCCACAGGGCGAGGGCGGAGACCGGCGCGACGACCGCCGCTCGCCACCTCACCGGGAGCCGCCGTGCGCCCTCGGCCACCGCGTACACTCCGGCCACAGTCAACGGGACCAGCGCCGGGATGAGGTAACGCAGGTTCACGTGCGGGAAGAGGGCGGTTCCCACGACGAAGTAGGCCACGGCGGGTAGGACAAGCCACGCGACGACGCGACGCTTCGGAGCCAGGAGGGCGAGGGGGGCCGCCAGGAGGAGCGGGTTCGGCAGATACAGCCGCGCCTCTCGCTCGATCGCCAGCCGTCCCGGTGCCAGGAAGAAGTCGCGGAGATTGAACGGCCGCCGGAGCTCCCACAGGAAGTCCAGCGCACCGGACCCGGCCCCCGGCGGCAGCCCGGAGCTTCCCTGGAGCGCGGCCAGCCACGGCTGCACGACCGGGTCGGCCAGGAACGGGTACAGGGGCGCCCGGAGGAGCAACCAATTCTTGACCAGCCACGGGAGGGAGACCAGGGCTCCGGCCAGGGCGAACGCCGCAAGGGCGCCGAGGTGCGCCCGGCCGGTTCCGTTTCTCGCCCACGCCGTCCAGGCGGCGAGCGGCGCCAGGCACACCCCGTACAGGGCCCCGTGGTACTTCACCCCGAAGGCGAGCCCCAGGAGCGCGCCGGCCAGGAGAAGCTGCCGTGACGGCCGCTCACCCTCCAGGGCCGCGACGGCGGCGTACTGGGCCATAAAGAGGTAGAAGGCCAGGGTCACGTCCACCCGGGGGGTCGAGGCGACCAGGAGGACGCTTCCGGTCCCCCACAGGAGCCCGAGGGAGAGCGCTGCCGTGACCCCGCCGTCCAGGAAGCGATTCCCGAAAGCGAACGCGGCGAGACCCAGAAGCAGCGCGAACGCCGCGCTCAGGAGCGCGGGACCGGCCTCCGCTCCGACCGCCAGGAGCGGAACGTACAGGAGATGAGCCAGCCCCACCCGCGTGGCGTGAAGATTGTCCTCGGGCAGGTAGATCTCGCCCCTCGCCAGGTACTGGGCCGGGATTCTCACGTGGTACATCAGGGAGTCCCAGTCCGTCACGGGAGCGAGGGCGGCCAGAAGCAGAACGGCGGCGGCTGCCGCGAATCCGACAACGGCCACCCACCCCGCCACACGGCCCGCGCGCAGGGACCGCACCTCTCTCACCGCCGCGGCCACGTCGGCGGGAAGGTGCGCGAGATCCTTGCGGGTCACGACCGCCAGCGCCGCGAACAGGAGGAGCATCGGAAGCGGACGGAGCTCCCCCGCCCACCCGAGACCGAGCAGGCCCGTCCCGAGGAGGCCGCCCCCCAGAGCGACGGCGAACACGAGTTGCTCCACCCGGCCCCGGGCTCCGGCGCGGAGACGCCGCATTGCGAAGAGACCGACGGCCGCGCACAGCGCCAGCAGAGCCAGAACCACGGCCAGCTCGAACATGTGGTGGGCCACCGCCACCAGGCCCGCACCGAGCCCCCGGTCCTGGCTCGCCGTAGGGGCGAGGATTGCGCCGGGCGTGCCGACCAGGCCAACCTTCGCGGGGAGAGAGGCCGGAAGCACGCGGGGCCGTGCCCGAGCTCGGGAGGGCGAAGCGGCAGCAGGGCGGTGATCGGTCAGAGAGATCGGTGAGACGGAACTCGAGATGATCACGCCCTCCCTGCCTCCCCTGTCCGATGTGCCCGACCCGGGCCCGTGAACTCTTCGGCGAACGAAGCTTGAGGCACAGGGCGCTCCGTGGAAAGAGCCGTAGCCAAGGACCCAGAGCTCACGATCCTCATGCCCTGTCGCAACGAGGCGGAGACGGTCGCCCGCTGCGTGAATCAGGCCGTCGCCTATCTCCGCCGGCACCGGGTGGAGGGCGAGGTGCTCGTGGCCGACAACGGGAGCACCGACGCCTCCCGCGAGGAGGCGGAAACCGCGGGCGCTCGCGTCATATCCGTCCCGGCGCCCGGCTACGGGAACGCGCTGCTGGCCGGCATCCGTGCCGCACGGGGCCGCTTCGTGGTCATGGGGGACGCCGACGAGAGCTACGACTTTCGCCATCTCGACCCGTTCCTTCAACGGCTGCGCCAGGGCCACGAGCTCGTCATCGGCAATCGCTTCGCGGGCGGCATCCGGCCTGGAGCGATGCCGTTTCTCCACCGGTATCTCGGGAACCCCGCCCTCTCCTTCCTGGGCCGTCTCTTCTTTCGCTGCCCGGTCCGCGACTTCCACTGTGGCCTGCGGGGCTTCGATCGACAGGCGATCCTGGGGCTGGATCTCACCAGCGGCGGGATGGAGTTCGCGAGCGAGATGGTCGTGAAGGCGACGCTGCACGGCCTCCGGATCTCCGAGGTTCCCACCACGCTGTCGCCCGATGGCCGCAGCGGCCGGCCTCATCTCCGGCGGTGGCGGGACGGGTGGCGACACCTTCGCTTCCTGCTCCTCTTCAGCCCCCGGTGGCTCTTTCTGTACCCCGGCGCCGCGCTCCTCGTCATCGGGGTCGCCTCGATGGCCTGGCTCGTCCCGGGTCCCCGGCAGGTCGGCCCCGTGAACCTGGACGTGAACACGCTTCTCTACTGTGGCGCGGCGATCGTCTGCGGCTTTCAGGCGATGGCGTTCGCCGTCTTCGCGAAGCTGGCCGCGATCCGCACCCTGCTTCTGCCCGAAGATCCGCGGCTCCGGTGGCTGGGTCGAGAGCACGTCCTGGAAGGGGGGCTCGCGATCGGGCTCTCCCTGTTCCTCGCGGGCCTGGCCGGGTCCCTGTACGCCGTCGGCTTCTGGGGACAGGCGGCGTTCGGCCCCTTGGATCCTCAGGTCTCGCTCCGCATCGTCGCCCCCGCCGTCACCGCGCTCATCCTCGGGATGCAGATCATCTTCTCCAGCTTCTTCCTCGGCGTGCTCCACCTTCCACGGGCGTGAAGGCGCTCCGCTCCCTCCACGGCCGGTTGGTCTACGATCGGCGGACGCGGGTGCTCGCCGCACGTCTCGCGGAGCTCCTTCCGAGGGACGCCCAAGCGCTGGACGTGGGATGCGGCGACGGGCGAATCGATCGGCTGATCCTCGAGCGGCGACCGGACGTGGCGATCGAGGGAATCGACGTCCGGCTGCGGCCCGACGCGCAGATTCCCGTCTCCCGATACGACGGCCTCCGCATCCCCCGGGCGGACGGGGAAGTGGACGCCGTGCTCCTCGTGGACGTGCTGCACCACGCGGAACGGCCCGAGGGGCTGCTGCGGGAGGCGCTCCGCGTCGCGAAGCGTGCCGTGCTGGTCAAGGATCACACCCGAAACGGGATCCTGGCCGGCCCCACCTTGCGCCTGATGGACTGGGTCGGCAACGCCCCGCACGGCGTGGCCCTACGGTACGACTACTGGAGGGAGTCTCTCTGGCGTGAGACGTTCCGGAACCTGGAGATCCGGCCCGCCGTATGGGAGCGTCGGCTCGGCCTATACCCCCGGCCGGCGAGCTGGATCTTCGACCGCTCGCTGCACTTCGTGGCCCTCTTCGATCTCACGCGGAGCGGGGGCTGAGCGACTGTCGGGCGGGTACGACTCGGGCCCGGCCGACGGCTCTTCCCGACCGACGTGGAAGCCGGCCTACGGGCCGCCGAGGTCCTGGATCACCCGGTCCACGACGTTGCCTACCCGACCGCGGACGATTCCGGCCAGCATGTCCGCCGCCTCACGCACGAGGTTGTCGGGGAAGCGCCGGTCCTCCTGGAAGCGCACCACCTGGCCCAGGAAGATCCCCACCAGCTGGCCCTCGTCCCCCCGCTCCTGAATCCCGGCCGCTGCCTCGAAGCCCGAGCCAGGGACGCTCTCCTTCCAGGGTTCCTCGCCCGGCTCCGCCTCCTGGGCTTCCGAGGCGGGAACCAGGGCCAGCAGGTTCCCCTCCACCAGCGGCCCGCCGGCCCGCGCCCCCAGGGCCAGGGCAACGGGCTGCCGGAAAAGGTCCAGGCCCAGGAACTCCTGCGCCGCCTCGCGGGGGATCGCACACCGTGCGACGAGGCGGTCGTTCACGAAGCAGCCCACGCACAGCGTCCCGTCCGGAGCCAGATGATGCGGAATCTCCTCCACGCGCACCGGGACGGCCGCCGCCGTGCCGACGAGCACCGTCTCGGCATCCGACTCCGCCCACCTGCGTTTCCCGGTCGGCTCTCTGGCCGGCGGGACGATGTCGCCGTGGAAGAGGTTCGTCATCGCCTCCGGTTCCTCCGTTCCCAAACGCCGAGGAGCGCTGCCGCACAGGGTGGGCGAGCGGCGTTCCGGTTCTGCTACCCCGCCTGCCCGCAAGAGTGTCGCCCGGCGGGAGTTGAGCGTCCCCCTCCCCACGCGGGTCGCCACGCCCGGCACCCGCGCCGGCTCTGACCGTCGAGCCGTCCCCCGGGGTTGTCGAGCGATCCGCGGGCCGTGGCCCCGATGCCACACCCGGCCCGAAGCCCGGTTGCAACGGGCCGAGAGACGTGACCGCTCCCCGGGTGGCAAAACCCTTCACGAGTAAGAACTCTCCCTCCGCCGGCCCGGCCCGTCGGCGCCTGCCTCGGCGGCAGGCACTCGACTTGAACCCCCTGCCCGGATCGGCTCGAAAGTGTGGCAAACCGCCCGACGGGCGGGCGGATGACGCGAGCGCCTCACGCGGGGAGAACGCCCGCCACGCGTGGTCATGGAGGGCTCTGTCGGCGACCGCTCAGACGGGCGTGCGCCGCAGGAGCGCGATCAGGCTCAAGCCGGTGGCGTACGGGCGAGCGTCACCGCGCAGCAGACGGACGAGGCGCCGGGTCTCGCCGGCGAAGATGCGGGCGAGGGCCGCGTTCGCCGGCCGGGGCGGGTAGACGAAGTCCGTTCCCTCGGGCCCGGGCGCGAATCCTGTCCGGCGGGCCCAGGCTCGGACCGCCCGCGCCAGCGGGTACAGACGCGCGTTGAAATAGGAGAGGAGCTCGACGGCGGCGGGACGCCCCTGCCACAGGGTCGAGAGCCGCTCCGGCGTGTACCGGCGCAGATGGCCGAAGGAGAGATCGTGCTGGGACCAAAGCTCGGGGTGGGCGGGCACGGTGACGAGTAAGACGCTCCCCGCCGACATCGCCTCCAGGATGCCCCCCAGGAGCTCCCCGTCCTCCGGGACGTGCTCGAGGACGTCCGTGAGAAGGACGGCGGCGGCCTCCGCCAGCTCTCGTCGGGCGACGCGACGCGCATCTCCCGCCAGGAAGCGGACGTCGGGAAAGCGGGCTCGTGCCCGAGCCACGGCCTGGGCGGAGGGATCCACCCCTACGGCCACGTACTCGTCCGAGAACGCCGCCACGTTCGCCCCCGTCCCGCATCCGACGTCGACCACGGTCCGGCCGCCGCCCGGCGGCACGCACTCGCGGACGAGGGCGCGCAGGACCCGACGGCGCCCCGCGAACCACCAGTGCCGATCCTCGATGGACGCGTGCAGCTCGAAGTGGGCTTCTTCCATGACTCCTCATCCGGCCGGGCGAGAATCCCCGCCGCGAAAGCCCCGCAGATCGTGAGCCGCGAGGTCAGCGGGGCACGGCTCCGCACCCGATACGGGTGGCGCCTGCTCGCCGCGGCCGCCGCGCTCGGCGCCGTCCTCCTCCTGTACGACGACTACGGCGTCAGCTGGGACGAGCCGGCTCACTCTCGCTACGGCGAGCTCGCCCTGGACTACTTCGCCTCCGGCGGTCACGACCGCAGCGCCAACGAGTACTACAATCTGAAGTACTACGGCCCTCTGGTGGATATGGTGGCCGCGGCGGCGTACCGATCGCGCCCCGAGCACAAGTACGAGACCCGCCACCTCGTGCTGGGCCTCCTGGCGCTTCTCATCCTCCCCGGCCTGATTCTCTACACCCGCAGGTTCGGCGAGCCGCTGCTCCCGGCGTTCGCCCTCCTGGCGCTCGTCATGTTTCCGCGCTTCGTGGGGCATGTATTCCACAACTCGAAGGACATCCCGTTCGCCACCGCCGTCACCTGGTTCATGGCCGCCACGACCGCGATCTTCGCGCACAGAACCCCCCCCTGGGGACGGGTCGCCGGTGCGGGGTTGGCGCTGGGTGTGGCCCTCTCGGTGAGGCCCGGCGCCTTTCCGCTCCTCGCCCTCTTCTTCCTGGGCATCGCCACGCTCTCGCGGATCCTCGGCCCGACGGGGGAGGAGCGTCCATCGCTGGGTCTCCGCCTGCGCCGGGACAGCGTTCTGCTCCTCGGGTGGATCGTGATGCTCTTGGCGTGGCCCTGGGCGCACGGCTCCCCGATCCTGGCCCCGCTGCGCGCCATGCGCCTGTCCCTTCTCTTCCCGGAGACGTACCCGGTGCTGTTCGACGGACAGATAGTGCCGAGCAACGAGCTCCCGGCCTACTATCTGGCCAAGTACCTGCTGATCACCACGCCGCCGACGCTGCTTCTGTTGGCCGGGATCGGGCTCGCCGCCTCCATCGGGTACCTCCTCCGGCAGAGAAGGAGCGCCAAGGCGCGCCTTTCCGCCATCACCCTCATGTGGCTCGGGCTCCCGGTGGCGCTCTTCTACGCCCGCCAGCCGCCCGCGTACGACGGCCTGCGTCACTTCCTCTTTCTCCTTCCCCCGCTGGCCGTGCTCGCGGCCCTGGGGGCGATCCGCCTGCGCGACGGCGTTCGGCGCGGGCTCGGCCGGGTGGCCGGCTGGGGAGTGACGGGGCTCCTCCTCCTGCTTCCGCTCAGGGAGATGGTCCGGCTCCACCCGTACGAGATGACGTACTTCAACGCGTCCGTCGGCGGACTGCCGGGTGCCGCGGGGCGCTACGAGACCGACTACTGGGTGTTGAGCTACCGGGAGGCCGTGCGGTGGATCAACGAGCGGGTCGCCGCCTACCCGGACCGCTCGTTCCGCGTGCTCGCCTCGGGAAGCCAGTTCGTCAAGGAGGTCGCGGCGTACGAGGCCGCCGCGAACCTGGAGATCTACACGCGCTCGGAGCTCTGGGACCGGGGGATTCCGAAGACCGACATGGACTTTTACATCGGGACGACACGCTTTCGGAACGACGAGGACCTGGCGCAGGCACCGATTGTCCACTCGATCGGCCGCGAGGGAACGACGTTCACGGTGATCCGGCAGCTCCGCTCCGTGTCGGGGCAAGTGGCTCATCCGGCCAGCGGCGCCGCCGTCGATGAGGGCTACGAGCCTCCCGTGTCCGGCGATTCGCTCCCGGCCGGGAGCTTCCATTCCAGGACGATGGAGTCCGCCGCGACGAGCGGCCAGCTCCAGCCCAGGCGACGGTAGTGTCGAACGATCCGCGCCGCAGGCCGATGAAGCGGACCACACAGGTGAGCGTAGCTGAGGACCGACCGGCGCCGCGCGGGGTCGGCCGCGAGGCTCCGCACTCCGGCGCACGGCAGGTCCTCGGCAGGGGGGAGCGCGACGGGCCCCGGGGCCACCGACTCCGCGAAGCGGCGCAGGGTGGCGCCGGGACCCTGCCAGGCGCGCTCCGGCTCGCCCGGCACGCCCATCACGATGCCGCCTCCCAGCTCCAGCCTCGGAAGAAGGCGAGCGGCCGTCCACTCCGTCCGCCGCAGCGCGTTCGTCCGGTTCGAGAGGTTCCACCCGCCGGCGGCCCCTCCGAGCAGCAGGAGGGTCACGCCGATCCAGCAGAGACGCCGGGCCAACCCTCCGGCGCTCCGCAGCTCCTCCACCGCGAAGGCGAACAGCAGCGTCCCTCCGAGGAAGAACGGAAGCGCGTAGAAGTTCTCGAACCGGGGCCACGGCCAATACACCAGCGCTCCGCCGACGGGCAGAAAGAGAAAGAGGGGGAGAAGGGTCCGGCAGCGCGAGTCCCCTCCCGTTCGCCGGCACCGGCGCCACCACGCGGCACATACGAGCACGGCGAACAGCTCGTTCAGGAGGAGCACCCCGATCGGACCGCCGGCGATCACGTGGAACGGCACGGCGTGGCTCACCAACAGCTCCAGCCAAACCCTGAACGCCGGCCGAGCGGGCCCGTATGCGGTGACGTACGCATCCGGCGGCGCACCACGCACCGCGTGGATCACCGGGACGGCGGCCGCGGCCACCACGGCGGCCAGCACCACGACCAACCATACGAACCGAGGGCCGTCCAGTCGCCCTGGCGGAACAGATGTTTCGGCACCCCGAGCCCTCCGGTCGTCCCGGGCGACGGCGAGGAGCGCCAGGAACGGCACGGCGGCGACCGCCACCTCCTTGGAGAGGACCGCGACGGCGGCGGCCGCGCCGAGGCCCGCGGCCCGCGTGCCCCAGCGCTCCGCGCTCCGGTACCCGATGGCCAGCAGGGCGCCGACGAGCAGCGCCAGCACGACGAGCGGCTCCGCCGTGAGGCGAGTCCAGCTCCCCGCCGCGGCGCTCGACAGGCCGAAGAGCATCGTCGCCGCCACGGCGGGCGCCGGAGAGATACGCAGCCGGCGGAGCACGGCGAACAGAAGCGCGAGCTCCACCAGCAGCAGGATCGCCCGCCCCAGGTTCCAGGCCACGCTGTGCTCCCCGAACAACGCCCAGTTCACGGCCACGTAGAGCTGCGAGACCGGATTCCAGCGGCCCTGGGAGGTGTAGTAGGCGAGGAGGCGGCGGAATGACTCGCCGAGAGAGGTCGAGAGAAGCGGCAGGAACTCCGAGAAGTCCTCGGCCGCGAACGGCTCCCACCGCCAGGGACGAAAGACGAGCAGAGGGCCGGCGAGGGCCGGCAGCAGCGGAGCTACCCGCCGGAGAAGGTCCGCTCCCCTCACCCTCGCGGCGATCCTCACCTCGTGCCCCGGTCGATCTGTCCGTGGTCCTGCCCTGCTACCGGGCCGCGCCCGTGGCGCTTCACTCCGTGCGCGAGCTGGAGAGAGCTCTCTCCCGAGCGGGCATCCGGGAGTGGGAGATCATCGTGGTGGACGACGGGGGAGCCGACTTTCCGCCCGACTTTCCGGAGCCGAACGGCAGGGTCACCCTCCTTCGGCTCCCCCGGAACCGGGGCAAGGGCGCCGCGGTCAAGGCGGGGATGCGGCGCTCCCGCGGGCGAGCCAGAATCTACACGGACGCCGACCTCCCGTACGGGGCCTCCATCGTCGCGGCGCTGGCCGAGTTCCTCCTGCGGACCGGCCCGGACCTGGTCATCGGCGACCGCTCCCTGCCGTTCTCCTCGCATCCACGGCCGGCTCCTCTGCGGCGGCGGGCCCTGAGCCGGGCCTGCTCGATCGCAGTCGGCGCTCTGCTGTTTCGAGGCTTTCCGGACACCCAGTGCGGCCTCAAGGGGCTGCGGGGGGAGGTGGCGGACCGGCTGTGTCCGCTGCTCCGCACCGACCGCTTCGCCTTCGACATCGAGCTTCTCTACGTGGCGCACTGCCACGGGCTCGAGATCCGGCGGGTGCCCGTGCGGCTCCGGCGGAACGTGACGCATTCCGTCCGACCCGTCCGGGACTCGCTCCGCGCCGCGCTGGACCTCCTCCTGATCCTGTGGCGCCGGTCCCGGGGGCGCTACGCATCGCGGGCCCTGCGGGCTCTCGCGGCGGCCCCCCCGGCCGAAGCGGCCTCCGGGGGCTGGCGGCCGGCCCGGGACCCCTCCCGGGTGCGCGGCTCGATCGAGCCGGGCGTGGCTCACGAGCGGGGCGCGCCGCCTCGAGGGACCGGGTGAGCCGGCCCACGGAACGCCGCCTTCCGGGCCGGGCTCGCCTGTCTCACGGAAAGCAGAGTCCGCTGCCATCCACCGGGAGGTCGGGCGGCTCGGTGGCCCGGAGCCCCTCCAGCTGCTCGCTCCCGGCCCGTCCGAAGACGGCGGTCATCGAGTCCTCGTAGACGAGCTCCCACCCGGGCTTCAGCCTCAAGAGGTTGAACACCGCGTAGTTCTTCGGCACGAGAGCCATGTGGGTGGGTCGATCCTCCAGCAACGCATCCCAGCGGCCCGTACCGTAGAGGAAGCGGAAGTTCTCGCGGTACGCGGAGTCCGCGTACACGGTCTCCCGCCTGCCATCCATGGATACCTGGACCCGCGGGCCCAGGTGCCAGATCGCGTACTCGCCCCAGTCGAAGAAGACCGCCAGGTTGCCGCCGACGCCGCTTTCCCCGAGAAAGCCGACGGCGCGGGCCGGATAGTCGCTGCTCAGCGGCGGGCCCAGTCGGATGCACCGAAAGTTGGGCACCGAGATCCCCAACAGCAGGATCCCGAACGTCCCTCCCAGCGCCGCGGCGGTCCGGTGCATGCGGGCGCCCGCTCCCGTCGGGAGCTCCGTCGGCTCCCGGCGCAGGGCGCTCGCCAGGTGCGGGGCTCCGAGGACGGCGCCCGAGAGACCGAACAGGGGCAGGTGCCGGACCGCGAAGAGCGGGAGGAGGGCCGTCAGTCCGAGCACCGTCAGGGAGGGCAGGCACCGCCGGTGGTCGCTCTTCCCCACCGACCAGCCGAGCAGTCCCAGGAAGCCCAGGTACATCGCTCCCTCGATCGAGCCGATCTCGATCGGCCGCCACTCCGTGATCTCCGGACGCGCCACGGTGGCCGTCCGGAGCAGAAAGCGGAGCAGCCGGATCCCGTACGGATTCACCAGGCAGGCCCCCAGGCTCAGTACGGTGACCAGGGCTCCCGGCCCCCCGAAGCGCAGCATCGAGCCGAGCCGCTCTCCGCGCGCCCCCGCCTCCAGAAGACGGGCCGCCGTCCACACGCCCAGCACCCCCAGGCCGGCCAGAAAGCCGCCGTGCAGGTTCACCCACGGCACGAAGAGAAGCGGCACGGCCCACAGCCACCGGAGCTCCCCCCTCTCGGCGGCCCGCAGGGCGAGCAGCAGGAGGAGGAAGAGGAGGAAGGTGAAGAGCTGCGGCCGGATCGGATCCGTGCCGATGTACAGGAGGAGGAGGACCCCGATGGCGACCGAGCCACCCCGCAGCGGGTCGAGACCCTCGCGGACGAGCTGCCGATAGACGAGCCCGAACGTCAGAAGGCCGACGATCACCTTCAGCACGACGAGCCCCGGCGTCCCCAGCCCATCGAAGGCGAACGCGAACAGCCACTCCGAGAGCCACTCGTGGTTGATCCACCGGTCCGCCAGATAGGAGTACGGCTCGGACGTCGGGATTCGTCCAAGCTGGCGTGCGAGCTGACCGAAGCGCACGTGCCCCCACAGGTCGGGGTCGGGCCGGGTCCGCGAAAGGACGTAGAACGCCCCGCTGCTCACTATGAAGCCGATCCCCAGCCGCCACCAGCGCGGAAAGCTTGTCGCCCGCGACTCCGTCGGGCGAGCGCGCGCCGCCCCCGAGCCTGCCTTCCCGTCGCCCCCGTACCCCTCGGGTGAGCTGCTTCTCATCTCCCTCCCCTTCCCGTGCCGGACACCGCCGCCGTGCTCGTGCCTGTCCTGCCCCGCCCTTCGGCTTGAGTCCTTCGGCTCACGGGAAGCAGGCCCTCTCCACCGGCTCCCCCGCCACCGACCGAGTCGCGACCGTCAGCGGCCCTCGGAGCGGGGAGTCGGCGGGCAGGAAGATCGCGGCCAGCGAGTCCTCGTACGCCAGCCACCACCCGGGCTCCAGCAGAAACAGGTTGTAGACGGAGCTCCCCCGCGGCACGAGGGCCACGTCCGGACGGAGCCGCCGGAGCCGACCGCTCCACTCTCCGATCCCCCGCATGAAGCTCTGGAACGCCGCGTACGTTTCCGGGGCGTACACCGTCTCCCGGCGGCCGTCCATGGAAACCCTCAGCCGGGGTCCCAGGTGCCAGATCGCGTACTGGCCCCAGTTGAACGGAACCAGCAGCCTGCCCTCCGCCCCGCTGTGTGCCAGAGCTCTCACCGCGCGCGCGGGATACCGCAGGCCTCCCGCCCCGGGGGCCGACTCCAGGCAGACGGGCCTTCGCACGCTCCGCGCCACCGTGGAGGCCGCGAGCCCGAGGAGCAGGAGAAGGCCGGCGGAGTACACGAGGCGTTCCGCGGCTTTCGGCCGGGAGCCCGCCGCCGGCCAGCCGCGGATAGGATCGGGGCCCAACCGTCCGATCAGGCGCACGATCGGCTCCCCCCCCAGGACGCCCACCGCCAGCGCGAAGAGAGGCAGGTGGCGGACGGCCAGCAACGGGAGGAGGGCGGAGCCCCCCACCAGCACCAGGGAGACGGAGAGGCGGGGCCGGAGGGCGGCGAGGGCGGTGACCAGCAGAGCGACGAGCGCCAGGTAGCCGATTCCCGGTCCCGTGGCGAGTTCGATCGGCTGCCACTCCACGATCTCGGGACGGCTCACCGTCGCCGTTCTCAGCAGGAAGGCGAGCAGGCGGGGACCGAACGGGTTCAGGAAAGTCGCCAGGACGCAGAGCCCCAGCAGCGCCGGCAAGAGCAGCCGCTCCCGCTTCCCTCCCCCGAAGCGCGCCGGCGCCCCGGCCTCCGATCTCTCCCTGCCCGAGCCGACGCGGACTCGGCGGGCCGAGGCCGCCACCACCGAGAGGATGGCCCACAGGCCGAACCACCCGAGACCCGCCAGAACGCCTCCATGGAGGTTCGCCCACAGGCCGAAGAGCGGCGGGAGGCCCCACAGCCACGCCCTCCGACCCCGCTCGGCCGCGTCGAGAGCGAGGAGCAGGAGGAGGAAGAAGAGGTACGTGAAGAGCTGCGGACGCACGGGCGCGAGCCCGGGTAGCATCGGGAGCAGGAGGAAGAGGGTCAGCCCTGCGGCGCGAAGGCGGTCCGCCCCCCGGCCGACGAGGTGGCGGAACAGGAGGCCCGCGATCAGGCCACCGACGGTGAGCTTCCACCCGATGAGGCCCACGGGGCCCCACCCGTCCCACAGAAAGGCGAGGACGACCTCCGAGAGCCACTCGTGATTCAGCCAGCGGCCTCCCAGGAAAGAGAACGGATCCGTCGCGGGGAGCCGTCCCGCGCTCCGGAAGAGCTGGCCGAAGCGCACGTGCCCCCACAGATCCGAGTCGGCCGGGGTCAGGGAGAGGAGATACAGAAGCCCGGAGGCCAGGACGGAGAGGATCGCCAGCTCCAGGGCGGCCAGCCTCCACCCGCCCCGGCGACCCGCCTCCCGAGCGGCACCGTCGCGCGACCTCACCCGGCACTCCCGCGGAGCGGGCTCCCGTTCTTCACCATGAACCGGGTCTTTTGCAAGATTCCCTCCCGCCCGGCCCGGGGGTGGCGACCCCGGGGCTCCACTCGGCGCGGGGCCGCGGGGCCGAAGCGTTCCGGCCATCCCCTGTTGACCAAGTGCGGCACGTGGGCTCGTACGGAGAGAGGACCGAATCTCCCGACCATGCAATCCGTTAGCGCGGTAGGGAGCATCCGAGCCCGGGCAGTGTCCCGCATCCCCTTCGCCTGCGGACATCCTCGCAACACGGGGTGTGGTGGGCCGGCCACACGCCCGGAAGACGCGCCGCGCAGCCGGCCACGAGCCGGAGCTCGGATCGCGTCACATCTCGTGCCGCACAATCACCTTACGGACCACGCTCCCCGCCCTCGCGCCAGGGCGGGCCGGGTGGCACGGAACGTTCTCCAGAGCCCCCCCGCACCAACGCCCGCGGTCGGCGAGAGCCGTCCTCACGCCGTGCGCCATCGGGCCCGGCGGGTGGGCAGAGGAAGCTGTCGGGTCCGTCCGCACCCAGGTGGCGGGCCTTTCCCAGGGCAGGAGGAGAAGGGCTCGCCTGCCTGCGTGGCGTCCAACCAGAGGCCGAGAGGCCGGGAGGGTATCGATGCACGCGTTTCTCACCAGGCTGTGGAAGGACGACTCCGGTCAGGACCTGATCGAGTACGTTCTGCTGGCCGCGCTGATCGCCGTCGTGGCGATCGTGATCATCGACAACATCGGCCAGAAGGTCCAGAACGGCTACCAGGCCGTGACGGACAACATGAACCAGGCGCCGTTCAAGTAATCGCGGTTCGGCGCGTCGTACGCTGTGAAACGGGTTCACGGCCGGCGGTGGTGAAGCCGGCGGAGCCGAGGCGTGGCGCTCCCGCGCTTCGGCTCGTGAGCCCGACCCACGGGCTTCCGTGGAACCCGCTGCCGCGCTTCGGCGGAGCGGGAACGTCGCGTGGGCATCCATGAGGCGACCGTGAAGGCTGTCCTGCGAAGCCTGCTGGCAGAGGAGTCCGGACAGGACCTCATCGAGTACGTCCTTCTGGCCGCGCTCTTCGCGGTCGCCGTGGGCGTCGTGATGCTCGCGTTGGACGACATCGTCGCCAACAACTTCACCGCCACGACGAGTGATCTGACAACGCCGGTCGCCGTTCCCTGAGCGCCGGCCACGATTCGGGTGGGGACGAGGTGATGGTGAGTGAGCCGACAATCGCCGTGGGACGCACGGGGGACCCGCTCCTGGCGGGTGCCCTCATCGTGGTGTGCGCTTTCGCGGTGTGGTTCGACCTCAAGGAGGGCCGCATCCCGAACGTCCTGACGCTCGCCGGCCTCGTCGCCGCGCTGCTGCTCCGACTCCCCGGGGGAGGGCACGCCGTGGCCACGGGCCTCGGGGGAGCCGGGATCGCGCTGGGGGTCGGGCTGCCGTTCTTTCTCGTCGGCGGCCTCGGCGGAGGGGATGTGAAGCTCCTGGCCGCGGTCGGCGCGTTCCTCGGCACGAGCCGGATCCTCGACGGCCTGCTGGCGGCCGCCCTCGTCGGGGCCGGTCTGGGGGTCGCCGTGATGGTCGCCCGGGGCGCGACGAGGCAGACGATGGCGAACCTGCACACGATCCTGCGCACCTTCGGACGGGGCACGTTCACCGGGTGGAGATCCGGCGCGGAGAACCGCGCCGCGGTCACGCTCTCCACCCCCGGGGCGATCGCGGTGCCGTACGGCATCGCCATCGCCGCGGGCGCCCTCGTGGGCTGGTTCGCATGAACCGCGGACGGGCACGCACGCGACGGGACCGCGGATCGGCTCGTGGCCGGCGCGAGGCCGGGCAGGCGGTGATCGAGATGATCATCATCATGCCCCTGCTTCTTTTCCTCGTCTTCGGCATCGTGGAGTTCGCCGCCGCGTGGCGCACGTTTCACGTCGTGACGAACTCCGCCCGGGAAGGGGCCCGCTTCGCGGTGATCCCCAGCAGCACGGACGCGGTGGTGACCGCGGCCGTCCGGACGCGGCTGGCAGCGGGGGGACTGGAGCCGGATTCGGCGACCATCACCCTGAGCTGCGAGAACGCCGGCGTGACCACGGCCGGCATCTGCGCCGGGCTCGGGGCGACGGGAAAGTCCGACCGGGTACAGATCGACTATCCGTACCGATTCGTCCTCATCGGCCCGATCGCGAACGTTATTTGCGGGGGCTGTGGGGTGGGCTCGACGTCGGTCACGTTGAGCACCATGAGCGTCATGCGGCACGAGTGACCCGCATGGCGCGCCGAGGGGAAGCAAGGACGAACTGAACTAGGCGACAGGCCGAGCGATGCAAAACCGAGTGGGGATCATTCTGCTGCTGGCGCTCGTCTCCGGAGCGGTGGCCGTGTACCTGGGGTTCACGGTGCTCCGTGACCCGGCGGCCCCCCGGGCGGCCCGGGCGGCGGAAGGGGAAACGACACCGGTCGCCGTGGCGGCCCGGGACATCGAGGCGGGCTCGCCGCTGGCCCCGGAGGACGTTCGGCTGATCGCGTGGCCGTCGGCTTCCGTGCCGGAAGGGTACAGCAGCTCTCCCTCGGAGGTCGTGGGGCGAGGTCTCCTGACCTCCGTGAAGATGAACGAGCCGTTGCTCTCCGGAAAGCTGGCGCTCAAGGAGGCCGGGGGCGGGCTCCCGATCGTCATCCCGGAGGGGATGCGGGCGGTGAGCGTGAAGGTGGACGAGGTGATCAGCATCGCGGGCTTCGTACTCACCGGCACGCGGGTGGACGTGCTCGTCACCCTGGACGATCGGGGGACGGCGAACCAGGAGCCGGTCACCCAGCTCGTGCTCCAGAACATCGAGGTGAAGGCGGCGGGCACGACGTACCAGCGTGACCCGCAGGGGCAGCCGCAGCAGGTGACGGTCGTCACCCTGCTCGTCGACCCCGAGCAGGCGGAGAAGCTGACGCTGGCCGCGACGCGCGGCAGGATTCAGCTCGCCCTGCGCAACACCCTGGATCTGGACACCGTCTCCACGCCGGGAGCCCGGTTCCGCAATCTCATCCGGCCGGGCCAGGTGGCCCGGGCACCGGTCCGGAGGGGCCCACCCCGCCGGTCGAACCGGGTCTCGGTGGAGGTGTACCGCGGCCCGACCATGGAAACGACTTCCGTGAGGTCGGAGGGGTCGGAGGGCGGCGGCTCCTAGCCGCCTTCGCTCGCATTCCCCCGGCTGCTTCGGGGACGTGAGGAGGTGCAGAGGAAGATGAACTTCAAGGGAAGATCGTCGGCCGCCCTGGCGGCTGCGTTCCTGGGCACGGGGAGCCTGATCGCGGGTCTTCCGGCCGCCGCGCAGGAGGCGGGAGCCGGACCGGCCGTCCAGCAGATGGGCGCTCCTCAAGTGCTCCGAATCGCCAAGGGCAACTCCGTCCTCGTGCGGCACGGAGCCACCCTGGAACGGATCTCCATCGGAGATCCGGAGACGGCCGACGCGATCCCGGTCTCCGCCCGCGAGGTGGTGGTCAACGGCAAGCGAACGGGCACCACGACGCTCCTTCTGTGGGACCAGGCCGGCGGGCGGGCGGTGTACAACGTGCGGGTCGTGGCCGACGCCTCGACGCTCGAGACGGAGCTCCTGGCGCTCTTTCCGGGAGAGGCGATCCAGGCTCGCGCCGTGGGCAACACGGTCGTCCTCTCGGGGAGTACGGAGGACCCCCGCATCGCCGAGCGCGCCGGCGTTCTGGCTCAGGCGCTCGGAGAGGATGTGACGGTCGTGAACGACATCGCCGTCCCCGCCCAGGACCAGGTGATGCTCCAGGTCCGCTTCGCCGAGGTGAGCCGCAACGCCCTGGACGAGCTGGGCGCCAGCCTCCTCACCCGGGACGGCAACAACGTGGACGTGGCGATCGGGCCCGGAGATGTGGCCCAGACGGCCCAGGGCGGCCAGGGCAACCTGGGGATCGCGGAGGTCTTCTCGGACGCGGTGAACTTCTTCCTCTTCCACGAGCCGTCCCGCGTGGCCGCCTTCCTGAGCGCCCTCAAGCAGAAGGGCCTCTTCAAGAGCCTGGCGGAGCCGAACCTGCTCGTCATGAGCGGCGACAGCGCCTCCTTCCTGGCGGGCGGCGAGTTCCCGTTCCCCGTGCTGCAGAGCGCGGGCGCCGGGACCTCCAACGCGGTCACGATCCAGTTCAAGGAGTTCGGGATCCGCCTCGGCTTCGCCCCGGTGGTCACCCCGAGCGGCAGCATCCGCCTCCGGGTGGCCCCGGAGGTCTCCGCCCTGGACTTCGCCAACGGACTCGTGATCTCCGGCTTCCAGGTGCCGGCCCTCACCTCGCGGAAGACGGCGACCACCGTCGACCTGAGGGATGGCCAGACGTTCGCCATCGCTGGGCTCGTGGACAACTCGATCACCGAGAGCGTGAACAAGCTCCCGATCCTGGGCGACATCCCGATTCTGGGCGGCCTGTTCCGCTCGAAGACGTTCCGGGAGAACCACACGGAGCTCCTCGTCCTCGTCACGCCGCGGCTCGTGCGGCCCGTGGACGAGCCGCCGCCGGTCCCCACCGGGGAGCCGGAGACGTGGAAGGGGAAGAAGGAGCTGCGGGAGTCGAAGCTGCAGCAGCCCGTCGGGTGGCTGCCGATGGGCGGGCGAGGTCCGATCTGGCAGTAGGAAGGTGGAGCAACGGAGGAACGACGGAGGCACGCGACCGATGGGATGGGCACATCGGAGAGTTCGGGACGCCGGTCGCCGAATGAGGAGCGCGACAGGAGGCAGAGCATGAAGCGGCAACCGATCTCTCGGTGGCGAGACGAGCGAGGCTCCGTCCTCATCCTGGCGGCGTTCGCCCTTCTGGGGCTCGTTGCCATCGCGGCGTTCGGGATCGACCTCGGGCTGCTGTACGTGGCGCGGACCGAGTCCCAGCGGGTGGCGGATCTCTCGGCCCTCGCCGGAGCGGGCAAGCTGGCCGAGGAGCTGAACGCCGCCCCGGCGGTCCGGGACGCCCTGGCAAAGCAGGAGGCGGTCGACTACGCGGCCAAGAACTACATCCGGAACGAGACGGCCGTCGTGCAGCTCGGGGACGTCCAGGTGATTCAGGGCGGCGACGTGGACACGGTCCGGGTCACGGTGCGGAACACGCTGGCGCGGAGCAACCCGATCCTGACGTTCTTCGCCCGGGTGATCGGGATCAACCAGGTGGACGTGGTCACGGTGGCGGCGGCGGAGGTCTCCAGCGCCGGGCTGCTGGGAGTCGTGTGCCCGCTGCCGGTCACCCTGCCGGACAAGTGGATCGACGACGGCTTTCCGGAGTGGACGCCGCCGCCGGATGGGGGAGACCTGTACGATCCGGACGCCGACCCGCCGATCGGAGGGTACACGGAGGCGGACATCGGAACCCTGCTCCTCCTCAAGCCGTCCCAGGGCGGAACGAGCAAGGGGCAGAACCCGCGGCCGGACCCCGACGGGGCGCGCTTCGAGCCGGGCTGGTGGTACCTGTGGCTCCCGGACTTCCTGAAGGGGGCGAACGACGCCCGAGAGGCGATCCTGGACTGTCCCACCGACCCGAACGGGGATCCGCTGGTCATCACCGAGGGAGAGTGGCTGTCGGACAAGAACGGGAACGTGCAGACGCTGGAGCGGGCGTTCGAGGACGTGATCGCCAAGGACCCGACCGCCGTGTGGCCCGACGGGTGTACGGCCGGGGTGAGCTGCATCCAGAACAGCTGCGTCAGCAACGGCACCTGCCCGCAGTTCGCCGTGAGCCCCCGCCTGCGGTCCGTGCCCGTCTTCGATCCGAGGTTCTACTGCAAGACGTGCGCGGACAACTTCCAGGTCCAGGACTTCTTCCTGATGTGGATCGACAGTGTGGATCCGGGGCCGCCGGGCAAGCGCAACGTCTACGCCCGCATCGCGGGCGGTGCGGGGATCGGGTTCGGAGACGACACGGAAGGGCCGGCGAACAAGATCGTGCGGCGCATCCGGCTGGTGGAGTAGCGGCTGCCGTGCTCCGCGGGAACGAGGGATGAGTCTAGAGGGGAGAGTGACCCGGTGACGACTTCGGACGACACGAAGGCCGGCCGGCCCGTGCCGGCCGCGGTGATCTCGACCGACCCGGCTCTCGGGGAAGCGCTCCGCGCCGCCCTGCCCCGGGTCGATGCGACGGTCGTCCTGGGCCTCGAGGTGGACCTGCCGTTCACCGAGATCGACGATGAGTACCTGGACCGCCTGCGGAGCCTCGACCCCGAGGTGATCTTCCTGGACCTGGAGTCCAATCCTCACGTGGGGCTGAAGTTCGCCCAGTTCCTGGCGGAGTCGGGCATCGGCCGGGCGCTGATCGGCGTCGGCCCCACCGAGTCGCCCACCCTCCTGCTCGAGGCGATGCAGGCGGGCCTGGCAGAGTACGTGCCGAAGCCCGTGCAGGGAGAGCAGGTGCGGGGCGCGCTCGAGCGGGTCCTCCGGCGCACCGGGCGGCTGGTGGAAGAACGGCGCCACGAGCCCGGTCTCGTCGTGCCGATCTTCAGTGCCAAGGGCGGGGCCGGCTCCACGACCGTGGCGGCGAACCTGGCGATCGAGATCCACCGCCTGACCCGCAAGAAGGCGCTCCTGGTGGATCTGGACCTGGAGCTCGGCGAGACGGCGCTGCTCCTCGGCATGCAGCCGAAGTTCAGCGTCGTGGACCTGATCCGGAACCTGCACCGGGTAGACGCCGGTCTCCTCCAGTCCTACATCGAGCGGCACGAGACGGGAGTGGAGCTCCTTTCCGCACCCTACGAGCCGGCCGACGTGGAGAGCGTGAGCGGGGACCGTGTGCGGCAGGTGCTGACGTCCCTGCGGCGGCACTACGACTACGTGGTGGTGGACTCGCCGAAGACGCTGAACACGGCCACCCTGGCGGCGTTCGACGATGCGGAGACGCTCTACCTCCTGGTGACGGGGGACCTGCCCTCTCTCCGCAACATGGTCCGCTGCCTGCCCCTGCTGCGGAAGATGGCCCCCAAGCGTCCCGAGGACTGGCTCAGGGTGGTGGTGAACCGGTTCAACCCGAACGACGTGATCTCGACGGCGGAGATCGAGAAGACGTTGCAGTTGAAGGTCTTCCGTACGATCCGCAATGACTATCGCACCGTGATCCGCTCCATCAACGAGGGAGAGCCGGCCGTCATGCAGCGAAAGTCGCACTTCGCCCGGGACGTGAGAGAGCTGGCCGCGGAGATCACCGGCGTGCCGGTGGGAGGCGACCGGGGGGGCAGGTTCCTGAGCCGACTCTTCGCACGACGAAACGGAAAGGCTCCCGGCAGGAGGCAGCCCGTACCCCGAAGAGATCGGGTGGGGGAGGCACACGAGGTGAGCAGCCATGAGTGAACGAGCGGAGGATCTCTCCGTGACCCGGCGCGGGCAGGCGGCGGCCGATCACATGCCGGAGGACCGCCGCACGGAGTCTCCGGCCCACGAGTCGCTGCCGGAGTACGAGAACGGGGGCAGGAGCTTCCCGGGCGACGAAGCGGACGCCGTCCTCCAGGAAGTCAAGGCCCGCGTCCACCGCCGGCTACTCGACCGCCTCAACCTGGCGAGCCTGAGCGACCGCCAGGAAGAGGAGGCGATCGTGGAGGTGCGGCAGGTAGTCCGCAGCCTGCTGGATCAGGAGGAGACTCCCCTCAACCTCGAGGAGCGGGAGGGCGTCGTCGAGCAGGTCGTCTACGAGGTGTTCGGCCTCGGGCCGCTCGAGCCGCTGGTCAACGACCCCGAGGTGTCGGACATCCTGGTCAACACCTCCCGGCAGGTCTTCGTGGAGACGAACGGCCGGCTGCACCGCACGGACATCTGCTTTCGCGATGACCGGCACCTCCTCCAGGTGATCGACCGGATCGTCTCCGCCGTGGGCCGGCGGATCGACGACTCCTCCCCCATGGTGGACGCCCGTCTGGCGGACGGCTCGCGCGTGAACGCGATCATCCCGCCGCTGGCGATCGACGGACCCCATCTTTCCATCCGGAAGTTCCGCCGCGACGTGCTCTCGGCGGACGACCTGCTGCGGTACGGGACCCTGGATCCGCCGATGCTGACCCTCCTCCAGGCGGTGGTGAAGTCCCGACTGAACATGCTGATCTCCGGCGGAACCGGCTCCGGTAAGACGACCCTGCTCAACGTGCTTTCCGAGTCCATTCCCCACTCGGAGCGGATCGTGACGATCGAGGACTCCGCGGAGCTCCAGCTCCGTCAGCCGCACGTCGTGCGGCTGGAGACCCGTCCGCCGAACATCGAGGGGAAGGGCGCCGTCTCCCAGCGCATGCTGGTGATCAACGCGCTGCGCATGCGCCCCGACCGGATCATCGTGGGCGAGGTCCGGGGCGCGGAGGCGATCGACATGCTCCAGGCGATGAACACGGGGCACGACGGCTCGCTGACGACCCTGCACGCGAACACGCCCCGGGACGCCCTCGCGCGGCTGGAGACGATGATCTCGATGGCCAGCCTGAACCTCCCGGAGAAGGGGATGCGGCAGCAGATCGCCAGCGCCATCGACATCGTCGTTCACCTTTCCCGCCTCTCCGACGGCGTGCGGCGAATCATGACCGTCTCGGAGATCGTGGGGATGGAGGGGGACGTCATCAGCATGCAGGACCTCTTCGTCTTCGACCGACACGGGGTCTCGGCCGAGGGCAAGGTGTTGGGCCGCTTCCGGGCCACCGGAATCCGGCCGAAGTGCGCCCAGCGACTCCTGGAGTTCGGGATCGACCTGGACGAGACGCTGTTCGCCAACGCGGACCCGGAGATGCTCGGATGACCGGGAACTGGCAGCTGGCGCTGGCGATCTTCCTCGCCGTCTCGCTGGGCGTTCTCTCCCTGGCGCTCATCGGGGAGGGAGTCCGGGCCTGGCTGCGACGCCGGGCGGTGCAGGAGGAGCTGTCGCGCCTCACGAGCCGCGCGCTGGCCCGCAAGCTGGAGCCGGAGAGCGACCTGCTGAAGGAGGAGCGCTCCATCCCCGCCTGGATGCAGCCGGCGGTCCTGCGCCTCCCCCAGCTCCGCGACCTGGAACACCTGCTCGCCCAGGCGGACGTCCGCTGGGGGCTGGGCACGTTCCTCATGGTGACCCTCGGCCTGGGGGCCGGCGCGGGAATCGCCTCCATGGTCGTGGTTCGCCAGCCCCTCCTCCCCGTGGCGTTCGCGGCCGTCGGGGCGCTCGTCCCCTACCTCTTCGTGAGGATCAAACGGAAGCAGCGCTTCGCGGCGTTCGAGGCGGACTTCCCGGAGGCGATCGACCTGATGGGGCGGGCGATTCGGGCGGGACACGCCTTTTCCACGGGCCTCCGGATCGTGAGCGAGGAGGCGGACGAACCGGTGGCCGGCGAGTTCCGCCAGGTTTTCGAGGAGCAGAAGTTCGGGCTCCCGCTCCGGGACTCCCTCATGGCGCTGGCGGACCGCATCGACCTGGTGGACCTGAAGATCTTCGTCACCGCCGTGCTCGTTCAGCGGGACACGGGCGGCAACCTGGCCGAGATCCTCGACAACCTGTCGCACGTCATCCGGGAGCGGTTCAAGTTCCGGCGGCAGCTCCGCGTGTTCACCGCACACGGGCGGATCACGGGCTTCATCCTGGCCGTCACGCCCCTGGTCACCTTCTTTCTCCTCTACACGCTGAACCCGGACTACATGAGCGTGATGCTGGAGGAGCAGGCGGGCCGCATGGCGCTGGGCATCGTGGCGCTCATGCAGGTGGTCGGGATCCTGGTCATCCGGCGCATCGTGGACATCGACTTCTGACCATGCACCCGCACACCGTCTTTCGCCCGCACACGGGAATGGCCCGATGATCTACGTTTTCGCTCTGGCGACGGCCGCCTCGGTCGCCCTCCTCACCTTCGGGGTGGTGAACATCGCCACGACCCAGTCGCGGATCGTGAAGCGGCGCCTCGGCGTGCTCCGGGCCGGCGACGTGACGTACCGAGAGCTTCAGGAGCGCCGCCGCCGGCAGGCCAAGCGGGACCGTCTCCGCCTCCTGCTGGAGTCGGTGGGGGACAAGGTGGCCACGGGAGCGAACCAGCAGCGCGGCATGCGCCAGATGCTGGTGGAAGCCGGGTACCGGACCTCCCGGTCGGTGGCCATCTTCATGGGGACGCGGATCATCTTCGCCTCCCTGTTCATGGTCGGCGCGATCCTCCTCCTCGGCTTCCTGCACGCCCCGGCGGACAAGTACATCCTGTACACGGCGATCTCGACGGGCGCGGGCTGGTACATCCCGTTCTTCTACGTCCGCCGGCGCCGCGCTCTGCGGCAGCAGGAGCTTTCCAAGGCCCTGCCCGACATGCTGGACCTGCTCGTGGTGTGCGTGGAGGCGGGGCTCGGACTGAACCAGGCGCTCGTCCGGGTCGCCGAGGAGATCGACCAGATCAGTCCGGAGACGAGCGACGAGATCACGGTCGTGAACCTGGAGATCCGCGCGGGCAAGCCGCGGGAGGAGGCGCTCCGCAACATGGGGCAGCGGACCGGACTGTCGGACATCCGGGCCCTGATCACGATGCTCGTCCAGACGGACCGCTTCGGGACCTCCGTGGCCGATGCCCTGCGCGTCCATGCCGACACGCTCCGCACGGTCCGGATGCAGCGGGCCCAGGAGAAGGCGGCCAAGGTGAGCGCCAAGCTCGTCTTTCCCCTCGTGCTCCTCATCTTCCCGGCGACCTCCGTCGTGATTCTCGGCCCCGGGCTCATCAAGATCTTCGCCATGTTCGGGCGCTTCGGATGAGAACCGTGCGCGTCTCGAACCGCGAGCGGGCCGCCGTGGTCGGAGACCAGGTGAGGGTGGCCGACCGGTGGTGGGCGCGTCTCCGCGGTCTCATCGGCCGTCCTCCGCCGGAGGAGGGCGAGGGGCTGCTGATCCCCTCCAGCCAGGGCGTACACATGTGGTGGATGCGGTACTCGCTGGACGTGGCCCTGCTGGACGCGGAGGGTCAGGTGGTGGCGCTCTACCCGCGCCTGCGACCCGGGGGGCGGACGCGGCTCCACTGGAAGGCCCGCTACGCGCTGGAGCTGCCCATCGGCACGCTGAGCCGGACGGGCACGGAGATCGGCGACCGGTTGGAGTGGGCCGCATCGGCGCCGGAGGGCGGGCGGGCCGGCGCGCCGGCACGCTAGCGTACCGCGCATCCGTTTCGAAGCGACCAGGAACCGGGGGAGGGGAGGAGCAGCAGCCATGGAAGCCACGAGCAGACCGGTGTCGACGGCGCTGGGCCCGTCGGAGGCAGGTTCCTCCGCGCCTCCCGTGCCGGAGAGCCTGGAGCAGACCGGCCTCTCCCAGGGGTTTCTCTCCGATCTCATCCTGAGGACGCTCTACTTCCGGGGAAGCCGGACGGGCGAGCAGCTCGAACGGACGATCAAGCTGCCGTTCTCCCTCCTGGACGAGCAGCTCATGCGGCTCCAGCAGCGCCGCCTGCTGGAGGTGCTGGGCACCGAGGGGCGCGGGCGGCTGTCGTACGTCTTCGAGATCACCGGCGAGGGACGGACGCGCTGCCGCGAGAAGCTGAGCACGACCAGGTACGTCGGCCCCGCTCCCGTGACGCTCGAGGCGTACCGCGAGTGGATCCTGAGGCAGAAGCCTGAGTCGCTGGGCATCGATCCCGAACGGGTGCGGAGCGGGTTCAGCCACCTCGTACTCAGCGAACCGTTCCTGGACCGCCTGGGTCCGGCGATCAACTCCGGTCGCTCCATCTTCCTGTACGGCCACGCGGGAAACGGAAAGACGACGATCGCCGAGACGATCGCCGAGATGCTGGGCGACGCCATGTACGTCCCGTACGCGATCGAGACGGGCGGGCAGGTGATCTCCGTCTTCGACCCGATCAACCACCGTCCGATCGAGCCGCTCGAGGAGGAGCCCGGCGAGCGGAGCCGCTGGTTGAAACCGGCCGCGACCCACGACGCGCGGTACGTGCTCATCGAGCGCCCTGCCGTCATGGTGGGCGGCGAGCTGACCCTGGACGACCTGGAGCTGCGGTGGGATGAGCAGGCCGGGGTCTTCCTCGCGCCGCCTCAGATGAAGGCGAACGGCGGCGTGTTCATCATCGACGACTTCGGGCGCCAGAGGGTCCGTCCCCGGGATCTTCTGAACCGGTGGATGGTCCCGCTCGAGCGACGGGTGGACTTCCTGTCGCTGCCGATGGGCCACCACCTCCCCGTCCCGTTCGAGTGCCTGCTGATCTACGCGACGAACCTCGACCCCACCGAGCTGGTGGAGGAGGCGTTCCTTCGCCGGATCCGCTACAAGATCCTGGTGGACAACCCGACGCCGGAGCAGTACCGGGAGATCTTCCGGCGCTGCTGCGCCTCCCGGGAGCTGGAGTACTCCCCGGACGCGGTGGCGTTCATCGAGAGGGAGTACTACGCGGAGGGCGAGTTCGCGCCCCGTTCCTGCCATCCGAGGGACATCGTGAACCACCTCTGCGACCTGGCCCGGTACCGGGGCGTCCCCCCGCGCGTATCGGAGGAGCTTATCGCGCTGGCCTGCAAGGATTACTTTCTCGAGAGCCCGACCGCGGAGGGCGCGCCGGGTGCGCCCGGTGGGAGGGAGAGTGCGGCGGTGGGGGGACTGGCCCACTGGGGACACCTGTACGACGGCTGAGGGCGCTATGGCTCCGGACGAGAAGAGAGGCGAGGCGAGCACGGAGAGCCCGCGAAGCTCGAGTGCCGAAAAGGCGTCGAGCCCGGTTTCACGGCCGGCCGGAAAGGGCGCGTGGTTGGAGCGGCTGGAGGCCGACGAGGTGGCCGGCGGGCTCGGCTCTCCGACGGGAAACGGCGTCCCGAGGGCCCAGATGGACGCGGTGGAGCTGGCGCTGGAGCGGTTCCGGGAGGAGGCGGCTCGCGTGGCCCGCGAGGATGCCGCGGCCGGAGTGCCCGAGCTGGAGCTCGAGGGCCGCTGCCATTCCGAGGACGAGCTTCGCGAAAGGGCTCGGGCGTTCTTCGAGCGCTGGCACTCCCGGGAGCGCGGCGAGCTCGACGGAAGGATCGCGGAGACGGAGGAGCGGATCTCCGACGAGCTGGGTCGCACCTCGCTCCTTCTCGACCGCTTCGAGAGGCTCACGAACGACCTCGTGCGTCTGAAGGCGCGACTTTCCGTCCGCCGCCGGGAGGTGAACGAGGCCCTGGGTGAGGAGCAGGCGGAGAAGGCACGTCCCCGGGGCATCCCGACGCGCGTCTACGTGGCCGCTCTCGGGTTCCTCGGCGCGGTGGAGTTCTTTGCCAACGCCCCCGTCTTCAGCTCCCTCCTGCCCCGCGATCCTCTCACGGAACGCCAGATCCGGCTGGTCGCCGAGACGTCCGAGGGCTGGTTCGCGGGGGCCGAGCGCGTCTTCGCCCAGTTCATCCTGCGTCCGGATGCCGCGCTTCTGGCCGCCGGCGTGGTCACCTTCCTGTGTGTCCTGGCGCACTTCTTCGGACACTCCCTGCGTGACCTGGTCATGCACCGGGATCCGAACACGCCGCGGGACACGGTGGCCGCCCGCTCGACGCTGGAGAGCGTCGTCCCGATCATCCTCTCCACCCTGGGCCTGCTGCTCGTCATCGGGGTCCTGTACGAAGCCCGCCTCACGCTGGGAGACGTGGGCCGGAACCGCTTCGAGCAGGACATGGTGGTGGTCGAGGACCTGCGCCGGCAGGCCGGCTGGCTGCGGGTGGATGGAGACCTGCTGGGCGCCAACGACATGGAGAACCGGGCCGACGACATGGAGGGGGCCGCTTCCGCCCTGCGGGAGTACGCCGGCGCCATGAGCCGTCTCAGCTTCCCGATCCTCCTCCTCAACATGACGCTCGTCCTGTGCGCCATCTCCGCCGCCTACTTCCACCGCCGGGATCGCAGGAGCGAGTACTTCGACGAGAGTCCGTTCGAGGCGGAACGCCGCCTCCTCGTCGAGGAGGCCGAAAGCTCGGCCGCCGAGATCTCCTCGCTGCTGTCGGCCGGGGTCCGACACACCCGTGAGCTCAGGACCCTCGTGGCGGCCCGTCCTCTCATGCAGTTCCGCTCCGTGGTCCATCAGCTCGAGGCGGCGATCTCCCTCTACCGGACGGAGAACGGGCGGGCCCGGGGGCTGGATCCCCGGACGATCCCCGCGTTCCGGGAGCCGGTGAATCTGGAGGTGAAGATCGACCCGCGGGCGCTGGAAGAACCTTACGTCGCACGTGATCCGGAAGAGTACGAAGAGGAGCGGGTGGCGCTGAAGACCCGCTTCGAGACCGTCCGACAGCGCTTCACGAAGGAGGCGATCGTCGCGTGAGCGCGGACCGACGGACGGCACGCCCCGCACGGCGGCCCTCCTGTCTGGGCGCGCTCTTCGCGAGCTGTCTCGCCGTTCTCCTGGGCGGCTGTCGCGGCGGAGAGGCGGCGGCCGACACGGCCGCGGAGGCGGCCGCGCCGGAGCTGGCGATCTTCGTCTACGACCGATCGATGAGCATCCCGGACTACAAGCTGGAGCTGGCGCGGGAGCTCACCGCCCGGCGGATCGCGACCCTCCATCATGGCGACCGGATCGCGGGTCTTCAGGTCCTCCAACGCTCCCTCGCCGAGCCGCCGTTGCGCTGGTCACAGGAGATCCCGCACCGGGAGTTCGAGGAGAAGAAGGTCGCGCAGGACTCCGTCACCCTGCGCCGCTTTCAGAAGGACGCGAGCGACTACCTGCGCTCCTTCAGCGAGCCCGAGGGCCGCGAGACGATCATGGGCACCGACCTCCTGTCCACGTTTCACGACGTCGCCGAGGAGCTGCGGGGGGCTCCGGGACGTCGGGCCACGATGTATCTCTTCTCCGACATGCTGCAGTCCACGCCCGAGATCGACATGGAGGGGATGCGGAGGATGCCGGAAGCGGGCTGGGTGCAGGCCGCCGCGGCGCGAGGAGTCCTCCCGGACCTCCGCGGCCTGTGCGTCGTCGTCGTGGGAGCCCGGGTGGACACGGACCCGGCTCAGCAGATCAAGAGCTTCTGGGAGGAGTACTTCGCGGCCACCGGCGCGCGATTGGAGGACCGGAACTACATGCTCCGGCCGATCCGACTGCCCGAGGATCCGTGTTGAGGTGAGCAGTCCGACCGTCACTTCAGAAGGAGTGGGATCATGAACCGCAAGGTCATCTACATCGTCCTGATTCTGATCGGCCTGGCGATCCTTATCGTCAACCGGATCTAGCAGCTAGGAGCCTGTCCGACGGCGTGCGGCCGGGCGCGGCGTCCCGGCCCGGACGCGGCCGGAATCCGGCGGCGGCGAGGGCTCCAGCTCTCGCCGTCACTCGGGACTCGGCAACGGGTTCAGCCATGAGATCCGAGCCTCTCCTCTCCATCGTCATCCCGATCTTCAACGAGGAGCGGACGCTCCCGGAGCTGTACCGGCGTCTGCGGGAGACGCGTCGCCACCTTCCCGGCGAGGCGGAGATCCTCTTCGTGAACGACGGGAGCACGGACGCCTCGCTTGAGCTCCTCCAGGGGTTCCGCGGGCGGGACGAGACCGTCCGCATCGTGGACCTGTCGCGCAACTTCGGTCACCAGGCGGCGCTCTCGGCGGGCCTGGAATACGCCCGCGGACAGGCTGTCGTCCTCATGGACGGCGACCTCCAGGATGCGCCGGAGCTGTTGCCCGAGCTGGTGAAACGCTGGGAGGAGGGCTGGGAGGTCGTGTACGTCGTCCGCGAGGGGCGACGGGAGAACGCCCTGCGAAGGCTGGCCGTGTCGACCTTCTACCGGGTCCTGAGCGCCGTCTCCAGCGTCCCCCTGCCGCTGGACGCCGGGATCTTTTCCCTGCTGGACCGCAAGGTGGTGGAGGTGCTGCGCTCCGTCCCGGAGCGCTCTCGGTACCTGAGCGGGCTGCGGGCGTGGAGCGGATTCCGCCAGATCGGCATCCCGATCGAACGGGACGCCCGCTACGCGGGAAAGCCGCGGCAGAGCGCCCGCAAGCTGCTCCGGCTGGCGGCGGATGCGCTCTTTTCCTTCTCGTACGCTCCGCTCCGAGTGGCGACCGCCGTCGGGGCGGTCACCGCCCTCGGCTCGTTCCTCCTCGGCGGCACCGTCGTCGCCCTGCGCCTGTTCACCGACCTGGCGATCCCCGGCTGGAGCTCCATCCTCGCGACGATCACGTTTCTGGGAGGCGTGCAGCTCCTGGGACTCGGCATCCTGGGCGAGTACATCGGTCGCATCTACGACGAGGTGAAGGAGCGTCCGTTGTACGTGGTGCGCGCCACGTACGGCCTCGCCGACCTCCGCACGCCCCGGGTCAAGGAAGTCATCTAGCGAAGCCCGTGGAAGAACCACGGCGGATCGCGTTACGAGCGCCCGCCGCCAGGGTCAGCGACGCGGCTGGCGGCCGTCCCGTCCGGCTGATACATCACGCCCCCGGTGGGCTTGCCGGCGGAAAGGGACAGGATGCATCCGACGATCTCAGATCTCATTCGGGAATGGAACGGCGAGGCCGTCGTCTCGCGCTTCGACGAGGAGACCGACTCATGGTTCTTCGTGGCCATGCACGACGCCACCCTCGGACCTCCCGTGGGCGGATGCCGGATGAAACGTTACCCCCGGCCGGCCGACGGTCTCCTGGACGCCATGCGCCTGGCCGAAGGGATGACCTACAAGTGGGCGGGAGTGGGCTTCCCGTTCGGCGGGGGCAAATCCGTTTTGGCGCTTTCCCGAGAACTGGAATCCGCCGAGCGCCCGGCGCTTTTACGCCGCTTCGGCCGCCTCCTGCGAGTGCTGAACGGCGCCTTCATGACGGGCGTGGACCTGGGCACCACTCCGGAGGACATGGCCGTGATCGCCGAGGAGGCACCGTACGTGATGGGCGTCTTCCCCGGCCGGACCCGGGACCCCGGACCGTACACCGCCCTCGGGGTGTTCGAGGGCATGCGAGTCGCCGCGCGTCACGCCCTCGGTGCCGAGGATCTCACGGGGCTGAGCGTGGTGATCCAGGGCTTGGGGGACGTCGGTGAGCCCCTGGCCCGCCAGCTGGCCGAGGCGGGTGCCCGACTCACCCTCTCCGATCTGAACGAGGAGAAGGCCCGGGCCCTGGCCGCCGAGCTGGGAGCCGCCCTGGTGACCCCCGAGGCGGCTCTGGAGACGGAGTGCGACATCCTGGCCCCCTGCGCCGTGGGCGCCGTGCTGGGCCCGGCCTCCATTCCCCGCCTCCGCTGCCGGGTCGTGGCCGGCTCCGCCAACAACCAGCTAGACTCCGCCTCGGATGCCGGGCTTCTCCACGAGCGGGGAATCCTGTACGCTCCCGACTACATCGTGAACGCCGGCGGCGCCATCGCGTTCGGGCTCATGTACCGGGGCGTGGAGGAAGACGCCGAGCTCCGGAACGCCGTGTGCCAGATCGGCGGCGCGCTGGAGAAGATCTTCGCCGAATCGGAGAGGGACGGGGAAAGCCCCGCGACCGCCGCCCGGCGCCGGGCCGAGCGGGTGCTGGAGCGAGCGCGAACGGGCTCGGGCGCCGCGGCGACGGAAGCGATGGGAGGCAGCCCGGCACCCTAGGAGCCGGCGCTCGGACGGCGGGTCCGTGTCCAGGGTGGGCGGGGGGGCCATGGGCCGAGGTGCGGCGGGCCGAGCTCGGGGTCGGCGCCCGGTGGGCAACGATCCTGACGGGCCGGGGACGAGGAGAGGGTCCGATGCTATACGTGTTCAGCGCCACTCTCTTCGTGGGCGCGTTCCTCCTCTTCTGGATCCAGCCGCTGTTCACCAAGGCCGTCCTGCCGCTCCTCGGCGGATCTGCCAACGTGTGGAACACGGCCCTCGTCTTCTTCCAGGCCGGACTCCTGGCGGGCTACGGCTACGTGCACGCCACCAGCCGCCTCTTGAGCCCGAGAAAGCAGGTGGGCCTCCACCTGGCCCTCCTGGTCGGAGCCGTTTTCTTCCTTCCGCCGGCGGTCCCCGACTGGGAGCCCCCGGCTTCCGAACTGCCGATCCCGTGGCTTCTGTCCCTGTTCGGGACCGGGATCGGTGTCCCGTTCCTGGCCATCGCGGCCACGGCTCCCCTCCTTCAACGATGGCTGACCCGCACCTCGCACGTCGCGGCGTCGGACCCGTACTTCCTGTACGCGGCGAGCAACGCCGGCAGCATCTTCGCCCTCCTCACCTTCCCTTCCCTCCTGGAACCGTTCCTCGGCCTGAGTCGGCAGCGGGCGTACTGGTCGGGACTCTTCGGTGCCCTGGTGCTTCTCGTGCTCTGCGCCGCCTGGCTCGCGCTGAGAGCGGAGGGATCGGATGTCGAAGGGGAGGCGGATCGGAATCCCCGGACGACGGCACCGAGCCGCGCCGCCCGGCTCCGATGGCTCCTGTTGGCCTTCGCTCCGTCCAGCCTGCTGCTGGGGGTCACGACCCACATCACGACCGACGTGGCCGCGACCCCCCTGTTCTGGGTCGTTCCCCTCGCCCTGTATCTGCTCACGTACGTGATCGCCTTCTCGCGCCGACCGGCGATTCGCCACCGTACGGCCCTGGCGGCCCAGCCCTTCTTCGTCATCCTGCTGGCCGTGGTCCTTTCCGGCCAGCTCTTCCTGTGGGCGGCCATCGCCGCCCACCTGGCGACGTTCTTCGTGGTGGCGCTCGTCTGCCACGGAGAGCTGGCCCGTCGTCGGCCCCACACGCGGTTCCTCACCGAGTTCTACCTGTGGATCGCCGGCGGAGGGCTCCTGGGTGGCATCTTCAACGCCATCCTCGCCCCGGTCCTCTTTCCGCGGGTCTGGGAGTATCCCCTGATGCTCGTCGTCGCCTGCACGCTCCGACCGATCCTCGGGACGGGAGCCGGGAGCGGCGCACCGGCCGGCGAATCGGAGACCCCGGTTCCGGGTCTCGCGTGGCGGGATGTGGGGTTCCCCGCGGCCCTCCTGGCGGGGGGATGGTTCCTGGGACGGCTCGCGTCGCACCCGACTCCGTGGCAGCGACCCGTTCTCGTCCTCCTGCTCGTCGCCACGGGGACGGCGGTGTATGCTTTTCGCCGACGTCCGATCCGGTTCGGGCTCGGGGTGGGGGCTCTACTCCTGGTGCTCGGCACGGCGATCCGGTCCCCGTTCGAGGTTCTGGAGAGCCGGCGAAGCTTCTACGGCGTGTACACGATCCGGTCGGACGCCAACCACGAGGCGTACTTCCTGTTCCACGGCACTACGGTGCACGGCGCGGCGCTGCGGGACTCGGCGGGGTGGCGCGAGCCTCTGGCGTACTATCACCCGAACGGTCCGCTCGGGTCGATTCTCGGGGACGATCCCGGCGCCCGACGAATCGGCGTCGTGGGGCTCGGCGTGGGGTCGGCGTCCTGCTACGCCCGCCCCGGCCAGCAGTGGACTCTCTTCGAGATCGACCCGGCGGTGGAGACGCTCGCCCGCGACACACGCTACTTCCATTACCTGCAGGAGTGCGGGGAGGGAATGCGGGTCGTCCTGCGGGACGCTCGCTTGGCGCTCCAGGAGGTCCCGAACGGCCGGTTCGATCGACTCATCGGGGACGCCTTCAGCTCCGACGCCATCCCCGTGCACCTCCTGACGAAGGAAGCCGTCGATCTCTATCTGGCGAAGACGGCTCCGGACGGGCTCCTCGCGTTCCACATCACGAACCGCCACATGGACCTTGAGCCCGTGC